>NZ_KV575262.1:0-659007 GCF_001682515.1 Acinetobacter gyllenbergii | reverse complement strand
TGTAGGCAGTGTTGTTGTAGATAAAGCAACAAACACAGTTAAAGGTCTGAGCAACACGACGTGGAATGGCACAGCGGTATCGGGTCAAGCAGCAACCGAAGACCAATTGGCGGCTGTAGATAGCAAGTTAGGTGGTTTGGACGATGCAGCAGTTAAATATGACGATGCAACGACTAAAGACAAAATCACACTTGCAGGTGCTGGTGGAACCACGATCACGAATGTGAAAGCGGGTGCTGTAAATGCAGCATCAACAGATGCAGTGAATGGCAGTCAATTATTTAATACTGCGAACAATGTGAAGAACCTTGTTGGTGGTGCAACGAAAATTGATACGACAACAGGTGCGATCACCACGAGTAACATTGGTGGCACAGGTTCGAACACAATTGACGGTGCAATCAGCAGTGTTAAAGATGCAGCAACCAAAGCGAAAACTACGGTTACAGCAGGAGATAATGTTGTAGTTACTCCAACCACCAATGCAGATGGTTCAAGCAACTACCAAGTATCGACAGCGAAAGATGTGAATTTCGACAAGGTAACTGTAGGCAGTGTTGTTGTAGATAAAGCAAGTAATACCATTGAAGGCTTAAGTAATACAGACATCAAAGCAAGTGATTTTGCAACCAAAGGTCGAGCTGCGACCGAAGAGCAATTGAAGAGTGCGATTACAAGCAATATTACTGAAGTTGTAGATGGTAATGGCAATAAGGTGAATATTGTTGATCAGATTGTGAATAAAAATCCTGACAACAAGAACCAAGATTCATTGTTCTTAACCTACGATAAAAAAGGTCAAGAAACTACAGATCGCCTAACCATTGGTCAAACAGTACAGAAGATGAATACCGATGGTATTAAATTCTTCCATACCAATGCTGATACATCTAAAGGTGATTTGGGTACAACCAATGACTCAAGCGCAGGTGGTTTAAACTCGACAGCAGTTGGTGTAAATGCAATTGTTGCAGACGGTGCGGATAGTGCGCTTGCAGTTGGTCATGACAGCAAAGCAACAGGTAAAGAGTCCATTGCAATTGGTAAAGGTGCTGAAGCAACAGGCCTGCAATCAATCAGTATTGGTACAGGCAACAAAGTGAAAGGTGATCATTCTGGTGCGATTGGTGACCCGACCATCGTTGATGGATCGAATAGCTATTCTGTCGGTAACAATAACCAAGTGCTTACAAATGATACTTTCGTACTTGGTAATAATGTGACCAAAACAGTAGCTGGTTCAGTTGTGTTAGGAAACGGTTCAGCGGCGACAACAGGAGCAGGTGTAGCGGGTTATGCATTATCTGCTGCAACAACTGCTGATAAAGCAGCAATCTCGAAAACAACCTCAACTACAGGTGCAGTTGCAGTAGGTGATGAGGCGAGTGGTATTTATCGTCAAATTACTGGTGTTGCAGCGGGTAGTGCCGATGCAGATGCAGTGAACGTTGCTCAGTTGAAAGCTGTGGGTAACCAAGTTGTAACAACCCAAACTGCGCTGGTAAATAGCTTGGGTGGTGGTGCTAAAGTCAATGCTGACGGTACTATTACAGGTCCAACTTATAATGTGGCTCAAGCGAATCAAACCAATGTTGGTGATGCGTTGACTGCACTTGATAAGGCAATTGGTTCTGCTGCAACAACATCGAAAACGACTGTGACCAATGGTCAAAACATTGTTGTGAAAAAGAGCAAAAATGCTGATGGTTCAGATAACTATGAAGTGGAAACTGCAAAAGACTTAGCGGTTGATTCTGTGAAAGCAGGTGATACGGTTCTGAATAATGCTGGAATCACCATTGGTAACAATGCGGTTGTGTTAAACAATACAGGACTTATTATTGCTGGCGGCCCAAGTGTAACCACTCAAGGTATCAATGCTGGCAATAAGCAGGTGACCAATGTTGCGGCTGGTGTTAATGCGACAGATGCGGTGAACAAAGGTCAATTGGATAGCGCAATTAGCAATGTGAATAACAATGTTAATGAGCTTGCTAACAATGCAGTGAAATACGACGATGCTAAAAAAGACAAGATCACCCTTGGTGGAGCAGATGGAACCACGATTACCAATGTGAAAAACGGTAATATTGCTAAAGACTCTAAAGATGCTGTGAATGGTGGTCAGGTAGCAGAAATCAGAGATAATTTGCAAGGGCAGATTACCAACAATACCAATGCTATTAATAACATTAAAAATGATATTAATAATGGTACGGTGGGTCTGGTTAAACAAGCGAATAGTACAGCTGACGTTACCGTTGCTAAAGACACTGGAGGCACTAAAGTTAATGTTGCTGGTACTGATGGTAATCGCGTTGTTACAGGTGTCAAAGATGGTGCAATTAATGAAGCATCGAAAGACGCAATCAACGGCTCTCAATTGAATGCAACCAACAAAAAAGTTGTTGAATTCTTAGGCGGCGGAGCTGGCTATAATAACATTACCAATAGTTTCACTAACCCTACTTACACGGTGGGAGGTAAAGACTACAACAATGTTGGTGGTGCAGTGGATGCCTTAAATAAAGCCGATCAAGCTTTGGGCAACCGCATTGATAACCTGGACAACAAACTTGAGCAAGCCTTCTACTCAACTAATCAACGTATTGAGGATGTAGAGAAAAAAGCAAATGCAGGTATTGCCGCAGCAATGGCATTGGAAGCAGCGCCATACATCGCAGGTAAATATACCTATGCAGCAGGTGCTTCTTATCATGGTGGTGAAAATGCAGTCGGCGTAACCTTGCGTAAGACTGCGGATAATGGTCGTTGGTCAATCACAGGCGGTGTCGCTGCAGCATCACAAGGTGATCCAAGTGTACGTATCGGTATCAGTGGTGTAATTGACTAAGGGACTCGTTATGCAGGAGAGCCCTTAGGCTCTCCTCATCTCCAATCGATAAAGAGAGTAAAATATGAAAAACATGATAAAAGCATTGGTTATCGGGATCGCTTCTAGTAGTGCAATGATGGCTATGGCGGCAGATGATGAGGTCGTGGTTCAACAAGAGGAAGCTAAATTTCCAGCTGTTGAAAAAAGCTATTTAAAACAAGTGCAGCGTTATGAATACGACAATGTTGCTCGCCTAGGTACTGGCTTAACCAAAGACCAAATTCGACATATCTTGGGAAATCCTCAATTTAGTGAAGGTTTATTCTTTGTTAAAACTTGGAACTATGTATTAGATGTCCGTCAGCCGAATAGTCAGGATTATTTACGTTGCCAGTTACGCATCGATTTTAATAAGGATACGCTTTCTGAACGTTTATCTTGGAAAGGTGAGGCATGTGAAGGTTTAATGGCTTGGGGGGCAAATAATCAAGTTCCAGCTGATGCCAATCTAAATACGTTGCGATCATCAAGTGTATTTTTTGCATTTGATCGATCGAATGCCAATGCAATTGAACAAGGTTCAAGTTCAGTTGCTGCAATTGCGCAACGGATTAAACAAGCGCCATCGAATAGCCCAGTGATTGTTGCAGGTTTTGCAGATCCTTTAGGTAAGTTTGCATATAACCATCAATTGTCAGCGCAGCGTGCCAATACCGTTGCCAAGTTGTTGGTGAATGAGGGTGTTGATGCAAATCGCATCCAAATTCAGGCCAATAGCCAAACTGATTTATATCAACAATGTGCAGGGCATAAAGCAAACCGCCAGTTAGTTGGTTGTTTAGCCCCAAATAGACGCGTGAATGTCAGTTGGTAATACACAATCTAAAAAATGGCTACTTTAACGTAGCCATTTTTTTTGAATAAAATTTATTATTTTTCAAATAAGTATGATTTCTTTTTATGATTGGTCAATATTTCTAATTTAACGCTAGCGAGACAATGAAAGTATAAAGTTAGTTAAGTATTTAATATTATTTATTTTTATTTATAGATTTAGCTTTTTAAATCGATCTTGCGGTAAAGAGTTTTTATGAGAACTGTCTGACAAAAAAACAGCATATTGTTTAAAAAATAATCTAATATGCATCTTGTGAGATAACATGCACAGATGTCAGTTTCATGTATTTAAATAATTAAAGTGAGTATTTTTTTACGTATGAATCGTATGTATTGAGCTGCTATTTAGGATGAGTTGAACTTATCAGCTTGATAGAAATACTCAGTATTTGCAAACCATTTTAGAGGGTAAAATGATGTTGGAATCAAAAAAATTGATTGTACTTGATCAGATGCTAGTCTTAACCAAAGAAGGCAAAAATGATTTGGTTTATCAAAATGACACCTTACTAAAAGTAAAAATGATTTCGAATCAACATATTGTGGTTGAGGATGATCATCAAACCAGTTTTCTATTAAAGCGACAAGATGAAAACGTGATTTGGTCATTTATTTAAGAGCAGAATAACAAGCATTTAAATGATTAAAGAGTATTAAAAATATAGATTATTCAAATGCTTGTTGAAATATATGTTTGTATCTTATGGGGCTATTCATTTTTATAAAATGAGTAATGGTTCTAACTTTGACCGAATTGACACCATCCAAATAAAATCAGTCAATTCTATTTCTATGCGTTATTCTTACATTGAATAAAGACTATTGGGAAATAGCTCGCTCTCGCTAAGGATGGATCAAACAATGCAAAATAATAAATTCACACAGTTTTTAAAACCTGTACTTTTGTCCTGTGTGCTAGCTTCATCATGGGGTATGGTGAATACAAGCTATGCAGCACCTGAAGGTAAACTGGATTTAAGTCTCTCTCCTCATTCACAAAATAAAGTTAAGCAATTATTGAATGATCCCAAAACGTGGCAACAGATTCCAAAACAAGTCACTCTCTGTGTGTTCTCTCCGAATGGCGAACATAGCGAAGCCTTTGAGCAGGCCACCAGTTATATTACTGAAATTCCAAGTATCGTCCGTGTTGCCAAGCAATTTGGCGTTAATATGAATGTGACACGTCCTTCACATTTGCAATTTAAATTAGATTTTGATTATCCAAAATTGAAAAAACAGGCGTCCACGTTGGTGAATCTGAAAGTGTATACCAATGAAGCTGTGTTGACCGAAGATTTCCGTAGTAAACGTTGTGATGGTGCAGGGATTAGCAATCTGCGCGCAAAACAGTTTAATAAGTTCGTGGGCAGTGTGGATGCAATTGGCGCCTTGCAGACCTATAAACAACTAAGTTCTGTGATTCAAGTTTTGGCCAATCCAAAGTTTGATGAAAAGATGGTAAACAAAGATTATGAGGTGGTTGGGATTGTACCCCTCGGTGCAGCCTATATTATGGTCACGGATCGTAATATAAATACTTTGGCTAAAGCAGCAGGCAAGAAAGTTGCGGTGTTCCAATTTGATGAAACTCAAAAGAAACTGGTACAAAATGTGGGGGCACAACCTGTGTCAGTTGATTTGGTGACAGTGGGTGGTAAATTTAATAATAAAGAAGTGGATATCATGGCAGGTCCAGCCATTTTATTTGAACCGCTAGAATTGCAAAAAGGCATGACTGATAAATCAGGAAAAGCCGTTGGTGGTATTATTAAATTTCCTGTCATTCAAGTGACAGGGACGCTGATTATGCATCGTAATAAATTCCCAGCAGGGATGGGCTCAATCGCACGAGAAGTTATTTCAAAACAGTTAGATCCTGCTTTTGAATTTGTTGACAAGATTGAAGCAAAAATTCCAGACAAATTTTGGTTGAAGTTAAACGAAAGTGATAAGCCTGGTTATGTTCGATTGATGCGCGAAGCACGCATTCAAATGACCAAGGAAGGCTTTTACGATAAAGATATGATGAAGTTGTTGAAACAAGTTCGTTGTTCACAAGACCCAAGCAACTATGAATGTGCTTTGAAAGATGAATAATTTTTAGATAACGTGCTGCTAAAATACGATGATCCTCTAATGTATTAGGGGATTTTTTTCTATTTGTTGTAAAACTCGCTAATTGTTCAGATATGAATTAAAATATTGTCTAAAATTTAATATTTTTAAACTATTGATAAAAAATGACAGAATTTAAACCTTTAATTGCAATAGATCTAGGTACAAGTAATTCACTTGTTGGTATTTTTGAAAATGGTCAATCAAAATTAATCGAAAACCCTTATGGGGTGAAATTGACACCGTCTGCGATTGCAATGGATGAGCAAGGTCGAATATTGATCGGTCAGGCTGCATTAGAACTTAGAGGAAGTGGGCAAGAGGTATTAACCAGTTTTAAGCGTTTAATGGGCACATCTAAACGATTGAAACTAGGCCATCAAAGTTTTAGCGCGGTTGAATTATCTTCTTTAATTCTTAAGTCTTTAAAACAAGATGCTGAGCAATTATTACAATGTGAAGTAGATGAGGCGGTTATTACAGTTCCTGCTTACTTTAATGATATCCAGCGTCAAGCAACCATCTCGGCAGCTGAACTTGCTGGCTTAAAAGTAAGTCGTTTAATCAATGAACCTACAGCTGCTGCTTTAGCGTATGGTTTGGGGCAAACGGAAGATAGCTGTTTTCTTATTTTTGATTTAGGCGGTGGGACATTTGATGTCTCAATCGTTGAGTTATTTGATGGGATTATTGAGGTTCGCGCAAGTGCTGGAGATAACTATTTAGGGGGAGATGATTTCGTTCAACTCCTAATGAAACAATATTGGAAACAACATGCTTCTGTGTTTGGTTTTACAGAACATACAATTCCACTCGATATTGAAATTGCACTAAGAGCTAAAGCCCAATATTGCTTGCATGTTTTAAGCAAGGAAGCAAAAGCACAGTTTTCTTTCAAATGGAAAGAACAAGAGGCAATACTTGAAATTACCCAAGAAGAATTTGCTCATTGGGCAGAGCCCTTATTACTCCGTTTACGTCGCCCATTAGAACGAGCTTTAAGAGATGCGCGAATTTTACCTCAACAAGTTGACCAAATTATTATGGTTGGAGGGGCTACGCGTATTCCTGTTGTGCGTAAAATGGTGACAAAGCTATTTGGACGTTTTCCTTCAACAAGTATTCAACCAGATGAAGCAATCGTACGTGGTGCCTGTGTTCAAGCAGGTTTAAAAGCGAAGGATTTATCTCTCAAAGAAGTTGTATTGACTGATGTATGTCCGTTTAGCTTAGGGCTAGCTGTAGGAGCCGATGATCAGTTTTCACCAGTTTTAGAACGTAATACAGTAATCCCAGCCAGTAAAGTAAATACGTATACTGCGATGCATAAGGGACAACGAGAAATTGTGGTTCGAATTTATCAGGGTGAGCACAGGCTGTGTAAAGAAAACGTGTTTTTAGGTGAGTTAAAAGTTCCTTTACCACCAAATGATGATCAATTGTCGATAGATGTCCGTTTTTCTTATAATCCCAACGGGATTCTAGATGTCGATGTAGAGGTGCCTGCTACAGGGGAAAAACTTCAAAAAGTAGTGGTTAATCATCAAAGTGTGATGAGTGCCGAGCAGATTGAACAGGCCCGCGTACAGTTACAGGAATTAAAAATTCATCCACGTGATAATCTAATGAATAAGAGTTTGTTATTACGTGCAGAGCGTTTATTTAGTGAATATACTGGGGATATTCGCTTACAGATTGGAGAGCGAACGCAGCAATTTAACCATGTCTTGAATTTGCAAGAGGAAAGGCAGATTCGTGAGGCTCGTCAATATTTTGAAGCTTTCTTAAATGAAGTTGAAGATTTGAGCTTGTTTGAAGAATATTAAAACATTTAGCCCCTTTTGATTCTTGGAAATCAGAAGGGGCATGAAAGATATGTGTTGCTTATCTAAATTAAATTTTAGCTAAAAAATATTTAACTGCATCTAATCCAATAAATAATATAATGATCGTAAAAAATGTGGCTGTGAAAGCTAGATACCGAATCAGTTGTGAGATTTTTTTTGTACTCATACCAACAAAAAGCAAACTTGTGAGAATAAGACCACTTGCATATATGAAGGGCTGATTATTCTCAGATATTAAGAAATAGCCAATAGCTAATACCCAAGTAAGTCTAAACAAGATAATCATTATACTTTTAAAATAGATTTGATTTTCTGTTAAATTGTCATTCTCTTTATTATAGCCAAAGATCGAAAATAAGGGGCGGAATGAGTCGGGAAGTAATAATAGACTGATAGGAATGAGACTGTAAACTGCTAACCATGAATGATCAGGTTTTGCAAGTGATAGGATTGCAAAGAAAAAGCCGATGCAAATCGCGATTAAACCAAGATTTATAATCCAATGATCAAATTGAGAATCAGCACTTTGTAACAGGTTATTGTGATGTGGTGCTGCATTTAATTTTAATGCACCAATTAGGAGGACTGAGAATACAAGCCAAGTATAACTTAAAAGCTGGTGTAGACTTTCTGCAAACCAAGGTGTTGCAATACAAAGAATAAATCCACTTAAAAACCAAATTTTACTTAAACGTATGAGTGTTTCTTCTTGATCGGGGCGACCTAGAATTTTGGCATGAAGAATAGGTTGTAAAATACAAATAAATAAGGCAATAGTAACCAAGCTAATACATATAACTATTCCTGCTTTGGGCGTTATTTCAAGTAGTAGCGATGCAAAATAAAATGTGCCAATTGAAAAAATAAGATTAATAAGGTTAAATTTTTTGATTTCACTTAAGCTTTTTAAGAATACAAAATTGGGGTTGTTTTGAGTACTTGAAATTTGAAGTTGATTTAAAATTTCGGTTGTTGTGTGATTTGTGTATATCTTATGGAGATGATTTTGTAAATTAATCATTTTAAAAGGTTGTAGCTTTTGTTCTCCAGTTAATGCTTGCAATGCAAGATATTGCTCAGGTTTTAATTGCTTTAAGATCGAGTATTTTGACAAATAATCATTCAGCTTTTCTTGCAAAAGAGAGGAGTAATACGATTGATCATATTGATGGATATCGTCAGGATAACTTTCGTGCCAGAGTTCAAGAAAACGAAAATATTCAGGTTGTAAATTATTGCTGTCTATTTCTGCTAAAGGCGCGATTAACTGATCCTTAATTTGAATTTGTTGATGAAGAGGGATATCAAATTGCTGATTCAGTAGATATTTAAATTTTTCGAAAGTTGAATCACTAATATCTTTATTCCAAAGTGAATCTGTTACTTCGTTGAGGGTTATGAAAATTGGTTCGGCTACGATGCTATGATCAGACTCAAGGGGAATTTCTTGAACTGTTTGAGAAGTTATTGTCTCGTCATTATAGAGGTCGAGCGCGATATTAGTTTGAGGCTCATGATCAGAAAAGATATAAAGAAAGTCATCGAGATCATATTGCTTTAATAGATTTTGTACTTTATTGCTATAAGTTATGCTGGTATTCGGGTCTGCAATGTTTTGAATTTGGTGATGAAATTGAAGCAATTCATTCCGGATATCAAAATTTATATCCTGTGTTGAAATATGATGTTCTAGATTTTTTAAAGATTCTTCGAGTTGTAATTCATCCGCATTAGGAGAGACCTCACTATTTTCAGAGGCATATTTCTCTAAATCAGGCTCAAAAATATCGTTTACTTCATCATCTTCATAGAATACATATGCTGCTTCAAATTGTGCAGTTTCTAAAGCCTCTCTAAGGCGAATAAATTCTTCAGGTTGAGTATCTTGATCGATTAATTTAAGTTGTTTTGCATAGGCTTTCTTAATTTCCCTCTGATTATCTGTTGGTTCAATACCTAGTCGTTGCCACGCTGTCATTCGTTGTACTCAAAATATGTTTTTAATAAATTACGAAAGATTTTATTCAAAAGAATATATATAGGTATAGTCTAGCATATTGCTTTTTGCTCTGACCTTATCGTTTATAGATAAAGCTGAAGTCAATATTCCTAATAGATTAGGAGAATGATGTTTATGTTTGAACAGTAATTTGATTCAATAACTATAATAATAAAATTCTTATACGATTTTAAAGAGTTGAGGAATATTTGATGATATAAAACTTATGGGATCTGAATACAACAACTTCTATATTGTTTTTATTGTAAAAAAAGTACTCCAGAGATGCCGCTGCATGGTCGTTACCCTGAACCCGATGAGTTCAAGGTGGAGGTGACGCATACTTACTGGGTTTCCTACTCGAGGTAGGCATACACTCAAAATACACAGAACACATCCATAAATTTAAGTATCGGCAGGGGAATAGACGTACTGGCGAACACCCTAGAGATGTTTTCTATTATAGTTAAATCAACACCGACCACAAGAGGAAAGTATTGAGATTTGTATGTTTTACTAACAATTAGAAAATTAAGTTTAATAGAATTATAAAATCTAAAGCGAGATCAATTATTTGTTGAAATAAAATGGGTCTCCAAAATGCCGCTGCATGTCTTTACCCTTGAACACTAAGGTTCAAGGTGGAAAGCGCTATATATCATCTGGGTTTCCTACTCAGGGTAGGCATACACGCTCAATATTTAAAAACGCTTTCCAATTCGGAAATAATTCACGGCTCAGGGGAGTCAGACCAGCTGGCGTACACCTCAGAGATGATTTAATTATAGTAAAAATGAAGGTCATCTCAAGAGGGAGAAATAGAGAAATTTGTAAGTTTAAGTTTATAGTTGAAACATTCAATTGAAGTAATTGAATTGACAAAAATTTTGAAGAAATCGATCTTCTGTATATAGGCGTAATTTTTAGAAAGGAGTACTGTACGTATTATACTTAGTAGCATTTTAGTAAATCTGATAAATCATGGTGCTTGATCTAGTGGCGCATTTTCTTATAGGAATTGACACCTCGATGTAATGACGCTACTAAATTTATTTATAAGCTTAAATTAATAATATGCGTGCCTGTTTGAGTGGTGGTTTAGGCAAAAAAATGGATGGGTGATTGCTGTTTTTCTGAATATTAAATAATAAACAAATAGATGAATTGACTTGAGAGCGGGAATTCAATTCAGGCGAATTTGAGTAAATGATAAAAATGACGATGAGATAAAGGCGGAAAAGAAGGCTGGTGTATGTACTATGGCGCTAAAAAAAGCCTGAAATTTATATTTCAGGCTTTCCAGAGTTAGATGTTTTGTTCTACATCTTCAAGCATGGTTTCTAAAAGACGTTCACAATGGGCATACTGCTGCAAAGATTTATTTAAGCTAAACACTTCTTGAGCCATTTGCAATGCCACCATAATCACCAGTTTATTATGTTCAACACGTGGGGCAGTGCGGCGCATATCGTGAAATTTTTGATTTAACAATTCAGCCGCACGTTCTAACTCTTCACGCTTATCTTCTGTGGTGTTCAAACGGAAGGTCTGTTCAATCAAGCGAAGCTCAACAACAATAGGTTCACTCATGATCAGGTCTCCTCTTGAGTTTCAGCATTCGGATGCGCGAGTTGCTGAATTTCTTGTGCATGTTGATCTTGTGCAGTACCTAAAATTGACAGACGCTGAATAATGGCTTCAACTTTAGATTTAGCCAGTTCATTTTTCTGCAACAGACGATCACGATCTTGCTGTAAATCCTGAATCTCTTGCTGGCTATGACGTTGCTGTGCTTGTAATTTTTCTTTATTCACACGTAAATCATTGCGCTCAGCCAAAATTTCTTGGAAGCGGTTTTTCAAATCAGTGGTGCTTTTCTCTAAACGGCTATAACGCTCCGCTAGAGTTGTTGCATCTTGATTCAGTTGTTTAAATTGATCTTGTAACTGAGTCAGTTGTTCAGTTAAGTTATCAACTTCTTCCTGCTTTTGCGTGATGATGCTATTTTTCTGCACAACTTGTGCATGATGGTCAGTTTCAGCTAATTGCTTAGCTTCGGTGAGCGATGAGTTTTCTCGCTCCAAGTGATGTAAGCGTGTTTTTAAAACACCAATATGCGCTTGTAGACGCTGTAATTGTTCTAACATAACGAAGGTCGCACAGAGTTGCAATCAAAGGTAATATATACAGCAGTATAGAGATTGGATAAACGAATGCAAGACGATATTTCAGGTTGGACGGAATGGAATGCCCATTTTGATGGGATTGAAGAAATTTCAAGTCCAAGTGAGTTACACGGTTTACTAACAGGTATCGTTTGTGTGACACAAGCGCCGACCTCAGATGAATGGTCACAAATTTTAAACACCCTTAATGTGCCTGCTTTACAAGCAGAGGCATTGGAAAGTCTGACTGATGAAGCGGAAGATGTTGCTCATGCTTTATCTGATGACGAATTAGATTACTTGCCTATGCTTCCAGATGATAGCCATTTACTGGCAGATCGTGTGCAAGCCTTGGCGGACTGGTGCGCAGGCGTAGTCCTCGGTTTTGGCCTAGCTTCTGGCCATCTTCGTGGTGAAGAACAAGAGCTGATTGAACATTTACAAGATGTTGCAGCTGTTGAGTTTGAAGACTCGGATAATGATGAAGAAGGCGAAGAAAGCTATCAGGAACTCTATGAGTTTGTACGCTTGATTCCCGTGAGTTTATCGATTGGCCGCACCAAGATTCCTGTTGCTGAAAGTTCTTTATTGCAAAACTTTCACGCCAAAAGCAGAAATCAAGACAATCAAGCAGCAGATCCGCAAACGGTTGTAGAAATGTTTACCCCACATCGCCCGAGTTAACTCGGGCGGTGCCTTAAGCTCTTATAAATAAAGATACTTACAATCATTCATCTTCATCAGAAGGACAATATGAAATTAAGTCAAGCCGATTTTAAACAACGTCGTGATCTTCTTGCTAAACAAATAGGCAGCAATAGCATTGCAATTATTGCGACTCGAGCAGAAATGTATCGTAACCGCGATGCGGACTATAAATATCGTGCAGACAGTAGTTTTTATTATCTGACTGGATTTGCCGAACCAGAAGCTGTTGCCGTGATCGAAACCTTTGAAGAAGGTGAGGAATATAGCTATAGCTTATTCTGCCGCGAACGTAATCGCGAGATGGAAATCTGGAATGGTTATCGTGCCGGAATTGACGGGGCGATTGAAATCTATGATGCAGATGAAGCTTATGCAATTGATCTGCTCGATGAAGAAATTATCGACAAGTTATTAAATAAACAGCGTCTTTACTATCGTATCGGCCAAAATGCTGAATTTGATGCACGTGTTAGTCAATGGATTCAAAAAGCGGATGCGCAACAACGTCGTGGTGGTGCTGCACCAGCAGAAGTGGTTCAGTTAGATCGTCTTGTTGATGAAATGCGCTTGAAAAAATCAACACAAGAAATTGAGTTGATGCAGATCGCAGCCAATATCAGTGCTGAAGCGCATACCCGTGCGATGCAATCGGTCAAACCTGAGATGATGGAATACGCGCTAGAAGCGGAACTCAATTATATCTTTGGTAAAAACGGCTGTGTGCCATCGTATAACAGTATTGTTGGTGGCGGTGAAAATGCCTGTATTTTGCATTATGTTGAAAATAACAAGCCTTTAAAAGACGGTGATTTAGTTTTAATTGATGCGGCATGTGAATACGAGTTTTATGCATCGGATATTACCCGTACGTTCCCTGTAAATGGCAAGTTTAGTCCTGAGCAAAAAGCACTTTATAATGTGGTTTTAGAAGCGCAGCTCGCTGCGATTGATGCAACCCGTATTGGCAATCATTATAAATATCCGCATGAAGTAGCTGTCAAGATTTTAACTCAGGGTCTGGTTGATCTTGGCTTGCTGAGTGGCAATGTAGATGAGCTGGTTGAAAGCGAAGCCTTCCGTCAATTCTTTATGCATGGCACAGGGCATTGGCTTGGTATGGATGTACATGATGTGGGTGCCTATAAAACTGGTGAAGATTGGCGTGCTTATGAGACGGGTATGGTGGTGACCGTTGAACCAGGTTTATATGTTGCACCTGATGATGAAACCGTCGATGCAAAATGGCGGGGTATCGGCATTCGTATCGAAGACGATATTGTCGTGACTGAAAATGGTCCATTGGTTCTAACCAAAAATGTGGTTAAAACTGTTGAAGATATTGAAAGCTTGATGGCAAGTCATTAATTAATTCCTCATTTTATTAGCTTGTTTATTTCTTATGTCTCATCTGTATAACGCATGGTGAGACAAGGTAAAAATATGAAGATGGATTTAGAAGGAAGACCCTATCTCACTCAGTTTAGTGAGGATGGGTTTATTGATTGTGTCTTTCGGATAGAGAATTTGATTGAAACTGAATCAAGTTATCAATTTCATATGCTCAGCTCATTTAATGGAGAGTACGTAGGGTTAAATGCTGAAGTAGTTAAAAGCATGGAAGGCGGTATTGATCATGAAATGCATATTATTAAAGAGCATGTTTATCATCGAGGAGTCATTTTATCTCGGTCGGGTAGAGAGAGTGATAATTTATTAAATAGCTTAAGTCACCTTTACCAGTTGCCGTTCACTAAACAATACAAGATGCGTGAAGTAGAGTCATTCACAGCTATTGCTCTTCATCAAGGTCGCTTGAATATGCGAGAAGAACAAATAAGAATAAAAATTTTCGGTCGAGATGATGAAGAACAATATGATTTAGATAAAGATTATAATGAATCCTTTTTCAATCTTGATCTAAAACATGGCTTTGTATATTGGAATGAAAAGGATCAGTCCTATAGAGAATCTCTTATCAATGGATTGTCTGAATAAAATTGCTAAGTATGATCAAAAGAACGTCTTTTGATGGGGTGTTTTTTTAATTATTAATGATTCTAATAATGACCACATTTAATACATCTTATTGATATAAAAACATAGACCAAACAAAGTACAAATTCCCTTCCTGATTTAAGTTAGAGTAAGATAGTCCCGAAACATCAAGTTATGAAAAACTGATAAGGAATAATATTATGCAGCAACAAGTCATCATTGTCGGTGGAGGTATGGTTGGACTCAGCCTTGCTTTAATGTTGGCAAAATCTAATATCGCAGTAAAGTTATTAGAAGCTGTGAAATATCCGAATTTCGATGACGAAAATGTTGCGCCTTATCATTCCAGCTTTGATGCACGGAACACCGCATTGTCACGCCGTAGCGTACAGATTTACCAAAAGTTAGGTTTGTGGGAAGCCTTACAGCAACATGCCACCCCAATTCTGCAAGTGCATATTACCGAGCAGGGCAGTTTTGGTAAGGCGCGTTTAGTCGCAAAACAAGAAAAAGTAGAAAGCTTTGGACAAGTGATTGAGAACGCATGGCTGGGACGTGTATTACTGACCCAAGTACGTCAACAGCCATTGATTGAGTTGATTGATGGGGTGCAAGTGACTTCACTGACACAAGATGCAGATCAAGTCCAAATTGAAGCCATGCGTAATGGTGAATATATCCATTCCTTAAAGTCCAAGTTAGTGATTGCGGCTGATGGTCGTGATTCATTCTGCCGACAAGCCATTGGCGTCGGGGTGGATGAGCATGATTACGACCAAGTCGCGATTGTGACTACCGTACAGACTTCTAAGCCGCACCAGCACGTTGGCTTTGAACGTTTTAGCGCATTGGGGCCATTGGCATTGTTACCATTACCAGGCGAATACCGCCGTTCAGTGGTATGGCCTGTGAAGAAAGGCACTGAAGCAGAATGGTTAGGTGAAGAAAATGATCAGCACTTTCTTGATGCCTTACAGGAAACCTATGGTGATCGTGCGGGGAAATTTGAGAAAACAGGCAAGCGCTTTAGCTATCCATTGGCTCAGGTTTTGGCACATAAGCAGGCGGTTGGTCGTGTAGTGCTAATGGGTAATGCCGCACATACCATTCACCCAGTGGCAGGGCAAGGTTTTAACTTGTGTTTGCGTGATGCAGATGTGTTGGTTCGTTTCTTGATGGAACAATTGGTAAAGTCCGATGATATTGGTGCGCCTGAAAATTTATTGGCTTACGAGCAATCCCGTTTAAAAGATCAGCAACGGGTGATTAAGTTCTGTGATTCAGTGGTACGTGGTTTTAGTAATCAAAATCCAATTCTCAAATTATTACGTAATACAGGACTGATCGCATTTGATGTGATTCCTGGGGTTAAGCCTTTGGTTGCCAACTATGCAATGGGACTAAAAGCATGAGTGAGCTGTTAGATGTTGTGATTGTAGGTGGTGGTTTAGTCGGTGGATTAACCGCTTTATTATTGGCCCAAGGCGGTGTACAAGCGACGGTATTGGATGCTGCACCTGTGCTAGATCAAGAAAAGACATTGGCTGTAATGAATCCTCGAGTATTGGCACTGAGTCAGGCGACGATTCACCTACTTAAAACAGTCGATGTTTGGGATGATTTAGCGCGTCAAATGCCCTATTCAGGTATGCAAGTCTGGAATAAAAATGGCTATGGCGAAATTAATTTTGGTCATGCATCTGAACAGCAACCTCAATCAGATCAGGCTTTAGGTTCAATGGTTGAGCCGAGTGTTTTGAATGTGGCGATTCAACAAAAAATGCTGCAACAACTCAAAGACTATCGCACTCAAGTCAAAGTCATTCGGATCGAACAGATTCCACAAGGTTGGTCGATTCAATTGGCGGATGGCACAACACTAAAAACCAAGTTGCTCATTGGTGCAGATGGTGCGAACTCTTTTGTACGTGAGCAAGCGTATATTGATCTAGATGTCTTAGATTATAAGCAAGCCGCGATCAGCTGTGCGATTAAAACCACCCAGCCGAATCACTATGTGGCACGCCAAATTTTCTTGCCGACAGGCCCATTGGCGTATTTACCAATGGCCAGTCTGAATGCGCAGGAGAACGGTTATTGGCAATCGATTGTTTGGACTTTACCTGATGATTATGCCGATGAATATTCGGCATTAAATGATCAAGACTTTATGCGCTTACTGACCCAAGAAAGCCTGCAAATGTTGGGAGAGGTGGTTGAGGTTCGTTCCAGAGCGCAGTTCCCACTGAAAGCACGTGCTGCACAGCGCTATATCAAGTCAGGCTTGGCATTGATTGGTGATGCTGCCCATGTGATTCATCCTTTAGCGGGGCAAGGTGTGAATATTGGTTGTCTAGATGCGGCGGTACTTTGCGATGTGCTATTACACGATTTAAACCGTGGCGTCTGGGCCAACGAGCAAACCTTATTACGTTATGAGCACCTGCGTAAGGGCCAGAATGATGCCATGATGCACAGTATGTCTGCGATTGGCTGGTTGGAAAGTTCGGAATTATTTCCCTTTGTTTGGGCCCGAAATTTTGGACTAAAACAGGTTGAACAATTTGAGTGGTTTAAAGATCGCTTTATGCAGCAAGCCAATGGTTTGGGTGCTTTACAGCAGACACGCTATGTTTGCTAAAAAATAGTAGATATTTTTTAAACAATCATTTATAAATCAGAGTGAATTTGGTCATAAAAAGTACGTTTTAATCAATATTGTGCTTTGCTAAATCTGAAGAGCTTGCTAAATTTCACCTAGTTCTGATGGCCAAATAGCGATGATGAGAGTTGAGTCATTGTGGGGAGATGAAGATGACGGAAATGAATGATTACGACGAAAACACAGAAGATTCTGCTGTAGACGACGAAGAGGCGAAAGCGGCAGAAAGTGGTGCAGAGAGTGAAGAGTCGAGCGCCAATGACGCTGATCTTGCTGAAGCGGAAACTTTAACCGTAACTGCGAAGCAGAAACAACGCCAAGCTTTAGAAGATGAAGTGGCTGCGTTTCTTGCACGTGGTGGGCGCATTACTGAAGTTCCGCCAGGTGAGCATCAAGATTAAGTCTGAATTGACATAAAAAAGCATCACGGTTGTGGTGCTTTTTTATGTTGGTGTGATTCATGTTCACACTCAAGGGGTTGGTGTAACTCTTTTAAAATACCACACTGTTCAATAGTGCGATGTTGAGAGCATTGCTGTTTTAAATGGCTCAGATCCTGTTTGAGATGTTCTAGATTTTTAATCTTCTGGGAAACTTCAGCAAGATATTGGTCAATCAAATGATCGACTTGCATACAGGTCTGGTTTGGATTGGTTGATAAATCTTTGAGTTTTTGAATATCCTGCAAAGTGATGCCAAGTTCCCGACAATGCTTTAAAAATAGCAATTCTGAAAGCATTTGTTCCGAATAATGACGGTAATTACCCGCTGTTCGTTGAGCTTTTTCTAACAACCCAATTTTTTCGTAATACCGAATCGTATCAATAGACACACCTGATTTTTTTGCCAATTGTCCAATGCTAAAACTGATCATGCTTGACTCTGGAGTTACTCTAGGGTTTTAAATCACTATAAAAGATTCAGTGAGAAAAGTCATGGCAGGATGTGGTTGCAACACAACATGTTCACCAACACAAAAGATTAGTCCAAAGTTTAGAAAGGCGTTGTGGATTGCTTTGATCCTCAACGCAACGATGTTCTTTGTCGAAATTATTGGTGGATCGCATGCACGTTCAGTATCACTCTGGGCAGATGCATTAGACTTTGCAGGTGATGCAGCAAACTATGCCATCTCTTTGGCTGTATTGTCCATGACTCTGTACTGGCGAGCGACCGCAGCCTTAGTCAAAGGAGTCACCATGGCTGCCTTTGGTATTTTTGTGATTATGAAAGTGATTTGGTCATGGTGGCTAGGTGTAACACCTGAGCCAATGCTGATGGGCGCAATTGGTGTATTGGCATTGGCTGTCAATGTCGTCTCGGCATTGATGCTCTATGCATTCCGCGATGGGGATGCCAACATGCGTTCAGTATGGTTATGTAGTCGTAATGATGCGATTGCCAATATCGCGATCATTATCGCAGCGATCGGTGTATTTGGAACAGGTACGATGTTCCCTGATCTGTTTGTGGCCTTCATTATTGCGTATTTAGGCGTTACTTCTGGTTTGAGTGTGATTAAGCAGGCAAGGGCAGAGAGAAAAATGGATCAAGCAAATCTCATGACTAAGGCTTAAAACAGCGTATCGTTATTTCATATTTAAATGATAAAGGGGAGATTTTTGTAATCTCCCCTTTATGTTTTATTGATCGTGTTGAGTGAGTTCCAAAGCCCGCTGATAAGCGATTTTCTTTTTTATTCCGGTCAAATCAGCAGCCAATTGTGATGCTGCTTTAACAGATAAATCCTGTAATAGGCGTTTTAACAACGCATCCAGTTTATCTTGTTCCATGTCTTTTTCGGCAGAAGCACCGCCGACTACCACCACGATCTCACCTTTTTCTTGGTTGTGATCATTTTCAATCAATGTGACCAATTCTTTTAAGGTCATTTTCTTGATGGTCTCAAAGGTCTTGGTAATTTCACGGGCAAAACCGACAGGACGATCTTCACCAAAAACCTGTGCCATATCTTTGATACAGGCCAGAATACGATGCGGTGCTTCATAAAAAATCAGGGTTTGAGTTTCATCTT
Organism: Acinetobacter gyllenbergii; assembly: GCF_001682515.1. Taxonomy (NCBI): domain Bacteria; kingdom Pseudomonadati; phylum Pseudomonadota; class Gammaproteobacteria; order Moraxellales; family Moraxellaceae; genus Acinetobacter; species Acinetobacter gyllenbergii. The sequence goes on along the minus strand of NZ_KV575262.1, from coordinate 639,745 downwards.
TTAGTTTTTCAAGCTGGCTGATACGTTGCGATGCTTTTGAGGGCAAAAAGCCTTCAAAACTAAAACGATCACTTGGTAAGCCAACCGCACTCAAGGCTGCAATTGCAGCACAAGCACCAGGAACTGGAATCACACGAATGCCACGTTCTTGTGCTGCGCGAACCAATTTAAAGCCAGGGTCACTAATCAGCGGCGTACCGGCATCACTAATGAGGGCAATATTCTCACCATTGAGCATTTTTTGGAGAAGTTGATCAATTTTGTTACTTTCGTTGTGATCATGACACGCTGTGAGTGGAGTTGAGATATTATAGTGCTTGAATAATTGAGCAGATTGACGAGTGTCTTCTGCGGCAACCACTGATACGGATTTTAAAATATCAATTGCACGAAAGGTCATGTCATCTAAGTGCCCAATCGGGGTTGCTACAACAAATAATTGAGCACTCATAAAAGGTAACTCCCTAATGTATTACAAAAAATATTGGCTGCTATTATGTTTGGCAGCATGTATGAGCCCAGTTTATGCGGACGTACTGGTGATTCTACCCGAATCAGGTACGATGGCGCGAGCGGGTCAAAGCATCAAACGTGGTTTCTTGAGTGCTTATACAGCATCTGGCAGTAAAGAAAAAATCATTTTTGTAGATTCTGCCAAAAACAACATCGATACGATTTTCAAGAAAAGGGTCAATAACAAGACTCGACTGATTGTTGGGCCATTGGCACGACCTGAAATTGAAACCGTGATGCAACTAAACCCAGCAATCCCAGTACTTGCATTGAACGATGTGAATAGCCAGACCACCAACGTCTGGCAATTCAGTTTGGCCAAGCAGCATGATGCGGTTGCACTGAATCAACTACTCAAGAAAGATAAAATTAAAAGCTTATTGGTGTTACGCCAAGCTGGAACTGAGTCAGCGACAGAATTATTTATGATGGCATTGATGTCTGAGTTTGGCTCAGATATCCATGTGGTCAATGAACTGCCTAAAAAACTGGCACGTAGAGAAGGGTTGTTGCTCTTGGGCGATCAACAGTGGTTAGAACAATTAGGCCCATTGCCTGAAAAAAATATCTACGCCACCGCCTTGAGTATTGAACAAGACAAGAGCATTCCGATGGGGCTGAGTTTCTGTGATACACCTGCCTTATATAATGGACAATGGGCAGATTTAATCAGTGCTTATAAAGAACAACCTGAAAATATGGCGTTTCAACGTTTATTGGCCTTTGGTGGTGATGCGTGGAGTATTGGTCAGCAGTTCTTAAATAGCCCAGATCGTCATTTTTCTTTTGAAGGTCGCACTGGAGCAATTAATGTCAAAGATGGCAAGGTTTATCGTCAACCTTATTGCTATCAACAGCAGAAAAAAGGGATTCAACTGTTAAAATAAGATTGGGCAGGTATGTCACAACATCGGCAAGATTTAGGGCAATGGGCTGAGCAGGCAGCACTTGCTCTTTTGCAATCGAAGCAATATGAATGTATCGAACGAAATTATCATTCACGTTATGGTGAAATAGATTTAATCGTAAAGCGCGATAAGCAACTGGTTTTTGTCGAGGTTAAAGCTCGATCAATGGGGAGTTATGCAGAGGCCTGTGAAGTGATTTCGCTTGCCCAGCAGCGTAAAATTATTAAGACAGCACAATGCTTTTTACAGAAATCTCCATATTATGATGAGTTTGATTGTCGTTTTGATGTGATTTGTTTTGATTTTCCACAGAAAATTGCAAAAACAGTACAACCAGATTTTTCAAAATTGCAGTATGATCAGCAATGGATTGAACATGCATTTACTTTAGATTGATTGATCGATCTCATGTAAAGCTAAATATTGAAAATTGAACAAATTTGTTTGTAGATAGGGAGTCTTGCCAAGTGTTAAAACGTTTATCGATTACGTTGCTTTGCGCTGCAAGTTTATCGGGATGTGCAAGTTTTATTTCTGGTGGTACAGGCACTTCACCCGTTGGAACGAATAGTGGTGAACGTAGTTTAGGGCAGATTTTTATTGATTCTTCAATCAAACGCACTGCAAATATTAATTTATATAAATTAGACCATCGTTTCAAACAGTCACGTATCAACATTGAAAGTTTCCATAGCAATGTTTTATTGACAGGACAAGTTCCTGATCCATATTTAAAACAACTGGCTGAAGATAATTTGCGTTCAATGTCGGATGTGAAGGCCGTACATAACTACATTACGGTGGGTGATAAAGTGGGCTATAACACCATCATGCAAGATGCTACCGTTACGGCGAATACCCGTGGTTTGCTGATGAAAGCACCGGTTGTGTCTGATAGTAAAGTGCTTGTACATACGGAAAATGGTGTTTTGTATGTGATGGGGCGTTTAAATACTGCTGAATCAAGAGATTTAGATGACGTCTTACAAAAAGTTGGAAATGTGACTAAAATTGTGACGCTCATTGACAATGTGGATCAACCTTCAGGCACTGTAGCAAGTTCAACCGCGGCAGCGCCGATGGTCGGAACAGCAACAACACAGCCTTTAGTTGAAACACCTGTTGCAATTGATCCAGATCAGGCGGACCCTGCGACTATTACCCCAACTAATCCTTAATTTATGAAGCAACTTATCCAACAAGTACAAGAAAATGTAATCAAGGCGAAAACGCTTTATCAGGAGTTTCGCCTTTATGATTTTGCCAGCTATTCGATTAATTACCTGACCCCCAAAGATACCTTTGAGAAGGAAGAGCATCTTGCTTATGGACTAAAAGCAAGACAGCGTCTGGATCTGTATCGAACCAAAAGCCCGAAGAAGCAACGACCGTTAATCGTGTTTGTGCATGGCGGTTCTTGGCAGCACGGTAATAAAAGAGATTATCTATTTGTTGGAGAAAGTTTTGCACGTGAAGGCTATGATGTTGCGGTCATTAATTATCACCTTGCACCTGAGCATATCTTTCCGACCTTTATTGATGATATCGCACAAGCGATTCACTACCTGAGCCTGAATCAAGGCAAATTGAACATTTCTACGGATAATATCATTTTGATGGGGCACTCTGCGGGTGCTTTTAATGTGATGTCAGTGGTGTACTCAGCCTATTCACAAAATTTTAAGTACAAAGATAAAATTCGTGCGATTGTTGGGATGGCGGGTCCTTATCATTTTGACTACAAAGGTGATCCATTAGCTGAGCATGCCTTTGATCAGAAAGTGTCATATCAGCAAGTGATGCCTTATTACTTTATCGAACCGAATCAGATTAAGCATTATTTATTGATGGCTGAACAAGATCAGTTGGTGGGTAAGGAAAATAGTTTTGATCTAGATAAGGCGTTAAGAGAAAAGGGTAACCATAGTCATATCGCCGTGATTCCAAAGACAGGGCATATTACCATTGTTGCGACACTGGCAAGTTTAATGAGCCATTATTTCAAGACTAAACGTACAATCTTACATTTCTTGGATGAAGCCTTAGACCCTTAATCAATAAAAAAGCATCGTTTAAGATGCTTTTTTATTGTCGATCATTTGCATGATCATGCTATGGGCAATACTGCCTTTAAATGGAATTTCGGGAAGTTGGTCAAACTTAAAGAATTGTGCATCACTAATTTCTTCCAGCTGTAACTGAATATCCCCAGATTCATATTCGGCATGAAAGGCAATCATTAGATTACTTGGAAAGGGCCACGGTTGACTCGACATATAACGAATATTTTTGAGTTTCAGTCCGACTTCTTCAAACGCTTCACGTTGTACAGCTTCTTCTAAAGTTTCACCGACTTCAACAAAACCAGCAATTAACCCGTACATATTACTTTTATTGTGTGCGGATTTAGCCAACAGGACTTCATCCTGACCTTTAGTGATAATGGTAATAATGCATGGCTGTACACGTGGATATTGATGATAAGCACAGGCAGGACACACCATGGCATATTCTTTAGGGTGAATTTCAGTGACATGGCCACAATGGCTGCAAAACTTATGGTTACGACGCCATTCGAGCAACTGCACTGCACGACTGGCCTGTAGGAAGTCACTGCTGGACCAAGATTGAATCAATTCCCGAATAGGAATCAGTTGATAGCCTTCGGGAATAGCTTCATTTTCCAGTAGATCACGTGCAATGACGTGATCATTATGATGGATGGGGAGGTCACTTGCTAATTTCTCAACTTGAGGAAGTTGGAAGTTTTGGTCGACTAACAGTTTTTGGTGTTGAAAAATATAAGCAAGTGATCGTTGAGTCATTATGCGGCTATCGTTTGTAATTGTTGACTGTTAGATAATGCCACATCAAACATAGATTGCAACACAGGTTGCTTATTCTTCAAGTTGTCCACCAATAAATCTAAACCAGCCACAACATTTAAGATGCAATTAATTTGTTCGGCATCGAAGGCTTGATTTTGAGCCAAGCGGTACTGAGCAAAATGAGCCGCACCCAATAAAGCAGTTTGTTGTGCTGAACTTCCCAAAAATAGAGCTGCGCCAGAAAGTTCTTTGAGATACTCTGGCAGAGCTTCCAAACTATGTGCAGTTGGGTCTTGGATATATAGACTCAAGGTCTGAGTTAAGGTATCAATCAGGGTTTTGGTTTCAGTCAATAATACTTTATGCGCTTCATCTAAGCGATCAAGCGAGATCTGCATATTATTGACACGTAATTGTAAACGGCTTGAGGTGTAATTACGCTCCAGAATACCAATCGAATTCATTGAAGCTAGAATGCTGTTCATCAAATGTTGCACTGAAGTCGCATCGGTTAAGGTATTCGGCTGACTGAGTTTTTCCGCTTGCTGAGTGAGTTCTCTTGCTGCCTCATTTAAATTCAGCACTTTGAATACATTTGAGAGCTGGCTTAACTTTTGTTGCAACTCTTGGGTTTTTTCAGTCGACATATTCTGATGGTTGTACTCAATTTCATTACGAATTTGAGCCATTTCATTGGTCATCAATTGACTGATGGTGTGTACTGTTTCATAGTCAGGGCCGTATAAATGACGGCTTAACACCTGTAGCTGTGTATCACTGAGTAATTCATCGCCAATATTGAGTTGTTCACGAATATGGTGTGATACATCATCTTCTTGGCTAATGCAGATACATAGAATGTCTGCAAGATCAGCAATACTATTTTTAAAGCTTGCAGGTTGCAGCAAAAATTTACCAATATTGGTTTCAATTTGAATCAGCGTGCGAAGACGTGCTTCTGTAATAGAGAGCTCATTGATATGGCTCAGTCCCACATTCACCAGTTGCCAGTATTGCTGACTTGGTTGACCTGTTGCTAAACCTGCCAAATAAACACCGACCAATTTGATCCCTTGTAGATCAAGCGCAGTCTCTGATTGCTGAATAAGTTTATTTAAACAGAGCTTATACAGCTGATGAATATATTGTGATTGTTCCAAACTCGGCGCTTGAGGCAAATTAAAACTTGGTGTAATGAACTCAAGCAAAGGTTGTACAGTTTGACCTTCTTTGGTGAGTGGTTTGCCCAATGCTTTCTCTAAACGATTGAGAGTATCGAGTAAGAATTGTGGAACTTTGACTTCACGTAAGCAAATGAATTCAATATAACGCTTCAGCATGGTGGTGCCTTCACTGAGGGCAATCACATCACTGGTTTGAATCTGCTGGGGTTGTGCCATAATTTTACGCATCAATTCAGCAGAGTATTGGGTAATTTGCGATAAATGCGGCATATCAATTAATGCCAGCACGTGTGTACATTGTTCAAACTGGTTCAATGCATCATCAATCCCGAATGGTAATGCTTGTTCTTCGGCAAGGGTATTGACCGCTGTTTCTACCAATTTAATCGAATTGTCGATTTCATTTTTTATTATTAATAATGCCGTTGGGTCGAAATGAATCGAGGTTTGGTAAGACATATGACCTACACCTTTCCTAAGTTGTTATATCCATGGACCTCCTTTTTTAGGAGGTCTAAATCTTTAAGGCTTAATATAACTTAACTTTAGAGCCTTGAAATACAAAAACTTACACTGAGCAGAAAATTTATTTTGCGAAAAGGCAAGGCTCTCCATGTTTTTGTTCAAATTGTTTGACCCAGGTCTCATGTTCATTTAATTCATGTTCTGATGGCTCGATCACAGGGAGGTCGATTTGTACCCGCTGACGAGTGGTTTTACCTTGGTTTTGCTCTGTTTGTGAAAGGGCATCCATATCAAATGAAACTTGCCCGCCCGTCATGGCAAGATAAACATCAGCCAAAATTTCAGCATCGAGTAATGCACCATGGAAAGTACGGTCTCGCGCTGGAATTTCGTAACGGCGGACCAAGGCATCCAAAGAATTCTTTTGTCCAGGGTGCTTATTTTTGGCCATTGCCAAGGTATCTGTGACTTCACAAACCTCTGAAAGTGGAGGTAATCCAGTGCGTTTGAACTCCATATCTAAGAAGTTCATATCGAAGGTGGCGTTATGCGCGATAATTTCAGCGCCTTTTAGGAAGTCAAACAGAACATCGGAAATTTCGGCATATTTCGGCTTGTCTTTTAAAAAGTCATCGCTGATACCATGGACATTTTCAGAGTCGCCGACCGCTTTTTCAGGATTAATATAGATATGAATCGAGCTACCTGTAAGCTTACGATTAATCATTTCAATCGCACCCACTTCAATAATACGGTCACCGTCTTGATAGTAAAAACCAGTGGTTTCAGTATCGAGAATCAGTTGACGCGGGCCCTGCACATCTAGTTTTGCTTTGGTGATCACAATGTGGGGATGCTGATTTTCTGTCGTTGTTAGGGCTAGATTGGTTGTTTCACTGTCGTCAGTGGTATCTTCACTTTCTGCTTCTATTTCAAGGTCTGTATCTTCAATCATCTCATCAGCCTCAGCATCTAAATCTAAACCAAAGGGGTCATTTAAAAGCCAGTCAGCTTCAGGCTTTTTTATATCAGCGTTAGCCTGTGTTGCAGATTTAAGTTGTTGGGCGGTTTGTTCAGCACCTAAGTTGGCCAATTGGTCTGCCATTTCATTACCAGCATGTCCAGCATGACCTTTAATCCAGTTCCATTCAATATTACGGTTGGCACAGACGGCATCAAGTTTTTGCCATAAATCTGGATTTTTAACATCCTTCCAGTTTTTCTTTTTCCAACCGTGAATCCATTCAGTGATGCCTTGTTTGACATAATTGGAATCAGTCCAGATGATTAAATGTGCATCAACAGGGCAGAATGAAACGCCTTCGATTGCGGCTTGAAGCTCCATACGATTGTTGGTTGTCTCGGGTTCACCACCAAACAGTTTATGCTCACCTTGTTCGGTAATGACATAAGCACCCCAACCCCCAAGACCTGGGTTACCTTTGCATGCGCCATCAACGTAAAGTGTGATTGTTTGTGACATATCTGAACCTGAACAATAAGCAGAATAAAAATTTGAGTATGTGCAATCCAACAAGAAATACACAAGATTTAAGTCAATCTAGATTGAGCTTCAAAGAATCGAGAATTTTAGCATTTTCGAGCGATGTCTTGTATTGTAAAGCTAAATTCCGATTCTGAACGTTACAAAACTCATCTTTTTTAATTTCTTGTAACATTTCCATGCAAATCACGTTAAATTATTGCCTTGTCTAAGTGACATGCTTTACTACAATGGCTAGGGTCTGTTGGCGTTTCACAGATGACAGAAGAATTTTGCCTTGCGCTGTGATCAAAACGGTGCTTTGCTCTTGCTCAGGTTATGGCTAAAACTTCCCCAAACTTCGTTATGAGAACTGACAAGGGGGCGGCCATTGTCTTTGTCCTATGCTTTGTTTGAGTCGTTTTTAATCGATAACGCAATGCATGCTTGAAACATGAATAGACCCTACTTAAGAAATAAACTAGCGTGAGTTGACTGGAAGTTTTTATGTATAAATCGAGCACATTGGTGTCGCAAACATCTGCAACATCATTATTCAAAATCACTGTACTCACTTCTGCTCTCGTTGCGCTGGGAATCACTACAGGGTGTTCTTCAACCCCTCAATCAACTAAAGCGTCAACGTCTAAGCAGGCGGGTTCAGGTTATCTCGATGCAAGCAGTTTAGATTCGCTTGAAGATTTGTTGTCAGCAACAGATATGCGTGCTGTGGAAGGTGATCGTCTATTGGTTCTGAAACACGGTGATGTGTGGAAGCGAATGACAGTTGGATTCAAGATGGACTTGAACCATTGGGATTCACGAATTGAAGCACAACGTAGTTGGTTTATTTCTCGTCAACCGTATTTAGATCGTTTAAGCGCGCGTGCCAGCCGTTATTTATATCACACAGTAAAAGAAGCTGAACGCCGTGGTATGCCAACAGAACTGGCATTACTGCCAATTATTGAAAGTTCCTATGATCCGGCTGCGACCAGTAGTGCTGCAGCGGCGGGTTTATGGCAGTTTATTCCAAGTACGGGCCGAATTTATGGCTTACAACAAACCAGCCTGTATGATGGCCGTCGTGATGTTGTTGAATCGACACGTGCAGCATATGAATTCTTTGGTAGCTTATATAATCAGTTTGGTTCGTGGGAGCTTGCACTGGCCGCTTATAATGCGGGACCAGGGCGTATTCAACAGGCGATTAACCGCAACCGCGCTGCAGGTTTACCAACCGATTATTGGTCATTGAAACTCCCGCAAGAAACCATGAACTATGTTCCACGGTTCTTGGCTGTGGCACAAATTATTAAGAATCCAAATGCTTATGGTGTCAGCTTGCCACCGATTGCTAACCGTCCTCACTTCCGTGAAGTCAGTTTGGCTGCACCTCTTGAATTGAATCAAATCGCTTCAATCACGGGTTTAAGTCGTGCGGAGCTTTATGCATTGAACCCTGGTTATCGAGGCGAAATGGTTGATCCAATGAGCCCAATGCGTATCTTAATTCCAGCCGATCTCAGTCCTTCGATTGATGCAAAATTACGTTCAGGTAAAACCAGCTCTGGTGGTTTCTGGGCAAGTAATAAAACGCCACCGCCGATGAATACCAATCCGTTGAGTACTTCAACCACGGTTCGTACCACAACAAGTACAGGCCAAAGTAATAGTGCATCGACAGTAACACCGCCGAATTTAACGGCGAGTAATACTTCTCGTCCAACGACATCAATTTCGAATACCAGTAAAGTCAGCACACCGAGAGGCTCGAATGCTCTAGCTTCATTTGCCGCAGCGGCGGATGTGCCGAGTGCACCGCGTATTCCTGTTGCGATTACACCTGCAACCAATGTGAAACCTGTGGTGACTGAACCGCCAATTTCTTTGAAAGAGCGTGAGCAAATTAGTGCTGCAATTAAAGAAGAAGGCAAGAAAGAAACAGTGGCTCAAGTATTAGAGCCACAAGCAACACAAGCTGAACGAGATCAGGTTGTAGCTGAAATCAAAGCGATTGCGCCGAAGGGCACAGAAATTGTCGATCCATTTGACGGCAAGATCAAATTAACGGCGATTCAGACCAGCCAGTCGGTTGCAGATGAAAAAGGTCAAGAAGTCAGTAAGGGCTTTGCTTATCCAAAGAACTTGGTTGAAGACAGTGCCACTGCCAATAGTGAAGATGCCAAACGCAACCAAGGTAAGCCATATATCAAAACCGATACCGATGTGGTCGTGGTTGCACCGAAAGGCAAGCGCAGCACCTATGTGGTACAGCCTGGTGATACTTTAGCGATCATTGCGCAAAAAAATGGTGTGAACTGGCGTGATATTGCACAGTGGAACCAGATTGATCCAAACGGCACCTTATTCGTTGGTGCAAGTTTATATTTATATGATGCCAAACCAGAGGCACCAAAAGCTGCTGAAAAACCAGAGAGTTATGTGGTGCAGTCTGGTGATAGCTTAACTAATTTGGCTTCACGCTTTGATTTAAGCCTGAAACAGTTGGCGGATTATAATAATTTGTCTGTGACTGATGGTTTGTTCGTTGGACAAAAATTAACATTGATTGAGCCAAAGAATAATACCCGCACAACTCAGCAGCCAGCGCGTGCGACTGACAGTAAGGCAACAACGACTCAAAAAGTTGCAACCAAATCATATACGGTGAAGCGTGGCGAATATTTAAAACTGATTGCGGATCGTTATGCGTTATCGAATCAGGAACTGGCAGATTTAACCTCAGGTTTAACCGCCAGCAGCAGCTTATTCGTTGGACAAAAAATCAATGTCCCATTGCATGAAGTTTCTTCAACTCAAGATACACCTGAGCCAACGAAGAGTAATGTGAAATACGACAATGTCAGTGCATCGACTAGCTATAAAACTGAAAGTTATACCGTACAGCGTGGCGACACTTTATCGAGTATTGCAACCAAGTCGAAAATTAGCTTGAGCGAGTTGGCTGAGCTGAATAATTTGAAGTCAAATAGCGGTGTGCGTTTGGGTCAAAGCTTAAAGATTCCAGCGGGTTCAACTGTACCTGATCAGTATGTGGTGCAGTCGGGTGATAGCTTGAATGCGATTGCGGCCAAGTATAATCTGCAACTGAGCTATGTTGCCGATCTAAATGGTTTAGAAAGAACCTCGGGTGTACGTGTTGGTCAACGTTTGAAATTAACCGGTGATGTACCAGCAAAAAATACTGCAAGCAACACAAGCAAATCGAGAGAAGAAACTACACCTGATGTTTATACGGTTAAATCTGGAGATACCTTAGGCAATATTGCCAGCCGTCATAATTTACAGCTGGATTATGTTGCCGGTTTAAATGGTTTAACACGTGGCAGTAATGTTCGTATTGGTCAAAAGCTCAAATTGACTGGCGACCTACCGAAGGCTGAAACAGCAAAAGTGGATGACAGCAAAACAACGACTAAGCCTTCAGCACCAAGTCGTAATACTGAAAGATATGCTGTAAAGGCTGGCGAATCTTTAAATAGTATTGCCAATCGTTTTGGAATGTCGGGACGTGAATTGGCTGACTTAAATAATCTGAAAGCCAATGCTAGTCTGCAACGGGGTCAAAGTATTTCAGTTCCTAAAACAGTGAGTGAATACAAAGTCAAACGTGGTGATACCTTGATTGGCTTAGCAAGCCGTTATGGTTTAGACACTAGTGCATTGGCAGAAATGAATGATTTGACGCCAAGTACCCAATTACGCATCGGTGATGTGATTAAAGTGCCTAACTTGTAATTACAGATGATTCAAACGCTGTTCATAAAAAGGCTTGGTTTCTATATGGGACTAAGCCTTTTTGTTCCTATTTCATTTGCGACGATGCAAACCACGCCATATTTGGCGATGCATGTGCAACCTAAATATGCACAGCTTAAGGTAATGCCTTATGCCAATGCCCATGCACCTAAAGGCGGTATTCTGAGTCAATCGAGTTTGGGGACATTTGATAATTTAAATAGTATGAATGGCAAGGGCAGTTCGACTGAAGGCGTCAATTATCTGTTTGATAGTTTGATGGATCGTTCGCTGGATGAGCCACGTGTGATGTATCCCTTACTTGCTGAAAAGGTCAGTTATGATCCAGATCATTTGCAATCCGTGATCTTTCACTTGAATCCTCAAGCGCGATTTAATAATGGTCAAGCAGTAACAGCAGAAGATGTGAAATTTACCTTCGATACTTATCAGAGCAAAGCCAATTTAGGCTTTCAAATGTATTTGTCTGATTTGGCCAAAACAGAAGTGTTATCTAAACACCAAGTTAAATTTATTTTTAAGTCTAAAAATAATGTGGAAATGCCCCTGATTGTAGCGAGCCTGCCGATCTATTCAAAATTGGATTGGAGAAATAAGGACTTTAGCCGTGTCACACTTCAACCGATTGTGGGATCAGGGCCTTATATCATCGACAGAATTGATGCAGGACGGAGTATTAGCTATAAGCGCAGTCCTAATTATTGGGGCAAAGATTTACCAGTAAACAAAGGCCGCTACAATTTTGATCGACTCAAATATGTCTATTATCGAAATTTGGATGTAAGTTTTGAAGGATTTAAATCCCGACAATTCAATTTATACGAAGAAAAAAATATTCGGAATTGGGTGACGGCTTATAACTTTCCAGCTGTAAAATCTGGTTGGATCAAGCAGTATAAGGCACGGCTGGGAACACCGCTCGATATTCAAAGCTTGGTGTTTAATACCCGCCGTGCACCGCTCAATGATATTTATCTACGTCAGGCACTGACCTATGCCTATGATTTTGAATGGCAAAATAAGGCACTTTTCTTTAATCAAAATCGACGCTTACAAAGCTATTTTGACAATACCGATTTAGCTGCTACAGGCCGACCTAGTGCCGCTGAATTGAATATATTAAAGCCCCATTTATCCCAGTTCAATCCTGTGATGCGACAAGGTATTTTGGCTGATTGGCGCTATCCTGTTTCTGATGGCAGTGGATTCAATCGGCAGAATTTATTGACTGCACAACAGATCTTAAAAAATGCGGGCTATCTGATTCGCAAGGGGCAGTTATATGATCGAACAGGTCAGGCCATTCGCATTGAGTTGTTGATGCAACAGGAAAACCCACAGCGTGAATTAATGCCTTTTGTGCGTAATCTGAAGCGTTTAGGGATTCAGGTTCAGCTACGGCAAGTGGATGTGCCGCAATATATGGAGCGGATTCGCCATCAAGATTTTGATATGATGGTATTGAAGTTGCCTCAGACGCTTACTCCGGGTAAAGAACAGGCCCAGTTCTGGGGGAGTGCAGCAGCAGATGAGGCGGGTAATTATAATTATTCAGGGATTAAGCATCCTGCGATTGATCAGATGATCGCGAAAATTGTAGCGGCAAAAACACGCGATGAGGTAGTGTTGTATACGCGTGTGCTTGATCGCTTGTTACGTGCTGGCTATTATCAAATTTTGACTTATGGGAAGCCTGAACGTTGGTTTGCTTATTGGGACATCTATCAGCAACCACAAGTCAAACCTAAGCTTTCAGTCGGTTGGGAATATTGGTGGGTCGATGCTGAGAAAGCCAAAAAACTTGATCAATCTATGCGAAAATCTGAATTAAAATAATTAGGATCTTATTAAATGGTTCACTATATTCTGAAAAGAATGTTATTGATGATCCCGACATTATTTTTCATTTTATTGATTAATTTTTGTATTGTACAAATTGCACCTGGGGGCCCTGTTGAGCAGGCGATTCAGCAAATCCAGAATGCGCAAGGCTTCGGTGTCGGTACGAGTGCATCATCCCGTTTGACCACCTTGGCACAATATGAAGGTGCGCGTGGTTTAAGCCCAGAAATGATTGAAACCATCAAAGCACAATATGGCTTTGATCGGCCTGCGACTGAACGTTTTTGGTTGATGTTAAAAGGCTATTTAAGCCTAGATTTCGGGACCAGCTTTTTCAAAGATAAACCGGTCACCCAACTGTTATATGAAAAGCTACCTGTCACCCTGTCTTTGGGTCTATGGAGTACCTTCCTGATCTATCTGATCGCAATCCCACTGGGCATTAAAAAGGCTAAAAATAATGGCTTACTGTTTGATCAATCTACGTCCTTATTATTAGCCGTGAGTTATGCCATTCCATCTTTTGTATTTGCCATCGTGTTGATGGTTTTTTTTGCTGGTGGCAGTTATTTACAATGGTTTCCCTTGCAGGGGCTGGTTTCAGAGGACTTTGCTCAATTGAGTTTATGGGCAAAAATACAAGATTATTTGTGGCATATGTGTTTGCCCATCCTGAGTATGGTCTTGGGTAGTTTTGCCGCATTGAGCTATTTGACGAAATATTCTTTTGTTGAAGAACTGAAAAAGCCCTATGTGCTGACGGCAAGATCAAAAGGTCTTAATGACAATCAGGTGCTTTATGGACATGTCTTTCGCAATGCGATTTTGGTGGTGGTGGCAGCCTTACCAGAAGCATTAGTAGGTATTTTGTTTGTCGGTAATCTATTTATCGAAATCATTTTTAATTTAGATGGGATTGGGTTACTCGGTTTTGAAGCGATTACTCAGCGCGATTATCCTGTTATTTTCGGGACTTTATTCTTATTTACCTTATTTGGGATGCTATTGCGTTTAATCGGTGATGTGCTGTATCACTTGATTGATCCGCGCATTGATTTTGCATCAAGAGGTGGAAAATGATGTCTCCTTTGATGCGCGCGCGTTTTGAGCGATTTAGGCAAAATAAATTGGGCTTTTGTTGTCTGATTTTGTTTTTATCGATCTTTGTATTGTCCTTATTTGCTGAACTGATTGCCAATGACAAGCCGTTGTTGGTTCGTTACCAGCAGTCGTTTTATTTCCCGATCTTGAAAGATTATCCCGAAACCACCTTTGGTGGCGTCTTTGAAACAACAACCGATTATCAAGATCCTGCGGTAAAACAGCTGATTCAAAAACAGGGCTGGATGATTGCTGCACCGATTCCTTTTGCTTATCAGACACCTAATTTATCTTTGGCAGTGCCTGTTCCCTCAGCGCCAAGCGCCCAAAATTGGCTGGGAACGGATGATCAAGGGCGTGATGTGTTTGCCCGAATCCTTTATGGTCTGCGTGTTTCTCTTTTATTTGGTTTTGCTTTGACGCTGTGTTCTGCCGTGATTGGCGTTATTGTTGGCGCAATACAGGGCTATTATGGTGGCTGGATTGATTTAATCGGGCAACGAATTTTGGAGGTCTGGGGTGGCTTGCCAATGTTGTTCATTGTCATGATCTTGGTGAGTATGTTTAGCCCCAGTATTTATTGGCTATTCTTGATCATGTTGTTATTTGGTTGGACTCAGTTGGTTGGGCTCGTACGAGCAGAGTTCTTGCGGGCGCGCAATTTTGATTATGTCCGTGCAGCGCATGTGTTGGGTGTAACGGATCATAAAATTATCTTTAAGCATATTTTACCGAATGCAATGAGTTCAAGTTTGTCACAGATTCCGTTTATGTTGACTGCCAATATTATTGCCTTAACTGCATTGGATTTCTTAGGTTATGGTCTACCGCCTGATGCTGCATCATTGGGTGAATTATTATTGCAAGGCAAAAATAACTTAGATGCGCCGTGGTTGGTGCTGTCTGGCTTTTTTACATTGGCGATTGTACTGTCTTTATTGATTTTTATTGGGGAGGCTGCACGTGATGCATTTGACCCAAGACGATAAACAGTTTGATCAATCCGCCTTATTAACTGTTCAGCAACTCAATATTTGTAATGAAACAGGGCAGTGCTTGCTTGAGAGTTTGAGTTTTGATTTATATCCAGCGCAAACGATTGCACTGGTTGGAGAAAGTGGTTCAGGTAAAACCATCAGTGTGTTGGCGATTTTGGGTTTATTGCCAGAAAGTTTTATGGTGCAAGGTCAGGTTGAAATTGCAGGGGAAAACTTGCTGGCTTTGAGCCAGAGCCAGTTACAGCAGATTCGTGGTAAACGTATTGGCATGATTTTCCAAGAGCCGATGACGGCTTTAAACCCTTTGCACACAGTAGAAAAAATGTTGGGTGAGAGCCTATTACGACTTGGTGTTACTCAGGCCGAAATTCGACAGCATTGCGTGGCGTTGTTGCAGGATGTCGAAATCAACGATGCAATAGATATACTAAAGTGCTATCCACATGAGTTGTCTGGTGGGCAGCGGCAACGGGTCATGTTAGCAATGGCTTTAGCTTTAGAACCAGAAATTCTAATTGCCGATGAGCCAACCACGGCTTTAGATGTGCTGCTGCAAGTACAAATTTTAACGTTATTAAAACGCTTACAGCAGCAACGTAAGATGGCAATTATTTTGATTAGTCATGACCTGAATTTAGTTAAGCATTATGCTGATCATGTGGTGGTGCTTAATCAAGGCCGTGTTGAAGAGCAGGGTACGATTAATGAAATATTTAACTACCCTGAAACTTCCTATACCCAGAATTTACTCAATCATGATTTTGGACAAGCCTTGGTGATGCAGCCTGCACCTACCTTGCTTGAACTGAACGATGTCACGGTCAAATATCCGATTCGGCAGGGGTTATTCCATCGGGTTAAAGCGTATAAGGTTGCAGCAGCATCTATTCAGTTGAGTCTGTCTCAGGGCGAAGCTTTGGGTATCGTTGGAGAAAGTGGTTCAGGAAAATCGTCATTGGCTTTGGCAATTGCACGGTTGATTCGAAGTGAAGGTCATATTCATTTTCAGGCACATGATTTAAACCAGTTGACCCAGAAACAGTTACGACCGCTTCGACCAGAATTTCAGATCGTGTTTCAGGACCCTTTTAGCAGCCTGAACCCTCGTATGTCGGTCGAGCAGATTATTGTAGAAGGGCTCCATCTTCAATCCATTTCAAAGCAGCAGTGCCAAGCTGAAGTCGATGCTGTTTTGGCAAAAGTTGAATTATCTTTAGCGGATAAACAGAAGTATCCACATCAGCTTTCTGGTGGGCAACGGCAACGTGTCGCACTTGCAAGAGCACTGGTGCTAAAACCAAAATTACTGATTCTAGATGAACCGACCTCCGCCTTGGATCGAAGCACGCAGTTAGCCATCATTCAATTGTTACGTCGTTTACAGCAGCAAGAACAAATCAGCTATCTCTTTATTAGTCATGACTTACAAGTCATTAAAGCACTGTGTCAAAAAGTTTTGGTGATGCATCAAGGCAAAGCTTTGGAATATCAAGCCACAGCACTTTTATTTAGCCAGCCTCAGACGGAATATACCCGCCAACTGATTTCTGCGAGTGAATATTAGCATTGTAATTAAATTGACATATGCTATTGTCAGTTCATCGGAAGAATGCTTGACAGTAACAATAATCAGATTAAATTAGAGTAAATACTCTAATTGTAGCAGAGGATGACCATGAGTCAGATTGCAGACAGTATCCAGATTCGCAATACCATATTTAAAAACCGCATTATCAAAGGGGCGATGAGCGAGGCACTTGCCAATGATGCAGGGCAACCCAATGATCTATTGATTGGTCTATACGAAGCATGGGCAAAAGGTGGTTTGGGCTGTGCCATTACTGGAAACGTGATGGTAAATGTGGGCGCCAAGAATGAGCCGGGTGTGGTTGCAATTGAAACCGAACGTGATTTGGAAAAACTCAAGCAATGGGCTGCTGTGGGTAAGAAACATGGCATGGTGCAATTGATTCAATTGTCACATCCTGGTCGTCAATGTCCAAAGGGGTTAAACAAGGAAACGGTCGCACCCTCAGCTGTGCCATTTAGTCCAATGCTTGCGGCAATGTTTGGCACACCACGTGAACTTAAACACGACGAAATTTTAGATATTATCCAGCGTTTTGCGACAGCAGCTGCAGTCTGTGAAAAAGCGGGTTTTGAAGGTGTGCAATTACATGGTGCACATGGTTATTTGATTAGCCAATTTTTATCACCTTTGACCAATAAACGTACAGATCAATGGGGCGGTTCGATTGAGAATCGTATGCGTTTCTTGATCGATGCTTATCAGGCGGTGCGTGATGCAACTTCTGAAAACTTCATTATTTCAGTCAAACTGAACTCGGCAGATTTCCAGCGCGGTGGGATTACAGAAGAAGATGTGATTACCGTGTTTAAAGCTATTGATGCTGCGGGAATTGACATTATTGAAATTTCTGGTGGCACTTACGAAGCTCCAGCCATGGCAGGTGCTAAAGCAGAAAAGCGTAAGGCGAGTACGATCGCGCGTGAAGCTTATTTCTTAGAATTTGCAGAAAAAATTCGCCAACATGTTGCCTGTAAGTTGATGGTAACAGGTGGCTTCCGTACAGTTGAAGGAATGAATGCTGCATTGCAAAGTGGTGCATGTGATTTTATCGGGATTGCGCGTCCATTGGCTGTAGAGGTTGATTTACCTGAACGCTTAATCGCAGGGTATGATGTCCGTTATGCAGTGAATCAAATTAAAACAGGAATTCCATTTGTCGATAAAATGGCAATTATGGAAATCATCTGGTATGCGGCACAGTTCAAAGCCATTGGACAGGGTAAAAAGCCAAATCCAAAATTATCGCCGTTGTTGGTATTTTTGAATTATGCGAAGGGGAATATCAAGGCGGTTGTGAAAGGTCGAGTCAATTCAAGGAAGTCTGCATAAGATATATTAGGACTCTTCGGAGTCCTTTTATTTTAGTGAATAAAAATACTGGTTAAACAATGCTTTTAATAATCTGATTATTTCATTTAAAATATTTTTCGTATTAAGGGGAGTATTTATGACTTGGATAATTATTTTAATTGTTGTGTTTGTAATTGTTACTTTAGTTTTAGGTAATACTAAAAAAGCAAAGAAAGGTGGTGAGCGTAATCCGATTAAGGGTAAACGGATTCTAACAATGAATGAGCAACCAACTTTTTTAAGGTTAAGGGAAGCATTACCGGAGCATATTGTTTTGGCACAGGTTGCGTTTAGTGCATTTATGACAGCTCAGGGCTATGCTACTAGGAATTTGTTCAATCGTAAGATCGTGGATTTTGTTGTATTAGATAAACAGTTCAATATTGTAGCTATTGTTGAACTTGACGACTCATCTCATAAAGGGAAAGAAGATAAAGATGCTGATAGAGATAGTTTAATCATTGAGGCGGGACATCGAGTAATTCGTTATCAAAGAACACCTGATATAGATCAGGTTAAAAAAGATTTTGGAATAACTTCTATAGAAACCACTATTATTGAATCTGAAACACAAGAGAAAACGACTTTAATTTCAGAGGCATTTATTTTTGAAACCGAATCAAATGAACAAAAAGTACTTTAATTGCTACTAAATAAAAAAGCCACTGTCTTAGAATGCAGTGGCTTTTTCAAATTTGGCGTCCCTACGGGGATTCGAACCCCGGTTACCGCCGTGAAAGGGCGATGTCCTAGGCCTCTAGACGATAGGGACTTCTTGAGGTGGGTGTATATTAGGGTTCTGTCACCAAACTGTCAAGAAGGTGAGGAGACAGTTTGTTCAAAATATAGCAAAACAGTTCGGCCGTCTTCTGCGTATCGTACAACGCAGAATGGGCTTCTTTGCCATCAAACTCAATACCAGCCTGAATACAGGCACGTGCCAATACCGTTTGTCCAAACATGACCGCACTTAAAGTCACGGTATCAAAGACAGAGAAACTGTGAAACGGGTTTTGATTTTTGGTACCCGAACGTGCAATCGCTGCTTGCAGGAAACCTAAGTCAAAGTGCGCGTTATGACCCACTAAGACAGCATGGGTACAATGCTGGGCTTTACGCACTTCATTCAATGATTTGAAAATACGACGCAAAGCGCTGCGCTCATCTTCTGCCATTGCAACACGCATTGGATTGAATGGATCAATACCAATGAAGTCTAATGAGCGGCGGTCAAGATTCGCACCTTCAAAAGGATTGATATGTGCTTGAAAAGATGGGCCTGGGACAAATTGCCCATTTTCATCATAGACAATTGGGATACAGGCGATTTCAAGTAGTGCATCGGTTTGAGAATTAAAGCCTGCTGTTTCCACATCGACAACAACAGGTAAAAATCCACGAAAACGCTGACCAATGACAGGCGCTTTGTTTTCTTCTTGGGTCACACTTTTCTCCATTGCAGGGTTTTACCAGCATGAAGTGGAATAATTTTCTGATCTTCAAGATAATCAAAAGATTCAGCGACGGTAATGTCTTCTTTCACTAAGGTAATGGTTGAGGTATTGCGTGGTAGGCCATAGAAATCAGCACCAAACATACTCGCAAAGCCTTCTAGGCGTTCTAACTTACCAACCTGATCAAAGGCCTGTGCATACAGTTCAATCGCATTTGGTGCGCTGTAGCAACCTGCACAACCACAGGCATTCTCTTTGGCATTTTGTGCATGTGGTGCACTGTCAGTACCCAAGAAAAATTTAGGATTACCACTGGTTGCGACTTCTAATAAAGTCGTTTGATGAGTCTGACGTTTTAAAATTGGTAAGCAATAGAAATGTGGTTTGACACCACCGACTAACATATCATTCCGGTTGAATAATAAATGTTGTGGGGTAATGGTTGCTGCCACATTACGATCTTGTTCCAACACAAAATTCGCCGCATCACTTGTTGTAATGTGTTCTAACACGACTTTTAATTTTGGGAACTGTTTCAATAAAGGCGACAGCACTTCATCTAAGAATTTTTTTTCACGATCAAAAATGTCGACGTGATTATGCGTCACTTCTCCATGTAGTAACAATGGAACCTGATGTTCTTCCAGTTGTTCAATCACGGCATACACTTTGCGAATATCACTAACACCATTATCTGAGTTAGTGGTCGCACCCGCTGGATAAAGCTTGATGGCATTGACGAATTCAGACTCTTTAATTTTACGAACTTCATCTGGAGACGTATGATCGGTAAAATAAAGCACCATGCGTGGGTCAAAATTCAACCCTTCAGGCACATGGGCAAGGATACGCTCGCGATAGGCTAAAGCTTCTTCTACCGTTTTAACAGGTGGAACAAGATTGGGCATACAAATTGCGCGTGCAAATTGCTTGGCTAAATCAGGGACAGTACGTTTTAAAGCTAAACCATCACGCAGGTGTGCGTGCCAATCATCGGGTTGCAAAAGTGTAAGAGTATTCAAGGTCTACTTCAAACTTAAAAATAATACAAATAATAATGCATAAAGTGTGAAAATGGTAACTACAATTACGGATAAGTGGTTAAGCAAAGCACATGACAAAATGAGAAATTATGTTATTTTTTATGCGGCACAATAATAGTGCAGTATAAAAAGAGTAGATGGGATGGACAACAGCTATGATCTTGATCAATTAAGGAGGTCAAAAGAAGACCTAGAGCAGCTTGTTGCCCAACATTCTAAATCTAAAAAGACCCATCAGACTTTACCGCAAAAATTAGAAAATGAATTCTGGAGATTTAATGTTGATCGAACTCGTCTCAATGCGATTCAGTTTTTCGGTCAGGGCGTCATTACCTATACCATATTTGTACTGTTGATCTTGCCCTCTAATTTTCTCGTCATTCGTGGAAGTGCATATTTTGTTCTCGATTTTATCTATAGTATTCTCAGTCTGATTGTTGTTGGTATCGCGCTGTTCTTGTTCTGGGCTTTTTCTCGGTTTAAACAACTCAATACATTGTTTTATCCTGCTGCTTGTCTGATCGTGTTCCTGACCATTGTATTAACCTCAGTCTTGATGATGAGTGTTTCAAATCTGGTACTGCAAAATCAAGCCATGGTGCTCATTGCATTCCTGTATATGTTGGGATTTATTCTCAGTGGTATTCGTCCTGTACATATGTTGTGGATTGGTTCGCTGGCTGCAATCACGATCTTGTTTGTTTCGTATTGGTTGGATAACTCAAGTGATTTTCTCATGGTTGGGCGGACATTGATTGGAAGCTTACTGCTTGGTTTTTCGATCAGTGTTATGCTGACTTCCAAAGAAAGAAAAATATTTATAAAGTCCAAAATTTCAGAAATTGATGAACAGATTTTACGTATCCAAGCCTCTGAGTTATTACACTTGAGTCAGCATGATGAACTGACTGATGTGTCAAATCGGCGTACATTTGAAGAGATGTGCACTTATTATTATGAGTTAGCCTGTAAGGAGCGAAAATCGCTGTCGGTGCTGTTTATCGATATTGATTATTTTAAAAACTACAATGATTGTTATGGGCATCAAATGGGGGATCAAGTGATCTCATCCATTGCAAAAACCATTAAAAGCTCGATTCGACATATGGATTTTATTGCACGCTATGGTGGAGAAGAGTTTGTGGTGCTGTTACCTGAAACCTCTGCACAAGGCGCATATGCAGTCGCAACCAATATTTACCGTGCCATTGATCGTTTAATGATCCCGCATGATAAATCTCTAGTATCTAACCATGTCACCATTAGTTTGGGGATCACAGTCTTTAATGGTAATCCTAAAATTAGCCAAGAGATGTTGATACACACTGCGGATAAGGCGCTATATCGGGCCAAGCAACTTGGACGTAATCAAATTTATTATCAGCCTTTACCCAATATAGAGCAGCATATTTGAAATTAAAAAAACCGAATATCAACATGGATATTCGGTTTTTTTATCGAAAATACTCAGATTATTCCAAGAATTTTACCGTTACACCTGAACGTACTTTAGCACCTAAGTCATTGGCATCCCAGTTGGTTAAACGAATACAACCATGCGATGCAGTCTTAGAAATTAAAGATGGGTTTGGCGTACCATGAATACCAAATGATTTTTTACTTAAACCGATCCAAATATTACCGACGGGTGCATTTGGACCCGGTGGTAAAGAAAGAGGTTTAAGGTTTTTACCTTGGACAAAGTTAGAAGGTGAATAGCTATACCAAGGATTTTTTGCCACACCCACTACTTTATAAGTACCTGTTGGAGAAGGTGTATCAGTACTGCCAATTGTTGCAGGAAATGAGGCAATCATTTGATTACGGCTGTTGAATAAATACAGCTGTCTTGCGCCTTTGTGTGCAACAATCAAATGAATATCTTCAGGTAAGTCATTGCGGACATTGGCCACAATAATTTTTTCACCTGCTTTTTTGAACGTCGCTGTTGGATTTAATTTCTTTAAGAAATTTTCATCCATATGGAATTTTTCACCCAACATTTCAGTTACACGGGTGTAATACAAACCTTTCATTTTGGCTTGTAAAGCATAGTCAGAAGGGATTGAGTCCGCATATGGACCTTTGAGGTCAGCATCTGTAATCGTGTATTCGACATAGGCTGGTTTGGTTTGTTTTGCAACCAAGGCATCCCAAGTTTCTTTGCTTAACTGACCTGTAGGCGTTAAACCATTCATTTGTTGGAATGATGCGATCGCTTTTAAAGTGTTTTTACCATTTGAGCCATCAATCGCCCCAGGTGATGCATGGGCATTGTTCAACATGACATGCGCACGTGCGTAGGCAGGAAGCTGTCCTTTTGGTAAAGCTTCAGGATATTCAGCATTATTCATGCTATCGAGTGTCCACGAAATTTTAGTCGTTGGAGCAACTGTCGTCGTTGTGGTATCAGGTGTGCTTTCTAATTTTTGCGATACAACTGATGCAGCACCAGTATTAATTTGTGGCTCAGATGCGGCCGGTGCGGCAACACTTGAAGCTGGATTAGCAACAACACTTGACGCTGTACGTTCAATCGCTAATGGGTCAATAGGATCTTGTACTGAACCCGAAATTTGTTTTGGATTTAATGGTTGCTCAGTTGTTGGAGCAGCAAAAGCAACATTAGCAAGAATACAACTTAAACTCATAGCGAGTAATGAGCGAACAAACATGTAATTCAACCTTAAGAATTATTCATATTGGGATATAAGATGTTGCAAGTATTACAGAAAATAATGTCACTTGCAGTAGCAGTTTTGTGTAAAAGCGAAATTTATTTGAGTGCATAAATTTGAATACGATTGAAATTATAAATTCCAAGCTAACTTTGTTATGATGCGCGCTACATGAAAAATTTAGAGATTGGTAATGACAACGTTGAAAAATGATCGTTTTTTACGAGCTTTATTACGTGAACCTGTAGACACCACACCTGTATGGATGATGCGTCAAGCAGGACGTTATTTACCAGAATATCGTGAAACTCGTGCGCAGGCAGGGGACTTCTTATCTCTATGTAAAAATACTGACTTTGCTTGCGAAGTGACATTACAGCCATTACGCCGTTATGAGCTCGATGCGGCAATTTTATTTTCAGATATTTTAACGGTTCCTGATGCTCTAGGTTTGGGGCTGTATTTTGAGACAGGTGAAGGGCCAAAGTTTCATAAAACAGTTCGTACTGCACAAGATGTGGCGAATTTACCTAAATTAAATGCCAAGTCTGATCTGGCTTATGTCATGAATGCCGTTTCGACCATTCGTTCTGCTTTGAATGGACAAGTTCCGTTGATTGGTTTCTCTGGAAGTCCGTGGACTTTAGCAACGTATATGGTTGAAGGTGGATCAAGTAAAGAGTTTCGCTTCATTAAAAATATGATGTACGCGCAGCCAGAAGTGTTACATGCTTTGCTCGATCATTTGGCTGATTCAGTGATTGATTATCTCAATGCGCAAATTGATGCGGGCGCACAAGCGATCCAGATTTTTGATAGCTGGGGTGGTGCGCTTGCGCATAGAGAATATGTTGAATTTTCATTGAACTATATGACCAAGATTATTGCAGGGCTTCAACGTGAAAAAGATGGTCAACGTATTCCGATCATTCTGTTTACCAAAGGTGGCGGGCAATGGTTGGAAACCATGCTAACGACAGGAGCAGATGCATTTGGTCTAGATTGGACCACACCGCTTTATACTGCGCGTGATGTGGTTGCAGGACGAGCTGCGTTACAAGGTAATTTAGATCCTGCTGTGCTTTATGGTTCAGCTGCTTCAATTGAAAAATCAGTGAAAGCCATGTTGGATGATGCTTATGCCAGTGGTGAAAAAACAGGCTATATCGCGAATTTAGGTCATGGTATCACGCAATGGGTGGATCCAGCACAACCGAAGATTTTTGTTGATACTGTGCATGAGTACAGTGCTAAGTATTTAGGTTGATATTTTTTAAGTCTTTTAAAATAAACACGCTAGGATTCGTTTTGTGCAGTTGATTGTATTACCGCTCAACTTTATCACTAAGGCAGCTTCGGCTGCCTTATTTGGATTGTTGCTTTTGATTGCATTTGCAGTCACCGCCCCGATGGGGAGTCATGAGTATTATGGTTTCTTTCGTTATGACTATTTATTGTTTTACGCACTGATTATTCAAGTTTGCCTGATCTATTTAAAGCTCGAGTCATGGGCAGAAGCGAAAGTGATTGCCTTATTTCATATTATGGCCATGGGAATGGAGATTTTTCTCACTCATCCTGCCATCGCATCATGGCAATATCCGCAGCCTGCGGTTTTAAAACTGTTCACTGTGCCGTTGTTTGCTGGTTTTATGTATTCAGCCGTAGGCAGTTTTTTTGCTCGTTCTCTGAGACTTTATCAGGTTTCTTTCGAAAACTTACCCAATTTTGGCAATATGCTGTGCTTGGCGGTATTGTCTTATCTCAACTTTATGACTAAGTTTTTTATTCCAGATATTCGGATTGCATTATTTATCTGGAGCGGTTTGATTTTCTGGAAAACAAAACTGTATTTTCAATTGCAACAACATCGTTTTAGTGTACCGATGTTACCGATTTTATTATTACTTGCATTTTTGATTTGGATTGCAGAAAACATCAGTACCTTTTATAAAATCTGGCTTTATCCAAGCCAAGTCGATGCTTGGCATATGGTGGGTTGGGGGAAGCTTGGGTCATGGTATCTTTTATTATTACTGAGCTTAGTGTTGGTATTAAAAATCTTGGGAACCAGAGATAAAAATGGGGCGTGGCAGTTAAATTAGATGGCCTAAAGTTCTTTTAACAGACTTTTCTAATTCCCCTTTGTTATGAGTATTTCAGATATATTTCAAAATTTATTTGCTAAAACACGCTAAGCTGGTTATTTTAACTTCTGTGTAAGATTGATTACACACACAATAGTGATAACAAATATTGAAGAATAATTGATACTGGAGTTCGTTCCTATGTTAAAAAAAATTGCATTAGCCGCTCTATTAGCCGCTGGTTCAACTGTTGCAATGGCTGACAATGATGTTGGTTGTGGTGTGGGTACACAAGTATGGGCAGGTAAAAAAGGTGTTGCACCTAAAATTCTTGCTGCAACAACCAATGGTATTTTTACTAACCAATTATTAGGTATTACTTTTGGTACTCTAGGATGCCGTCAAGGTGGTACGGTAACAGCTCAAGTGGTGACCTTCACCAATGAAAATGCTGAATCTTTGGCACGTGATATGGCTGTTGGCCAAGGTGAAAGCTTAAATGTGCTTGCTGAATTAATGCAAATTAAAGCCAATGACAAAGCACGTTTCTTTGCTGTGTCTAAAGCAAATTTTGCTGAAATTTATTCAAGCAAAAATACCAACTCACTTCAAGTTCTCGATGCATTACAAGGCGTGATGGCAAAAGATGCGGTGCTTAAAGCATACGTATAATTGCTGCATGCAAAAACCCTGTCTTGATGGCAGGGTTTTGTTATACCGATTCCTATTATTTTAAAAATTGCGATTGAATGAAATTAGCTACTTTTGCGCTGGCGTTTTTAACGTGCCACTTTGCACATGCTGCGGTTGAATCAGATATTCAGACTTATTTGGATCTAGCCAACAAGAAAAAATTAGATCAGCACGTCACGTGGCAACGCTTGATGTATGCTGACCATAAACAAAATAGCGAAGTCAGTTATGCGGGTTATTTTTACGCAAAAGATGGTCAAACCAATTTAAATAATGAGCTACAGGCGGATATTAAAGCTTTATTTGTTGAGGCTTCAGATAATCAATCCTTCCGTTGTAAATTTCCTGCACGTAGCCGTTGGCTGATGCAACAGCTCAATATCAATGATCAACAGCTTCCAAAAGTAACTTGTAATGAGTTTGAGGACTGGATTAATCAAATCAAGCCGTATAAGGCCACCTTGATTTATGCAACCGATTTTATGGGTAATCCAAGTTCAATGTTTGGACATACTTTGCTCCGTCTAGACCCTAAAGATCAGAAGCAACTCAATTTAGTGTCCTATGCCGTGAACTATGCCGCAACGGTAAGAGGTGAGGACAATTGGTCTTATGCATGGAAGGGCTTAACAGGGCAGTATCCTGGCGAATATTCTTTAATGCCGTATTATCGTAAAGTCAAAGAATATGGTGATTTTGAAAGTCGTGATTTATGGGAATATGAACTCAATCTCACACCAGAGGAAACCCGATTTCTGGTTGAGCATATTTGGGAAATGCAGCATGTGAGTTTCCCTTATTATTTTGTTAGTGATAATTGTGCTTATCGTTTATTGGGTCTAATTGACTTGGTTCGTCCTAATTTAAACCTAAAACAGCAGTTCAATTATGCCGCCATTCCAATTGAAACCCTGAAGGCGGTCGATCAGCAAGATCTAGTCAAAGAGGTGATTTATCGTCCTGCATTAGAAACGCAGTTACTTGCACAGGCCAAACAACATGGCACTGCATTAGCCAAAGTTGCCCATCAAGTTGCTTTTACTGCAATGGATAAAGCTCAACCCATTTTAAACACCTATCAGCAGCAGGATCAGGCCAAAATTCTAGAAATGGCCTATGATGATTTATATCTGCAATATATTAGCCATAAAGTGGATGCCGATTTTGCCCAACCTCAATTAAGACAATTACTTGCTCAGCGCAGTCAAATTGAAGTTGATAAACAACGGCAAGAGCCTATACGCCCGAAAAAACAGCCTGTAGAAGGACATCATGCACGAAATCTTTCTATGAATATTGGAGAGGTGCAAGGACAAAAGTTTGTTGAACTTGGGCATCGTCAGGCTTATCACGATTTGATTGATCCACAGGGGGGTTATCGTACAGGTACGCAACTCTTATTTTTAGATGGTAGTTTGCAATACCGTGACGACAAGCTTAAGTTAGAACATTTAGATCTACTGTCGGTGAATTCCTACAACCCCATTCAACCATTTAAATCACCACTCAGTTGGGGTTTTAATTTGGGTTGGAAACAGGAGTCTGTCGAGAAAGGGCAGTTTAGTGAAGATCAGCAACATGGTGTGATGAATCTAAATATGCAAGTCGGGTATAGCGTGGCAGATTATGATCGTCGAAATTTGTGTTATGCCCAGTTGCAAAGTCATATTCAAGGTGGCAAAAATTTAGATAAAGGCTGGCGTGTTGGAGTAGGGCCAACGGTAGGTTGTATGAATCTGTGGACAGACAATATTAACAGCTTGGTACAGATTGAGTTACCGTATTGGCAAGATCAGAGTCAGTGGAATTTAAGAGTTGGTACGCAACTGCAATATACTTTGAATTCAAATCACGCTGTAAGAGTAAACTGGGATTATGAACAGCAGGATCATAAAGACTGGAATAAAATTGGCGTGGGCTATGTACGGTTTTTTTAATAATGAATAATATTGATCAAGCACAAGAATTTGAAAAATTACTACAACAATTGGATGAGGTCCAAGCAAGTATCTCTGACCCAAAAAAATGGAGAATTTCTCAACCGGGATCTTTAAGCCATTGGAATGATATTAAAGCGCAAGTCTCGGAGTATAGAGAAAATGAAAGTTTATACTTTGATCCTTATGCAGTTGATGATCTGGATGTCTATCAGTTATTAGAGCAGGAAATATATTTTAAAAATTTCTGTTTGGAGCTGACCTATCTGATTCGTCTTGCTTATGATCTGGGTTTGGCTTCAACACAAATCCGAGAAATTTATTTGTCTGTTTATCAGTTCTGGTTGGCCTATGCTGACTTACTGTCACTCATTCAGTCGCATGGACAACAGCTTGGTGTTGCTGCAATAGAACTCACGACAGATTATAGCCATGCATTGTTATTGCTTTGCTGCGCAATATGTTATGGCGATGAGGCTGATATTATAAAAACAATTGATGGATTATTGCTTTACCCTTCGGATCGGCTCATTGATTTGATTAGCTATCCCTATCTTGAGGTTGAAACG
Source organism: Acinetobacter gyllenbergii (assembly GCF_001682515.1). Classification (NCBI taxonomy): domain Bacteria; kingdom Pseudomonadati; phylum Pseudomonadota; class Gammaproteobacteria; order Moraxellales; family Moraxellaceae; genus Acinetobacter; species Acinetobacter gyllenbergii. Next base: position 611,238 of record NZ_KV575262.1, on the reverse strand, counting down.
ATTAGTGAAAGCTATGCTGTTGCTTATCCATTTAGACAGTTAGATGGCTTGTTGAATACAACAGTCGATGCGTCTACGATGAGTTTGTATTTACAACAGCTTGAACATGATCAGCAGCAAGGTAAATATTGGGAAAAGAAATTTTTCCACAAAATTGCGTTGTTGGGGAAGTGGCGTTTTGAAGCGTTGATTATCTGTAAATTATATGGAATTGAACTGGATGAAATGAAAAATTTCGAGAGTTTTCCAGATGAGTTTGAAATTTAAAGAGGATTGATTAAACCTCAACAATCACATAGTATTTTTTTACTGCTTCTATCACTTCAAAAGTACCGACAAATGCAGCTGGGATAATGCCTGCATTTCCCGCTGTGACTTCAATAAAAGTATTGGTCTTTGCATCATGAATGCGAACAATACCTTCAATGATTTGAAAGAACTCTTGTTTATTGTCAGCAAATACAATATTCCATGCACCGACTTCACACTGCCAGATGCCACAGTCCATATGTGGATGTTCATATAGACTATACGTGAGCCGCTCAGGATTACCCTGAACCAGACGATCTGGTCGAGGGTAATCAACGCTGGCTTCATTTTTTAAATGACCGAAACCTGCTAACTGAATGGATGACATATGCAGTACTCGTATTAATAGCTTTCAGGCACAGCACTCAAGAACTCGCGACGCGTATCTTTATCTGTTTTAAAGTCACCGATAAAAGAAACCGTACGAGTGGTTGATTCTTGCTTACCCACACCACGCATCATCATGCACATATGTGCAGAGTCAATTACAACTGCAACACCACGTGCCTGAGTTACCTGTGCAACTGCTTCCGCAATCTGCTGGGTTAAATTTTCCTGAACCTGTAAGCGACGCGCAAACATTTCAGTAATACGAGCAAATTTTGATAGGCCTAGTACCTGACCCTCAGGTAAATAAGCGATATGCACGCGGCCATAAAATGGCAATAAATGGTGTTCGCAAAGCGAATAAAATTCGATGTTTTTAACCAATACCATTTCATGGTTATCGGAAGGGAAGAGTGCGCTATTCGTAACTTCTTCAAGCGTTTTGCTATAACCAGAAGTTAAAAAAGAAAAAGCTTTAGCCGCACGCATTGGCGTATCTTTTAAGCCTGGGCGATTAAGGTCTTCACCAACGGCAGTTAAGATATTTGCGTACGATTGCTGCATAGACATAACAATGTTCACTTAGGTGGGTTGAACAAAAACGGCAATTGTACCAGAAAACGATTAGAAATCTTAGTTTTGATAAAAATGCCGATTACTGTTTGTACTTAGGGTTCTTTTCGGCACGTTTGAGTAAGACTAAAACAGCACCTGTACCGCCTTGATTTTCAGGGGCACTGACGAAAGCAAGTACATCACGATGCTGTCTGAGCCAACCATTGACATAGGTTTTCAAGATTGCTTCAGGGCCTTTGCCATGCACAATTTTAACGACATTTTGATTTTGATCTTTTGCCATTTGAATCACTTGTAAAACAGCAGCCCGTGCTTGTTCAACGGTACAGCCATGTAGATCGACCGCTTCAAACCAGCGAATTTTGCCTGCTTTTAAATCTTCAAATACTTTGTGCTGCAAGGTTGCAATGCGATAGCTTAAAGCCGCTTGGCTGGCAACAGGGTTTAAGATCGCTTGGGTATCTGAAATTTCTGTAAGCTCTTGCTCTGCACCACCTTCTGCTGCAGCACGTTTTGCCAAAGTTTGGGCATCGACTTTTTTGCTACGCGCAACTTTAGTATCGGCAATATTCTGATTGTCGATGGGTTTTACCCCAAGTAGGGCTTTTTTAAAAAGTTCAGTATCTTCCAACTCTTCAGCAGCGGCTGGAGTCTTTTGTGACTCCGCTTGTTTGGCAATCGCACTCGCTTGCGGATTGGAAATTTGCTTTTTAAAGGCTTTCAGTAAGTTAAACTGATCTTTAGAAAGCGATGAATCGTGTTTACTCATAAGTTTAGAAAAATAGGCAGATACCAGAGATGTAAAATTATAGTCCGAAACCGTGATGATTTGAACTGAATTGCATTTATAGAGTATTTATGGGGGTGATCAAGCCTTATCTAATTAATAAAATTGACATTCTTATGCAAGACAATCTATATATTTTATTAATTCTTGTAAGGCAGATTCTACAGAAGTAATTGGTACATATTCAGCATATACAGTATTTTCTTTCAAATTTTGATAAGTGAAAAAAGGATTTGTATTTAAAAGAAATATGAAAAAAACAGATTTCTTGTTCCTTACCGCAAGTTTTGTAAAATCATCAAATGTTTCTTCTAATGTTAAATGATAATAGTTTATAAATTGATTATTGGGGTACAAGTTTTCAAGAAAGTTTTCGCTTGTTAGATTATTATTAAAATATGAAGGGCTTGTGAGTAGATATTTGAACGCTGCAATGAAGCTAGGCATATATGTTGGGGAGTCTAGAGTTCCAAAGGAAACGCCATTGATGTTGACGGTAAGATTGAGTAAATCTTTATGACCACTCATATTAAGGATAGAAAATGAAAAATCGTCTTTACCGATATGAATCAAATGAACTCCTGAGCTTTGAATTTGAAACGTCTAATTACTTTGAAAGGCTTATTAAACTTTTTATGTCTTAAAGAAAAAGCCCAATGATAAAGAATTGGGCTTTCATGTTATTTAAAATTAAACTTGCTCAGGCTGCCCAAACAATGCATTAAATGCTTGATCAGGGCGAGGTTGCTTCATAAAACTTTCACCCACAAGGAAAGTATGAATATCATTGGCTTGCATCATGTCTACATCAGCAGGCGTAGCGATACCACTTTCTGTGACCAAAATACGAGATGCAGGCAATAATTTCTTTAAACGCAATGAGGTATTTAAATCGACATCAAAGGTTTTAAGATTACGATTATTCACCCCTAAAATGCATTGTTCAGAAAGTTTTAAAGCACGTTCTAACTCATATTCATCATGCACTTCAACCAACACATCCAACTGATGTTCAAATGCGGTTTTCGACATTTCTTCGAGTTGTTGGTCAGATAAACAAGCCACGATCAATAAAATACAATCTGCTTGCAGTGCACGTGCTTCAACTACATTGTAAGGATCAATCAAAAAGTCTTTACGCAAAGCTGGTAGGGCACAATGCTGACGTGCAATCGCAATATTTTCGTCTGCGCCTTGGAAGAAATCCACATCGGTTAATACCGATAAGCAAGCAGCACCTGCCTGTTCATATTGTTGGGCAATCTCCGCAGGATTAAAGTCTGCACGGATCACACCTTTAGAAGGTGATGCTTTTTTAATTTCAGCAATTACAGCTGGACGTTTGTGTTGTAAGGCATTGGCAAAACCACGAACAGGGGTGGCTTGTTTTGCCCACTGCTCAACATCATGCAAGCTACGTTGTTTTAAACGTGCTGCAAGTTCCTCATGTTTGCGGTCAACAATTTTACCTAAAATGGTATTTTGAATATCGATCATGAGAAGTCCTTAATCTGCCTGATATTGTTTCAATGTCTTGGTAAATTCAGCCAAGATACTCATTTTTTCTAAGGCCTGTCCGCCGTAGAGAATATCTTGAGCCAGCTCAACGGCTTGTTTATAGGTTTTGGTAATGCCAGCGACGTAAATGCCAGCACCTGCATTCAATGCAATCATATTTGCGGCTTTTTCGCCAACGTCTGATTTGTCACGACTTAAAGCATCTTTGATCAGTTTTAAGCTTTCTTCTGAACTATTCACCACTAAACCAGTGAGGGTTTGAGAGGCGATACCAACGTCTTCTGGGTTCAGCGTCCATTCGCTAACTTCGCCATCTTTAAGCTCAGCCACAGCGGTTGGTGCAGCTAGGCTAATTTCATCTAGGCCATCTTTAGAATGTACCACCAGTACATGCACTGCACCGAGCTGTTTTAATACTTCGGCAATGGGACGACACAATTCATCTGAGAATACGCCAATCACAAAACGATTTACGCCAGCAGGGTTGGTGAGTGGGCCAAGTAAGTTGAAAATGCTGCGAATGCCCAATTCACGCCGTGGCGCCACGGCATATTTCATAGCTTTATGATGATTTGGCGCAAACAGAAAACCTACGCCCATTTCACGGATACAACGTTCCGTTTGCTGCATGTCTAAATCAAGTTGAATGCCAATCTGTTCAAGCACGTCAGAAGAACCCGATTTGCTGGATACACCGCGGTTACCATGTTTGGCAATGGTCGCTCCCGCAGCCGCAATCACGAAACTTGAAGCGGTTGAAACATTAAATAAGTTTTGACCATCACCACCTGTACCCACGATATCGACCAGATGAGGAATATCACTAACATCAATTTTAATCGCGAATTCACGCATGATACGTGCAGCAGCTGTAATTTCATCAATACTTTCACCCTTCATGCGCAAGCCCATCATTAGCGCACCGATTTGGGCATCAGTGGCTTCACCTTGCATGATACTGCGCATGACATCTTCCATTTGTGGCTGGGTCAGATGGATGTTCTTGGTAATATTATTGAGTGCCTGTTGGATATTCATAGTCATGAGTTACAGCATTTAATGATTAAAAAATTTGGATGAAAGTGGTTAGTGGTGAAGGATAGCTCGGCTTTTTGTGGTGTGTGTCCCACTCGCTAAGGGCTTATGTTAGCAGAAAATAACGCAAGATTTAGGTTGTGGCTAGAGAGTTTTTAAAATTTAACCCGTTTAAGTGGGTTGATAAATTTGTGGTTGGGAGTGATTGAATGAAAAAGGTATTATTTTATGAAAGGTTTATCTGAGTTTTTGTGATAAATAATCAACCATTTGGTATATCTTATTCACGCATATTCCTATAAAAAATGTGTATAAATCAACCAAATAAAAGTAGATATATTAGGGCGGTCTTCATTTTACGCATTCATAAATATGTATCTAAATTACTTGAAATATCTTGGGGCTGTTAAAAACAAAGGTTGTTTTGTTTTTGTGTTTATTGCATGTCTTCATCCATTAGAGAGCCATGCTGAGACAAATGTAGAACAGCCACAAACAAAGACAACATCGGATAAAGTGGTGCATGTTGCGGTGACAGGTTCACGTATTTCCAAAGCCCAGAAAGATGGCCCAACCAGTGTAACGGTCATTAGCGCAGCCGATATTGAGAAACATGGTTTTAGTAATGCCTTTGATGCTTTGAATAACCTGACCCAAAACACAGGTTTTGTACAAGGTGCGGATTATGGCAATACCTTTACTCCTGCGGCCAATGCCATCAGTTTGCGTGGTTTGGGGCCGAACCATACCTTAACCTTAATTAACGGTCATCGAGTTGCAGATTATCCAGTGCCGTATGATGGCGCTGTGAATTTTGTCAATTTAGCCAATATTCCGACTGCGATTATTGACCGCATTGAAATCTTGAACGGTGGAGCTTCCGCGATCTATGGTTCAGATGCGATTGCAGGTGTGGTGAATATCATATTGAAAAAGAAAACCGATGGCACTCAATTCAATATTAAGGCGGGTGGGACCAAAGAAGGTGGCGAAAATTTACGTTTACAACTGAGTGGTAGTAAAACACTGGACAAGCTCAATCTGGTTTATGGCGTTGAACTGAGTGGGCGTGAACCGATTTGGGCGGCTGATCGTGATTTTATGTCGAGCCGAACACGTCGAGGGGAAAAGCCAGACACGATCGTTGGACGTAAAAATGCCAAGACAGGCCAGTATCTTTCAATTAATAGCTGTGATGCATTTGATGATCTATTTAAAGGCTCAGTAACAAATATTGGAAAAGCAGGAGCAGATAACTGTGCCAGTGGTTTGGCCCGACCGACCTATTGGACGGTTCAAACCAAGAATCGCAGCCAAAATGGTTATCTCGGATTAGATTATGAGCTGAATGAGAAAACCCAATTATTCGCAGATGTTTTGATTGGCGCCAATCAAATTGAAAACAATACTCGTGGCCCGATATGGACTTCTTTAGGCGCGAGTAGTGGTTATTTCCTCAATCAAGACACAGGAAATTATGAAATCTGGACACGACGTTTTGCACCAGAAGAACTCGGTGGTGTTGAACAAGCCAATAAAAAATGGAAAGAACTCTCCTCCAATTTGAACTTTGGTATCCGTGGCGATATTGGGGACAGTAGTTGGCGCTATGAAGCCGCCTATAATGGCTCGATTTATACCAGTCAATTACGTAAAAAAGGGCTGGTTCGTTCGAATGTTGATGAATATTTCCTAGGTCAACAACTGGGTGTAGACCAAGATGGTATTCCAATTTATTCCCCGCATTTAGACCGTATCAGTCGGCCACTGACTGCCAGTGAGTTTAGAAGCATTTCAGGCACAACGGAGGAAAACGACAAGTCATGGGCACAGGGCCTAACTTTAAGTGCCAATGGTGATGTATTTGAATTGCCTGCAGGAACGGCCAAGCTTGCAGCAGTGGCAGAAATTGGACGTCAAGGTTTTAAAATCAAACCCGACAAGGCGGTGGAAAATGGGGACTTCTATAATGCTACTTCCAGTGGTGAATATGGTGGGGCGCGTACCCGCCAAGCGTTGGGTACGGAATTATTCTTACCTTTAGCCAAGCCACTCAATTTAACCTTATCTGGACGCTATGACCGTTATGCTTTGTCAGATAATAGTATTGATAAATTTACCTTTGGTTCAGGCTTAGAATTTAGGCCACATCCAACCTTATTGGTGCGAGGCAACTACGCCACCAGTTTCCGTGCACCAGATATGAATTATCTGTTTTTAAATAAACAAAGAGGGTATTTCCCAAGTACCACCGATTATTTACGCTGCAGCCAAACGGGACAAGCATTAGATAAATGTAGCTTTAAAGATTATTCGCCTGGCGCGAACTACACCTTAACAGGCAACAAAGATTTAAAACCCGAAGAAGGTAAATCTTATGGTGTAGGGTTTGTGTGGTCTCCGAGTAATAAGTTTGATATCTCCGTCGACTACTGGGATATCAAAATTGATAATCTAGTGACCAATCTCAGTCCAGATAAAATTTTACGTCAAGAAGCTGCTTGTCATTTAGGGGCGCAAGATATCAATTCAGCACAATGTGTTGATGCATTGGCACGTGTAGAGCGTAATCCAGCAAATGCAGTGGTTGATCCAAATGTCATCAACAATATCAATATTGTGCCGATCAATGCAGCCTCAGATCATACTCGTGGAATTGATTTCACCAGCAAATGGCGTTGGAAAACTGAAAATCTGGGTAACTTCCTATGGACGGTGAATTATAGCCGTGTGCTGGAACGTGAATATCAACAATCAAAAGATGGCGAGAAAGATAACTATTTAAAAGACTTAACCATTCCAGATTGGAGAGACCGCTTTAATACCAGTCTCAGTTGGAGTCTCGGTGATTGGGCATCAAGCGTATTAGTCAATCGCTATGGCAAGATTCCAAACGGTAATCAAACGACTTACTTAAGCCCGACTTATTTGGTCAATTGGAGTGGAACTTATCAAATTTCACCTAAGGCATCTGCATCCATCATTGTGAATAACCTATTTGACAAAGTGAAACACGATGACACAGGCGGATGGCCATATTATCCAGTAGGATCATATTCACCAATCGGCCGTCAGGGTTGGTTGGAGTTTAATTATAAATTCTAACAATGATGTGTGGATGCAGCGACGTGGTACACCATTTGCTGCATCTCTTTATTTTAAAAACTACAGAGGACAGATCTCCTATGTTGGTCAAACCTTCATTTAAAAAACAATTGCTACTGACAACATTACTTTCATTTTCTGCAACACAGCTTTTTGCATCAAATAGCAATGAACAAATTCCAATCGGCAAATTACCTGAATGGGCCATACCCGAATCTTATGATTTAGATTTTAAAATTGATCCTGCACAAAAAAGTTATACCGGTAAAACCACAATCCACTTAAAACTGACCCAAGCAACCGATCATATTTGGATTCATGGTAAATCTTTATCGGTAAAAGACGTCAGCATCCTCTCCGCAACTGGGCAGAAAACCACGGCCAAATATGAGCAAGCTTCAGCAGTCGATGGGGTCAGTCTGATTAAATTTGCTAAGACATTAGCTGCTGGGCAATACCGCTTAGTATTGGATTTCAATGCAGATTATGATCAGCAACTGGATGGTATTTATAAAATTGAGTTTGAAGGTAAACCTTATGTCATGACTCAAATGGAGGCGATCAGCGCACGTCAATCTTTTCCATCATTTGATGAGCCGCGCTTTAAAACGCCCTTTAATATTCGCTTAACCATCCCAAGCAAATATTCAGGTTTTGCCAATACCAATCAAGTCGCTGAACAGGCCGAAAAATCGGGCTGGAAAACGTTAAGCTTTGCACCGACCAAACCGCTACCAACTTATCTACTGGCATTGGCGGTTGGCCCTTGGCAAGCACAACAAGGTCCAGATATTAGTGCGACTGAGTGGCGTAAGCAGGCGATCAAATTACGTGGTCTTGCACCAGACGGTAAGGCTGAAAAAATGCAGCATGCCTTGTCTGAAACCCCAGCGATTTTAAAAACCCTAGAAGATTATTTTGCATTCGGATATCCATTCGACAAGCTGGATTTACTTGCTGCACCTGACTTTGCGGCGGGTGCGATGGAAAATCCTGGGCTGATCACATTTAGAGATTACTTAATGTTGCTGGATAAAGACTCTCCCGTATCTTTTGTACAGAGTTCATTTAATGTCAATGCACATGAATTAGCGCATCAATGGTTTGGGGATGTGGTGACGATGCCGTGGTGGGATGACCTGTGGTTGAATGAATCTTTTGCCACGTGGATGCAAAGTAAAATTACCCAACAATTACATCCTGAATTTAACGCTGATCTTGAACGTGTGGTCGATACAGCGGGCGCAATGAAAAGTGACAGCTTGGTCAGTGTACGCCGTATCCGCCAGCCAATTTTAAGTAATGCCGATATTCAAACGGCTTTTGATGGCATTACTTATCAAAAAGGTGCAGCTGTTTTAAATATGTTTGAGAGCTATCTAGGTGAAGAAAAATTCAAACAAGGTGTGCGTAATTACATTCACAAGCATCAATATGGCAGTGCGACCGCTAATGATTTAATTAGCTCTCTCGCAGAACAGTCTGGTCAAGCTGAGCGCTTTAGTAAAGCGGTAAAAAGTTTTATTGATCAACCAGGCGTACCTTTGCTGAATACCTCATTGCAACAACAAGGCAATAAAGTCTTTTTAAATGTAAAACAAACGCGTTATTTACCCGTTGGTTCTAAAGGAGATGCCAACAGTCTTTGGGGGGTACCGTTATGCGTACGTTACGAAGTTCCCAATGCTGCAAGCAAAGTCCAATGTGAACTGGTTGATCAAGCCAATACCAAAATTGAACTCAAAGGTGCACGTATTAACAGTTGGTATATTCCAAATGCAGATGCGGCAGGCTATTACCAATTTAGTTTGCCTGAACCAGAGCTTGCTCGTCTGACTGCGGCGACGGAGAAACTTTCTAATACTGAACAATTGGCTTATGCCTATGCGGTTTCGGCAGCATTTAATCATGGTGATATTAACCTTTTGGCGGTGGTGGATGTCGCCAAGAAGTTTGCGAACTCGAATAGCCGCCAAATTAGTACGGCATTGTTTCAGCAACTCAGCACAATCCAACGCCATGTGTTGAAGACGGAGGTAGAACGTGAGCATTTTAGAAAAGTGCTTGCGAATTTGTATCTACCTAAATTGAATCAATTGGGTTATGCGAGTAAAGCAGGTGAGTCTGCTGAGGATAGCTTGTGGCGGAGTGAGTTAGCCCAATTTCTTGCATTGGAAATTCAGGTACCAGAAGTTCGCCAAAAACTGTTAAAGCAATCCGATGTTTTATTTGAACAGACGCAACTGAACTTTGCCCAGCTCACTCCAGAATTATTGCCAACGATTCTGGCAGTCCGTGTCCAAGAAAAAGGACAGCCTGCATTTGATCGTTTAGTGGGGGAGTTACAACGCATCACGCAGCCGACCCAACGTTTGGCGATTCTCACTGCTTTAGGTTCAGCAAATCAGGTGGAAACACGTCAGCAGGCACGTCAGCTCGTTTTAGACCCACGTGTGAAAGTCGGTGAAGTACGTACCGTGATTAACGCAATCAATAGCTATAGTGGTGAACAAGGTGGACTGTGGTCATGGTTTAAGACCAATCACGATGCTGTGTTTGATCGTTTAGGCAAGTCTTCTGCTGGACGTTTCCCCGCATTGTTTAGTGGCGCAGCCTGTTCACAACAAGAAGCGTCGCAGTTGAATGCTTTCTTTGCACCGAGAACCAAAGAATTGGTTGGCGTTGAGCGAGGTTTAAATCAAACCAAGGAACGGATTCAACTGTGTGAGTCCTTAGTTGCGAAGCAAGATGGTTCGCTTGTGCAACAGTTGAAGTTATAATTTATTCAATCATAAAAAAGCCAACGATCATGCGTTGGCTTTTTTATTTTAATTTAGCTTAAGCATCATTATCGGGTTGTGGATTTCTGACACCGAGTAATTGACTGGTCGCTGTGCCTGCAGTCATCGAACCGTTGACGTTTAAAGCAGTACGACCCATATCAATCAATGGCTCAATTGAAATCAGTAACGCGACTAAAGTAATCGGTAAACCCATAGCTGGGAGGACGATTAAAGCAGCGAAAGTTGCACCGCCACCAACGCCAGCAACACCAATCGAACTGAGGGTTACCACCACAACCAACTGCGCAATCCATAATGGATCCAACGGATTGATACCGACTGTTGGGGCAACCATCACCGCCAGCATTGCAGGGTATAAACCTGCACAACCATTTTGACCAATGGTTGCACCAAATGAAGCAGAAAAGCTGGCAATCCCTTCAGGCACACCCAATTGTTTGGTCTGTGCTTCGATATTGAGTGGAATACTGGCTGCACTTGAACGACTGGTAAATGCAAAAGTTAAAACAGGAAAAACTTTCTTGAAAAAGTCGATTGGATTGACACGTACAAATAGCAAAATTAGTGCATGTACGAGGAACATAATTGCAAGGCCAAGATAAGAGGCAACTAAGAATTCGCCCAGTTTTACAATGTCAGCAACATTCGCCGTTGCCACCATTTTGGTCATGAGTGCCAATACACCATAAGGCGTAAATTGCATCACCAAACGGACAAGACTAATCACCAAGGCTTGCAGTGCTTCAATCCCGTGTCGGATTCTTTCGCCATTGACGGTGTCTTTATCCATCAGTTTAAGTGCAGCCACACCTAAAAATGCAGAGAAAATCACCACACTGATAATTGCCGTTGGACGAACACCGGTTAAATCAGCAAATGGGTTTTGAGGGAATAGTGAAAGCAAGAGCTTTGGAACATCTAAATCTGTCACTTGTCCAATGTATTGGCTTTGAATGGTCGCTAGACGCGCCGCTTCTTTGGTGCCTTGTACTAGTCCTTCAGCGCTTAAGCCAAATAAATTGGTGATGCCTGCACCCACCAGTGCGGCAATTGCTGTGGTCGCTAACAAGATACCAATCACGAGTACACTGATTTTTCCAAGAGACGTGGTTTGGTGTAGTTTCACCACCGCACTTAGAATCGAGATGAAAATCAGTGGCATGATCACCATTTGTAATAGTTGTACATAACCATTACCCACAAGGTTGAACCATGCAACCGAGTGTTCAAGCACAGGGTTATCGCCGTAGATCGCTTTAAGGGCTAAACCGAAGAAGATACCAACCACCATACCGATTAGAACTTTCTTGGAGAGACTCCAGTCTTTTCGATAAGTAAAAAACAATCCTGCCATGAGCAGGACAAAAACAATAATATTCAATAAAACCAAGGTATTCACAATAGGTTATCCTGATAGATCATTCAGGGGGAATGCTAAGAACAATGACTTAGATTCTATCATCCAGCCGCCCTGAAACTTAATCATTCCTATGACTATAGTTAATCTAAAAAAGTAAAATGCAATCAGACAAAACAGAAATTGAGGATTGAACTTACTTTTTATAACGTGTGAAAAGTGGATTAATTATTGAAAAAGAATGACTTGTTTTTAAGTGTAAGTTTTCAGATTAAGTTTAATGCTGAAAATTTATACCGTGTGTATGAGTTATATATTGTTTTTATATGTTCAAAATAAAAACAGCCCATTGATTAAAAATGGGCTGTCAGGATATTTGATGTAATCAAATGCTCGTGTTTAAGCGTAAATATCCAAGAAGTTTTTGAAAATTTGATGACCATGTTCGCTCAAAATAGACTCAGGGTGAAATTGCACACCTTCCACAGGCAGAGTTTTATGTTTCACACCCATAATTTCTTCAATCGTACCGTCTGCTTGATTGGTCCAACAGGTCACTTCTAAGCACTCTGGCAAAGTTTCTTGCTCAATCACCAATGAATGATAACGTGTTGCAGCAAAAGGTGATGGCAAGTTGCTAAAAATCCCTTTGTCACTATGATACATATCGGATAGGCGGCCATGCATCACTGTTTTGGCGCGAATGATATGACCACCAAAGGCTTGTCCAATGGCTTGATGACCTAAGCAAACGCCAAGCAAAGGAATTTTGCCAGCAAAGTGATTGATGGCTGGTATAGAAATGCCTGCTTCACTCGGAGAGCATGGACCAGGGCCAATCACCAGATATTTCGGCTGCCATCGCTCAATATCCTCTAATGTCACTTGATCATTACGAACAACTTTTACTTCTTGATTCAACTCGCCAAAGTATTGAACGATGTTGTAAGTAAATGAGTCATAATTGTCAATCATTAGAAGCATGATTATAACCTTTTGAAAGATATGCACTTAATTGTGCTATTGAATTCGATAAACCGATCAGAGCGCTGTATTTTTTCATCTATCTTGAATAGAGAAAAGATTATTCTAGCGATAACGGGAAATCATCATAACAAAACCGATCATTAATGTGGGAAATTTTGAAAGCACTGAAGGCTGAATGAAAGGCCAATTTTGTTTATTGAAATGAGCAGTTAATTGATCATAAATTTTTGTAATTGAAACACTTGAGAAAAAAAACTGAAAGTGAATCGAAAGTCTAAATGAATTGATTGGAATGATGTTGAAAAGAATGATATAAAAAGCCAATTTACGCGAATAATAAAAGCGTAATTGGCACTACATTGGTTCTTTGTTATATGTATTGCACCATTTTGGTTCATTATGTCTTTTTTAGGGACGAACTGAAATAGGAATGTTTAAATATGGTGCATTTTAAAATGCAGGCATTAAAGTAAGCATAGGACAGGGAGCTTAAAGCATTTTTTCTGCAAAGAATTTCAATGTTTTAGGTATGCTTTGAAATTGTTGGTATGATAATTGCTAATTATACACCAACAACTAACACGCACTTAACAAGTGCATAAAAACTTCATTGGAGCAAATGAGCATGGCGAACAAGGTCCTTCAACTCATCAAAGAAAGTGGCGCAAAATGGGTCGATTTTCGCTTTACTGATACTAAGGGTAAAGAGCAGCACGTAACTTACCCAGCTGATACCATTGATGAAGATACATTTGAAGACGGTAAAATGTTTGATGGTTCTTCAATTGCTGGTTGGAAAGGCATTGAAGCTTCTGACATGATCTTACGTCCAGATGCTGAAACAGGTTTTCTTGACCCGTTCTTTGCTGAGCCTACAGTTGTTGTAACTTGTGACGTTATCGAGCCTTCAACTGGTCAAGGTTACGAGCGTGACCCACGTTCAATTGCTCGTCGTGCTGAAGAATATTTAAAATCTACAGGTATTGGTGATACAGCATTCTTTGGTCCAGAACCAGAATTCTTTGTTTTTGACGAAGTAAAATGGGACATCGACATGTCTGGCGCGCGCCACACATTGATCGCTGAAGAAGCTGCTTGGTCTACAGGTAAAGACTACGAAGCAGGTAACTCAGGTCACCGTCCACGTGTTAAAGGCGGTTACTTCCCAGTTCCTCCAGTTGACTCTCATCAAGATATGCGTGCTGAAATGTGTGCACGTATCGAAGACATCATGGGCCCTGGTCGTGTAGAAGTACATCACCACGAAGTTGCATCTTGCCAATTAGAAATTGGTGTGAGCTTTAATACTTTAGTTCGTAAAGCGGACGAAGTTCAGCAGTTCAAATATGCAGTTTGGAACGTTGCGCATCAATATGGCAAAACAGCGACATTCATGCCTAAGCCAATGGTTGGTGATAACGGTTCTGGTATGCACGTTCATATGTCAATCTCTAAAGATGGCAAGAACTTGTTTGCTGGTGATGAATATGCTGGTTTATCAGAAATGGCATTGTTCTTCATCGGTGGTGTAATCAAACACGCGCGTGCGTTGAATGCGATTACTAACCCAGGTACAAACTCTTATAAGCGTTTGGTTCCACACTACGAAGCACCAATTATGCTTGCTTACTCAGCACGTAACCGTTCGGCTTCTATCCGTATTCCTTACGTTTCTAGCCCTAAAGGCAAGCGTATCGAAGCACGTTTCCCTGATCCATTAATGAACCCGTACTTAGGTTTTGCGGCATTGTTGATGGCTGGTCTTGACGGTATTCAAAACAAGATCCATCCAGGTGAAGCTGCTGACAAGAACTTATATGATCTTCCTCCTGAAGAAGAAGCAAAAATCCCAACAGTTGCGCACAACTTGGAAATGGCGATTGCTGCTCTTGAAGCGGATCATGAGTTCCTGTTGAAAGGTGGTGTATTCACTAAAGAAATGCTTGATGCATATATCGAACTTAAAACTGAAGATGTACGCCGTCTTAACACGACGACTCACCCAGTTGAATTTGATATGTACTACAGCCTGTAATACATACAGATTGAAAAAGCTCGCTTCGGCGAGCTTTTTTTATGTTTTTGATTCAATTGAAACTCATGCGCTTTTTCTAAAGAAATTCATGTACACTCATAGGGTCTGCTGGCACTTCACCTTGCGAGCTACAGCTCTCATTGCGACAGAGGACATTTTTTAGATGTTACAAGGCAGGTCGTATGAAATTTAGTGCTTCTAAATGAATACGGGCTAACGTTGTAACATCAAAAAATGACCCTGTCCCGAAGGGTTATGTCTAAAACCTCCCCAAACTTCGTTATGAAACTTGACAAGGGTATCGCCATTGTCTACGTTCCATGCCTTGTTTGTGTGGTTTTAGCCTATAACGCAATGCATGGCTGAAGTATCAGCAGACCCTAATGATGTTTTTAGTGAGCCAAGCATGCGAAATTTACGACCAAACAGAATTAAGGGACGAGAGATCCCAGCTGAATTAAAAAAATGGTTGTATGCATCTGGTTCCCTCACTCAGCAATTGACTGATTTGGGTGGGGGGGAGTTTCATGTTGAACGGACAAAAGAGCATTTTCAACGACTCACTTTCAACGATAGCCAGTGGATGCAAATGCCAGCACACCATATTGCCTGGGTACGTGAAACCAATCTTTATGGCAGTGAAACAGAAGCTTGGGTTAAAGCAAAAAGTATCTTTCCAATTTTAAGCTTACATAAGAAAGCACGTTTATTTCGGCATATTCGTAATAAGCCTATTGGTTGGTTTTTATTTCAACGAACCAATCCTGCCTGTGAAAGAAGAGTGATTTATCTTGAAGAAGGGTGGACCAGACAAAGTTGTTATACTTGGCATGGTTGCAAATTTATCGTGCAGGAGACCTTTCTCCCTGCATTTGAACAGTTTATTCGACAGCATTGACTCTAAGGATTCATCATGGAAACAGTGCAACACACAACATGGCGGCAACGTTTAGAAGCCTATTATTATTTATGCCGCTTTGATAAACCGATTGGCACAGAACTGGTCTTTTGGCCAACCATGTGGGCGCTATGGATTGCTGCTGGTGGTTTACCGCCCTTGCAGATTCTCATTGCGATGGTCTTGGGCACTATTTTTATGCGTGCAGCAGGTTGTGCGATCAATGACTTTGCCGATCGCAAAGTCGATGCTCATGTAGAGCGTACCAAAACACGTCCATTAGCGACAGGTGTGATTCGTCCACGCGAAGCGGTATATGTTTTTTTGGGTTTAGTTGCTGCTAGTGCTTGTACCTTATTTTTTCTACCTATTGCGACCTTTTATTGCGCTTTGGCAGGGTTGGTGCTGGCGTTTATTTATCCCTTTATGAAACGCTATACTCACTTACCACAAGTGGTTTTGGGCATGGCATTTTCATGGGGAATTCCAATGTCTTTTACGGCAATGGGGAAACCCTTGGATTTAACCTGCTGGCTTTTATATTTCGGCAATTTGGCATGGACAGTGGCTTATGATACCCAATATGCAATTACTGATCGTGAATATGATTTGAAGATTGGCGTGAAATCGACAGCGATTTTATTTGGTCGTTACGATATCCAAATTATCGGTTTGTTACAGCTTTTAAGCCTGATCTTGATTGGTGGGGCTTTATATCTGGAAAATCTGTTACTCCCATTTGGGTTGGCTGCACTTTTGATTGTTGCAGGAGATTTTATCTATCAAGCGGTTAAAACCAAAGATCGTGACCCACAAATCTGTTTTTGGGCATTCCGTCACAATCGCTGGGTGGGACTGATTATTTTTATTGGAATTTTTTTAGAATTCATATTTTAAATTGACTGAATAGTTGAAAAGTGTCCTATGCAGGGCACTTTTTTTATGCCTTAATAATGTGGCATGTAGTTTCATGCTTAAAATAAAACAAGGACTAAAAGGATATTTTATGAAACGGTCTAAAATTGCATTAGCAATAACATTCTCTATTTCGGCATTATTTTTAACCGCATGTAATGACAATGATGATAATTACACTGGGGTAAATACGGAAAAAACTTATCTTTCTGAAAGTAATTATGCGATTGATCAAGTTGATAATGCTTCATCTATTAAAGTCATGACGTATAACATGGCAAATGTCCAAGGAAAAACTGCAACGGCAACAGCGATGGTATTGTTCCCGAAAGCAACTCAACCTAAGGATGGTTATCGAGTTGTGGTGTGGGAGCATGGAACTGTTGGGGTAGGTGATGGCTGCGCACCAAGTAAAAATGTAATTAATCCGCGTTTTAGAATTCTTGCAGATACGTTGTTGGCAGCGGGGTATGTTGTTATAGCACCAGACTATGAGGGCTTGGGTACACCTGGTGTTCATCCATATCTTAATTTGAGTAGTGAAGCAAAATCTGCACTTGCTGCGGTCAAAGCGGCAAAAGATCATTATGGTACTCAGTTGAAGGGTGATTGGATGTCGATTGGTCAATCACAAGGTGGACATGCATCCTTAGGTACAGCAGAGTTTGCAAATACCGATGCAAGCTATAAAGGCGCAGTGGCAGGTGCACCTGCATCAAGTTTGGGAACAATTATTCAGATTTATATTGATCCACAATTTAATCTTGATACGGATGGAAAGCCTAAAGCTGTAAATAAATTGGATGAGAATTTACTACAAGTACGTTATGCAGTAGCGAATAACATACTCACACCAGCACAAGGCCAAGCAAAAATTGAGGAAATTGCAGATGGTTATGCTGAGTTGTTAGCATATGCTGCCTTAGCTAGTGCTGGGATTAAAGCACAGCAACCAAACTATGATCTGAAGACAATCTTTACCTCGGGAGCGGCTGATATTGCAGAATTAGCTCATGGGCGTACAGGGGATGATGGGGCATGTTTAAGCTATCCAGCACCAGATAGTGCAAATGGCTTGCAAGAAAAGTTTAAAGCTGGAATCTTAGCTTTCTTGGCTGATCCTACACATCAAATTGCACAGTACGGTATTGATCTGAATAAATTTAAGAATGATCAAGTTGTTAAAAACTTTTTAGCAGATACCCAGCCTGCAACCAATGCGACAGCGGCAAAAGTAATTAAAACGCCAGTGTTTATTATCCAAGGTGAAAAAGATCAAGCGGTATTACCTGTAGTGACACAGGGTTTATTTGCAAATATGAAAGTAAATGCTTTGAAGTTCTTCCCGCAAGCGAATTATGACAAAGGTTATGAGTTAACGATTGTGCCTAATGCGACGCATACACAAGCGATCATATGCAAAAATGCTCAAGCGGTAGATTTTATTCAAACCAATATGTCTGCGGGTACTGGCATTGTACTGACTGATGCGCAGAAAGATGCGAGTCAAAGCCCGCACTGTACTGGTAAATTCTAAGATTTCTTTGCTTATTTAGAAGAAATTTACTTTTAAAAAGAGTCTCTTTATAGAGGCTCTTTTTTGTTATATTGTTACGCATCTTAAAATTGATGCCGTTTGAGTTTGAAGTCGTTATGAGCCAGCAACCTGTTGAAAAAAGATCTGTTCCTTGGTTATTGATGGGGCTTGGATTATTAATTCCAATTTTTATTGTGGGTATGGCTTTTCTTGCGGCAAGAAGTGATGCGCAAACCAAGAAAAAATATGATCAGCAACATGCTGAAATTGCAAAAAAGTTTGAACAACAAAAACAAGCTGAACCAAACACTCAGGCTGAGTAATTTATCTGAGAGCGATTTATTATCGAATATCCATCTGTAATTGTTTTACAGATGGAATTTGCGTATAGCGCTGTACCAAATAGCCTGCTTCTTGCAGCATCTGATCACGTTTTTTATCTTCTAATTCCTTACCGACATGGCTTGGGTCATCTAACTCAATAATCGCCAGTACATTCATCTCTTGATCTAAAACCACAAAGTCGGTCACTTTGCGATTAAATTTACTGCGGATCTTGTAATGATCACTGGTAATCAACGCACTAAAGGCAACTTGTGCAAGTACATGATGTTGAGGAAAGGCCTGTTGCAATCGTACAAACATTCGTGATTCGAATGAGGTAATGACGGGGCGAGCAAAGAACTTTTGCTTTGGAAAGAAAGGGCGTAGGCAGCTAAACAGCAATATCGCTGTACTAACGAAGCCAATCGTTAGAAATAAGAAGTGATTCGATTCAAACATGTATTTATCAAAGAGCAAATAAAAAACCCACTCAATTAAGAGTGGGCTTTTTAGCTTTTTAGAATTAGAATCTTGGCTCTCCCACCTGGGCTCGAACCAGGGACCTGCGGATTAACAGTCCGTCGCTCTACCGACTGAGCTATGGGAGAATCTGGAGCGAATTTTAGGGCTTAAATGCAAGTACGTCAAGCAAAATTAGTATAAATAATAATCGCTTAACTAAAATATTGAGTATTAGCGTGAAACTTGATTACATTGCGCTAATTCTGCTGAGTGCGCATTCCAAATTTCACCCGCTGAGTTTTTATAATAACTAATCTTGCCGATACGTAATACGAGGCTTTGACAGGAGTCTAAGGAGAGGGAATTGCCCCAAGGGCCAGACATGCTACATACACGACCATTACATTTCCAAACGACATTGGGCCCATTTTCAATGGGCACCGTCACGGTACCTTTATAAGTTGAACCTGCATACCAAGTGGTTTGGGCTGCCATTGCTGGACTGCATAGGAATATTAAACAGAATAGAAGTTTTTTCATTATGTGTTTTCCTTAACATCATCGTTAAGTTTTATTTTATAGTTAAAGTAAGAGAGGAGGTTTAAATTTATACGATACTCAACATGAAATGAACAAAATAATCGTAGTGATCGTTTTAATTATATTTTACGCATTTAAAATAAAAAGCCCAGATCATTGATCTGGGCTTTCTTTTTAGAATTAGAATCTTGGCTCTCCCACCTGGGCTCGAACCAGGGACCTGCGGATTAACAGTCCGTCGCTCTACCGACTGAGCTATGGGAGAATCTGAGTGCCATTATAGGCAGCTTTTAAAATTGGTCAAGATAAAAGTGTCATGTTTTCTTCATTTTTGTGTCGTATGCTTTTTATTTGCACAATTGCGAGAAAGTCGCAAAAATTACTTGAACTTTAAGCAGGCTATTGCTAGATTCAAATGAGAAAGAGCGTTTAGATATTGATCTAAACAGTGTGGATTTAACCCTACTTGCCAGCACTAAAATGGCTAAACCGGAGGTCGAAATGACTATTCTCAATATTCAATCTATTTTTTCAAATTTTTCTTTTTATCAAGAGCATTATCTCGAAATTATTCAAGACCCTGCGCAGTATTATGCGCCAGTGGAACACGCATTTATCAATACTTTTCCGTTTAAACAGCAAGCCTTGTATTTGGGTGATTTATTACAATTATGGTTTGGTAATAAATGGAAAATTCAAACGGCTAAAGATCTACTCACACAAAAAAATACATTGACTGTTGGTGAGCATACGCCTCTGTATTTATTCCAACTCGGTGGTGAATTATTTCTAGGTGCGAATACGGCTTTGGCTTGGTCTGTCGCAGAGCAAAAGGTTGTTTCAGTGCAAGTGAAAAGTATTTGGCAATATGCAGTATTTAGCCATTTATGCATTCGTCCAAAAAATTTTCAAAGCAATAAAGCCATCGCATAGGGCTATAAAGAAATAGCCCATGTGTTTTGATTTAGGCTTATGGGCGAATGACCATGCAGGTAGCCGTGGCATGAGCATAGAGTTTGCCATCAGCATCGACAATCTTGCCTTCGGAAATGCCGAGGTTCTTACTCATATTAATGATATTACCAATTGCAATCAGCTTTTGGTTTTTAGGAATAGGGCGGCACATTTTAATATTTAGATCAATGGTGCCATAACCGACACCAGCTTCTAACAATGTATGCACAGCGCAGCCTGTCACTGAGTCCAACACGGTGGCAGCAAAACCACCATGAACGCCGCCTAGCGGGTTAAGATGGCGCTGATCTGCTTGTATTTCAAATTTGATAAAGCCTTCCGCAACTTCAACAGGTTGCATTGGAATCGTTTCACTAATACTGGCTGCTGGAATGTGTCCTTCACACATTGCCGTTAAAAACTCAAGTCCATTCATTTCTTTCGGGTGTTTCATCTTTTTTCCTATATAGTTCTAAAAAGGAACTTGTGTATAACGTAGTCTTTCCAATAAAAACTGTCAATACAGTTCATCGCTGAATCCTAAGTTTTACAAATTATTGATTGCAGCATGCTTGCTTTGTTTTATGCTAACCATAATTCATCAATAACAATTTTGAATAAAAGGTAAATTTATAATGAAAGGACAATGTGTTTGTGGTGAAACCACATTTGAAGTTGAATTAAGTAATCATGATGTACATGCCTGTCATTGCTCAATTTGTCGTCGACAGACCAGTGGCGTGATTATGACAATTGATGTGAAACAGGGCAGCTTAAAATTTTTAAAACAAGATCATCTCTCTGTTTATAACTCATCGGCTTGGGGTGAGCGAGGTTTTTGCAATGCTTGTGGTACCAATTTATTTTGGCGAACTAAAGATCAGAATTATTGCAATATCAACGCCTTTGCATTAAATGAATCACCGCATGATTTGAACCTTGATTTGGAAATCTATATTGATTGCAAACCTGAGTTTTATGCTTTTCAAAATGTGACCAAGAAAATGACTGAAGCTGAGGTGGTCGCGCTATTTAGCGGAGAATCTTCAGAATAGGGTGAATCATTTTTTAATTTAAAAATAAAGATAAAAAAAGAAGCTTCATATAGAAGCTTCTTTTTTATTGCGGCAAAAATTATTTTGCAGCTTTTTCTGCTTGGATAGATGCAATTGCGGCATCAACGCCTTCAATTGAATCAGCAGCTTTTTTAATACGCGCTAAAGCATCAACTAAAACTTCGTCAGCAGTTGCATAAGAGATACGCATAAATCCGCCTAAGCCAAACGCATCACCCGGAACAACAGCAACACCAGTTTCTTCCAGTAACCACTCAGAGAATTCTGTGCAAGATTTTAAACCTTTGGCACGAATTAATGGGCGAATGTTTGCATACGCATAGAACGCCCCATCAGCAGGTAAGCAAGAGATACCATTGATATCATTTAAACCATTCACAACTAAATCATGACGGCGTTTGAATGCTTCAATCATTGGCTGTAATACGTCTTGTGGGCCATTCAATGCTGCTTCAGCTGCAACTTGTGAAATCGAAGTTGGGTTCGAAGTCGATTGAGACTGGATTTTTTTCATTGCACCGATGATTTTAGCTGGACCAGCCGCATAACCAATACGCCAGCCTGTCATTGCATAGGCTTTAGAAACACCATTTAACACGATAGTGCGGTCATATAAGTCTGGTGCAACTGTCGCGATGTTGTAGAACTCATCTTCCCAGCGGATTGGCTCATACATATCATCAGAAGCAACGAACACTTGTGGATGACGACGTAACACTTCAGCCAACGCTTCGAGTTCTGCTTTGGTATAGATCATGCCTGTTGGGTTTGATGGGCTGTTCAATACCACTAAACGTGTGTTTGGTGTGATTGCTGCTTCTAATTGTTCAGGTGTAATTTTGAAACGCTGTTCTTCACCACATTTTACGATCACGGGTGTGCCTTCAGCAATGATCACCATATCTGGATAGCTGACCCAGAAAGGCGCAGGGATAATCACTTCATCGCCTTTATTTAACAAAGCAAGTGCCAAGTTAAAGAAGCTTTGTTTACCACCGCAAGACACCAAAATCTGGTTGGCTTGATAATCTAAATTATTATCGCGTTTGAGTTTTGCAATAATTGCTTTTTTTAAGCTTGGAGTGCCGTCTACTGCTGTATATTTGGTAAAGCCTTTATTAATCGCTTCAATTGCAGCATCTTTGATGTGTTGAGGGGTATCAAAGTCTGGTTCGCCTGCACCTAAACCAATCACGTTTTTACCAGCAGCTTTAAGCTCGGCAGCTTTGTTGGTGACTGCTAGTGTAGGGGACGGTTTGATGGCATTGACACGATCAGAGAGACGTACGTCCACGGCATTATTCCTTCTTATGGGATTAAAAAATAAAAAGCAGCTTATCTTAGCTTAAATCGACTTCTTTGTGGCTGAAACTTGCCTGAATCGTATAAAAAGTTACTAAATTTTAAGCATTAGAAGGATTCTGTTTTTTTACATATTTTATTTTTATAAAAATGGCAAAAATCTATTACAATATGCGGCTAGAAATCTAGATTTCGAGAGAATTCCAATGACTACCCAACAACCTAAAGCCAAAAAAGCTTTGGTGAAATTGCCTTTTCCAATGCCGTCTGCTCAGGATGATGCTGAGGATGCAACCCATAATCAGGTTCGTCCAAAACCTGAGCAATATGCCGATCGTACTTGGATGCCTCCACGCGGTACACGTCGTTCGATGGGTAAGCGTTAATAAAAAAGCCAATCTGTTGATTGGCTTTTTTGGGTTAATGGCGGCGGTTTAAAGGATGCTGTATTTGTAACTCGCCGCGCCAAAGTTTGAGAAAATCATATTCATCAATATCATACAATTCCATTAATGCAATAATTACACTGACAAAGGTCATGGCACCTTCTGCATTGTTATGGAAATTGAAAATTTTGCCGTTTAATTTGCCTAAAATATCGTTAATCTCATGTTCTCGACCACGACCATAACGGTCACGTGGGTAGAGTTCTTCATTCAAAACAACCAAAGCAATGGCTTTTTCTGCGGGGCTTAAATTGGTTTGATCAAGTGCTTCTTCGAAGGACTCATAGCCATGATCGAAGTAGAAAATCACCTCATCTGAAATAAAGGCATGAACCGCATCAGCAGTTAAGTCTGGAAATTGGGAAACAGCATCTTCTTCGATATAAGGGCGAAATGATTCGGGGAAAATCACATTGGAATGAATCCCTTTGAATAAAGGGGCAATTTCAGACACTTTATAACCTGCAATCCCGCAACCCAAAGCGGTTAAAAAATATTTCATTTTGGGATGGTGTTTTGCATAGACTTTAAAGTCTTCTACATAATGCTCAATTTGAGCCAATGGCATTTGTTGTAGGTGTTCATTCAGTGTCGGGATCGCAAAAGTCTGCCCAGCCCATCCACGTCCAACGCCTTTGACTGCAGCAAAGTGTTGTGCTGCGACACGAGCTGCACCACTGTCATGGATACCTGCTAAATTACTGCCGAAAACAAAGACAGTATCTTCAGGGAGTTCGGTTACTATTGTTTCGTCATGGTATTGGTAAGCCATATTTTTATCATTGCAATAGAGTATAAGTTCATGTTGCAGTTGATTATGCAAAGGGTCAAGCGCTGTTTGTACTTTTCTTTTATATTTTATTTTGAAGCCCTGTTTCGTATCGACTGATTTATTTCAAGGCAGTTAAAATCCTAAAGTGTTTGTTTAGGTCATTAGATCGAACGAAATTTGATTACGTCCATTCTCTTTTGCTTGATAAAGTAAATCATCTGCGCGCTGCAATCCTTGTTCAATTTCATCAAAGCTATGTATTTGCGTGAGGCCATAACTGGCCGTCATTTTAATTTTATGGTTGGTAAATGTACTTTGTTCAAGCCGTATTTTGAGCTGTTTTGTTCGAAACAGTGCCTCAGTCGCATCTTTGGCAGAGATTAAGCAAATAAACTCTTCACCACCAAAACGTGCCATTAGATCATTTGGTTTTTTGTGCTGTAACATGACTCGGCTGACTTTTTGTAAGACCTGATCCCCCACATAATGTCCCCATGTATCATTAATTGATTTAAAGTGATCAAGATCTAAGCAAACTAAGAAATAACAGTGATTGCCGAACGCGAGCTTTTCGCTTTTTTCGAAAAAACCTCGCCGATTAAGCAATTGTGTTAATGGGTCTTCTAGGCGCTCATTGTTGAGATGCTGAATGACATCCTTGACCGCGCCGCCACTGATGACGATTGCGAATAGAATATTTAAAATAATATTGACTGACATCCCCAATAACCACCATGTTGAAGAGGTGAGGATGATATGGTCTCGATCAATGCTATCTAAGAAGATAAAATTAATGATGGCACGACAAAAAGAATAGGAAACATTCAGCAGATAAAAAATCAAAATCCAGCGATTAAATGATTTGCTGCTAGGCAGAAATTTTAATACCGCAGGAATGCTAATAAAGCCAATCAATCCTAAGCTGGCGTTCAAAATAATCAACCTTAGCCATATCTGCGGATTTATATAGGAAAAGTAGGCCAGTGTAATAATGGCAAAGACTGAGAGCGTTAAAGCGATATAATGATTGAAAGACGTATTTAATTTAATGCTGATGGCATATCCACCGAGCCAACTACCTAATAAATAAAGAATTGCAGTGAATGGGGCAGCAATCGTCAGTTGCGGGTTGCTCATTAAACATTGTATAAAAAGTGCTATGGAGGGAATCGCGTAAGCCAAACCAATCCATAATAAAAAAATCTCAGCTTTAAAAATTAAGCGGCAAAATGTAAATGCTAAACCTATGAAAAATAGGCAGCTGGGAACGATTAATATAAAATATTGTGTATTAACTGAATTCACAAAAAAAAATAAAGTTCTTGATATTTTTGAAGCGCATAGATTAATGTGCTTTTGTATAAAAATTCAATCTTTTTAGTTGGAAATATAAAATTAGCCGTACTTTTTAAGTAAATAAATATGTGAATTTGAAAATAATCATTGAAATTTAAGCGTTACATCTAAAAACGTATTAAAGTCGCTAAAATAGATTGTAAATTCTATCCAATGACGCCATTAATAGCACATATTCAGCAAAGAGAAGTCTCGTGAGCGAAAACCAACCTTTTGAGTTAGTCACCAACTTTCAACCTGCGGGGGATCAACCGCAGGCGATTCAGAAATTGGTCAATGGTATTGATCAAGGTTTTCGTAATCAATTACTGCTTGGTGTAACAGGGTCAGGTAAGACCTATACCATGGCCAATGTGATTGCCCAAACGCAACGGCCAACCATTATTATGGCCCATAACAAGACACTTGCAGCGCAACTCTATGGAGAGTTTAAAGCCTTTTTCCCGAATAATGCGGTGGAGTATTTCGTCAGTTATTACGATTACTATCAGCCTGAGGCATACGTCCCATCTTCAGACACCTTTATTGAAAAAGATTCGGCGATCAACGATCACATTGACCAAATGCGTCTTTCGGCAACACGTGCTTTATTAGAACGTCGTGACGCCATTATTGTCGCTTCGGTTTCTGCAATTTATGGTTTAGGTGATCCAAATGCCTATATGCAAATGCTATTGCATATCGTGCAAGGTGATCGCGTCAGTCGTGATGAGATCATCCGCCGTTTGGTGGAAATGCAATATACCCGTAATGAACTGGAATTTTTACGAGGTACTTATCGCATTCGGGGAGAAATCATTGATATTTTCCCTGCTGAGTCGGATAAAGATGCGATTCGGGTGGAGTTGTTTGATGATGAGGTCGATTCGATTCGCTGGTTTGACCCACTGACAGGAAAGTTGGTGCGTAAAGTTCCTCGCGTGACCATTTATCCAAAAAGTCATTATGTGACCCCGAAAGATCATTTAACACGTGCGATTGATACCATCAAAGATGAGTTGAAAGATCAGCTTAAATTCTTCAAAGAGCATGACAAATTATTAGAGGCTCAGCGGATTGAACAGCGTACACGTTATGATTTAGAGATGATGCAACAGTTGGGTTATACCAATGGGATTGAAAACTACTCGCGCCATCTTTCTGGTCGAGGAGCAGGTGAAGCACCACCCACACTGTTTGATTATATCCCTGAAGATGCGTTGTTGATTATTGATGAGTCACATGTCACTGTTCCACAAATTGGTGCGATGTATAAAGGTGACCGTTCACGTAAAGAAAACTTGGTCAATTATGGTTTCCGCTTGCCGAGTGCATTGGATAACCGTCCAATGAAATTTGAGGAGTGGGAGCGAATTGTTCCAACGACAGTCTTCGTTAGTGCAACACCTGCACATTATGAATTGGAAAAGTCAGAGCAAATTGTTGAACAGGTGGTTCGTCCAACAGGCTTGATTGATCCTGAAATTGAAGTCCGCCCAGTGCTGACCCAAGTGGATGATGTGCTTTCTGAAATCAATATTCGTAAACAGTTGAATGAACGTGTGCTGGTCACGACTTTAACCAAACGTATGGCTGAGGATTTAACTTCATATTTGAAAGAATATGGCGTTAAAGTCGCTTATCTGCATTCGGATATCGATACCGTTGAGCGTGTGAAAATTATTCACGAATTACGTACTGGTGTGCATGATGTATTGGTCGGGATTAACTTGCTGCGTGAAGGTCTGGATATGCCCGAAGTGTCATTGGTTGCAATCCTAGATGCGGATAAAGAAGGCTTCTTGCGTTCAGAGCGTTCATTGATTCAAACCATTGGTCGTGCGGCGCGTAATGTCAAAGGTAAAGCAATCTTATATGCCGATCGTATGACTGACTCGATGCGTAAAGCAATTGATGAAACAGACCGTCGTCGCAATAAACAAATTGAATTTAATGAATTACATGGGATTACCCCACGTAGTGCGGTACGCCAAGCAATCAAGGAAATCGATACAGGCGAAGTGCTAACTGATGATGAAATTGATGAAAAAGTGCTTGAGCAAGCGCAGGCGATCAGTGCGGATGAGCAACATTTGTTATCAGATCCAAAACTGTTTGCAAAGCATATTGGCAAACTGGAAAAGGAAATGTTAAAAGCCTCGAAAGAGCTCCAGTTTGAGCAGGCGGCAAGATTACGCGATGAGATTGTCCGTCTCAAAGCGCATATGTTGCAATCTTAATCTGGGAGAGAAATCCTCAAGAGGGATACATATCGCAACAGTTTTTGTTCACAAAGTAAGCTATTTTAAATTGCTAACTATATGACTATTGATAACAAATTACTGTTTTGAGGATTTCTCATGCCTTTTATTAAAAATTTCCCGAAAGCGAGTTGGCGCCTTGCAAAGATTGCGATTGGTGGGGCTGTCTTAACAGGATTGGCAGTTGGAACGATTGCTTATGCACAAGCAAAACCGTTGCCAACAGTAGATAAGGTCGAACTCGATAAATATTTGGGTGTATGGTATGAAGTGGCTCGAAAACCGATGTTTTTTGAGCGTAAGTGCGCCTATAACGTGACCGCAACTTATACCTTAAATGAAAATGGCAATATTGTTGTCGATAATAAATGCTATGACAGTGATGGAAATCTTCAGCAAAGTCTAGGTGAGGCATTTGTCGCCAATGCGCCCTTTAACAGTAAATTGCGTGTCAGTTTTTTACCCGAAGTGGTGCGTTGGGTACCTGTAATCCGTGGTGATTACTGGATTTTAAAACTCGATGCTGATTATCAAACTGTACTGGTGGGGGAGCCGCGGCGTAAATATTTATGGGTGCTTTCACGTATTCCAAACCCGAAAAAAGAAGTGATTAATGAATATTTAAATTATGCGAAATCATTAGGTTATGATATTGGTGATGTTATTTATCCTGAACATCATTAAATCAGCTATACTTGTTGAAAAACCATGCATGCATGGTTTTTTTTATT
This sequence comes from Acinetobacter gyllenbergii, assembly GCF_001682515.1. NCBI lineage: Bacteria > Pseudomonadati > Pseudomonadota > Gammaproteobacteria > Moraxellales > Moraxellaceae > Acinetobacter > Acinetobacter gyllenbergii. Next base: position 582,845 of record NZ_KV575262.1, on the reverse strand, counting down.
TTATATAGTGGATAAATCACGTACTTTTTAAAATATTCTTCAAGTAGAGGCTGAAAATGATTAAAGGAATTGCTTATTCAATTTTGGCTTCTGTCACTTTTGGTGTTCTCTATTTTTATAGTCAATTCCTCGGTTCTTTGGATAGTGAGCAAACCTTTGGTTGGCGAATTATTGCTACCATTCCATTTCTGACACTATTTATGTGGTTGAGTGGTGATTTATCCCTGATCAAAACCGTGTTTAAGCGAATTCTTGCCAATCCCAGCTTATTATTGCTTTTATTGACCACCTCGGTGCTCACTTCTGCTCAGCTCTGGCTATTTCTCTGGGCTCCTATGCATGGCAGAGGGTTGCAAGTTTCCCTGGGTTATTTTCTTTTACCTTTGGTTTTGGTGCTGGCTGGAAGTTTTTTATACGGAGAGAAACTTTCTAAGTTCCAATATGTCGCTGTATTGCTCGCCGTATTTGGGGTTGGGCATGAAATATGGCGTTTAGGCAGTATTGCTTGGGAAACTGCTTTTGTTGCATTGGGTTATGCTGCTTACTTTGTGTTGCGTAAAAAAATTCAAACTGATCACTTGGGTGGTTTTTGGTGGGATCTCATGTTGATTTTACCGATTGCGATTTTCTTTATTCAAACCGGCGAGATGTCATATCTCAAATTCTTGGAGCATCCAAGTCTCATTGTGGTGGTGATTGGACTAGGGCTATTAAGTGCGATTGGTTTGGGGAGTTATATTCTTGCCAGCCGCTACTTGCCTTTGATTATTTTTGGTTTACTGGGCTATCTAGAGCCTGTTTTATTGGCATTGGTTTCTTTATTGATCGGTGAAAAAATCGGTGCAGATGAATGGCTGACTTATATCCCGATTTGGTTGGCTGTTTTGGTCCTTGTGATTGAAGGAGCGACGCATCTATATCAGCAGAAGTTGCGTAAACAACATTTAGAATTAAATTTAAAACAGTATTCACAACGTGTAAATCTAGACGATAAAGAGCAAAAAAGCTGATTTGAGCATCAGAATGATCAGTAAAATTGTTATTGCTGTGAGCGAAACCAGCGCTATTATGATGATAGGAAAAGATTTTTACCAAAATTCACAAAAATAATTATAGGTATTTTATGAATTTATAGTCAATTAGGACAAAATCTTAGCCCGTTTAACAGCTTTTGATTCAATCTTGATGATAATTCTATTACAATAATGGCGTTTTAAAAATTCACGCCCAGTATATATAAATTAGAGGACGTAACTGTGAGCAAAGAAACAATCGTTGCCCTACACGCTGAACACCAAGGTCGTTGGAAAAACCGTGAAGAAATCGCGGAACGTATGATTACCTTAATCGGTCAATTATACCGTGAGAAAAATATTGTTGTTTCTGTTTATGGACGCTCTTTAATTAACCGTTCGGTTATTCAAATTCTTAAAACGCATCGTCGCACACGTATGCTTGATGTTGAACTTTCAGTGGTAAATACCTTCCCAATTTTGGAAGCGTTAATGAAAGTTGACAATATCGGTTCTGCTGAAGTTGATATCGGTAAACTTGCTGTTGAATATAAAAATCAAGGTGGTGATGTAGACGCTTTTGTTGCACAAGCGGTTGCTTCAATCAAAGGTAATGCTGCAACTGCTGCACCTAAAGATGTTGTCCTTTACGGTTTTGGTCGTATCGGTCGTATCTTGGCACGTTTAATCATCAGCCAATCAGGTTTAGGCCGTGGTTTAAGCTTAAAAGCAATTGTAGTCCGTAAATCTTCTGACGGTGACTTGGCGAAACGTGCTTCTTTATTACGTCGCGACTCGATTCACGGTACTTTCGACGGTACGATTTCTGTGGATGAAGAAAACGAAGCAATCATTGCCAATGGTCAATTCATTAAAGTGATTTATGCATCAAGCCCAAGCGAAGTGGATTACACCGCTTATGGTATTGATAACGCACTTCTGATCGACAATACAGGTAAATGGCGTGATGCTGAAGGCCTAAGCCAACACTTGAAATGTGCTGGTATTGCACGTGTCGTCTTAACTGCACCAAGTAAAGGTGAGATGAAGAACGTTGTATTTGGTGTGAACAACGGCGATATCTTAGATGAAGACAAGATTATCTCTGCTGCAAGCTGTACAACTAACGCAATTACACCTGTGTTAAAAGTTTTAGACGACAAATACAAAGTATTAAATGGTCATGTTGAAACAGTTCACTCGTTCACAAACGACCAAAACTTAATTGATAACTACCATAAAGCAGACCGTCGTGGTCGTGCTGCAACATTGAACATGGTGATTACTGAAACTGGTGCTGCAAAAGCCGTTGCAAAAGCATTGCCAGGTCTTAAAGGCAAGTTAACAGGTAACTCGGTACGTGTACCGACTCCAAACGTTTCACTTGCAATCCTGAACTTGAATTTAGAGAAAGAAATTGATCGTGAAGAAGTGAACGAATACATTCGTCAAATCTCGATCAACTCGAAGTTACAAGGTCAAATCGGTTATACCAACTCTACTGAAGTTGTATCAAGTGACTTTATTGGTTCGCGTACAGCGGGTGTTTTTGATGCGCAAGCAACAATCGCTTCTGGTACACGTTTAACTGCTTATGTTTGGTACGATAACGAAGTGGGTTATAGCTGCCAAGTATTACGTATTGCTGAACAAATGTGTGGCGTGAGCTATGCGAAAGTTCCTGCTGAAACAAATGCATAATTTGTTCGCAAAGCGATAACAAAAAGCCCAGTTTTTAACTGGGCTTTTTTATTGACTGTACAGAATATATGCTGAATTAAACATAAAAATCGATAAGAATAGGGGAAAAGGGAAATAATTAATCGAAGGATAGATCATTGTTGCAGTTCAGACGTTTGTTCGTGGTATTTGCTTTAATTGTGGTTGCCAACTTGTGTGGTGTATACATCGCAATGTGGGTGTTTAAGCATTTTAATATTTATATTCCATTGAAGAATCAAGATGTCGCAATCGACTTGCAAGAACCGTTACAGGTTCGGGTCAAAGTTAAAGATGCGCTCAATGTGGATGTGAATGGACGTGTCGATGCCAAGATCCCAATTAATGAACAACTCAATGTTCCACTGACTCAAACACTGACGCCACGGGTTTATTTCGATAATGTTGTCCCGATCAGTACCACGATTCCTGTGAAAGAAACCATTAAGGTCAATCAAAGCCTACCGATTGATACCAAGGTTCAGGTTAAAATTCTGGGTAAAGATGTAACTTTGCCCTTAAAAGGTTCGATTCCATTGCAATTGGACGTGCCGATTGATATTCAAGTGCCTTTACAGCAAAAAGTCCATTTAAAGTTTGATGCGCCTGTGCGTACCGAACTCAAGGAAAACTTGAATATTCCGTTGAAAGCGCAACTGAATGCCAATATTCCAATTCAAGGCAATTTGAATGTTCCGATTACCTCTGAGCTCAATGCCTCGGTGGATGTTAAAAATACCTTACCTGTTAAAATTGCACAGGGAGAGTTAAAAATTCCGCTCTCGACCATGTATTTGGATCGTGTCAAAGCACCACCTGTCGAAGTGCCAGCCGCTCAACATGATTTAAAAGCAGGTGAGTAATGGATATCACCAAATCGCTTAAAAGCTTATTGATCAGTTTTGTGATCGTGACCACTTTGGTGGCGATTTTATTTTGGTTCTATTTGAATATTCAGGCGTCCTTGATTGTTTCCGCCCAGCAAGCGGATATTCGTTTGCCTGAGTCTTTGGGAACTAAGATTCAAGTCGGTGATCATTTAAGAGTGAAATCGGAAGGTCAGCTCAATACGGTTTTGAATATTGATCGAACCTTGCACTTGCCATTAAAAGGGAAGTATTTGGCCGATCTGAGTTTTGAGGTAGAAACGCCAATTACCGTGGATATCAACTACGAAACCATGTTGAAAGTCGATGAAGTGGTACCGATTGAAACCAGTACGGATTTGATCTATCAAAATAAATTATTACCCAAGTTTCCTTTGAGCCTGGATATTCCTGTCAAATTGGATATTCCATTTCAATTGAAACGCACGTATACCGTTCCAGTGAAAATTGTGTTTGATGGGCCGGTTTATTTTGCTTTTGATGAGTCAGTTGATTTACCTGTGAAGCATCAATTTAAGCCAAGCTTTTATATGAATGATGCGATTAATATGAGCAATATTTCTTCTTTCGATGCGATCATGTATAACTCGGTACAGCAAACCAAAGCCAATTTGGATATGCAGATGGAATTACCGTTGAAGAATGTGAGGCCATAGACGCTATATTGTTAATCATTTTTTATCATTTAAAAGAGATAAATAAAATGAAAAAATCTTTTGTGGCTTTGTTAATCAGTTTGGTTGTGGTTCCAACTTATACAAAAGCAGCGGTATATGATTTGAAGCTAGCCATGCAGGATCGTTATGAAAAAGATTGTGCTATCCGTGATGATTATGATCTGTATGAATTTCCTAGCGTTGCTAAAGTGATAAAGCCTTATGTTATTAAAAATAAATTTGTTGAGGAGCGAGCTTACGTCAGCAATACCTTTTTCTTAAAGAATGTTGAGTATCTTGGTGTTCCAGTGAAGAAAATTGAGTTTTCTTATGGGAATATGGCGAAGCAAATGAATCAAACACTTTACTTTGATTTATCGACGCTTAAAGCGCAAAAGAACTTTGCCAAACTCAAATTTAATTTTCAGCAAAACAAAGAATATGCTGGACTCGATGTTGAGAAAAAAGGGACTTTAGTCTCAGTGCATTGTTATTGGCCAGACGTTAATTTTGCGATGAATTAAGTTCTCACTGTCTTTTGTAAGTATTAAAAATAGTAAAAATACATATTGAACAAAGAATAAGTTTAAAAAAATCAATTTGCTGATTTTTCTATTCGAGAATTTTCTTAAAATGTGGCAAAATAGTCCGCTTTTAAGAATTTGAGGATTGGCACATGCGCTTTGTTGATGAAGCAGTCATTATCGTAGAGGCTGGCGACGGTGGCAATGGCGTAGCCAGTTTTCGCCGTGAAAAATTTGTCCCTTTTGGTGGTCCAGATGGCGGAGATGGGGGACGTGGCGGAAGTATTTACATCCAAGCAGATGATGATACCAGCACACTTGTAGATTACCGTTATACACGTCGTTATCGTGCAGAACGCGGTAAAAATGGTTCAGGTGCGAATTGTTCTGGCCGTGGCGGTGAAGACGTTATTTTAAAAGTACCTGTTGGTACAACCATTGTTGATACTGAATCTGGCGACATCATTGGTGACTTGATTGCTGATGGTCAGCGTGTAAAAGTTGCCCATGGTGGTGATGGTGGTTTAGGAAATACTCACTTTAAATCATCAACTAACCGTTCGCCACGTAAGTGTACGCATGGGATTAAAGGTGAATACCGCGAAGTTCGTTTAGAGTTGAAAGTATTGGCAGATGTCGGCTTACTGGGTATGCCGAATGCGGGTAAATCAACATTTATTCGTGCAGTCAGCGCGGCAAAACCAAAAGTTGCTGATTATCCGTTTACCACGATGGTTCCAAACCTTGGTGTGGTCGATGCGGATCGTCATCGTTCATTTGTGATGGCAGATATTCCAGGATTGATCGAAGGTGCTGCTGAAGGTGCTGGTCTAGGGATTCGCTTCCTGAAGCATTTGGCGCGTACCCGTATCCTGTTGCATATTGTGGATGTTCAACCAATTGACGGTTCAGATCCTGCACATAATGCACGCGCAATTTTAGGTGAATTAGAGAAGTTCTCTCCAACACTGGCAAAACTTCCAGTGGTATTGGTGTTGAACAAACTTGACCAATTGCCTGAAGAGTCTAAAGAAGAATGGTGTCAGCACATTCTTGATGAATTGCAGTGGAAGGGTCCTGTATTTAAGACATCTGGTTTGATGTCAGAAGGAACCAAAGATGTTGTGTATTACTTAATGGATCAGATCGAGCAGCAACGTGAGCGTGAACTTGAAGATCCTGAATATGCAGCAGAAGTGAAAGCCTTCCGTGAGCAGCTTGAAGCTGAAACACGTGAACAAACCATCGCAGCAAAAGAAGCCTATCGTGCCCTGCGTAAAGCTCAGCGTGAAGCAGGCTTGGACGATGATGAAGACTTTGATGATGATGAGGATGAAGGCGATGTAGAAAGTATCTACATTCGTGACTAGTAAACCGAGGGAAAAATGATAGAAGTGGTCGATGGGCAACGTCAGCTCAATGCGTGTAAACGAATCGTTGTTAAAATCGGATCATCTTTACTGACTGCAAATGGGCAAGGTTTAGATTTAAATGCAATTTCGCATTGGGCGAAACAAATTGCAGATCTACACAATGCTGGACATGAGATTATTCTCGTGTCTTCAGGTGCAGTGGCAGAAGGGATGGTACGCATGAAACTTGCGAGTCGACCCACTGATCTACCCAGTTTGCAAGCTTGTGCTGCCATTGGTCAAATGGGCTTGATCCATACTTGGTCTAGCGTATTGGATCAACATGGTATTCAAACGGCACAAGTGTTACTTACACATGATGATCTTGCTGATCGTCGTCGTTATCTCAACTCTTGTGATGCTTTGCAAAACCTGATTGATTGGCATGTCATTCCTGTCATCAATGAAAATGACACTGTATCAACTGATGAAATTCGCTTTGGTGATAATGATACTTTGGCGGCGATGGTTGCAGGACAAGTACAAGCGGAATTATTGATTATTCTGACCGACCAACAAGGCATGTTTGACTCAGATCCGCGTAGCAATCCAAATGCTAAATTGTTCTCTGCTGTTCGTGCATTGGATGATAGTCTGTTTGAAATGGCAGGCGGTGGCGGTGTGCTGGGTCGTGGTGGCATGGTCACCAAAGTCCGTGCAGCACGTCTTGCAGCACGATCAGGTTGTCCAACTTTGATTGCCAGTGGTGAAAGCGACAACGTGTTGGCACGCTTAATGGCGGGTGAGATGTTGGGTACCTTATTCACTACTGACAATGACCGTGTGACTGCACATCAGCAATGGCTGGCTGCGCATTTGCAAACTGCGGGTCGTTTGGTGATTGATGATGGTGCGGTTGAAGCGATTAAGCTGAAACATCGTAGTCTGTTACCCGTTGGCGTTAAAGCAATTGAAGGGCATTTTGACCGTGGTGATGTGGTTGAATGCGTCGATAAAAACGGTGGTCGTATTGCCGTGGGGCGTGTGAACTTTAGTTCACGTTCAGCCGAAATGATTAAAGGTTTGTCATCAGAAAAAGTCTATCAGGTACTGGGTGAAGCACGTTCGCTAGAAATGATTCATCGAGATCATATGGCCATTTATTAATATTGCTATAATCTCATGGCATTAAAAAAGACCTCAAATATTTGAGGTCTTTTTTTGTGATGCAACGAAGGATTTTATTTTTGTTGGATGGATTGGCCTATACGTGCCAATAAGATGACTGGAATGAGTCCAACCACTACAATCAATAAAGCGGCAATTGCACCATCTTCATAAGTTCCTCTGGATGCTTCTGCATAGAGTTGTGTGGCCAGTGTCTCCAGATTCAGTGGTCGAAGTAAGAGAGTTGCGGGTAATTCCTTCATACAATCGACAAAGATCAGTAATGCAGCAGAAATCATTGCAGGGCGTAATAAAGGTAAATGTACTCGCCATAGTGTTGCGGATCGGTTGTGCCCCAAGTTTTTTGCTGCATCATCAAAAACAGGATGGATACGATTGTATCCGGACTCAATGCCACCAATCGCAATCGCGAGAAAGCGAACACAATAGGCATAAATTAAAGTAAAAGTAGTGCCTAGAAATAATAATCCGGTATGGATACCCAGTTGAAACTCAAGAAAGTCCGCAACAGCATGGTCAATTGCACCCAGAGAAAGCATCAATCCAATGGCTAAGACGGTTCCAGGAATGGCATAACCTAAGCTGGAAATACGGCTGAACCATGTGTTCTGATTAAAACGTGCGGCACTGACAATCAAAAAAGCGATGAGAACTGTAATGAAGGTTGCAATACTTGCCAAGCTTAAAGTGTTGATTGAAGCTTGTAATAATTCAGGAGAAAAGCCTGCATATTGTAGGCGTTTATACGATTCAGCGACTAAATAACTGGTTGGAATGAGAAAACCAATAGCAACGGGAATAAAACCAAGTCCAAACAAAAGCAATGCCTTCATACCAGTGATCGGTTGAGCAGGCATGAGTTTGCTACGTTGTGCTGAATTCATATAGCGCTGTTTACGGCGCCCAAACCGTTCAATAATCACCAAGAATGTAATAATCATGAGCATAAAAATGGCAATTTGAGCGGCGCTGGCTAAATCGGACTGATTGGTCCATGTGGAATAAATGGATAAGGTCAGCGTTTTTACACCCAAAAACTCAGTTGCACCAATATCATTAATGGTCTCCATTAGCGCTAAACTGGCACCTACCGCAATGGCTGGTCGAGCCAGTGGAATGGCGACGCGAGTGAAAACTTGATTCGGTTTGAGGCCAAGACTACGTGCTACTTCAATCAAACTGGCAGATTGCATGAGAAACATGGCACGGGTACTTAAATAAACGTAGGGATACAGGACAAAGCTTAATAAGAAAATACATCCCCATACGGTACGAATATTGGGAAACCAATCAGGTTGTCTATCCCATCCGAACCAAGTGCCGAGCGTACTTTGTATCGGGCCAATGGGATGTAACAGGTCAATATAGCTATAGGCAATGATATAGGTGGGGACAGCCAATGGTAGTAATAGCGCCCAATTTAAAAAAGCACGTCCTCTAAACTGATAAGCCGTGACCAGCCATGCACTTCCTGTTCCAATCAAGATCGTGAGTAGACCTACCCCCAATAATAATAAAGTGGTATCCAGTAATGTAGGAGGCAGTACATATCGAATCAAATGCTCCCAAATCTCACTATTGCCTTGTAATGCGGACCAAATCAGCGCCAATATAGGTAAGCAGGCAAGTATCGTGAAAAGTCCACTGAGCGAAAATAATGATGGGAATACAGATTTATTACTTATCATCAAGAGTGTCAATTTACAGAATATGAAGCTGAGTGAAGCAAGGTGGCAAGTCAATGCCGCCTTGCTGATGCGATTTAATGATTAAATTGTACTTTATCGACCAAAAGATTGGCTGTTTTACGGTATCGAGCGATATCACTCAAGCGTATTGTATCGACATTCAATTTACCAAAGCTGGCAATTACAGGGTCTATTTTGACTCCAGGTTTAACTGGATATTCGAAGCCACTTTGTGCGTAGATGGCTTGCGCGTGGTCAGAAGCTAAGAACTCAAGTAACTGGATCGCTTGTTGAGCATTCGGTGCATTCTTGGCGACAGCCGCACCAGAGACATTGACATGGGTTCCGCCATTGCTAAAACGAGGGAGAACGACGTTGATGGCATTGCCCCAGCGTTGCTGTTCAACATCATTTCCTGTACGCATACGACCCACATAGTAAGTGTTTGCAACACCAATATCACAGATTTTACCCAAGATATCGCGTGCCACGTCACGATCACCACCACTAGCTGGTCGTGCCAAATTGGCTTTGACCCCACGTAGCCATTGTTCAGTGGCTTTTTCGCCATGATGCGCAATATAAGCCGCAATTAGGCTGGTGTTATAGACATGACTGCCAGAACGAATACAGATTTTACCTTTCCATTTCGGGTTGGCCAGTTCTTCATAATTGATTGCAGTCAATGGGGCGCGTTCTTTTGATGCATAGACCGCACGAGCCCGCATGGATAGGGCATACCAATGTCCATTGGCAGCACGTAAATTACCTGGAATCGCTTGATTTAAAATTTTTGATTGAATGGGTTGGGTCACACCACCTTCGACTAAATCGACTAGATTGCCAAAATCAACGGTGAGTAGAACATCTGCAGGAGAGCGACGGCCTTCGGCTTTTACACGCTCAAGTAAACCATCTTTGATAAAAACCGTATTGACCTTAACACCTGTCTTGCTACTAAATTCTTGTAGTAGGGGTTGAATCAAGGCTGGTTCGCGGGTGGTGTACAGATTGACTTGGGCGGCATGTAACCAACTGCTCCCGAGTGCAAGTAGACCCGTTAAAACTAGACGATGCTTAAACCGTAACTTCATTTTGTCTCACTCATATTTAGGATATTGAATAGCAAGCTGCTGATCTAGCAAATTAAGGCTTAAATGCTAAGAGGCATAGTAAAAACATGTATTTAAATCAACAGAAACATAGACATTTTCTTGTTCTGAAAAATGTTGTAGGTGATCAACCTGAGCAATTAAGGTAACTGCTTCAGTATTCAGTTGTAAATGTAATTGCTGCATATGTCCCATAAAGGTAGTTGAAATGACTTTTGCTGCTAAAAAGCCTTCAGATTGCTGATGCTGAATGCGTAGTTGATGCGGTCGAAAATAGCAGTGAATGGACTGCTGAGTTTGGCTTAAGTGCTGCGGGAGTTTGATAGAACCAAATAATGTGCTCAGTTGCTGATTATTTTGCTGAGTGGGTATTTCATTAAGAGTCGAAAAATAACGGGCAGCGAATTGTGTTTCAGGTTGTAAATAAAGTTGTTTTGGGCTGCCAATTTGAATGATTTTGCCTTCATGCATCAAAATAATCTGATCTGCAATTTGCAGGGCTTCTTCTGGATCATGGGTGACAATAACAGTGGTGGTGGTGGTTTTTTTTAACAGGCTGATCGTGTTTTTGCGGATTTGGTCTCGTAGACGATGATCTAGATTTGAAAAGGGCTCATCCATTAATAAAACATGCGGTTTAGGTGCGAGCGCACGTGCCAATGCGACACGTTGCTGTTCTCCACCAGACAAGGTGTATGGATAGCTCTGTGCATGATGATGCATCGAGACATGTTTTAAAGCTTGTTCGGCAATCTCTTGTTGTTGCGATTTCGGGAATTTACCTAAGCCAAACATGACATTTTCCAGCACACTCAGATGTGGGAACAGCGCATAGTCCTGAAAGACTAAGCCGATATTTCGCTGTTCAGCTGCAATGTGTTGTTGGCTATCCCAAAGAGTATCTTTTTCAAGCTGAATAGAACCTGAACTCGGTGTTTCTAAGCCAGCAATGAGGCGCAGCATGGTGGTTTTTCCGCAGCCCGAATGCCCAAGTAAGCAAATGATCTGACCGCTTGTGGCAGACCAAGTTGCTTGATCAACTGCAAATCGGTTGCCGAATTTTTTGCTCAGTTGTTGAATGGTTAAAATATTGGCCTGAGGTGCAGCAGAAGCGGTCATGGTCAATTCACAACATTGTTAAAATCGTTAAATATTAATTTAATAATAGCTTAATAAATTTGCTTGTATAGTCTTTTTTCTAGGCGTTACCAAACTATCGATTTTCAACAATCGACTATTGAACAGTAACTGTCGTATCGCGCCCAACCATATAGGGATAGTCTGCCAAAGAAAGCATATCGAGATCTTCTTCACTATTGCCATAGGCATAAATTGCTTGATAATCAGCTAAATTATACTGCTGTAAAATGCGTAATTTCTTTTGTTCGCGACTACAGTCTTCTGAGCGATAACGACCCGTTAAAAGCCCATCTTTAATTTCAGTTTGTGTGCAGATGAGTTCAATATTCAGAAATTCGCAAATGGGTGCCAAGTAAATGTCTACTGAAGCAGACACCAGCACGATATGGTCACCGCGTTGTTGGTGCTGTTGAAGTTGTTGTAATAAATCCTGATCAAGTCGTTTAATCAACTTTAGTGCATATTCTTGGGCGAGCTGCTCGACAACATCAGCAGAAATGTCTTTAAACATGCTCTGAAATAATCGTGGGCGCATAGCATGCGCAGGGTAGAGGCGTAAATAGTAGGCTTGAATCCATGGCAGGATTTTCAAGCCTCTTTTGACAATATGACGTTTTGATAAAGCGAAGAAAATAAACCCTGTGAAACTGTCTCTTGGATAGAGTGTTCCATCAAAATCAAATAAAGCAAGATTTAGAGTTTTATGCGTTTCGCTCTTTGCATGCATGTTTCATATCGTCCATTAACGCGACTGGCGAACCAATTGGTGTTGTAGTCGCGGCTCAGTTTGGGGCCTGAAATAACGACTTCAGGCATCATTGCATAAATCGGTTCTTTGTTGGTTTTACTTTGATAAAGTTTTTGAACAGCTAAATAGGTTTGCGTATCTTCAAACTTTTGTTCTTTTTCTTTCTTTAAATCGGCACGAATCTGACGAGGGGTCACCAGAATTTTATTATTGGTAAACGCTGAGATCACTTCTTTTTCAGATTGGCTCAGTGCAGATTGAGGATTGCCATCTTTATTGTAAAGTAACAGGTCGCCATCCAAATCAAGGTCTTTTTCTTGTATAACCTCAAGCATTTTCTGGAAAGCTGCGTTGCGGCTAGAATACATACCTGAATTATAATCGGCAAAACGATAGATGGCTTTGTCATAACCAGCAGAGTATTCCATCAAGCGGTGGATACCGTAATATAAGCCGCCGTACTGGGTATAGAGATCATTACGAAGTTCAGCAATATTGCCACTTTGCCGTTTATGTTCTTTGGCATAGTTAATATGCACTTGCATTGAACCCAAGGTTGTAATTGGATTCATTTTCTCGCCGATATCTTGTCCAACTAATTTGGCTGCACCCGTCAGTGCACTGACATGGTAATGCTTCGACATATAGTCAAAAATTTCTCGATAGAGTAAATCAAGTTCGCGCTCGGTTCTGACTTTGCGCATTTGGCTCATGTAGTTGTTTTCTGGTGAGGGTTGGTTTTTGAGTACATCCTCAAAATAGCCTGCAACAGTTCCACCAATGGTTTCCCCAAGCTTGGCTTCAAACTTTTCTTTGAGTCGGGTGTTGATTTCTTTGACCGCTTTCTCACCCAATCCAGGCACAGCAGGGTCGGCAACAAAATTCGATTCCTGATCGACAACAGCGACAATGCTGCAGACATTTTGCTTGGTCTTAGGAATACTGAGTTGTTGCATGATATCAAAGATATCTTGTGACCATGATTGGCGATCATTGACACGTGGCGGAAGAACGCTGGTAATTTGTTCTGCCTTCATTTCAGGTTCTTTACTATTTGACCACCAAGCATTATCGCCACAAGCCGTTAAGCTTATGCTGATTGCCAAAAGGCTAAATGTTTTGAGTAGAGGACGAGTCGAAAACGATTGGTTCATAATGAAGACAACACCGCACAAAAAGATGAGCCGAACGGGCGAATGAAGTATACTATGTTGATCAGAAATTGTAAGAAAATATATGTATATTGGTTCATATCAACTGTCAAATAATTTGATTGTTGCTCCGATGGCAGGCGTGACGGATAGACCCTTCCGGACGCTATGTAAATACTTTGGTGCAGGACATGCAGTCAGTGAAATGATGACTGCTGACAAGACACTACGTATGAGTAAGAAGAGCTTGTATCGGGCTAATTTTGATGGCGAACTTGCGCCAATTTCAGCACAAATCGCGGGTTCTGATCCTGAGCAGCTTGCTGAAGCGGCACGTTACCAAGTTGCAAATGGTGCACAAATTGTTGATATCAATATGGGATGTCCAGCCAAAAAGGTTTGTAACAAGCTGGCAGGTTCCGCATTGCTACAAGATGAAGATCTCGTCGCACGGATTTTAGATGCTGTGGTTGCGGCCGTGGATGTGCCAGTCACTTTAAAAACTCGATTGGGTTTTTTAAATGGCCATGAAAATATTTTACGTGTGGCAAAGCGTGCCGAAGAGTCTGGAATTGCGGCATTGGCCTTACATGGCCGTACCCGTGAAGATATGTATTTAAATACCGCACGTTATGAACTGATTAAGCAGGTCAAAGCACAGATTGATATCCCATTGATTGCCAATGGTGATATTGATAGCCCAGAAAAAGCCAAATATGTACTGGATTATACGGGGGCAGATGCGATTATGATTGGACGTGCTGCTCAAGGCCGACCTTGGATATTTAGAGAAATTGCACATTATTTAAAGACTGGCGAGCATCTTGCCGCACCAGATATTGCTGAAGTTAAGACGGTATTACTTGGGCATTTGGCAGAACTGTATCAGTTTTATGGTGAATATTCAGGCTGTCGTATCGCCCGTAAGCATATTGCTTGGTATACCAAAGGTCTACGTTCAAGTAATGAGTTTCGTCAGAATATGTATAAAGTTGAAAATACGGCTGATCAAGCCAAAGTGGTCGAATCGTATTTCGATGAATTACTTGATCAAGGTCTACGTATGAGCGATGTGCAAGTTGAACACGTTAATTTATTAGATATTTAATCATTATTATTTTAAGTCGAAAAAAGCCTGTAATTTAATTACAGGCTTTTTTGTTTCATTAAGTTAAATGAGCGGTGATTTTCTGCAGAATCTGCAAGATCACATCAAATTCACTTTGCAATGGCGTACTTTTACGCGTCACTAAAGCCAGTGTGCGGCTTGGTGCGGCTTCAATTGATTTCACTGCAATATCTTCATTGAAATGAATCATACTGTTTTTCAGTGCAATCTCAGGTAACAGGGTAAAACCTAAATCTGAAGAGACCATCTCCACCAAGGTTGGCAATGAACTCGCTTTTAAGCGGTGATCATTTTTACGTTCGCCAACAGGGCAGGCACTGAGTGCGTGATCACGTAGACAATGTCCTTCTTCAAGTAACATCAAACGTGATAAATCCAAATCATCTAAAGAGTTTGCATTGGCTGCATTGGTATCTTGCTTGTTATATACAAGGAACAGGTGTTCTTTGGCAATTTCAGCGACTTTTAGACTACGCGTGTCAAATGGAAGCGCAAGCACGATCATATCTAAATTACCGTGTTCCAATTTCTCTACAATCTTCTCGCTTTGCGCTTCGTGTAGATGCAGTTGGATTTTGGGTAGTTGTTGATGAACTTCATCGAGCAATTGCGTCAAGATAAACGGTGCAATGGTTGGAATAATACCGAGATGTAAATCACCTGTTAGTGGTTCACTCATTTCTCGACTTAAACGCATCAGGTCTTGAGCATCGGCTAGTAGTACCCGTGCACGAGCCACAACCTGTTCACCTAAGGGGGTTAAACGGACGTTTTGACGATCACGCTCAACTAAGACGCCACCTAATAAACGCTCTAATTCCATGATGCCGCCCGATAACGTTGACTGGGTGACAAAGGAACGACGCGCTGCTTCAGTAAAATGTAAAGTTTCTGACAACGTAACTAAATATGATAGCTGTCTTAATGAGGGTAATGCAGCCATAGTGTCCTAGTGTGATGATCTAAAGTGGTGAGCAAATAAACCACTAAGTTGTGGAATGAAATGTGCAGGAATATCATGCCCCATTCCTTGGATTAATTCAAACTTAGCACCAGAAATTGCTTTTGCAACAGCTTTCCCGTGACTCGGTGGTAATAGGCGATCTTTTGAGCCATGTACAACCAGAGTTGGCTGAGTAATCGTCTTGTTCAATGGTAACAAAGAACCCGTACATAATATTGCTAAAAATTGTTGAAGTACACCCGCTGGATAGAAACTACGTCGATATAATTTACGAATGGTTTGAATTGACTCAACTGGATTGACATAACCAGGCGAACCAATAATACGAAAAACATTCAAACTGTGATTAATAATGGTTTCTTCATCATGCCCTTCAGGCTTTCCTAATAAGCTAAAAAGTTGCTTTGGAAAAGGGGGAGGGAGAAAAGGCTGATTATTACTGGTAAATAATAAACCGATTTTTTCTACTTTTTCTGGATATTTTGCTGCAACAATCTGTGAAATCATCCCGCCCATAGAGGCGCCAATAATATAAGTTTTCTCAATACCTAACTGATCAATCAGCATGGATACATCATCCGCCATATCATACAGCGTATATGGTGCGCCTTCATTGCCAAGGCCAAACATGAAGCGACCCATCAGTTTCATGGTGTTGAGTCGTTTTCCTTTATTACGAATTTTAGAAGATAAACCGATATCACGGTTATCGAAACGGACGACACGGAAACCTTGATCAATTAAGGCCTTACAAAAGAAATCTGGCCAGAACAGCATTTGAGCGCCTAAGCCCATGATCAATAAGATGGTTGGGTGCTCAGGATTACCCCCCATTTCAACATGCAACTCGATCCCATTGCCCAAAGTGACTTTGGTTTCTTGCATAAATGAAGCATAAGGCGACACATTAAATTGAAGGGCACTGTTCATGGTATTTGTTCCGAGTTGAATTCTTCTTATTGGTTGAGCGTTTGCTGGATGTTATTTTCCAGCAAACTCCCGTATTTAAACCTTAAACCTGTGCAGGAATCAAGTCTGGAACCAACTTGGTTAAGGTTAAACGCTGTTTCGCTGCGGTTGCACCGAGTAGGACAAATCCTCTCAAAGTGCCTTCGCCGTCGGCCGCTTTTGCCAACATACCATCATCAAACTCTTCAGTTTCCCAGTTCACCTCAACATCAAGTGGAGCGGGTAAAACCGTCAACGGGGCAGCAGGTGTTTTTACCGCAACTGGCATAGCAGGGTAGTGTACGGCAGTCGTTTGACCGCTCAGTGTTTTTGCCAAAGCCCGTGCTTGTTGCATGATCGGCATGACAAATGGCAACAAGGTACCATTCACTTCAGCACAGTCACCCACAGCATAAACATCAGCCTGATTGGTTTCTAATAAAGTATTGGTAATAATGCCACGACTAGTTTGGATGTCTGCTGCTTTAGCCAAAGCAATATTTGGCTGTAAACCAATTGCAGAAAGAACAATGTCCGCAACCAAAGTTTGGCCATTGGCTAAGGTGACTGCGTAGTCTTCACCATCGTTGATCTTCGATACTTTTTCAACGGTCGTAGAAAGGGCGAACTTGATACCTGCTTGTTCCAGGTTGGTTTTGAAGGCTTCGGCAACGTGGTTTGGTAATAAACGACCCAAAGGTTGTGCTGCAAGGTCAATCACGGTGACATCATAATTGCTATGCAAAAGATCGTTGGCAAATTCACAACCAATAAGACCCGCACCGAGAATCACCACGCGTTTGTCTTTACGTTTTGCGAGATTTTCACGGAAAGTACGATAGTCGATGAGTGAATTCACCACATGAATATCATCACTGCCATCGCCAGCAATGGCTAAGCGTATTGGGTTTGCACCGACTGCAAGCACCAGTTTTGAATAAGGTTGAGTAACCGTTTCACCATTTTTTTCTAATGTGAGTTCATGGTTTGCTGCATTGATTTCTTTCACCCAGGTTTCTGCTTCAATGCGCATATTCAGTTGAGTTGCCATTTTGTTGGCATCGCCTAAAGCAATTTGTTCAGGTGCTTTATTGCCTGCGAAGGCATTGGATAATGTTGGTTTTGCATAATTTACCGCATCATCCGCGCAGATCATAACGAGTTCTTGTTCAGGACTCAGTTTACGAAACTCTCGAGCAAGGGTATAACCCGCCATACCTGATCCGATGATAACGATAGGATGCATTCTCTTCTCCAATATTTTCTTATTTAAAAACAAACAATAGCAAAAAAAAGACCATGATCATTGTCACGGCCTTCTCGATCTATTTAGATTTCAATCATTTCAAAATCAGCTTTTGAAACGCCGCAATCTGGGCAAGTCCAATCATCTGGGATATCTTCCCATTTGGTTCCTGCTGCAATGCCGTCTTGTGGCCAACCTTCTGCTTCGTCGTAAATCCAACCACAAACGATACATTGATATTTTTTCATGTGACTCTCCAAACTGATAGGTATGCTCAAATTGCCTTTCAGTAAAACTATTCCATAATGTCGCTACGATCGCTGCAATAGAACTAACTTGTGTTGATCGGGAGTTAGATTTTTACGCAGAACGCCATTTAAGTAAAGTAAATGCAAGAGTTTAATCATTTATTCAAAAAGCGATATGGCAATTTTATCTGAAAGTCTTGTTATTTGAGCAATTACTCTAATTTTTTACAGCAATATAAATGCTTATGTAATTAAAAATGAATAATCGTATGAATATAGTGTGTATAAAAAACAAACATTCAGAATCAAGTTATGATGAATCACAACAATGAAAATGGAGAATAGAGCATGGAAACTCTGTCATATAATATAAAAATTTATGCAACGCCAGAGAAAGTTTGGGAGGTTTTGTGGACACCTGAGAGTTATCAGGCATGGACAAAATTTTTTGCCTGCGATTCAACCATGAAAACCGATTGGAAAGTAGGTGGTAAGACTTTTTTTGGTGATGGTAAAGGCAACGGCATGGTGTCTACCATTGAAAGCATAGAAGAACCTAAAGAGATTGTGTTTAAACATCTTGGAATGATTCAAGATGGCAAGGAAGATCTTGACAGTGAGGAGGTGAAAGCTTGGGCGGGTGCTTTAGAGAAATATATGCTGTTTGATTTTAATGGTGAAACCCAACTGCATGTTGAAGTGGAAATTCAACCTGAACATGCGGAATTTATGAATAAAGGCTTTGATCAAGGGCTTGCCATGGTGAAACATTTGGCTGAAAAATAATACATTCGAAAGCGCTTTCTGACAGTGAATTGCTGCGTTATCTAGATTCAAAAAACGATCAATCTTGATTTTTTTGAATTGTCTGGTTGAAACAATACGAAAATGAGTTGTGATCTGCTATTCTATGTCACTTCATTTTTTACTTAATCGAGGCAGAGATGACGCAACAAAACGCTCAATCGACTTCTGAACAAACACTTTCCGAAAACGATTTAATCGCACAGCGTCATGCCAAATTAAAGCAAATCCAAGAGACTGCAAAACAAACGGGTAAGAGCCCGTGGCCAAACACGTTTAAACGTGAGCACTACACTGCTGATTTGCAAGAACAATTTAAAGACCAAGACAAAGCGCAAATTGAAGGCGCTGAAAAAGTTTATGTAAAAGTTGCGGGCCGTGTCATGCTCAACCGTGGATCATTCATCGTGATCCAAGACATGACAGGTCGTATCCAACTGTATGTTGACCGTAAAGGTTTACCGACAGACATTTTAGAAACCATTAAAAGCTTAGACCTTGGCGATATTATTGCGGCTGAAGGCTATATTGGGCGTTCTGGTAAAGGTGACTTATATGTTCACCTTGAAGGCTTTGAATTACTCACTAAATCACTTCGACCACTTCCAGATAAATTCCATGGTTTAACAGATACTGAAGCGAAATATCGTAAACGTTATTTAGATTTAATCGTAAACGAAGAAACGCGTAAAACCTTTGAAATTCGTGCCAAAGTGGTGGCAGGTATTCGTGCATTTTTGACCAATGAACGTTTCATGGAAGTTGAAACGCCGATGATGCATGTGATTCCTGGTGGCGCATCTGCAAAACCATTCGTAACGCATCATAATGCCTTGGATATGGAGCTTTACCTCCGTATTGCGCCAGAACTGTATTTAAAACGCCTTGTGGTCGGTGGTTTTGAACGTGTTTTTGAAATCAACCGTAACTTCCGTAATGAAGGGGTTTCAACACGTCATAATCCAGAATTTACCATGATTGAGTTCTATCAAGCCTATGCTGACTATAAAGACTTGATGGTACTGACTGAAAACATGCTGGAAAAATTGGCAGTTGATATCTTGGGCTCTACTGATGTGCCATATGGTGAAGAAGTCTATAGCTTCAAAGGTCCATTCAAAAAAATCTCAATGTTTGATGCGATTCTTGAGCATAACCCAACATTTACACCTGAAAATGTCAATGACCGTGAGTTTTTGGCGAAGTTCACTCAAGATGTGTTGAAAGAGAAAGTAAAACCAGGATTCGGTTTAGGTAAGTTGCAAACCATCGTATTTGAAGAAACTGTAGAAACGCAATTACGTCAGCCAACATTCATTACGGAATATCCAGCGGAAACTTCTCCATTGGCACGTCGTAATGATGATAACCCACATATTACAGATCGTTTCGAATTCTTTATTGGTGGTCGTGAGTTGGCAAATGGCTTCTCCGAGTTAAACGATCCGATTGATCAAGCTGAGCGATTCCAAGCACAAGTGGCTGAGAAGGATGCGGGTGATGATGAAGCTATGCATTACGATGCCGACTTTATTGAAGCGTTGGAATATGGTTTACCACCGACAGCTGGTCAGGGCATTGGTATTGACCGTTTGGTGATGTTATTTGCGAATGCACCAAGTATCCGCGATGTCTTGTTATTCCCGCATATGCGCCGTAAAGATTAAGCTTTAGATGTATTTAAAAAAGCCACTTCATTGAAGTGGCTTTTTTTCTTTACCGTTAAAAAATGTAATTGTTTCGTTTGACGATTGAAAAGTATGCATAAACCAACGATCATGTGTGCATAAATATATTTGAGAACAGTTTGGACATGTTTTTAAAAAAATCGCTTTATATGGCGTTATTTGCCTCTCTTTCTTCTCCTGTATTTGCTCAGGGTCTGGTGTTAAATGATCAAAATTTAAGAACGGACCTAAATTGGTTAAACCAACAAGGTGTTATACAAATCAGTACATCGACTTGGCCAATGAGTGGTGACGAAATTCAACGTGCCCTATCTCAAGCTAAGGTGAGCAATACGACTCAACAAAAAGTTATTGATTCAGTCGTGCATGCACTGCAAGCGGATAACGCAACTGTAAAAGCTGGTTTACATGCAGGTACTGATCTTAAAACGATTCCTCAAGCATTTGGTGATAATCAAAAATCACAATATCAAATTGCCGCTGAGTTTAATGCAGGCGGTGAAAACTGGGATGCTAAACTCCGTGTGAATGGTGAGAAAGATCCACTGATCGATAATGGACATGATGCCAATGTTGAAGGCTCATATATCGCAGGTAAGCTTTGGAACCAGTGGGTCATTGCGGGTCAAATTCCAACCTACTGGGGGCCAGGTCATGACGGCAGCTTGATCCGTGGTGATGCGAGTCGTCCAGTGTATGGTGTCACTGTTCAACGTGCTGTTCAAAATGCCTTTGAGACCAAATGGTTGTCTTGGATTGGGCCTTGGCAATATCAACTATTTGGAGGGCAGCTAGATGATTATAAAGCTGTTCCTGATGCAAAACTGCTAGGTTTACGTGTTACCGCACAACCTTTTCCTGCTCTTGAGCTTGGTGCTTCCCGTGTCTTACAATGGGGCGGAGAAGGGCGTTCAGAAAGCCTTGACTCACTTTGGAATGCCATTAAAGGGAATGATAATCTTGATTATGATACGGATAAATCGAATCAAATTGCAGGATTTGATGTTCGCTTAAATACACAACAATTATTGCAAGTACCTATCGGTTTGTATGGGCAATATGTGGGTGAGGATGAAGCTGGGTTGTTACCTGCTAAAAAAATGTATTTGGCTGGTATAGATTTCTCATCTGCTTATAAAAATATGCCATATCAACTTTATGCTGAATGGGCAGATACTCGTACAAATGGAAAAGTAGATGCTGTGTCATATAACCACTATGTTTACACAGATGGTTATTACCAACATGGTTTTTCATTAGGCCATGCTATTGGTGGGGATAGTCAGATGTATTCGGTTGGTGGAGATATTCGTTTTGATCTGATGAACCGTTTAAATGGTCGTGTGATTTACGCCAAAGTGAACCAATCTAACTTATCTATTAACGCAGCATTTCCAAAAGAAGATACCGTAAAAGGCCTCGATTTGACTTGGACGCATTATTTAAAACCGACTATTCCTTTAAAAGTGAATGGTTGGGTCAGTGATTCTGATCTAAATGGGCGTGATGGTGGCGTTTCTGTTGGTGTAGAAATTCCATTAGAGCGTAAAATGTTTGGTTTTTGATAGAAGCTAAATGATTGAAAAAAGAAGCCTTTAGGCTTCTTTTTTTGTTTTTGATTTATGTGAAATTGGTTGTATTGATATTCCAGAATCTTATTTTCATATCATAATTTTGCATATTGATATGAAAAAACAAGCTAAAGAACTCAATCTAAATTATTATAATGAATAACCTTTACTCAGTAGCAAATTCTACTGCAAGTAAGAATATCGATATCATGAAAAATTGGAGTTGTTATGGCACTCGTTCCTCCACACAGTCTTCAAAGTGGTGGTTTAATATCACTTATAGATTTTATGGATAGCATGGATAAGGAGGAAATTGTACATGACTGAAAATAGATTGACTCACCTCAAACAACTTGAGGCAGAAAGTATTCATATTATTCGTGAAGTTGCAGCTGAATTTGAAAACCCTGTGATGCTTTACTCAATTGGTAAAGATTCAGCGGTGATGCTGCACTTGGCATTAAAAGCATTCTATCCAGCAAAACTGCCATTCCCGCTACTGCATGTAGATACCGGTTGGAAGTTTAAAGACATGATTGCGTTCCGTGACAACATGGCGAAAACGCATGGCTTTGATTTGATCGTGCATCAAAATGTAGAAGGTCGTGAGGCTGGGATTAACCCGTTCGATCACGGCAGTTCAAAATATACCGATATCATGAAAACCCAAGGTTTAAAACAAGCCTTGGATAAGTATCAGTTTGATGCTGCTTTTGGTGGTGCACGTCGTGATGAAGAAAAATCTCGTGCCAAAGAACGTGTTTATTCTTTCCGTGATAATAAGCATCGTTGGGATCCTAAAAACCAGCGTCCAGAACTTTGGAATCTTTACAACGGTAAAGTGAACAAAGGCGAAAGTATTCGTGTATTCCCATTGTCGAACTGGACTGAGTTAGACATCTGGCAATATATCTACTTAGAGAATATTCAAATCGTTCCGCTTTATTTCTCTGCCGTTCGTCCTGTGGTAGAACGTAGTGGTACGTTGATCATGGTGGATGATGAACGTATGCGTTTAAAAGAGGGTGAAGTTCCACAAATGAAATCGGTACGTTTCCGTACGCTTGGCTGTTATCCGCTAACGGGTGCAGTTGAGTCTGAAGCAGATACCTTGCCTGAAATTATCCAAGAAATGCTTTTGGCCACGAGCTCAGAGCGTCAAGGTCGTATGATTGACCATGATGAGGCGGGCTCGATGGAAAAGAAAAAGCAAGAAGGTTATTTCTAAGCTGCTTGG
Source organism: Acinetobacter gyllenbergii (assembly GCF_001682515.1). Lineage (NCBI taxonomy): Bacteria > Pseudomonadati > Pseudomonadota > Gammaproteobacteria > Moraxellales > Moraxellaceae > Acinetobacter > Acinetobacter gyllenbergii. Next base: position 559,832 of record NZ_KV575262.1, on the reverse strand, counting down.
CAAATTCGATTTCAAAAATTTTGTGGAGTTTTGAGCAATGTCTCATCAATCAGATCTTATTAGCCAAGACATCTTGGGCTATTTAAAACAACATGAGCAAAAAGATTTATTGCGCTTTTTGACTTGCGGTAACGTCGATGATGGTAAAAGTACCTTAATTGGTCGTTTACTTTATGATTCAAAATTGATTTATGAAGATCAATTGCAAGCGGTGACCCGTGACAGTAAGAAAGTGGGAACCACAGGTGATGCGCCTGACCTTGCCTTACTGGTCGATGGCTTGCAGGCTGAACGTGAGCAGGGCATTACCATTGATGTCGCTTATCGTTATTTCTCTACAGAAAAGCGTAAGTTCATCATTGCAGATACACCAGGACATGAACAATATACGCGTAACATGGCAACCGGTGCATCGACAGCTGATCTTGCGATTATCTTGATTGATGCGCGCTATGGTGTGCAAACACAAACGCGCCGTCACTCATTTATCGCAAGCTTGCTCGGTATTAAAAATATCGTGGTTGCGATTAACAAGATGGACTTGGTGGAATTCTCTGAAGCGCGTTTCAATGAAATCCAAGTTGAATATGATGCTTTCGTCAGCCAACTTGGTGATCGTCGTCCTGAAAATATTGTGTTCGTACCGATCTCGGCACTGAATGGCGATAACGTGGTGAATCCATCAGCAAGTACGCCGTGGTACAAGGGTCAAACCTTGATGAGCATTCTTGAATCAGTGGAAATTAAACGTGAATCAAATAAACATGAATTCCGTTTCCCTGTTCAATATGTGAATCGTCCAAACCTCGATTTCCGTGGTTTCGCGGGAACCATTGCGTTGGGTGAAATCAACGTTGGTGATGAAATTGTTGCTTTGCCATCTGGCAAAAAATCAACGGTGAAAGAAATCGTCACCTTTGATGGCAATCTTGAACAAGCTGTTGCTGGTCAAGCCGTGACGTTAACTTTAAACGATGAAATTGATATTTCTCGTGGTAACGTTTTGGTCCGTGCAGGCGAGCAACCTTTGATTTCACGTAGTGTACGTGCTTCAGTGGTGTGGATGAATGAACATCCGTTGGTGAAAGGTAAGCTGTACAACGTTAAAATTGGCACGCAAACTGTTCCAGCAAAAGTCACTGCAATTAACTTCCGTGTTAATGTGAATACGTTGGAACATACGCAAGTTGAAGAGCTTGAGTTGAATGCAATTGCGGATGTTGTGGTTGAGTTTGATGCGCCAGTGGTCTTCGATCAATATCAAGATAGCCGTTACACTGGTTCATTTATCTTTATTGACCGTCTCAGCAACGTGACTGTTGGTGCAGGTATGGTTGAAGCTGCAGTTGAATGGACGGCGCATAGCAATCCTGTGACTGCAGAAGATCGTGCGGCACGTTTAGGTCAAAAACCTGCGGTAATTGGTGTGTCTGCATCGTTGATCGAGAAAGCTCAAGCATTAGAAAGCTTATTGATTCAACAAGGTGTAGTTGCCATTGCAAAAGCAAATTTAACGGTTGAGCAGATTGCCTTGTTACGTGAAACGGGCGTTGTTATTATCACAACGACTGTGGATGGTACAGATACAGAGATTGCTGCTGAAACGGTTGAAGAAGCCGCTGAGAAAGTGGTGGAATTGGTTCGTCTTTAATCGACTGAATTGATTTTGAAAAACCCGCGTAAGCGGGTTTTTTGTTGTATCGTGTATACTCAATATTTTTATATAACTACATTTCTAATAAATGAAACTTGAAACCCTTAATAAAAATGCTGAATTCTATATCGCTTCACTAGCTCTGGGAGTTTTAGAGGGAATGCAGCAGGGTGTTATTTCTCCTGAAGCTGGAATATGGTCTTTAGCAAGGCCGAGCTTTTCTAATGAAGTATTAAAATCCACCATAATTTCTGACGATCTGAAATACGTAATAGCATGTTTTGATGAGATTGATGCTTTATCTAGCTTTGATGGTGGAGAGGTAAGGCAACAGCAAATGATTAATGAATTGAAAGAGAAATGTCTAAGATGTTTGAAGGTCATTGATTATAAAAATATTGATATGAAGATGACATCTTCAATAAATGATGAATAGAATTTTGTAGATCATGCTTTATTGTTTTGCATTTTAGTAAAAGGTAAAAATGAGTTCTTCTCGATCAGCTCTATAAGCTATCTTTCGTATGGTCCAAGGTCTGAGAGCGATTTATTTTTGTGGCCTTTCTATACACTAAATAAACCCCACTCAATATTGCGATAATTCCAACATAGTCAAACCCAGAGAGTTGAGTGCTAAAAATAATAAAGTCGAGTACTAAGGTCACAAGCGGTACAAGATAGAATAAGCTGGTTGTATTCACCAGATTGCCTGATTGTAATAATTTATAAAAAATGAGTTGAGCAATAACAGAAACAATAATGCCTTGATATAAAACAGGAATCCAAAAGCCCCAATTCATCTCAAAATTAAATGATTGAAAAGGAATGATAAAAATAATGAAAATCAAAGAAATGGCATATTGTAGTGGTAAAACATGCCATGGTTTTTCAGAAATTTTTCTTTGTAGAATCACACCTGTCGTAATACATGCTAGGCACATAATTGAAGCAAGCGTTGCCCATAAAGATAATTTATTGATAAACATATTATTATAAACCAAACAAATGATTCCAAAAAAACTAAGCAGTAGCCCTATAAGCTTAACTTTGGAAAAACTTTTCTCAGTTATAAAAAAGGTCAAAATAGGCTGTAATGCAAGGATGGTGGAAAGGAGGCCTGGGGAAATTCCAAATTCAAGCGATAAAAAATAAAACAGGGTATAACCTGTAATTAAGAAGCAACCGGTAAGAATGACATATTTAAAAGAGGTATTTTGTGGATAAAAAGGCTGTTTTGAAATTGCACAAAAGAATAAAATTAACGCTGTAGCAATTAAAAAGCGGAAAAACAGGAAGGGGATTGCTGCACCATGATGAAGTCCCCATTTGGTAAAAATTGCAGCACTTCCCCAGAGCAAAACAAATAGACCAATATAAAGGAAATTTTCATTCTTAAGTTTGGCCATTGAACTTGTCCTTTTTATATCTCTATTTTTAGATCTTTGAATAGAATTTTTATATGACGACTAAATAATGATTGTCATTAAATGTTTGTAAAATGCTCTACCATTTGAAATGAGTAGAGCAAGTTATTTTAACAGATGATAAAAAGAATGCATTTAGAAAATATGACGTGTTTTGAAAACTAAATATTCTTTTATATCTTTAGGATAATCTTTAATTAATTTTAAGAAAACCTCTTGATCCCCCTGATATAAAGCACGGGTTGCTTCTTCATAATTTGGCATATTGCCTAACATCGCAGACATAAAACGGTCAGTGGCTTGTTTGGCAAGCATGATATTACTTTCAGAATTAGGATCATTCAGCTCTTTATCAATCAACTTGCGGATCACAGCCGATGCGCTGGCACTTTGTTGATCTAACCAATCCCAATGCTTCTTCTGTAAAGTGATTTCACGAGAAATAACCCCAAGTTTAGGCCTTCCAACTCGTTTAGTTGGCTCAGGTTCGCTATAGCGTTGTAATAACTCTTGTTCAGAACCAGAAAGGTCAAGATCAATTTGTTGACCTGTTTGATCATTAAAAATCAAAATATTTTCATTTGCCTGAGAAAGATGTCTGATCTTGATCGCAAGCTCAGTCGGCTGGCCAGTTGCGACCAGTGTACTGCCATTAAATGCAGTGTAGGTGGTTTGAGTATTCATATTAACAATATATTTTTATCTGGGTAAAATAATATTATCAGGGTAAAATGTATTTGGCAAATAAATAAACAATAATTCAAAAAAGATCTGATTTCATAAACCTGAATTCTAGAGTAAGTGCCACAAATACAGTAAAGACGGCAAACCATTTTAAATTTTTATTCTGCTTTAATATTGCTTTTATGAGACAATACTTTTTTATTTTTGTGTATTAGGACTCCCATGATTGAGCAATCTCCTGAATCTTTAAGCGATATCGAAATTTTAGACATTTTACAGTCTATGAAAAAAGATAAGCTGGATACGGAAGCAAATGAGATGATCCGTAGTGGGGGTAAAGCTGGTCGCCAAGAAGCACATAAACAGGCTTTGGTTGCACTCAGTACAAGCTTTGAAGAAAAATTTGTCGAAGCAGTGACACTGGCATTGGGCTTGAATGCAGGTCAGGCAAAAAAGATCCGTTATAAAAAAGACCGTATTCGTATTCTCAAAGTGCGTGGTATTGATTATTTAGCAATTGATGGTGCTGAAACGGCTCAGGTATTAGCACAAGTTGCACAAGCCATCGGCCGTGAAGATGCGACAGTTACACACGATTTGCATAATATTTTCCCATTCTGGAAAGAAGGCTGGCCGATGGTTCAGTTTGATAATGCTTATAAAATCCTAGCAGAAGATATTGGTATTCATTATCAAGCCGTACTTGATGAGTTGATTTCATTGTATGGTGGAAATTAAGCGATTCTAAATATCCTGCTCTGATGTGGTTTCCAATAGAAAATAACAAGGATTGTTAATTTTATGACCTTAGCACCGAAGATTCCGCCAGAAGCGCTCAATGTGCTTAGAGCAGGGCAATTGATTGATGCCATTAAGATCACGCGAGAAAAAACAGGTTTAGGTCTCAAGGAATCTAAAGACTTAATTGATCAGTATCTGCAAGATCATCCACAAGAACAGGCACAGATCCAAGAGCAATTGGTACAGCGCAGTCGTGGTGGAATTAAAGTCTTGGTTTTGATCTTCTTGATTTTGGCTGCTCTGATCTGGTTTGCCATGAAATAAAAAAAGCCCATTGTTGGGCTTTTTTTATGAACTGTTCAGCTTAGTCTTCTTGCGTCGCAGATGTGTCATTTTCTAGACTAGGGGTAATTTGTGTGACCAGCAATTGGTCAATTTTATAGTGGTCGATATCGACTACTTCAAATTTAAAACCAGCATATTCAACTGCATCAGCAGGGCGCGGGATCTTGCGCAGACGATACATGATAAAGCCAGCAATGGTTTCGTAATTTTCATTTTCTGGGAATTCTTCAATTGCCAGCGCATGTTTTACATCTTCAATTGGAGTACTGCCATCAATCAGCCATGAATGATTATCACGTTTAATGATTTGTTGCTCTTCATCCATCGGGGTCACCCAGTCGCCCATCACCGTGATCATAATATCACTGAGGGTAATCACACCGACCACTAAGGCATATTCATTGATTACCACTGCAAACTTCTCTTTGGTTGAACGAAAACGGTCAAGAAGTTCTGATAGCGTAAGGCTGTCTGGGATAATTAAAACGTTACGGATAATCGATTCATTCAGTTGCGTAAAGGACTGATTATTTAAAATACGGACTAAAATATCTTTGGCATCGACATAGCCAATAACTTGGTCGATATGTTCATTACAAATTAAGAATTTTGAATAAGGATGATCAGCCAGCTTTTGGCGAATACTATGCTCAGCTTCATTCAAAGTGAAATAAACAATGTTTTCTCGTGCTGTCATACTGGATGGCACGGTACGCTCTTCAAGCTCAAATACATTTTCAATGAAATGATGTTCTTGTTTTTGTAAGACACCTGCTTGCGCACCTGCATTTACGATGGCAGAAATATCATCAAAGGTCATGCTGTCGTCGCGCTTGGTATCAATTTTAAAAATTCTAAAAATTGAATTGGCAATGATGTTAATAACCCATGCTAATGGTCTACAGATTTTAATGAAAATGGTAATGGGATTGATAACTTTAATTGCCAGTTTTTCTGGGAAGATCATTGCCAAGCGTTTTGGCATTAAGTCAGCAAATAAGATAAACAGGGAGGTAACGGTTAAAAAAGATAAACTAAATCCAATCGTGTCTGCCCAAGGTCCTGGATAAAGTTCAGTTGCCAAGTTGTGGAAGTAAGGACGTAATGAGGATTCACCGACAATACCGCCCAAGATCGCAACAGCATTAACACCCACTTGGGTTGATGCAAAAAAGTCTGCTGAGTTTTCTTGTAACTCAATGACTTTATTTGCACGTTCTTCGCCACTTTCGGCAATGAGTTTCAGTTTGAGTTTTCGTGATCCAGCAATCGCGATTTCAGATAAGGATAAAAAGAATGAACATGCGACTAGAATTACTAGAATCATCATGCTTTGGAAAATATCCATACATCACCTTTGTTGGTAGGACACAGCCTATACGTTCGCTTATGCAAATAATTGTCGGTTAGGCATTATTTCACTCGCTTATTCTTTAAGAGAATATAATCTATCAATAAGTAAAAGAAATAAGTTTTTATTGATATTATTATTAAAACAATCAGCCACACCTAAGATATGGCTGAAATTTCATCTAGCTAATTCGCTCAATTAAAAAAAGCTATGCGGTAATTGTGAATTGCCATTATTCAACAAATACTCGCGGTTTTCTTCCTCGATCATTTGACGTGCAACAAAAAGAATTAATTGTCTGAGCCAACGATGCGCAGGATGATGGTGTAATAATGGACACCAAGCCATTTTTAATTCAAATTCTGGAATATAGAACGGTGGATCCTTTATAACCAGTCGTGGATTCTGAGTTTGCAAACGCGCCATACGGGTTGGTAAGGTTGCGATTAAATCTACATTTTGCGCCAGTAGTGCTGGCATTTGATAATGGCGGGTAAAGACCGAAATTTTGCGACGTTGGCCAATACGTTCCAAAGCCTGATCGATCCAGCCTAGACCTGCTTGTTTCTCAGGATTGACACCAAAGCCTACACCCATACCCGTTTTAGACACCCAAATATGTTGTGCATCTAAATAGCTTTTTAAATTAAGGTGAGTTACTGCAGGATGTTTGTCGTTCAGAATGCAGCTAAAACTATCGCGCCATACTAAAACTTGATGGAAGCTTTGCGGGATTTCATTGAAGCGGTTAATGGCTAGGTCAACTTTGCCTTGCTCCATATCGCGATAAGACACATCACTAGGCGTCAGAAAGTCTAAAACGACATTCGGTGCTTCTGAGCGTAATGCTTTCACTAAGCGTGGAACAAGTGTGGCTTCAGCATAATCGGATGTCATAATCCGGAACACACGATTACTGGTATAAGGACGGAATTCGGTACGTGGCTCAAGAATCATTGAAAGGTCTGACAATGCATCTCGAATACGCGGTTGTAATTCTAATGCACGTTCAGTTGGCGTCATGCCTTCAGAAGAGCGAATGAGTAGGGGATCATTAAACAAATTACGTAATCGACGTAAAATATTACTCATTGCAGGTTGGGTAACACCCAATTGCTCCGCTGCACGGGTGACATTTTTTTCACGAAGAAGTACATCAAGATAAATTAATAAATTGAGATCGACCCGCTCCAGATTCATAAAAAAAATACCGAAAATAAAATCCTTGAATTGCCTTGAATTATGACATATCCAAAGGGATTTGTGTAACTTAATCCTACATAAAAGCAACAGCGACAATGCTTATGCTGCAACTTGGCACATTCTGTTGATTTATTTAATTTAGCCAGTTTCTTGGAGGGGATCTACTGGGTGTAAATTAGACAAAAGCGCAGAAAAAAATTGGCATTTTTTAGGGTTTGAATCGTCAAAATCTAGGTTTTTATGAACTGATGAGTCTAGAAAATAGGTCTAAAATTTGATGATTAGCTTAAGTTGTGTATTTTGTAAAGTTAATAAAAACAAATATTTATATGGTGTTTTTTGCATTTTTGAAAAATGGTTATGCATATATTTTTTTAGAAAATACTGAAGATTAAGCCAGAATATTGGATAAATCGCTTGCCAAAGACTAAGCTTTGAGACATGTTGATGGGGCGCTTGAAATCTAGACTAACTAAAATCAGGATTTCCTAGCCCTCATTCGATGCCAATCCTCAAAGGAATATATCATGACTACATATCAAACAGCGATTGATGCAATCCGCGAATTAAAAGCAAAATTTGGCAACACTTGGGCAGATATTAGTCCTGAAGATGCTGCTCGTATGCAATTGCAAAACCGTTTCAAAACTGGTTTAGACATTGCTAAATATACAGCTGCGATTATGCGTCGTGATATGGCTGCTTATGATGCTGATTCTAGCAAATATACTCAATCATTGGGTTGCTGGCACGGTTTTATCGCGCAACAAAAAATGATCGCGAATAAAAAATACTTTGGTACAACTGAACGTCGTTATATCTACCTTTCTGGTTGGATGGTTGCTGCACTTCGTTCAGAATTTGGTCCACTTCCTGACCAATCTATGCACGAAAAAACATCTGTTCCAGCATTGATCGAAGAAATCTACACATTCTTACGTCAAGCTGATGCGAAAGAATTAAACGATTTATTCCGCGCACTTAAAAAAGCAAACGAAGCGGGTGATACGGCTAAAGCTGCTGAAATCACTGCTCAAATCGACAACTTTGAAACTCACGTTGTGCCAATTATTGCGGACATCGATGCTGGTTTCGGTAACGAAGAAGCAACTTACTTGCTTGCTAAGAAAATGATCGAAGCGGGTGCTTGTGCACTTCAAATCGAAAACCAAGTTTCTGATGCGAAACAATGTGGTCACCAAGCTGGTAAAGTAACTGTTCCACACGAAGATTTCATCGCTAAAATCCATGCATTACGTTATGCATTCTTAGAAATGGGTCTTGATGACGGTATCATCGTTGCGCGTACTGACTCTGAAGGCGCTGACTTGACTCAAAAAATCCCAGTGGTTAAAGAGCCAGGCGACATCGCTTCTCAATACATCAGCTACTTAGATACAACTGAAATCGACATCGCTGATGCCCAAGAAGACGAAATCCTAATCAAACGTGATGGTAAATTACATCGTCCTAAGCGTTTAGCTTCTGGCTTGTATCAGTTCCGTGCTGACACTCAAATTGACCGTGTTGTACTTGACTGTGTATCTAGCCTTCAAAATGGTGCTGACCTTCTTTGGATCGAAACTGCGACTCCAAACGTAGAAGAAATTGCTCACATGGTTAACCGTGTACGTGAAACAGTTCCAAATGCGAAGCTTGTTTATAACAACAGCCCATCATTCAACTGGACTTTAAACTTCCGTCAACAAGCTTACGACCGTTGGGTTGCTGAAGGTAAAGACGTTTCTGCTTACGACCGTGCTAAATTAATGAGCGCTGAGTACGATGCGACTGAATTAGCGGCTGATGCTGATGCTAAGATCCGTACTTTCCAAGCTGATGCTGCTCGTGAAGCGGGTGTGTTCCATCACTTGATCACACTTCCGACTTACCACACTGCTGCGCTTTCTACTCATGAACTTGCACAAGGTTACTTCGGTTCTGAGGGTATGTTGGCTTATGTTGCTGGCGTACAACGTAAAGAAATCCGTGGTGGTATCGCTTGTGTTAAACACCAAGCAATGGCGGGTTCTGACATCGGTGATGATCACAAAGAAATCTTCTCTGGTGACAACGCTCTTAAAGCGCACGATGATGCTAAAAACACAATGAACCAATTCGCTGCTCACTAAGCACTGAACTGATTCAAAAGAAAACCCTGCGAAAGCAGGGTTTTTTTATTGCTTAAAAATTTGATGTATTGTGGTGATTTAGAGCTAGTGCTAGGGGTGGCTGAATTTAAGTTTATTATTAGGGCGGGGGCTTTTTCGAGCTGAGATAAGAGGGCGGCTTTTAAAACAATTGAACGGTGTGAGTATCAATTAAACTTAAGTTTTTCATTCTAATTGTAGTCAGGTTGGTTTGCTCTGATGGATGCTAAATCGCATCGCAAAAAAAACTGCTCATCAAGAGCAGTTTTTTATTCAAGAAATAATCAATTATTTCTCAACACCTGCTGGTTGACCTGCAAGTTTTGCATTTGCATAGTCCCAGTTTACTAGGCTTTCTAAGAAAGTAGCGATGTATTTTGGACGTAAGTTACGGAAGTCGATGTAGTAAGCATGTTCCCAAACGTCGATGGTTAATACTGCAACTTGACCATGAGCAAGTGGCGTATCTGCATTGGCAGTTTTAGTAATCGATAATTTACCGTTTACTTCATCAGCAACTAACCAAGCCCAACCTGAACCGAATTGAGTTGTTGCAGCAGCAGTGAATTCTTCTGCAAATTTTTCGTAGCTACCAAAAGCTTCTTCGATTTTAGCTGCAATCGCACCTGTTGGCTTACCACCACCATTTGGTTTCATGCTGTTCCAGTAGAATGTATGGTTCCATACTTGCGCAGCATTGTTAAAGATACCTGCTTTAGATGCATCGCCAGCAGATGCTTTGATGATTTCTTCTAAAGTTTTACCTTCAAGGTCAGTACCTTTGATTAAGTTGTTTAAGTTAACAACATAAGTATTGTGGTGTTTATCGTGATGGTATTCTAAAGTTTCGCGAGTGATGTGTGGTGCTAAATCATCATAGCCATATGGAAGTGCAGGTAAAGTAATGGTTGTCATGTTTCATTCCTTGCAAATTTGCTGGGTTTTACATTAAGTGCCTTTATTGTAAATGATTCTATAGACAATAGGGCAGTCTTTTAATACACAAAATATGCAAAAAATTTCTTTATGAGACATATACCATACAACAATGATTAGAGTTTTTAGCTGAGTTGGTGAACGTTGCAAAAAACTCTAACTTATTTTTGTAGAGATGCTGATTTAACTTGGACTACTATGAAAATTACTGAGTTTTGGCTTGTAATGCATCATGATAACGACGATTGACTTCATCCCAATCAACCACATTATAAAAGGCAGCAATATATTCAGGACGACGGTTTTGATATTTTAAGTAGTAGGCATGTTCCCATACATCTAAACCTAAAATAGGGGTATTACCATGCATCAAGGGCGAGTCTTGATTGCCGCTACTTTCGACCACTAATTTGTGTTCAGGTGTGACACTTAGCCATGCCCAACCACTGCCAAAACGACTAATCGCTGCCTTGGTGAATGCATCTTTAAATGCATCGAAACCACCCAGTTGTTGATCAATTGCTTCAGCAACAGCTCCTGTTGGTTGTCCACCCCCTTCTGGGCTCATGATCGTCCAAAAAAGTGAATGATTGGCGTGTCCGCCACCATTGTTAATCACCATATTTTTAAGACCAGCAGGGACGTCATTCACTTTGGCAACCAATTCTTCTACAGGGAGTTTTTCCCATTCTGTTCCTTCAATTGCACCATTGATATTATTGATGTAGGTCTGATGATGTTTGCTATGGTGAATTTCCATGGTTTTGGTATCAATATTGGGTTCAAGTGCATCGTAAGCATAAGGAAGCGCTGGTAAAGAATAGGCCATGTGTTTGATTCCTTTTAATCAAAATGATTTTATTGGCATAAGTTAAAGCGCCTTCATTATTTATTTAAAAGCAAATGAGAATCAATATCTTTTAATTTGCTTTTATCTATATAAAAAGGGATAAAAAATAAATTTTATTTATCATTGCTTTTATTAGGTCTTGAATTGGCTGAGCAATACGAACAAGTCTTTGATTCTTAGTCTATTAAAAGTAGACAGAGGTATTGCAGTGAGAAATACTTGATTATTTCAATCACTCAAGTTGCACAGGTATTGGTTTAAACATTGAGTTGAAATACAAGGGGAAGGAGTGAAACGAACTTCACTCCATTCAACATTGGATCGAGTTAAATCGGGTTGTTGAGCTCAAAATACTCAGTTTCGATTGAAAATTGTTGGGCAATGGCTTGTGCCAAACGCTGCACGCCATAACGTTCAGTGGCATGGTGACCACAGGCGAAATAATGTACCCCCAGTTCTTTTGCCTCATAGAAGGTACGTTCGCTGACTTCACCAGAAATATAAGCATCACAATCTGCTTGAGCTGCTTTGGCGATAAAGTCTTGCGCACCACCTGTGCAGAAGCCTACTTTTTTGATTAGCGTTTTATCACTCGGCAGATGAATCACATTAAAGTCAAAAATGCTCTGTAACTTCGCTTTAAATTGTTCAGGATTCAGGGAATCGCCTAAATAGGCGATATTACCGATTGGGTGTTTTTCGCTTGGATCTAATGCTTCTAGATCGTGTAGACCAATCAAATCGGCAATAGCGATGTTATTGCCTAAAGTTGGATGTGCATCCAAAGGTAAATGATAGGCAATCAGGGAAATATTATTTTGAATCAGTTTCTTGATACGATTGCCGCGCATTCCTGTAATTGGGTAGGGTTCACCTTTCCAAAAATAGCCATGATGAACCAATAAGGCATCTGCTTGTTGGGCAATTGCAGCATCAATCGCATCTTCAGATGCAGTCACAGCACATACAATTTTATTGACTTCGGGCTTGCCTTCGATTTGTAAGCCGTTTGGTGCATAGTCTTTAAATTCATTGGCTTTTAAAGTCTGGTTACACCATTGCACAAGGTCATGCAAATTTGCCATGTGATTCCTCAATTTTTTTACATCTTTTCTCAGCAACCATAAGAACATATTTTTAAATGTAACTAAAGCTAGACAAAACTTTTTTAACTTTTGCATTGATTTTAAGCAATTTACTTTACAATAGTGGAAACTTCCAGTTCTTCAATAAATTACGTTCATCACATAATTTCGCCTAGAGGATAATAGACGTGCGCCGTGCATTTACATGGTTACCTTGGGTATTACTCATTCTTGTTATTTTTAGTTTTCTGGCTTGGCAGAAATCACATCAACCGAAGCCAACAGTGGCTGCTGACGGGGTGAAAATGCCCGCAGAAAAGGTTGAGCCACTGATTGATACCACGCGTGCGGGTGGGGTGGTTTCATATAGTGCTGCGGTGAAAGTGGCAGCGCCTGCTGTGGTCAATATTTTTACCACGCAAAAAGTGAAACAGATGAATCATCCATTGCTGAATGATCCTGTGTTTCGTGAATTTTTCGGCAATCAAATGCCGCAGCAACCTCAAAATGAAAACAGTTTGGGTTCAGGCGTAATTGTACGTGCGGATGGTTATATTTTAACCAATAATCATGTGATTGCACAGGCTGAACATATTGTTGTGGCTTTACAAGATGGACGCCGTGCTGAAGCGACCGTGATAGGAACTGATCCAGACACCGATTTGGCGGTAATCAAAATTGAATTGGACAAATTACCAGTGTTGCCATTTAAGCTCAGTGGCAATGAAGTGGGTGATGTTGTGCTTGCGATTGGTAACCCATTTGGTGTTGGTCAAACCGTAACGCAGGGGATTATCTCCGCAACTGGACGTTCGGATTTGGGTATTAATACCTATGAAGATTTTATTCAAACGGATGCTGCAATTAACCCAGGTAACTCGGGTGGTGCATTGATTGATGTTGCGGGTAATTTGATAGGGGTCAATACGGCTATCTTCTCGCAATCTGGTGGCTCCCTTGGGATTGGTTTTGCGATACCAGCCAAAGTGTGTCAGCAAGTTCTTAATTCAATCTTGAAAGATGGGCGTGTGGTACGTGGCTGGTTAGGGATTAGCTTAATTCCAAATAACCTTGATGAAGATGTTTTGACCGCTAAACCGATTGGTGTCACTGTTGCCGATGTCTTACGTGGCGGACCATCTGATTCTGCAGGTATTAAGCGTGGTGATAAAATTATTCAAGTGAATAATGAGCAGATTTCCTCAGCATCGCATTTGATCAATTATGTTGCGTTACAAGCACCAGAAAGTTTAATTGATGTGGTGATTGAGCGTGAAGGTAAACAGCAAACTTTACAGGTTAAAGTTGGAGAGCGTAAAGTGCAACAGAATGCACAATCGCAATATATTCCATTGCCTAAGCGTCAACAACAGTAATGTCGTATGGATGATAAATAAAGGCTGCCGATGCGCAGCCTTTATTTATTTGAAGGCATAAAAAAAGCTTGTTGACCAGTTGATCAACAAGCTTTTTGCATTTTATCGAATTTTTTATTTTTTATTAAAGCATCGAAATTTGATGGTTTGATGACAGAGCTTTGATGTTTATATGACAATGATAAAGCACGAGCTGTCTGCTTCAATGCGCACAAAATGCTTGATTGAAGTACTCAAATAAATCAGGGGTTTGAAACCAGATTAAGATCGAAAGACTCATCAAGCACAGAAGCGTGACAAACAATACCCACTTAAAATGACGTTCTATATTAGTCATGAATCACAGCCACTTCATTCACGAAAAGATGGATAACCACACCAAAAGCACTCAGTACTAAACAGGCAAGCCAGATCATATTGTAGTTGCCTGCAATATCATGATTGACCCCACCGAGCCAGCCGCCAAAGAATGAGCCGATTTGATGGGTAAAGAACACAATACCACTGAGCATGGATAAATATTTGACCCCAAACATATTGGCCACAATCCCATTAGTGAGCGGGACCGTTGACAGCCAGAGTAGTCCCATAATGATCCCAAAACTATAAACGGTCAATGTACTGAGTGGGAGTAAGAGAAAAGCAATAATGGCAATGCCACGTAAACCATAAAGCAACATCAGCAATCTTGGTTTTGAGTAGCGATCACCTAACCAACCAGCACCATAGGTGCCCACAATATTAAATAGACCGACCAGTGCTAGAAATATCGTACCTGTTGTGGCATCAAAGCCATGATCAATTAAATAACCAGGTAGGTGTACCCCTAAAAATACCACTTGGAAACCACAGACCAGAAAGCCGAGGGATAACCACCAAAACGGTTTGTGTTTTCTTGCGATGTGTAAAACTTGTTTAAAGCTAAGGCTGGGTTGATTCAGCGCTTTCGGTGCTGTAGAAGAAGGGGATTTCAATAACCAAGCCAAGGGAACAATGAATGCAATAGCAAAGGCACTCACCAGTAAAGCAGAAGACCAACCGATGGTTTTAAGAAGTAACAGAGTTGAAGGCAGCATAATAAACTGGCCAAAGGAACCCGCAGCACTGGCAATCCCCATCACCATACTGCGTTTCTCTGGTGGCGCAGCGCGACCAACTGCAGAAAGCAATACTGTAAAAGAGGTCGCAGATAGGGCAAGTCCAATCACGAGCCCTAAGCTGAGGTTAAGTAATAGTCCCGTAGAGCTAAATGCCATAAGGACTAATCCAATAGCATAGAGTACGCCCCCCGCCATCACGACTTTCTTAGTACCGTACTTGTCAGCAATCGCACCGGTAAAGGGTTGTGCTGCCCCCCAGATCAGGTTTTGCATGGCAATCGCAAAACTAAAAATATGATGGCCCCAACCAAAACTATCGCTCATGGGCACCAGATATAAACCAAAGCCATGGCGTACACCCAAGGAAAGTGCAAGAATCAGCGCACTTCCGATCAGCATATAGACCAATTGTTTGGAAAATTGAGCGTTTGACATTGTTGTTGTAATCTTGGAATAAGTGAAAAGTATTCTAAAATACTTCGACCAATATTTCGATTCTAATCAAAAATAATTGTACTTCAATGCTCAACAATATAAGCGGAACAATAGAATATTGACCGCTTATATTGAAAATCTAAATTGTGTTTAGAACTTCAATTCCAAACCGAGCCCGACAACGGGTTGCTTGTCTTTTTTATCTGCTTGTTCAAGTGTTAAATAACCTGCATAACCATAACTTTTCACCTGCTTATTAAAGGTATAGTCAGCCCCAAGCATGATTTGCTTGGCTTTAAAATCAGCTGTGTTATTTTTAAAACGGGTATCATTCTGGTTATATTGTGCTTTGAGCATCCATTTTTTTGCGCTTGGAAGAATATATTCGGCACCCACTAACCAGCCTTGAGCATCATCAATATTATTGGCTTTTGTGGCCCATTTTGTTGCTTCAGCGGGGTCTGCATAGTTGCTTTCTTCAATATCGGAACGTTGATACAAGCTTTTAATCGCCAAGCCTTCAATCGGATTTAAACGTCCGATGGCACGTATGGTATTTGCTGCGGCAAAAGCTTGTGTGTCGGCTGTATAAGCCTGTCCTGTGGCAACATTGAGAAAACCACGTCCTGCAAAAGTGCTCGGAATGGCTTTGTCATAGCCAAGTCCTGCGACAAAAAATGGATGTTCATAAACCAGACTGGCAGACCATGCATCGCCTAAGCCACGACCAGCAACTTTTGCACCACCACTCGAACTTTTAATTCCAGAGGATTCTCCACTGGCGAGCAAAGCATTGAGTTTAATCACACCTTTCGAGAGGCGAATGGCTGGCGACTCATAGAGCACAACATTATCAATTCGATTTTCTCCAGTCAGAATACCGCCGATATCTGCTTTATTGGCCACATAATTGTTGAAAATATCAACCGTACTTGAGAGCTGTTTAACTGGGGTATCATGTTTCCCCACTTTGAGCGTACCGAATTGACTATCCTTTAAGCCGACAAAGCGGTTTCGTTGTGTCCAGTCTGTTCCATCACCATCAGCACTCAATCCCCATTCAATTGCATAGACCGCACTTAGGCGCTCAGTCAGTTTCTCATCTCCTTTAAGACCGAGATAGGAACTATTGGAGCTCACTTCCCAGACATCTTTATCCGAACGATGAGCATTTTTTTCTGGTAAATAATCGATACTTGCATCAATTTCCCCATAAAGTGTAGGTGCTGCAAAAGTAGTCGTGGTTAAGCATCCAAGCATGGCAAAGCCAAGAAGATTCAATTTCATATTGAGACCCCTGAAAAATGGTGTTGAAGTATTTAATTTGGAAATCGTGTGGGAGGGTTTATCCCACACAAAACGTGTTGTGATTACGCGAGAGAGTTACGTTCTAATACAGCTTGCTCGAACAATTGTTGTTCTTTGGCTTTATGTTCGACAGAGAAGCGAATAAGGATGACACTGAATGCGGCTACGGTCACCAACGCACCTAAAATCATCAGGCAGGTTTGTACATCCAGTAAACCTTTGAGTAAGAAGCCTGCAGCAACAGCACCGACATTACCGCCTGCACCAATGATACCAGCAACACCACCTAGAGCATTGCGATCAATAAATGGCACAAGCGCATAAGTTGCACCACAAGACATATGGGTAAACAAGGCAAAAACGGTCATGCTGATAATTGCAAGTGCGACAGTATTCATCTGAGAAAAAAGTATGAGGAATAAGCCTTCACATAGGATCATGATAAACAATACTTTTGTTCGGCCATCTAAACCTTTTGATATTGCAACTTTATCTGAAAGATAACCACCTAATGCGCGGGCAAACAGGGCGAGCAGACCAAAAATACCTGCAGTTAAGCCGGCTTCCTTTAACCCCATATTGAAGTGATCGACATAGTACATTGCGGCGATGTTATGAATAAAAATTTCGATACCGAAACACGCGGCATAAGAGACAAATAAAATCCAAACGCGATAATTACGTGCAGCTTGCATTAAAATCGCAACACCGCCTTTTTTGCCAGCACCAACTTCGATACCTTGTTCACGAAGCTCTTTAAAGTTTCCTTGAGGGCAATCTTGAGTGAGTTTCCAGTACAGTACGCCAACGATTAGCATCATGATGCCTGGCACAAGTAATGCAATTCTCCAACCCATCGTTTGTTCAACACCAAACATGACAATCGCACCTAAGATAAGCGGCATAATTGCTTGAGTCGCACCACCACCCGCATTGCCCCAACCCGCTGAAGCTGCATTGGCTGTACCCACAACATTGGGTGCAAACATTACACTGGTATGGTATTGGGTAATGACAAAGCTTGCACCAATTGCACCAATCAATAAGCGGAAGAACAGGAAGGATTCATAGGTATTGGCCGCAGCAACACCGAATACGGGAATACTGCCGAGCAGTAAAAGTGCGGTATAGGTTTTGCGTGGACCATATTTATCACACAATGGGCCAACAATGAGGCGAATTAAAATAGTAATCGCAACCGCAGCAATGTTGATATTGGCGATTTGGTCTTTGGTTAAATTGAACTCGCCTTTGATGACTGGCATGAGGGGAGCACAGGCAAACCATGCGAAGAAACAGACAAAGAATGCCAGCCATGTCATATGGAAGGCACGCATGGCAGGCGTAGAAAAGCTAAATAATTTTATTTCTGTGGCTTTTTTTGCATCAATATTCATTGGTGAAGACATAACTTTCTCCTGAACTGCACGTCATTTATTTTGCTTAGTCATTACGCTGATTAAGCAAATCGAACAGAACGGACGTCGTTGGCCGTCATCAAATATGTTTATGAATCGTCGTTGATTCCATGTGTTTGATATATAGCAAGTGCCGTGCCAGAAAAATAAATTAACCAAATGAATAATTTAAAATGTTAATCATCAAGGTGTTTATGCGTAGATTAAGTTAATTAACAACATTGTGATTGATGTACAGGAAGCAAAAGGAGTGTCTATGTCAGACAAATTAATAAAAACTGCTTATTCATAGTGCGTGATTTTTGATCGTAGTGCTTTGAGAGGTTGCATAATAAAAAAAGCAGCGAGTGCTGCTTTTTTTATTAAATAGAGTTTAGAAACGGTAACCGACACCTGCATAACCTAAAATAGGGTTGATCTCGATATCTGTTTTTGCGCGAATGAGCTCTCCATATTTAGAATCATTCACGGTTATTGTTGCTTCTCCTGTAAGGTGTGCATATGAAACTGAACCAACGGCAAACCAACGATCGTTGAAATCATAAGTAAAACCAGCAGTGGCAACAGGTGCAAATGCATCTGAAGCTTCTAATTTAACTTTTGGATCACCAGAGCTAGTCTTTTGATCCAAGGCTGCACCTGCTTTACCATCTTTAATATTGACAATCATATGTCCAGCATTGATTAGATCATTTTCGATTGCGGAATTGATTTTCAGCTCATTAAAATAAGCATACATTAGACCTAATCCAACATAGGGTCTGAATTTATTTACACCTGTTTTACCGAAATGATATTGGAGTTCAAAAGCTGGCGTCCATGCTCTAGCCGTTGCTGCTGTACCATGTGCTTCTAGGTCAGTAATGAAAATTTGTTTTTCTAAATCGATTGAAGGTAAATCTATCCCTCCAATAATAGGAAGTTCTATTGATGGATGTGCTGTAGCTGTTAATGGTGCGTAAATTTGCCCTTTGCCTTGAATGTCGACCTTTGGTGGAATACCTGCTTTAACTTCAAGTGAAACATTATCAGTGAAGAAGTAATTTGTCATGATGCCAAGAGTCATGACATCATCTGCTTCTAATCCTGTACCTGGGTTATTCCATTCGTTTAGACCATAGATTTCGGCATTACCACTTAATGAACCAGGTAAGGTTTCTTGTCCCAACCCATCTAAAAAATTAATGAAAGCTGTTGATAGGTTAGGGTCCATATCTTTAGATATACTGTCTTTAACGGTTTTTATTGAAACATCTCCAACTTTGGATTGTTCTCCGTTTGCAACAGCAGTGTTAACTTTGACGGGTTGTGCTTTACCTGTTGGTTTTACATACAAAGCACCTACGGAAACCGAAAAGCGTTTAAACCCATCTCCATCTTTCAAACTAAAATAAGGTGAGTCTGCGAAAGCAAGTGTCGGTAGGGCACATACGCCTGTAATCAGGCAAGCGAATGATTTCTTCATCATTTTGGGACTCCATGTCCAGAAGTTTGTTAGGATTTTTCTTGCGCCCACCATAACGCTATTTTTACGCAGGCTTTGTTTAGTTAAATTTTATAATTGTTATGCTTATGAATATTTTTGTTTGATTTAAATAAATTGATGAAGAAATTGTGAAGAGATAAAAAAAGCCACCGAAGTGACTTTTTAAAAATAATTCAAAGATTATGAATTACATAAAGCGTGATAGATCTTCTTCAGGGCGAGCGGTAAGTACTTCGATCCCTGTTTGTGTTACCAAAATCGTATGTTCATATTGAGCAGATAACTTGTGATCTTTTGTGACAACCGTCCACTTATCACCTAAAAGTTTAGTCTGCCAAACACCTGCGTTTACCATTGGTTCAATAGTAAAGGTCATGCCAGCCTCTAGACGCATACCTGTACCTTTTTGCCCATAATGTAAAACTTGTGGTTCATCATGGAACACATTGCCAATGCCGTGACCACAATATTCACGCACCACACTAAAGCGTTCAGACTCAACATATTGCTGAATAGCATAACCAACATCGCCAAGGTATGAACCATCTTTTACCGTTGCCATACCACGGTACATGGCTTCTTGTGCGACTGAACATAAACGATTGGCAAGAATCGATGTTTCACCACCAATGACATACATCATATTGGTGTCGCCGTGATAACCATCTTTAATCACAGTTACGTCAATATTTAGAATATCACCGTTTTTTAAGATTTTATTTTCAGATGGAATACCATGACAAACCACGTGGTTCACCGAAGTACAAATAGAATGTTGGAACGCAGGGCGCCCTGGGGCAGCACCATAGCCTACGCATGCAGGAATTGCCTGTTGAACATTTTCAATATGATTACGACAGATTGTATCGAGTTCTAGTGTGCTCACACCCGCTTTAATATGCGGTTTAATCATGTCTAGAACTTCAGCCGCCAATTTCCCTGCAACACGCATCTTTTCAATTTCTTCAGGTGTTTTGATTAATCGACGAGGCGCTGTATAAGTTGTATTCATGATCTCTAAAAACTTTTGGTAATTTGCAAGCGTCTATGGTATAAATAGCCGCCTATTTTATCAAATGCTTTTCGTGACTATCTTTTATTATTTATGAAAAGATTTTACGAAGATATCTGATAACAATAGTCGTAAAAAAATCCGCACATATATCGACACATTACTCTGGGTGCCTAGCAATAGGTGGAGAATGCGGATATATGGAGGCCTAACCCAAACTTTAAGGTAAAGAAAATGGCAGATTACAACGTAAGCATGCGCGACCTTCTTCAAGCAGGCGCACACTTTGGTCACCAAACTCGTTTCTGGAACCCAAAAATGCGTCAATACATTTTTGGTGCACGTAACAAAATTCACATCATCAACCTTGAGCACACTGTTCCTGCGTTAAATGATGCTTTGAACTTCGTTAACAACTTGGCGAGCAAAAAGAACAAAGTATTGTTCGTTGGTACAAAACGAGCTGCTTCTAACATCATCCGTGAACAAGCTCAACGCGCTGGTCAACCATATGTAGATCACCGTTGGTTAGGTGGTATGTTGACGAACTGGAAAACACTTCGCCAATCTATCAACCGTTTAAAAGATCTTCAAACTCAATCTCAAGACGGTACTTTTGCTAAGCTTACTAAACGTGAAGCTTTAGAGCGTACTCGTGAGATGGAAAAACTTGAACGTGCTTTAGGCGGCGTTAAGAACATGGGTGGTTTACCTGACGCATTATTTGTAATCGACGTTGATCACGAAGCGATTGCAATCAAAGAAGCGAAAAACTTAGGTATTCCTGTAATCGGTATCGTTGATACAAACTCTAACCCAGACAACGTTGATTACGTTATTCCGGGTAACGACGATGCGATCCGTGCAGTAACTTTATATGCTTCTGCTATGGCTGATGCGATTCTTGCTGGTAAAGAATATGCTCAATCACAAGCAAATGCACAAGCTAAAGGCGACGACGCTGCTAAAGACGCTTCTGAGGCTTAATGCGTTTTGACGCAAGCTTGTCATTTTTGCGACATGTAATGGTGGCAAATTAAAGCGTCGAGATTGCAAACGGCCCAGAGATTCTTTGGGCCGTTTTTGTTGAACAGATTTATTTTCTACCGATTTTAGGAGATCAACATGACTGCAGTTACTGCGAGCATGGTAAAAGAATTACGTGACCGTACTGGTCTTGCAATGATGGAATGCAAAAAAGCATTAACAGAAGCAGGCGGTGACATCGAACTTGCGATTGATAACCTTCGTAAATCAGGTCAAGCAAAAGCTGCTAAAAAAGCAGGTAACATTGCTGCTGATGGCGCGATCACTATTATTCAAAACGGTAACAAAGCAATTCTTGTTGAAGTTAACTGTCAAACTGACTTCGTTGCTAAAGACGAAAACTTCAAAAACTTCTCTGATAAAGTTGCTGCTGCTGCACTTGCTGCAAACGAAACTGATGCTGCGAAAATTGCTGAACTTAAGCTTGAAGACGGCGCAACTGTAGAAGAAGCTCGTGTTGCATTGGTTCAAAAAATCGGTGAAAACATCCAAGTTCGTCGTGCTCAAATCGTTGAAGGCGAAAACTTGGCTGTTTACAAACACGGTTTAAAAATCGGTGTTGTTGTTTCTTACACAGGTGATGCTGACACTGGTAAAGGTATTGCAATGCACGTTGCTGCGTTCAACCCAGTTGCTGTAAATGCTGAAGCTGTTCCAGCTGACTTGATCGCTAAAGAGAAAGAAATTGCTGAAGCGAAAGCATTAGAATCTGGTAAGCCAGCGAACATCGTTGAGAAAATGGTAACGGGTTCAGTTGAAAAATACTTGAACGAAGTTGCGCTTGATCGTCAAATGTATGTTATCGACAATGACAAGAAAGTTGCTGATGTATTGAAAGCAACTGGTACTGTTGTCGCTCAATTCGTTCGTTTCGAAGTGGGTGAAGGTATTGAGAAGAAAGCTGAAATGAGCTTTGCAGAAGAAGTTGCTGCTGCTCAAGCTGCTGCGAAGTAATTCGTATCTTCTAAAAAAACCCAGTCATTTTGACTGGGTTTTTTATTGCCTGTAGAAAAGTCCACTATATTGAGTGGGCTTTTATCGGTAGAAATAACTTATTCAGCTTCTTTCTTGAGTTCGTATTTGTCAGCTAATTCGCCCGTAATCTCTTTGCCTTCTGTGTCGAGGGCTTTTAAGTAGCCTTCAGCAACAAAGTATTTACGGCCATCACCGGCTTTGTCGAGTTCAATAATAGAGGTGTTTTTGCTGTCAAAAGTAAAGCTACCTTTGCTTTCAAATGCTTTACCATCGCCTTTGCCAAGATAAGTCTCTTTGAGCTCGTAAGTTTTATCTAGATTAAGTTCAAGTTCGGTTTCAATTCCTTCGCAATCTGCGCAAGGGAGTACACCTTTATATGTGCCATTCCAATCTAATGAGTTTTCTGCTGTATGTGCGCTATCAACAACTTCAGCGCTGTTTTCTGTACTCGTTGCAGCTGGGGTTTGTTCATCAGTTTTTGGTGTTTCTGCTTTATTGCATGCAACTAAAAAAATAGAAGCTAAAGAAATGGCGATAATTGATTTTTTCATCTTAGATATAACCTTGTGAAAACATTAATATCCAAGTTATTAGATTTTAAAAAGAAATGGTAGTAAGGGAATGTAAGGGTTATTTAACCTTTGGTAAAGCAAGGCGAGTTAGCCTTGTCTTGCTTTGAAGCGAGGGTTTGATTTGCAGATGACAAATAACTTGCCGCGACGCTTTACAATCTGGCAATCGGGACTGCGATGTTTTGCGCTTTTAAGGGATGAGCAGACTTTCATTTTGGGTCTCTATAAGTAAATGTAATGTTATAATATTACATTTAATTTGTGTTGTAAAGCTCGCCACATTGTCGAAAGCCTGAATAAAAAGGTGGGAATTGGAAATAAAAAAGCCCTTATCTTTCGAAAAGGGCCTTTTGAATCTGGAACGGGAAAGGAGATTCGAACTTACGGTCTCAGCCTTGGCAGGGTTTAAGCGCTGTTTAAATTATTAACTCTTTTGTTGAGTTAAACGATTTTTTTTGAGTTAGCAAAACATAAGAAAAAATTTATATCTATATAGATATATCAACTAATTGTAGGTTTATATTTGTTGTTGGTAACTTAGATTGTATGCAAAACTTCATAAAATATCATTCGGTCTTAGCGAAAAGTTGATATGTTCACGGACTAAGGTTTGCATGGTTGGAATAATATTTCGAATATCCCCGCGTCTCCATTGAAAAGCGTAATGGAGTGGGGCTAATGGTGGATTACTTTCAAGTTGAATCAGTGAGGTACCTACGCCATTTTCCATCCAGCCTTTAGGTAAAAAACCAATACCAACACCTTCTCGAATCATTCCAGCAACAGCACTCCAATGATTACAAGTGATACGCTTAATTTCATGAATATTCTGACCTAATAACCAGTCATCCAAAATACGGGTTGTTCCCGCTCCAGCAGGTAGGGTAACGAGTGTATGTTGAGTTAATAGGCTTATTAAATCTTGAGCTGAGGTCTGATCCAGTAATGGCTCGGCGATCATCCATACAAAATCAGCTTTCATAATCGACTGGGAGAGAATACTACTTTTAGACGATCGACCAGCCATAATAGCAAAATCCAGTTCACCAGCCTCTAATTTCCGTTCAAGTACTGCACCAACATCAACATAGGGTTCCAAATGTAAGAGCGGGTGCTCTTTCTGGGCAATGGCAATAAATTTGGGTAGCCATGTTAGTGCTGATAACTCTCCAACACCAAACTTTAACCTGCCATTCAAGCCTTTTTGTTTATCCGTAAAGGTTGTTTGTAGTGTTATGACAGCTTCAAGTACTTTGCTTGCCATACTTAATAAGCGTTCTCCATCCTCAGTTAACACAGCACGATGTCCACTACGATCAAAAAGTTGATGATCCAAAATGCATTCTAATTCATGAATTCTTTGTGATAACGACGAAACTGATATATGTAGACGTTGTGCTGCGATAGCAAAATTATCACACGTTGCTGCCCAATAAAAAGCTTCCAATTGCTTAATGGTAGGAGATGACATTGTTCAATTTTTCCGAATAACCTTGTTTGAATAATACCGCTTTTATTTATGTTCCTCTATCACTATAAAGTAGATTGTGGAAAATGGATGAGCGACTTTTATGGATGCACATAAGCAAAATATTCAAGGAGGAAAGATGTCTTCTAAGAACATACCTAAAGTGCTGGAAGATATTTTATGCTTACAAGATTTTGAGGAAAAAGCACGTCGAAAACTACCTCGGCCAATCTTTGGTTATATTGCTGGCGCAGCAGAGGAAAATACGAGCCTTCAGGACAATCGTAGCGTATTTAAAAATTATCGTTTTATCACGCAGGTCTTAACAGATGTTTCTAAGCGAGATCAAAAAGTAGAGCTATTTGGAAAAACTTATCATTCACCTTTTGGCATCGCTCCTATGGGCTTAAATGCATTGTCAACCTATCGGGGAGATGTGGTTTTAGCACGTACTGCACAAGCTGCCAATATTGTTTCAATTATGAGTGGTTCATCCTTGATCCCCTTAGAAACGGTGGTAAAAGCCGCGCCAGATACATGGTTTCAAGCGTATCTTCCTGGAGACACACCGCGCATTTTGGCATTGCTGGAGCGGATAAAGAACGCTGGTTTTAAGACACTGGTGATTACGGTCGATATCCCCGTTTCTGCAAATCGGGAAAATAATGTGCGTTCAGGCTTTTCGACACCATTACGTCCAAGTTTGCGTTTGGCTTGGGATGGGCTGACTCGACTTTCGTGGTTATTTGGAACCTTCTGTCGGACATTTATGAAGTATGGAATGCCTCATTTTGAAAACTCCTTTGCGACGAGAGGGGCGCCAATCCTATCTGCCAATGTGCTGCGTGATTTTTCTGCCAGAGATCATTTAAATTGGGAACATTTCAAACAAATTCGTGACTATTGGCAAGGACATTTGGTGATTAAAGGGGTGCTCAGTGTTAAAGATGCTCGTCTTGCCAAAGAAATGGGGGCAGATGGCATCATTTTATCTAATCATGGCGGTCGTCAATTGGATGGAGCAACTTCTCCCATGCGAATTTTACCGGATGTCGTTCAGGCATTAGGCTCAGATTATCCTGTCATGATTGATAGTGGTTTTCGACGGGGTTCAGATGTGCTTAAAGCGGTTGCTTTAGGGGCAAAGATGGTCTTTGTTGGACGACCATTTAATTATGCAGCTGCTGTAGCAGGCGATACAGGCGTAGAACATGCGATTAGCCTGCTACGTGATGAAGTCGATCGTAATATGGCAATGTTAGGTGTCAATCGTTGTCATGAGCTGAATCCCAGTATGCTCATCAATTGTCGATCTTCAGATTAGAGTGTCTTTTTACTTTTAATTATCCGCTTAAATTATGACCTGTCTTATAGATGGAAACTATAGGCGATAGGGGTCATGCGCCTTAAATAAAGGATTATTCGTATGCAAAATGTTCATGAAACAGAACAAGAAAAAGCCAAACGTTTAAAGAAAGTTGCAACGGCCACCATTGTGGGTTCAATGTTGGAATGGTACGACTTCTATTTATATGCCACGATGGCATCTATTGTTTTTAGTAAAGTTTTTTTTGATAAATCTGATCCTAGTACAGCAGCGATTGCCGCCTTTGCGACCTTTGCAATTGGATTTATTGCTCGACCATTTGGCGGTATATTTTTTGGTTTTTTTGGTGATCGTTATGGTCGCAAAAAAATGCTTTATATTACCTTTTTGCTGATGGGGCTATGTACTGTATTTATCGGACTCATTCCTAGTTATGACACGATTGGGATTTGGGCTCCCATACTTTTAGTTTTTTTTCGGATTATTCAGGGGCTTGGTGCAGGTGCGGAATTCGCGGGAGCGGCAATTACTTCTTATGAGCACGCATCGGATGAAAAACGTGGTCGTCAAGGGGCTTGGCCAGCATTAGGTTTAAACTTGGGCTTATTATTGTCCTCACTGACTATTTTTCTACTCACTTTAAATGGAGATGAATTTTTATTAAATGGCGGTTGGCGTATTCCATTTCTATTAAGCTTTGTATTGGTCCTTGTCGGGGTTTGGGTCAGAAAAAATTTACCTGAAACGCCAGATTTTGAACAAAAAATTAATGACGATTCAAAAGTGAAGATTGAAAATCCTTTTAAAAGTTTACTTAAAGCGAATCTAAAAGGGGTGTTGGTTGTTTTGATTGTGGCAATTGGATATAACGCACTAAGCTACATTTTTAAAACCTTCTCTTTAGCTTATTTAACACAATTTAAAGGGGTGACAGCACATGTTACATCTTTGTCGATTACGATCGCCAGTTTAGTCGCCATCGTAACCGTGCCCTTGTTTGGATGGTTGTGTGATTATTGGAGTAGTAAAAAAGTACTAATCTTAGGTGGGCTTTTATCCTTATTATTTGCGTATCCTTTTGTGAAATTACTGGAAACAGGTCAGGATATCTTTATCTATATTGCAATTGCGATAGGAACCGGTATTTTGGCACCAATGATGTTTGCTTCACAAAGCTCATTTTTATGCCGACAATTTTCAGTGGAAAATCGTTCTACTGGGGTGAGTTCTAGCCGAGAAATTGGTACGGCAATTGCAGGTGGTCTAGCTCCATTGGGTGCTTTGAGTATGGTTGCAGCCTCACCTACACACTCAACAGCCAGTGTTATCATGATTTTAATCGCCGCAGCAGTTTTTGTTGTGATTGCCGCATTATGTGATCAGGGCTACCGATTCTCTAAACATAAAAATTAATATCAATCACCTAAACTCAATTGATATTAAGATCTGAAGAGTGATGTGGAAAAGTCATATAAGTTGTTCGTTGTGGGTGTGCTCTGCACACTCAAATATGATGAGGTTGAGTCTAATCATACTGAACTAAGCTGATACTATAACGAGGAACAAATAAAAAGCCCTTATCTTTCGATAAAGGGCTTTTTTTTTTTGAATCTGGAGCGGGAAAGGAGACTCGAACTCCCGACCCCAACCTTGGCAAGGTTATGCTCTACCAACTGAGCTATTCCCGCAATAGGACGCATTATAGAGAGTTTCATTCAAGTGTCAACTCTTTATAATGCTGAGTGTTTAATTAATCAGCACGGCGCCAGATTGTACCTTGACGCGTATCTTCCAAAACCACACCTTGATCGAGTAAAGATTGGCGAATGCCATCGGCTCTCGCAAAGTCTTTGGCTTTTTTCGCATCAACACGTTGCTGAATGAAGTTTTCAATTTCAGTATCAGACAGTGTAAGTGCTTCCTGACCAATATCTGACTTAAGGAATTCATCCACATCATGTTGAACTAAACCAAGAATGTTGGTTAAGTGACGTAGGGTAGAGTAAAGCATTGCCGCTTGTTCTGCTTGCTCTTCTTTCACCGCGCGATTCAGTTCTTTGTTGAGCTCAAAAAGTACCGCCATGGCTTCAGCGGTATTAAAGTCATCACACATTGCACTGTTAAAACGTTCAACAAAGTTTTGCTCTAATGTTTCAATCGTTTTTTGACCATATAGCTGTTGATAGGCTTTAAATGAATGATAAAAACGACTCAGAGCAGTTTTTGCTTCTTTTAAGGCAACATCAGAGAAGTTGACCGGGCTACGGTAATGAGAAGACACGATGAAGTAGCGAATTACCTCAGGGTGGAACTTCTCCATCACATCGCGAATGGTAAAGAAATTGCCTAATGACTTAGACATTTTCTCGCCATCAACATTGATGAAACCAACATGCATCCAATAATTGACATATTGTTCACCAGTCGATGCTTCACTTTGTGCGATTTCATTTTCATGGTGCGGGAACATCAGATCTGAACCGCCCCCATGAATATCGAAATGATTGCCTAGGCAGCAGGTCGACATCGCAGAACATTCAATATGCCAACCTGGGCGGCCATTGCCCCAAGGTGAAGCCCATGCAGGTTCATTTGCTTTGGCATGTTTCCAAAGAACAAAGTCAAAGGGATGTTTCTTTTCAACTTCAACATCCACACGCTCAGATGCACCGGCTTGCATATCATCCAATTTACGACCAGATAAACGACCGTATTTATTGAACTTGCTCACCTCAAAATAAACATCGCCATTGGCAGCAGGGTAAGCAGCCCCTTTATCAACCAAGGTACCAATCATATTTTGCATTTGATCAATATATTCAGTTGCTTTGGGCGCTTCATCAGGTTCAGCACACCCTAAGTTAGCCGCATCTTCATTCATTGCTTGAATAAAACGAGCAGTGAGTTGTTGGATGCTTTCGCCATTTTCATTGGCACGTGCAATGATTTTGTCATCAATATCAGTAATGTTGCGAATATAGCGAACTTTCCAACCTTGGCTGCGTAGAAAGCGAATGATGTAGTCAAATGCAACCATAACCCGAGCGTGCCCAATATGACAGTAATCGTAAACCGTCATACCACAGACATACATATCGATTTGACCTTCTTTACGTGGGACAAATTCAACTTTTTTACGTTGCTCAGAGTTATATAGAACAAAAGGTTGCATAAGGGTTTTCAAACACTCTACAAAAATCGTTATTCATCATAACGTATGCACCATATTTCATAAAGTTATCAGTAGAAAAAAGATGGCTTTCATTTGCAATATTTCATGATTCAAAACCAATTTGACTTGTCATTCGAAGTTGAGCTTTTTTTGCGAAATAATAATAAATCACAGCCGTTGCCAGAATGCCGACCAACCAAGAGATATCGATACCCCCTAACATGGTCGCGATGTGACCCGTGTAAACTTTGCTATGAATAAAGGGGAGTTGTAGTAACACGCCCATGATATAACACCCAATGCCGATACTATTCCAGCGACCATATTTTCCATTCGGATCGTATAAGGCAGCGACATCACATTCTTCTTTAGAGATGAAATAGTAGTCTACGAGGTTAATTGCACTCCAAGGAATAAAGAAGGTGAGTAAGAACAAAATAAATGCTTTAAAGGTATTTAAAAAAGTGTGCTCACCCAGAATTGCGATGATTGTAGAAATGGCGACCATCGCAAGGACGATACCTAAACGTGTCATTCTTGAAATTTGATAATGTGGTTTGAAGCTATTCCAGATGGTTGCAATGCACATGAAGCATCCATAGGCATTTAGCGTGGATAGCGTAACTTTACCGAAAGCGATACT
Source organism: Acinetobacter gyllenbergii (assembly GCF_001682515.1). Taxonomy (NCBI): domain Bacteria; kingdom Pseudomonadati; phylum Pseudomonadota; class Gammaproteobacteria; order Moraxellales; family Moraxellaceae; genus Acinetobacter; species Acinetobacter gyllenbergii. The sequence continues at coordinate 530,070 of NZ_KV575262.1, read as the reverse complement.
GAAATATAAGAACGTAATGATCAGCGCTACAGCGTTCATACCCACCACATATTGCACTTCATTTCCGACAAAGCCGCCTTGTGAAATCTGTGCAATGAATACCCCTAAAGTCATTGAGATTTGTGAGCTGAGCAACGACCCCAAACCGACTGCCAAAAAGACGCGAGTCGAAGAGGTATTTGAAGGGAGGTATCTGGAATAATCAGCCACATAAGGGCCAAATGAAATTTGCCAAGAAGCAGAAAGCGAAATTGCTAATAAGAATGAGGACCAGCTAAACTTTTGAACGGCCATTAATTCAGAAAAATTGGAATGGGTTAAAATTTGAGTCAAAATAATGATAAAGGCAACTATGCCAATAACGCTTGCAACTTTTCCCACCCAGTGGATTAAGCGATAACCAATGGTGGCAAAGATCACAATAAACGCCGCATAGATTAAAATTCCAGTGCTATTGCTGACATTGATGAGTTGTGCGATCGCTTTACCTGCGAGGACTTCGCCTGTGGCAGTAAATCCGATGTACATCAAGCAAACTAAGAAAATCGGAATGCAGGCACCATATACGCCAAATTGAACACGGCTTGAAATCATTTGAGGCAAGCCAAGTTTGGGTCCTTGTGCTGCATGCAAAGCCATGACGATGGCACCGAAGCATTGTCCAATGAATAAACCAATAATCGACCAAAACACATCACCACCTAGTACAACCGCCAAAGCACCTGTAACGATTGCTGTGATTTGTAAATTAGCACCAAACCATAGTGTAAATTGACCGAAAACACTGCCGTGCCTTTCATGTTCTGGAATAAAATCAATACTGCGGTTTTCAATAAATTGATGTTGTTCTTTCTCATCCAGTGAGTTCATCTTTTTACTCCGTATCCTTGAAGCATTTATCGTCTTAAATACCTAATTGGGTGCTTAGGTCTAGTCATGTATGATCTTATTTGTATATGTATATACAACTTGAATTAATAATAAGCAAGTTTTTTCTATCAAGTAAAGAAGAGGCGCATGATGAAAGATGGCTCTACATAGGCTGAACTAAATAGGGATTTAAAATATGGATGTTTAGCCAAATATAATGTGTCTTATTTTTATACTTCATCTCTTCATTTTTCATGAAAACTTATACATTTAGAAACGTGTAATATTTGCAGATATGCTAGAATCTCCATCATTCTTTTGATTAAAATCGTCTACCGTACAGGTGGATAGAGTATTATTTTGAGTCAAACTCATATGTCACAAACCATAGATTTCCAAAAAAGCGCATTAGAAACGTTGCGTGTCGAACAACAAGCGATTGAGGTTCTTGCTGCCCAGATTAATGAGCGTTTTGACCTTGCATGTGAGATCCTGTTGCAATGTCAAGGACGTGTTGTTGTGACAGGAATGGGTAAATCAGGGCATATTGGTCGTAAAATGGCGGCTACCTTTGCATCGACAGGAACCCCATCCTTTTTTATGCATCCAGGTGAAGCTGGGCATGGTGATTTGGGTATGTTGGTGCGTGGAGATGTACTGATCGCGATTTCAAACTCTGGTAAAAGTGATGAAATCATGATGCTAATGCCATTGATCAAGCATTTAGGTGTGCCTTTAATTACCATTAGTCGTGATGACAAGGGGCCAATGCCGCAAAATGCGGACGTTGCCTTGACCTTGGGACAAGCAGATGAAGCTTGTCCTTTAGGCCTAGCACCAACCTCAAGCACCACTGCGACTTTGGTGTTAGGTGATGCCTTAGCAGTGGCACTATTAGAAGCACGTGGTTTTACTGCAGATGATTTTGCCCGTTCACACCCCGCAGGCGCTTTAGGTAAACGTTTACTTTTGCATGTCAAACATTTGATGCATATCGGGGCTGAGTTACCCAAAGTTCGACCAGATACGCCGATGAACAAAGTGTTATATGAAATTTCTGACAAGCGTCTGGGTTTAACCACAGTTGTGGATGAAAATGATACCTTATTGGGTATTTTTACAGATGGTGATTTACGTCGTATGATTGACCAGCAACAAGGTTTTGATGTGAATTTACCAGTGTCTGCAGTCATGACTAAAAACCCATTGACGATTTCTCAGGAAGCCCGTGCGGTAAAAGCTTTAGAAAAAATGCATGAGAAAAAAGTTAATCAATTTGTGGTTGTTGATGAAGCCAATAAAGTCATTGGTGTGATTAGTATGCATGACCTCATTCAGGCAGGAGTAAATTAAGCCATGGCATCTTATGCTTTACAAGAACAAGCTCGTCATTTACAAGCCCTTGTGCTTGATGTAGATGGGATCTTAAGCGATGGCTTTGTCACTTTAACCAATTCAGGCGATGAAATTAAATCATTTGATATTCGTGATGGCTTGGGCATGAAATTGGTTCAGCAAGCAGGAATGAAAGTGATTATTATCACTGGGCGGAAAAGTAACATTGTTGAAAAACGAATGTCTGATCTTGGTGTAGATTTGGTGTTCCAAGGACGTGAGGATAAAGGAACTGCATTACGTGAAGCGTGTGCACAATTGAATCTTTTACCTGAAGATTGTATCTATATGGGTGATGACTGGCCTGATTTATCTGCCTTTGCGATTGCAGGTATGAAAGTCACTGTGCCAAATGGCCATGAAGAGGTACGCCGTCGTGCGAATCTAGTGACCCAAGCAATGGGTGGCCGTGGGGCAGTGCGTGAAGTTTGCGATATGTTGTTGATGGCAAAAGGTGTTTACCAAGAACTGCTTGAAAAATATCTTGCTGTACCACATTAATATAGTGTTGATTCGCTCAAAGGTTAGGTAACCCTGTTTATGGATACCAAAGTTTTATATGTTGTTGCTGTTGTGGTCGCTACGGTGAGTGGTGGCTATTACTATTACAGTGGCAAAGCAAAAAAGTTGGATGTTGATTCAGCCAAGAATATGACCTATTCAGCGCAAGGTGTTCATTTAACCCAAACCGATGAACAAGGGAATTTGTATATTCGTGCTCAAGTCAAACAGCTAGAACAGAATATGCAACAAAAAACCTCTCAGTTTGATCAATTGAATGCGGTGATGTACAAACAGGGCAAACCTGATGCAACATTTTATGCCAAGCAAGCACAAGGTTATGATGATAATAGTAAAGTTGTTCTGCTGGGTGATGTTGTTGCAACGAAATTGTCTGATCAGGGTAATAAAATGGAGTTTCATACCGATGAACTCACGGGTTATCCAAAAACAAGAGAGCTTGAAACACAACATGAAGTCACGGTGCAATCACCATCAGCTCAGTTTGTGAGTCAAGGCCTCAAGGCTAATTTAAATAATGGTCAATATGAATTTTATAAAATTCGAGGAAAGTATGCGCCTAGCTCTTAATTCTAAATCTCGTTCTACTTTCCTGAAACAAGCCACTTGTGCTGCTGTGCTTGTATTATCTTCTGCCGCAAGTTTTGCTTTGCCCTCAGATCGTAATCAACAGCTTTCTTTAGTCGCTGATCGCGCAACCTATAATGATAAAACAGGTGTAACCACCTACACGGGTAATGTGGTGATTGAGCAAGGTACGATGAAGCTGCAAGCAGATTCAATTGTTGCAAATTTAAATAGCAAAAAAGAGATTCAAATCATCACTGCAAAAGGCCAGCTTGCAAAATTTCAGCAGCAAATGGATGCAAATAAGGGCTTAGCTCGTGGTGAAGCACAAACCATCGTCTATAACGCAGATACGGGTATTATTACTTTAACGGGTAAGGCCTATCTGTATCAGGATGGCTCAAGTATTCGGGGTAATAGCCTAAAATATAGTATGAATAAAGGGGATGTAGAAGCACAAGGTTCTTCAACCAATCGCGTGCAAATCATTATTCCACCTTCAAGTTCAAAAAGTTTCCCAGGGGCGCGTGATTAATGGAACAATCAGTGCAACAACCACAAACGCTTTGTATTAAGCATTTGGCTAAAAACTATAGTAAACGTTGGGTTGTGAAAGATGTTTCTTTTACAATGCAGAGTGGACAGATTGTGGGTCTACTTGGGCCAAATGGTGCAGGTAAAACCACAAGCTTCTATATGGTCGTTGGTCTTGTTCGCATGGACAAAGGTGAGATTCACTTAGACAATCTTGATTTGTCCGATCTGGCAATGCATGAACGTGCGCGTAAAGGCATTGGCTATTTACCGCAAGAAGCTTCAATCTTTAGAAAGCTGACCATTGCCGAAAACATTATGGCAATTTTAGAAACGCGTAAAGATTTAAATAAACAGCAGCGTCAACAACGCCTCAATGAATTATTAAGTGATTTTAAAATTAATCACATTAAGGACTCTTTGGGAATGAGTGTATCGGGTGGTGAGCGTCGCCGTGCTGAAATTGCACGTGCTTTGGCTGCTGATCCGAAGTTTATGTTGCTGGATGAACCTTTTGCGGGCGTGGATCCAATTTCTGTTGGTGACATTAAAGATATTATTCAGACACTCAAAGATCGTGGCATTGGCGTGTTGATTACCGATCATAACGTTCGTGAGACCTTAGCCATTTGTGAGAAAGCTTATATTGTGAGTGAGGGATCTGTGATTGCAGAAGGCACACCGCAAGAAATTCTGGATAATGAACAAGTTCGTAAGGTATACCTCGGCGATGATTTTGTTGTTTAATCTGCAAAATCTGTTTTAAGAAAAGAACCAAGAGGTTCTTTTTTTTATGAAGAAAAAAAATGATGAGCGGTGAAAGATTAGACAGATAATAAAATGTTTGAGCAGGGGGTTAGTTAATTTATTGATACCTATTTATTTTATTTATTCTATTACCAAGGCATAATCTATTAAAATGTGAACTGTTTTACAAAAATATACACATATCTATGTGGGAATTTATGTGGGGAACATAGTGTTTTTTATAAAAAAATGCTTAAAATGAAAATGCTGAAATGATAACAATACGAAAAAAATATGAACTTGCACAACGATATAAAAGTGAATAATGGAACATGGAAAAAAAGTATGGATTTTAAGTGGTTACTCTATGTAGCAACACTGTCTGTGCCAATGACACATGCAACACCACCGAGTGAACAGTATCACACTTTAAAAAACAATATTTCTAAGCTTTTTGTCCCAAAAAGTAGTGATGAGTTCAAAGTGGCACAAATGCAGAAATTGAGTAATTTTTCTGTAGATACTTCATTGGGACGTGATTTGCCTGTGGTGGGGTCAGGTCGTCCTCAAGTCGATACGATTCCAACTGCTTTTTGGCAAAATCAACGCAAAGTGCTTACGGATGCAGTACAGATTGCAGTACAGCGTAATCCTGAAATTTCTCAAACTATTGCAGCATTAGCTTCACAAAATGCCAATATTGATGTCGCCAAGTCTGGTTATTATCCACAGATTGGTGGTGGGGTCAGCACAGGTGATTTAGGCAAAAAAAGTACTCGAGGGCAGCAGCTGCTGACGTTAAGTGCAACGCAAATGCTGTATGACTTCGGCAAAGTAAAGTCGGGTGTTGATGTCGAAAAAGCTAAAGTTTTGGTTGGTCAAGCCAATGTTTTGGTCAAGATTGATGATATTTCTTTAGACGCCGCCCAGACGATTATCAATATTCAGCGGTATCAAAAACTGATCCAGATTGCGAATCAGCAAATTGCAGGGATTAAACGTATCCAAGAGATGGCGAATTTGCGTGCCAATGCGGGGATTAGTAGTCAGGCGGATCCGATACAAGCACAGTCTTATTTGCAATCAGCACAATCGGCGATGATCGCGCAACAATCTTTGCTGAGTCAATATCAGCAGCATTTGTATACATTATTGGGCTTTGATACACGAAATGTACAATGGGCCATTTCAGAAGATTATGTAAAACAATCAGATTTATATGCGGCACCACAGTTCAATACCATTCCACAAATGATTGCAGCACAAGCTGGGATTGAAGTTGCACGTAATCAAAAATTACAGACACAGGTGAGTAATTATCCGACACTAGCTGTAAAAGGTGAACTGAGTCAAGCTTTACATGGCAGAAACCCAAGCAATGATAAAGAGGGCGGGTTTGATAGTGCCATCATGTTTGAAGCCAGCAGTCAGTTCTATCAGGGTGGAGCAACCGCCTCAAAAACCCGAGCGGCGAGTTTTGCTGAAGAGGCAGCAAAAGCACAGGTCAATGCCGTGTATTTAAAAGTGTTGGATCAAATTCGAACCAGCCGTGAACAAATTGAAAATAAGCAACGCCAAATGCAAGTTTTGGCAGGGCAACAAGCGACAACAATACGAACTAGAGAACTTTACCAAGAACAATATAAGTTAGGGACCCGAACTTTGGTTGACCTGCTCAATGCAGAACAGGCAATTCATAGTGCGAATTCAGAAGCAGAAACGGCACGTTATGACATTTACAGCAGTATTGCACAATATATTGCTGCGACTGGACGTTCTCGCCAAGCCTATGACCTCAATAATATAAAAATCCAAGGATTTGAGGTACAACCATGATGACTACAAAAATAAATTATCAGCCTTGGTTACAGGCCATACTGACGATTGCAAAACATTATCGCATTGAACCTTCTGAGGAGCGGATTCGTTTACAGCTCGATTGGAACCAAAATCAAAATCTAGATGAAGTATTGGTTTTGATTAGTCGACAGGTTGGTTTAAATGTCAGACGGGTTACTTTTAGTGATGACGTGATTAACCCCTGGCGTTTACCTGTGCTGGTAGAGTTAGCCGACGGGCAAGTTGGTGTTATTGATAAAGCCGACGGTTCAGGCCACGTCAGTGTTCAACTGAGTGGTGATCAAGGTTTATCACAAAAGTTTGCAGTGGGTGCATTGAAGCACATTATTAAAAATGTATATGTGCTTCGTCCAGAACAGTCAGTGCCTGATGCACGTATTGATGAATACATTAAACCGTATGAACCAAGCTGGTTCTGGTCAATTGTCTTACAGGATTGGAAACGTTATATCGATATCATGTTGGCATCGATGATTGCCAATATTTTGGCTTTGGCCACGATTATCTTTTCGATGCAGGTCTACGACCGTGTAGTTCCATCTCAGTCTATTCCAACGCTTTGGGTACTTGCTGGTGGAGTGCTGATTGCAGCTATTTTTGAGTTTGTATTAAGACTATCGCGGGTCTATATCTCCGATATTATAGGTAAACGTGCAGATTTAAGGATCTCTGATCGTGTCTTTGGCCATGCACTAAGAATTAAAAATAGTGAGCGTTCTAAGTCAACGGGAACCTTTATTTCTCAAATCCGAGAGTTGGAAGGTGTTCGTGATCTGGTGACGTCAACCACAATGGGAGCAATTGCTGATCTCCCTTTCTTTTTCTTATTCCTGATTATTTTTGCAATTATTGGCGGCAATCTCTTTTGGGTGATGCTGCTGGTTGTTCCCTTGATGATTTTGCCTGCAATTTTGGCCCAGAATAAATTGGCACAACTTGCACAGGAAGGGATGCGTGAATCTTCAATTCGTAATGCCATTTTGGTAGAAGCAGTACAAGGCATTGAAGATATTAAGTTATTGCGCGCAGAGTCACGTTTCCAGAATCAATGGAATCATATGAATGAAGTGTCTGCCGATATTAGTATGCAGCAGCGCAAGATCGTAGGTGTATTGACTGCGTGGACACAAAAGATTCAGGGCTTAACATATGCCGCGGTGATATTAGTGGGCTGTTTTGCGGTGATGAAAGGTGACATGACCACAGGTGCTCTGGTCGCCTGTTCGATTTTATCTTCACGTATGCTTGCGCCGATTTCACAGATCACCGGGATTTTGGGACGTTTGCAACAGGCAAAAGTCGCGAAGAAAAGCTTAGATGAGTTAATGCAGAAACCTGTAGATCAACCAGATCAAGCACATTTAGTACACAAAGAAGTGTTGCATGGCGATTATGAGTTGAAGAAAGTGGTGTTCCAATACACGGAAGAGGATCCACGCCCAAGTTTGGTGATCCCACAACTTAAGATTCGTGCGGGTGAACGTATTGCAATCTTAGGACGCAATGGTGCGGGTAAATCTACTTTATTACAGATTTTATCTGCAATGCAGTTCCCTAATTCGGGTTCGGTGTATTTGGATGATTTGGATATTAGTCTGATTGACCCTGCCGATGTGCGTCGTGATATGGGCTTACTTAATCAGAATGCTCATTTATTTTATGGCACAATTCGTGAAAATCTGACACTTGGCGCACCTTTAGCGCGTGATGAAGATATTCTTAAAGCTTTAAAAGTAACAGGTGCCTTGAGTTTTGTGCATGAAAAGAAAGAAGGACTCGATCATTTGGTTTTGGAAGGTGGTGTTGGTTTTTCTGGAGGGCAACGACAAGCCTTATTGTTGGCGCGCTTATTGATTCGTCAACCGAATATTCTATTGCTAGATGAGCCTACAGCGGCAATTGATGATGTTGCAGAGAAGCAACTGATTGATCACTTGAAGAGTTGGCTCGGTTATCGAACTTTAGTGGTTGCAACACATCGACGTGCTGTTTTGGAGTTGGTGGACCGAATTATTGTTATGAATGAAGGTAAGATCGTCATGGATGGACCAGTAGATCAAGTTTTACAACAATCATCAATAAAACAAAAAATAGTTTAATACTTCGAGGAAATTTTATGAGTGAACAACAACAGAACAGCAGTCGTCCCATGAACGTAACTTATAATGAACCAAGGTTACCTCGTTCGACGCTTGTTGTTTGGATGATCGGGATTGGTTTACTTTCACTCTTAATCTGGGCATGGTTATTTAATCTGGAAGAAGTTTCAACGGGTACGGGGAAAGTGATTCCCTCTTCAAAAGAGCAAATTATCCAGTCGCTTGAAGGGGGAATTCTCACAAAACTTGATGTCAATGAAGGGGATGTAGTTGAAAAGGGGCAAATCCTTGCTCAACTTGATCCTACACGCTTTGCTTCAAATGTTGGAGAGTCAAAGTCTTTATTGATTTCTGCGCAGGCAACAGCTGCACGTTTACGTGCTGAAGTGACAGGTTCGCCTTTAAGTTTTCCTGAAGACGTGCAAAAGAGTCCTAAATTGGTACAAGAAGAAACGGCATTGTATTTATCACGACGTGCCAATTTAGAACAGTCAATTGAAGGTTATGAACAAGCTGCAAAACTGGTACGACAAGAACTGGCAATGACTGAGCCATTGGTTGCCAAAGGGGCGGCCAGTGAGGTTGAAGTCTTGCGTTTAAAGCGTGAGGCCAATGATTTAAATAATAAAATCAATGACACGCGTAATCAGTATTATGTCAAAGCACGAGAAGAATTGTCTAAGGCCAATACTGATATTCAAACTCAGCAGCAGATTGTGAATGGTCGAAATGACAGTCTGGAACGTGCAGTGTTTAAAGCCCCTGTACGTGGCGTTGTGAAAGAAATTGATGTTACGACTTTAGGTGGTGTGATTCCTCAAAATGGTAAGCTCATGACCATTGTACCTTTAGAGGATAAGTTACTGATCGAAGCGCGTATTTCACCACGTGACATTGCTTTTATTCGTCCTGGCCAGGAGGCCTTGGTTAAAATCACGGCCTATGATTATTCAATCTATGGCGGTTTGGATGGTAAAGTGACGGTGATTTCACCCGATACCATTCGTGATGAGGTTAAGCAAGATCAGTTCTATTATCGTGTTTATATTCGGACGGATTCAGATCGCTTATATAACAAGGCAGGTAAAGCCTTTAGCATCACACCAGGTATGGTTGCAACCGTGGATATTCGTACGGGGCAAAAAACCATTATGGATTACTTATTGAAACCGTTTAATAAAGCCAAAGAAGCATTGCGTGAACGCTAACTTGTGCTGATTGAAAACCTCGCTTGATGCGAGGTTTTTTATTTGGATGCGAAAAAGCTATAATTGCGTTTTAAATTTGTATTTATGCTTTATGCCATTCACCATTGCCAGTCCGGTCACTTTCGAAGAAGAAATCAAAAAAAGTCGTTTCCAAGCGATTGCTGCTGTTGTTGAAAATGAGCAGCAGGTTAAAAATTTTTTAGAAGAACATAAAGATCTGTCGACGACACATCAATGTTGGGCGTGGAAAATTGGACATCAGGTTCGGTTTAATGATGATGGTGAACCCTCTGGCACAGCAGGGCGCCCTATACTTGCGACGATTGAAGGCAATGAGTTGACCAATGTCATTGTATTGGTAAATCGTTGGTATGGTGGGATTAAGTTAGGCACAGGTGGATTGGTTCGTGCTTATGGTGGCTGTGCAGGTCAATGTTTGCTCTTGGCTGAAAAAATTGAATTGATTGAAAAGAAGGAAATTCGCTTTGCTTGTTTATTTAATGAATGGGCGATTATTCAATATGAGCTGATGCAACAGCAGATCGAATATCAAGAACAATATACCGAAACAGGGGTGGTCATTGAGGCACGTGTTCAAGTGCATCAAATTGAACCTTTAAGACTTAAACTTCAGGATGTGAGTAGAGGACGTGAGAAATTACATGTATGTGATGATTGAAATGTATCTGTCCTCTCTTGCGAGGCGATGCCTCTCAGGACGTGAGCAAGTGGTGTTGCTCGAGGAACAACAAGACGATGAATGATCCTTTATTGAAATACCGAGAGCAGCATAAACAGCGTCTGAATTATATGCCATGGCTGTATTGGACACTGAAACCCAAACACCGTGAATGGGCTGAGGCATGGCAGGCAGAGTATCAAGCCTATTTGATGGAGATGGAAACCGTTGAAATTGGTCAGAATTGTTTTATTTCACCATTAGCCCATATTTTTGCTGAACGTGGTCGAAAGATTAGTATTGGCGATAATACTTTTATTGCGGCTGATTGTACTTTGCATGGTCCTTTAGAAATTGGTAATGAAGTGGCCATTAACCACCATTGTATTTTAGATGGTGGTCGTACCGGAATTAAGTTGCATGATCAAGTTCGAATTGCGGCCTATAGTCATCTCTATGCATTTGATCATGGCATGGAAATGGATCGTCCGATCTATCAACAACCCGTGACTTCCAAAGGCATTGAGATTGGTCGAGATGTGTGGTTAGGAGCGCATGTCGGGATCAAGGATGGAATTAAAATTGGCGATCATGCGGTGGTGGGAATGAACAGTATGGTGACTAAAGATATTGAGGATTATGCGGTAGTTGCAGGCAACCCTGCCAAACTTATTCGTTATCGAAGCGAATAAAAAGCGTATGAGATTCGATACATAAATTTAACCCACCATGCTTTTATCTATGTTAAGTTAAAAATAAGTAGAAGACCTAAGGTATATACCTAGAGAGAGGCGAAAATGAACCGTGTAATTGCATGTATTGATTCTTCACCCTGCATAGATGCTGTTGCAGAAGCGGCAGTATGGGTTGCGAAACAAACGCAAAGAGAGTTGGTATTGTTGCAAATCTTGGACTATTACCCAGCTAGTTATCATTTAGGTGAAATCAGTGGCGTGATTGGCTTTGAAAGTAATGCCATGCTACTTAAAGAACTCGCGGAGTTGGAACAAAAGCAAAGCGAGCTAGCACTCGATTATAGTAATAATTTGCTCAATCACATTTCTGAGTTGATCGAAAAGCAATATGGTTTAACCAGTACTAAAATTCAGGAAAAAGGCGATTTTCTTGAACAAAGTTTTAATATCCTCAATGAAAATGATGTCGTGATCATGGGGCGGGTTGGTGAGCGCGCCGCCGAGAAGAATAAAGCCATTGGCAGTAATGTCGAAAACTTTATCCGTGGGGCGAATTGTACCGTCATCACAGTCGGCGAACATTTTCAGCCACCGAAACGTTTCATCTTTGCTTATGAATATTCACCGACTTGCCAGAAGATGCTGCAACGCATTGCACAAAGTGATCTGTTGAAAAAACTACAATGTCATTTGCTTTATGTGGGTGATCATCCAGAAATGTTGGCGGAACCTGAAAAGTATTTAACGGATGCGGGTTTAGAGGTGGTTTCTGTATATCGTTATGGTGATGTCGCACAAAATATTCTTGAATATCAAAGAGAACATGATATTCAACTAATTGTACTCGGTGCATTCAGCCACAGTAAAATTCATCAATTTTTCTTAGGCAGTATCACAACAACCATTTTTCGTAATGCCAATGTTCCGCTATTAGTTGCTAAGTGATTCATTTTGTTCCATATAGTTATCCGCAATTCCTGTGGATAACTGTATGGAAAAGCATAGCAGATAAATATAATTTATTGATATTACACAACTAAATTAAATAGGTTGTTTTTTGACCTTTATTTTACAATGGCAATGGCAAAACCATCATGGCCTTTTGAGCCGACGGTTTGCAAAGCTGTGCAAGAAAGCAGCTGAGGATGATCTTTCAATGCAGTGAAAGCTTCACGAATTCCTTCAATACTAGGTTTCTTGTTATTCTCGTCTAAAATTGCGCCTGCACGGATCACATTATCCAAAACGATAATGGTGCCTGAATGCGACAGTTTGAGACTGAGTTCAAAATATTCACGGTAACTTTGTTTATCTGCATCAATAAAAATCAGATCAAAGGGTTCACTGCCATCTGCAATGAGCTGGTTCATAATATCTGCACCACGACCTTTTTTGAGCTCAATATGGGTGGGCATATTGGCATAATCAATATTTTCTTGGGCAATGAGCACGTGAGTATCACGTCCTTCAACCGTCAGCAGATAACCATCATCAGGTAGAGCTTTAGCAAGCCAAATAGTACTGTATGCTCCAAACGTACCGAGTTCCAATACACGTTTGCATTGGTTCATTTGAATCAACATTTGCAAAAACATGCCTTGATTAGGCGCAACAGCCAAATGATTAGAAAAACCCTGAGTATCAGTATTGTCTAATGCATGTTGAAGTCTTGGATCTGTGGGAATTAAATGTGAATTGATATAGTCATCAATCTCGGTCCACATCTGTTGCATAATCAAGTTTACCTACCAATTTGTTAGCTCTGCATTTTAAACGTTTATGCTGAGAGTGCAATTTTATTGCTGATTGAATCTATAGGATTAAAGCAAAAAAGAGATCATTTTGATCTCTTGTTAAGAATATGATCTATTTTTAGAAATTACACATTGAGCTGTTGCGGGTAAGATCAGGGCCCCAAGTACGATAGCCTTGGGTATCAATATGAATCTGACCAGAACTATATAAGCCAATTCCCAAGTCTAGGCTTTGGCCATGCTGTGCCCAGAACTGACATAATTTAAACTTGGTTTGCTCAATATAGGCATAATCTTGAGGTTGAGGATATTCAGGCCCAATACGGAAATCGATGGCTGAGTTGAATAAATGTTTGGAAGAACCCGCACCACCCGCACATTGGTTGAGTGGCAAATCACGATAGACAGAAGTCACTTCAAAATCGGTCAGGATTTTGGCTGCGATTAAATACTTAAAGACCCGTAAGGTCGAAAGGGAATTGTTCCATAATTCACGGTTAGGCACCATATATTCGGTACGACCACATTTTTGCCAGTCGCGAGCAGTACGAAGTAACTCAAAGCTTGGAATAATATGCGCCACATTATTACGTGTCAGAAATTGTTCATATTCCCGAACACGGGCATAATTTTCACCTTGATTCAACCATTGGCGATAAGATGCAGGTTCAACTTTGTTTGGGATCGGGCGGGTAATCGTGACTTGTTCTTGGGGAATGTAAATTCTTTTACCTTGCTGCTGATTTACTTTTGTCGTTGAGCTGGTACAGCCCGCCATCATCACAGGGATGATAAATAATGATAATAGACCCTGTAATTTATTTCGCATCATAAAAAGGCAGTTCAAAATCTGTAGGCGTACTATTTTAATGCAAAATAGCGCATGAATAATGACGTAATTGCAAAGAAATGTGTGGTTCAGGTATAAAAAAGACCAGTAAACTGGTCTTTTGAATTATTTTTCTAAATATTGTAGCTTGTCTGGCTTACCATTCCATTCTTCACGGTCTGCTGGTTGTTCACCAATTTGTGTGATGTTATTACCTGCCCATTTTTCTGATAATTCAGCATTGAGTTCGATAAAGACTTCTTGACCTTCTGGTAATTCATCTTCAGAGAAAATTGCATTTGCTGGGCATTCTGGTTCACAAAGTGCACAGTCGATACATTCATCTGGATTGATAACGAGGAAGTTCGGACCTTCGTAGAAACAGTCTACAGGGCAAACTTCAACACAATCTTGATATTTACATTTAATACAATTTTCAGTGACAACAAAGGTCATGGCGACAGCTACCTAAAAATACGGTTTTTTGTTTGGAATGAGGTATTGTAGGCAAAAAAGGGGTAAACAAACAATTGCTTTTATTGATATTGTTTATTTATACATATGAAAAATAGATTAATATATTGATAATAAAGAAAATATTGCAATCATTTTTGGGTTTTTTGATTAAAAATAAAGTCATAGCCTGCTTAATTCGCTCATTCATTGCAACTGAATCTTATTTTTATTCTCAATTAAAACAGCTAATTAACAAGGCTGAATCAGCTTTAGTTTTTTATTTCTACTGAGTTGTGTAAAAAGTTAAAGTGTATAGAGCAAGTGAATGTCTTCTGGTTCTCGTTCCAACAGCTCTTGATCAGGTTGTGCGATCAGTTGAGCACCTTGTTTAAGGTAAAAATCCACTGTGCGCTGACTCGGGGTGGCAGAAATATAGAGTTGTTTGGCATTAAGTTGTCGTGCTGAGTTAAGAGCTGATAACATCAACTGAGTGCCAATCCCTAAACCTTGATGATCAGCATCCACATAAAAATATTGCAGTAACTTGGCATCAGGATAGTCAGCAATATACTGATTGGAAACGACCTGTATCGCAATCAGCTGATTGTCTGAATCAAATCCACCTACGCATAGCGCCCCTTGTTGATACAATTGTTTGAGCAAAGCTGGGTCATTTTCCAAATGATAGGTATCCCAATTTTGCTCATCATAAAAACAATCAATGAGTTTCAAATCTAAACCCTGTTGGACATACATTTGAGTGATCAGTTCACGCCGACTAATCTGTTGCCAGATTAGATCAATTTCTGAAAATTGTAGGATTTTAAACTGAATATTAATGGTTTTGTCCTTAACTTTTATATTGAATCAGAAGGTGAGTCAACATCATCTCATTGGTAGAGGAATAGATGAAGATGGCTCAAACAGATTTAACTGATTTGAGCCTGCTATCTCATGATTTCAAAGCTGCTTTGAGTGAATAGAGCTGTTCCAATGCCTGACGCGGTGTTAGATCATCGACATCAATCTGCTGTAATAAGGTTAGTGCAGGAGATTGGGATTCAACTTCAATAATTCTCTCGACCACTTGAGTTTCGATCTCATGCTCAACAGCGCTGAATAAGTCATTTTGTACACTACTTTGCAAATGTTGATGCTGTTGTTTTTCCAGAATCTTTAAACGCTTCTGTGCTTCTTTAATGACATTGGCAGGGATCCCCGCCAATTTGGCAACCTGTAGACCATGACTTTGGCTGGCTGGACCATGTTGAACTTTATGCAGCAAAATCAAATTGCCATTTAGTTCTTGTGCGGTAACATGATAGTTATCAATGCCAGCTTCGCCACCCAATTCAGTCAACTCAAAGTAATGTGTTGCGAATAGACAGAGGCATTTCACCCGTTTGGTTAAATCAACCACACAAGCCCAAGCCAATGAAAGACCGTCATAGGTACTGGTACCGCGCCCCACTTCATCCATCAGTACGAGAGACTGACTGGTGGCATGGTGCAAAATCTGAGAGGTTTCGGTCATTTCCACCATGAAGGTAGATTTACCTGTCGATAAATCATCAGCAGAACCAATACGAGTAAAGATACGGTCAATCGAGCCTAATTTTGCAGCTTTGGCTGGTACGAAACTACCGCAATAGGCCAATAGACTGATTAAAGCCGTCTGACGCATAAAGGTCGATTTACCCCCCATGTTTGGGCCAGTAATGATTGCCATACGATGTTGCGAATCTAAAAAGGTATCATTCGGTGTGAAAGGGGCTTTATTTAAGGCTTCAACCACTGGGTGGCGACCAGCCTGAATTTTGATACTGGTTTCAGGTGTGTATTCTGGTCTTGCCCAATTGTTGAGGCGTGCTTGATGGGCAAAATTTGCCAATACATCAATCGATGCAATCGCAGCACTCATCATCTGCAAATGTGCAATGTTCTGACGTAACTCATCCAGTAATGATTCAAACAACAGTTTTTCACGGGCGAGGGCACGAGATTCGCTGGACAGGACTTTATCTTCAAAGCCTTTCAGTTCTGGTGTGATATAGCGCTCGGCATTTTTGAGGGTTTGACGACGAATATAATCGGCAGGTGCTTGTTCTGCTTGGGCACGGGTTAACTCGATATAATAACCACTGACACGGTTATAGCCGATTTTCAGTGTATTAATACCTGTACGTTCACGTTCTTTGATCTCTAAATCAATTAGGAATTGTCCAGCATGATCACGAATTTTACGCAGTTCATCCAACTCATCATCATAACCTTCTGCAATTACATTGCCATCACGAAGTAATACAGGTGGACTTTCAACAATTGCAGCCATCAGATGTTGATGTAGGCTCTTGAAGTCGCCAAGCTCTTCATCTAATTGAGTTAATAACTTAGATTGCTGTGTTTTTAAAGCAGGATCTAAGGCATGGCGAAGGAAAGGAATTTGTGCGCAAGCTTGACGCAATTGCACTAAGTCACGCGGACGTGCGCTGCCTAACGCAACTCGACTGAGTACACGTTCAATATCGCCAATTTCTTTTAAAACTAAACGAAGTGGCGACTCATGATAGCCTTTTAACAATTGCTCAGTTGCATCGAGACGCGCATCTAAAATCGCGGTGTCCCGAATTGGCTGCATCAGGGTACGGCCCAGTAAGCGTCCACCCATTGCAGTTTGACAGTCATTAATTAATTGGAATAATGATGTGCCATGATCAAATAGTGGCTCAATAATTTCTAAATTGCGACGAGTAATAGGATCCAGTGCAATAAAGTCAGTGCTTTGCTCAATTTGAATGGAGCGGATATGTGGTAAGGCCGTTTTCTGTGTTTCTTTGGCATAGTGAATCAACGCAGCAGCAGCGGCTTTTGCCAGTGGTAATGGGTCTAAACCAAATCCTGATAAGGTTGAAACACTGAACTGATCGCATAGGGTTTTTTGTGCATTATTTAAATTAAAGTCAACATTGGGACGTTTAGTAATAGGGCAGTCTAGATTTTTCTTAATCTGCTCAATAATATTTTGATCAATAAGATCTTCATCAATCAAAATTTCACTTGGCATTAAGCGAGCCAGCTCGATTGGCAGTTGTTCAGGTTTATAGTCTTGTTGTTGAACTTTAAAAATACCTGCACTTAAGTCGAGTAAGGCAAAACCAATTTGATTTTGTTGGATGCAGAGTGCGACCAAATTTGAGGATTGATAGCTCCCCAGTAAAGCATCATCAGTTAATGTACCAGGGGTTAAGATCCGAACCACTTTACGTTCAACAGGGCCTTTGCCTGTGACTTCACCCACTTGTTCGCAAATCGCAACTGTGCGGCCAGCTTTGACTAAACGAGCAAGATAGCCTTCTGCGGCATGATAAGGCACACCCGCCATAGGAATCGGTTGACCGCTGGCCTTACCACGATGCGTCAGAGTAATACCTAAAAGTTTAGCCGCTAAATGTGCATCTTCGAAGAATAGCTCATAAAAGTCACCCATACGGTAGAATAGCAGGGCATGTTGATAGTCCGTTTTGACTTTGAGATATTGCTGCATCATCGGCGTATGAGATGAAAGATCAGCCATGATTTCAGCGCTATTCATGTATGTTAAATCCTTAAATTTAAATAATAAATAAGTTTAATTTAAAAGTTTGGCTGTCTCGCCAATTCTAACAGCCACTGTAAAATTCGACTTAATTGCCAAGCAAAGTATACCTTTCTAAGGACTTCTTTTCTGTCAAAATTGAGTCAACAGTGTATGAGAAATTGAATGACTTCCTCATTAGCTCATCTTAACAAATTGAGAAAGATTCACAAAAAGGAATCCGTGACGTGTGAAGAAATAAACAGCAAAAGAATATGACTCGATCAACTTGAGAAATCGGTCAAGTGTCGCTATAGCATTCAAGTTGCTAAGCAAAAAGAACGAAGATTGTTTGCTCAGGTCTTTTTTTAGTCTGAAAAATAATGTCCTTAGTTGTTTGGTTTTCTGGGCTTTATTGTGAATCTAATCGCTTAAAATATGTAACAAATTATTGAGAATCCAATTAAATTATAAACTTTAAATATAGATATCATATTGATATTTAATTGCTTTGTTTGGTTTTGTTTCACCTGTATCTGAATCTTAAAAAATTAAACCAAATTTTTTAAAGATTAGGCATAATCGGAGCAACTATTGTAAAAAAGGTCAACATAGATGGATCCCTCGCCGGGTACAAATTTAAACTACAGTTTCATGACTCCTTGTTTTTGTTTAAGGAGTAAATAATGGAATTTTTATTAGATCCAGGGATTTGGGTAGGTTTGCTTACTCTGATCGTTCTAGAGATTGTTTTAGGGATTGATAATCTCGTCTTTATTGCCATTTTGGCAGATAAACTTCCTCCTTCCCAGCGTGATAAAGCCAGAGTCATTGGTTTATCCCTCGCATTGATCATGCGCTTGGGCTTACTGTTCGCCATTTCGTGGTTAGTCACCTTAACCAAACCGCTCATTTTTATTTTCGACTGGTCTTTTTCGGGTCGAGATCTGATTCTTTTATTCGGTGGTTTATTCTTACTGTATAAAGCGGTCAGTGAATTACATGAACGGATGGAAGGCAAAGCGGAAGTCAAAATTACCACCAATGTGGTATATGCAAGCTTTACTGCGGTCGTCGCCCAGATTGTGGTATTGGATGCTGTATTCTCATTAGATTCGGTTATTACCGCCATCGGTATGGTAGACAATATCTACGTCATGATGGTCGCGATGGTTGTCGCCATGCTGGTGATGTTGCTTGCTTCTAAACCATTAACTGAATTCGTCAATCGACACCCAACCGTTATTATTCTCTGTCTCAGCTTCTTACTGTTAATCGGTATTAGTTTAATTGCCGAAGGTTTTGGTTTCCATATTCCGAAAGGTTATATCTATTCGGGTATTGGTGTCGCGATTGTGATCGAGGCATTTAATCAGTTTACCCAACGCAACAGATCTAAGCATGAGTCGAAGATTCCGTTACGTAATCGAACCGCAGATACGATTTTGAAGCTCATGGGTGGCAAGGCAGAAACCACTGCAACAAATCCGCTGCAACATTTGGAAGCACAAGAAACATTTGATGACCAAGAACGTTATATGATCGGGGGCGTATTAACGCTGGCAGAACGATCTGTGGCCTCAATTATGACGCCTCGTAGTCAAATTTCTTGGATTAACATCAACGAAACGCCAGAAAAAATACGTGAACAGATTTTATCTGTGCCGCATAGCTTATTTCCTGTGTGTCGTGGCAGTTTGGATAAAGTATTGAGTGTGGTTCGTGCCAAGGAAATCTTGGATGTATTGGATGACGAAGCACAATTAAAATTGCTAATCAAAGCACAACGCCCGATTTTTATTTTTGAAAAAATGAAAGTGATTGATGTGATTAACACATTGCGTACTTCTAAGGGCTCATTGGTACTCGTTAATGATGAGTTTGGAAATGTGCAAGGATTAATTTCACCTTTAGATGTGTTTGAAGCAATTGCGGGTGAGTTTCCCGATGCTGATGAGCAGCTTGAATTAATCAAAGTCGATGAAAGTACATGGAAAGCCTCAGGCACCTTAGATTTGTATCAACTTGAATTACAGCTCGGTGTTGATCTCGTCGATGAAGAGACTGGTTATATTACGGTGTCAGGACTTATTTTAGATAAGTGCAATGGCATGGTAGATGTTGGTTCAATGCTGGACTATCAAGAACTACAATTTGAAGTGGTGGAGATGGAAAGCAATCGAATTAAAACAGTCATGATTCGGTTGAAATAAACCATCATGTTCAATGTCAGGTTCAGGATTAGATAAAACTTTGAACTTGCATGTAAAAAATCTAAGACCGAGGAGCAGTTTGTGAGCAACAGGCTGCTCTTTTTTAGATCAATCGACTGCAAGCTTTTCTAGTGATGTCATCTCGTTCAGAACAATGATTGATCCTCAATAGGGTAGAATCAGAAAAAAAGTGAATATCTGAGGCTTTAAGCCGCTATGATTGATCACTGACAGGTCCTCATCATTACGGTCTTAAATTGGACACTTAAAAATGAAAAAAATCATCTTGGCATGTTCTATTTTGCTGCAAATACCGACCAATAGTCTCGCCAATGATTCAACGGGCTATGTGGGGACGGGCGGAGTGGCCTATCTTAAAAATGCGCATATTGCGATGCAAAGTGAAGACTTATTTATTAGCAAGAAACTGATTAAAGTAAATTATCTTTATAAAAACTTAAGCAATAAAGATGTGACAGAAACTGTTTTGTTTCCCTTACCGCGTATTGATAACTTCTTTGAAGCGGATTTTGCCCATACCGAAGCATTGCTAAAAAGCTTTAAAATTATTGTTGATGGTCAAAATATTCAGCCAGAAATGCATGTGCGTACTTTTATCCAAAAGGATGAAAAGTCGCCGTTGATTGATGTAACAGATCTATTTAAACAATGTGGTTTTAGCCAAACAGAGATGCTTAATCCTTGGATGCGTAACAATGATGACGACCGCTATTTTGTCGATAAATTAAAGCAATGTAAGCAGCCACACATGCAGAAAATATTAGCGAATTTTAAACAAGATGATGAAATTCCATGGTCATCTCAAGTGATTTATAGCTGGAAGCAAACCTTTAAAGCCAATGCCTTGACCAAAATTCAGCATCAATATCAACCTCTGGTGGGTGGTTCTGTTGCCCTATATCCAGATGAATATAATCAAAACTTTTGTATGGATGCACAATTTAAGCAGGGCTTAAAAAAAGCCAAAGCAGAAAATTCACCGTTTAATGCTTTGAGCTACATTTTGACCACAGGTGCAAATTGGGCTAAACCGATTGAAAATTTTAAATTAACGATTGAGCGTGATAAGAATGAATTGGTTTCATTTTGTTGGAATGGCAAAGTTGAAAAAATCAGCCCAACCCAATTTCAGATGAGCAAGCGTAACTTTGTTCCCAAACAGGATTTGGACATCATCTTTGTAAAGGTGAAATAAACCAATCACAAAACCTGCTTCAAGAAAAATCAATAAACAGCTAGCTTAATCTGGCGGATCACTCTCATACTATACAGCGAGAAAAGGATAGCGAGCTTAGGATTAAACGTGAATTTGAAGAATCTCGAAGCATTCTACTGGGTGGTGACCCTCAATAGTTTTAATAAGGCAGCGACAAAATTACAAACCACCCAGCCTGCGGTATCACAGAAAATCACAGCGATTGAAAATGACCTTGGATTTAAAGTTTTAGATCGAAGTTTTCGCCAGCTTAAACCGACGCATAAGGGCATGACCTTATTTAAATATGCTGAAAAGTTGATGCGTTTAGAAACTGAACTCATAGCGGAATTAACGGAAAATCAGCATTTGACCGGTACAATACGGCTGGGGGTTTCAGAAACCATTGTTTATACATGGTTGGTCGAATATATCGAGAAAGTTCAGCAAGAATTCCCTAAAGTTTCAGTGGAAATTGTGGTCGATCTGACCCCGAATTTACAAGAAGGTGTACGCACAGGTGATCTGGACATGGCCTTTTTACTCGGGCCAACATTGGCTTTTGAGTGTATCGAACAGGCACTTTGTGATTTTGAACTGAGTTTCTTGGCGTCACCGTCATTTAAAGGAGGGGTCGGGCAAATGTCATTTAAAAGCTTAATGTCGCATACGATCTTAACCTATCCCAAAATTACCTACCCCTATAAAGAGCTCAAGGCCAAAATGAAAGAACAGGGGCTTGATGAGCCACTTTCGATTACCAGTTATTCTTTGGCGACTTTGTTACGACTTGCTGAGCAAGGCTTAGGGATCGCTGTGGTGCCGACTTTAACCGCTTTAAAAGAAATTACCGATGGTCGATTAGAAATATTAAACACCCCAATTCAGTTAAAGACCTTTCACTTTACCTCGATTTATATTCAAGGTAATGATGCTGCATTGAAAGAGAAATTAACCGATGCCGCCGTGATGGTCTCTGAAAGTGCGATGCAAAGACTGAATCAACGAATCAAAAAATAGAGGCTTATTCACTTACTTTTCAGTGTATTTCTCGGCTTTAGAATAAGGTCATTTTTTGGATAAGTCATAAAAGCAGCTTATGGAAGGTGATAAGTAAAATTTATATTGAAAACTCTTAATAATAAAAATTTAATAAATTCATATATTTGATTTTATTTTGTGCTGTAGAAAGTCGTATTGTTCAACAGGGTTGCTTATGTTTTTATTTTAAATAGAAGATTTGGTTGCTCAATGCTTGAGTAAGAGAACAAGGAATCTTTGTGATTTAAAAAGGATTAAAGAAGATCGTTTATAAACAATGATGCTCTTAGATCAAGTTAAAAATCGCGTTATTAAGCTCAAATGGACGAGGAACGCATTAATGTCTTTATTGAAGTCTTCTTTTTTGTCGGATCGCCAATGGGCCATCATTGCCTCAATTTTTATGATGGCAACTTCGGCAATGGGGCCTGGATTTTTAACCCAAACCGCTGTGTTTACGGTGAAGTTAGGTGCCGCGTTTGGCTTTGCCATTTTAGTTTCCATTTTGATTGATTATGTGGTGCAGCAAAATATTTGGCGTGTCGTGACTCTTACGCAAATGCGTGCATCCGATATTGCCAATAAAGCTTTACCGGGCAGTGGCTATTTACTTGCATTTCTGGTGATTCTAGGTGGTTTCTTCTTTAGTATTGGAAATATTGCAGGTGCTGCATTAGGTCTAAATGCATTATTTGGTTTGGACACCAAATGGGGTGGTATTCTCAGTGGTGCATTGGCGATTTTGATTTTCGCTTCAAGAAAAGCCACGCTTGCGATGGATAAAAGCATGATCGTATTGGGATTGTTGAAAATCATCCTGATCATCATTGTGGCTGTGATTGTGATGCCACCTGTTGGACAAGCGGTACAGCAAACCTTTGCGCCAGATCAGATTGACTTTGCCATTATTACCACCATTGTCGGTGGCACGGTGGGGGGTTATATCTGCTATGCAGGCGCGCATCGTCTACTGGATAAAGGCGCTGTTGGCCCTGAAAATATTGATGAAGTAGCCAAAGCAGCGACCAAGGGCATTGTAGTGGTTGGCATCATGCGCTATGTCTTATTTTTAGCCTTCTTGGGGGTGGTGGTGAGCGGTGCAACGATAGATCTCGCTAGTCATAATGCCAATCCAGCGGCACAAGCATTCCAGTATGCTGCGGGCACATTGGGTTATAAATTATTTGGCCTGATCTTTTGGGCAGCTGGTATTAGTAGCACCATTGGTGCAGCCTATACCTCGGTTTCATTCTTTAGTGCATTTAAAAAGAATTTAACCCCAAAACAAAGCAACTATGCCACCATCACTTTTATTGCTTTAGCGTTATTGCTCTATGTGGTATTGGGGGCAACGCCAGCAGGTCTACTCATTTTTGTCGGTGGTTTTAACGGTTTAGTGTTGCCGATTGGACTCACCATTTTTGTCTATGTTGCGGCTTGCCGTAGAGACTTGATGGGCAATTATAACTATCCAAAATGGTTAATTGTTTTAGGTGCGTTAACTTGTGTATTGACGTGGTGGATGGGTTATATGTCATTTACGACCGTATTTAACTATTTGACCAAACTTTAAGCCAGATAATCGTATAGCGAAAAAGGAATACTGCCATGTTTGTAGATTTAAACAGTGATTTGGGTGAAAGTTTTGGCTCATGGAAAATGGGCAATGATGACCAGATTTTACCTGTGGTGACCAGTGCCAATATCGCATGTGGTTTTCATGCTGGCGATCCTTTGGGGATTTTAAAAACAGTGCGCAAAGCCGTTGAATTGGGCGTCACGATTGGGGCACATGTGTCTTACCCAGATTTGGTTGGTTTTGGCCGCCGTAATATGGATGTGTCACGTGATGAACTCATTGCCGATGTGCTGTATCAAATTTCAGCACTGGATGGTTTGGCAAAAGTGGCAGGTTCAAAAGTGCAATATGTCAAACCACATGGCGCACTGTATAACACCATTGCCCATGATCAAGCTCAGGCTGCCGCAGTGATTGATGCGATTAAAATGTATCACCCTGACCTAGTTTTAGTGGCTTTAGCTGGTTCAAACTTGGTCGAGCAGGCACGTGCAGCTGGCTTGACAGTGGTATCTGAAGCATTTGCAGACCGAGCTTATAACAGTGATGGTTCATTGGTGTCTCGTCGTCTAGAAGGTGCGGTTTTACATGACTCTGCCTTTGTTGCGAGCCGTGTGGTGTCTATGCTTAAACAGGGTGGGGTTGAATCAATTGACGGTGTATTTACCCCCATTCAGGCCGATACGATTTGTTTGCATGGTGATACCGATGGTGCGCTAGAAATGTCAGCTGCGATTAAAGCCGAACTGCTAAAAAATCAGATTGAAATCCGCCCATTTGTAAATAAAGTATAAGGATGAGCACCATGTATAAGGATATTAAAGTCGACCCAGCTCAGCTTGAAGCCGCTTTAGGTGCACGCTTAAAAATACGTGCTGGCTTTGATCAGCCGACAGCAGGCATGGCTGCGGGCATGACACAGGTGAATATGATTTCTGTGCCTAAAGATTGGGCCTATGACTTTTTACTCTATGCACACCGCAATCCACAAAGTTGTCCTGTACTCGATGTACTTGAAGAAGGCATCTATACAAGCAAACTTGCCGTAGACTCAGACATTCGAACCGATTTCCCGCGTTATCGCATTTGGAAAGAGGGCAAAATGGTGGATGAAGTGACTGATGCCAGCGAGATTTATCATGCGCACCCTGATTTGGTCACATTTTTGATCGGTTGTAGTTTCTCTTTTGAAACAGCTTTGCAAGAAGCGGGGATTGAAGTTCGCCATATTCAGGATAAGACCAATGTGCCAATGTATCTGAGTAATATTCAGTGCCAGCCAGCAGGGCGTATTTCAGGAAACATGGTGGTTTCTATGCGACCTATTCCATCACATCAAATTAGTGAAGCAGTAAAAATTACAGCGCGTATGCCAAGTGTACATGGCGCACCTGTACATATTGGACATCCTGAAAGCTTGGGCATTCGGGATCTAAATCAGCCTGATTTTGGTGAGGCGTCTCGTATCGAAGCAGGTGAGATCCCCGTGTTTTGGGCCTGTGGTGTCACTCCACAAGCGGCGGTCATGAACTCTAAAATTCCTTTTGCAATTAGCCATGCACCTGGCCATATGTTGATTACTGACATTCCTGACCGTGCTTGGATGGGCTAATTGGGCGAAAGAACAATTAAAAAGGATAAGCAAATGCGTTTTTTATCGGTAAACACCGATTGTTTTCTGATTGAGCTTGCGAGTCTCGAAGAAACTTTGGCGTTGTACAATAAATTGCAAAACACGTCATTGAATGGAATTAAAGACTTAGTCCCCGCTGCAAAAACAATTTTGGTTTTTTTTAACGAGATCGAAACCAACTTTAAAACGCTGGTTGCTTTCATTCAGAGCCTCAAAATTGATTCAGGATTTGAGCGTAACGGCCAAGAAGTGATTGTGCCGATTCGTTACGATGGCGAAGACCTTGCTCAGGTGGCAGAGTTGCAAGGGTTGTCTGTAGCAGAGGTGATTCGAAAACATCACCAAAGCATCTGGAATGTGGCTTTTATTGGTTTTGCGCCAGGCTTTGCTTATATGAGCAGTCCCGACCGACCATTTACTGACATTCCACGTTTAACGGTTCCGCGTAAAAAAATACCTTCAGGCTCGTTGGGATTGGCTGGTAGATACTCTGGTATTTATCCAAAAGACAGTCCCGGTGGCTGGCAATTGATTGGAACTACAGACGAAAAAATGTGGGATTTAGCGCGTAAAAATCCTGCGTTGCTGTTACCTGGTATGACGGTACATTTTGAAGATGTCACGCATCATCCGATAACTGTGAGTGTACCTCAACAGATCACGCGTACGGTTGAACTGAAACAATCGGTGCCACTGTTTAGTATTACTGCGCCCAGCCTACAGATGTTGATTCAAGATGAAGGGCGTTTTAACCAGACCAAGATTGGCGTTGGAATGGCGGGTGCAATGGACTTATCGGCGATGCATAGTGCCAACCGTATTGTAGGGAATCCAACTGATACGCCTGTGATTGAGGTTTTAAATGGTGGCTTAAAGGCCAAACTGCAGCATGGTGCTGTGATTGCAGTTACAGGCGCCATCTCAAATATCCGTGTGAAATTTGTAGATGGTCAAAACGCAGAGTTTGCAAGTGATCAGCCGATTGACCTGGATGAAGGCGATGAGTTTCATATTCTGCCGCCTACAAAGGGGTTGAGAAATTATCTTGCTGTTCGAGGTGGCATCGAGATTCAGCCCGTTTTAAATAGTGCTTCATTTGATAGTTTGGCGGTGTTAGGGCCAGAACCTTTAAAGCTTGGAGATACGATTTATCAAGGGCATGTGAAGGCGGCCAACATTAGTGTCAATGAAGTGGGTAAGAATGATTTGCCCAAAGTTGGTGAAGTGGTTGAGCTCGACATTGTGATGGGTCCACGTACCGACTGGTTTGAACAAGACAGTATTGAACTGCTCTGTCAGCAAGAATGGTTGGTGACCAATGAAAGTAATCGCATTGGGCTCAGATTGTCAGGTGAGCAGTCTCTAACTCGCAAAATTACCCATGAGTTGGAAAGTGAAGGCACGTGTATTGGGGCTTTACAGATTCCACCGAGTGGTCAGCCCGTTTTGTTTATGAATGATCACCCTTTAACGGGTGGATATCCTGTCATTGCCGCTGTTGCAAAACATCATTGGGATTTGGTGGCACAGATTCCAGCAGGTTGCTGGATTAAATTTAAAAAAATTACCGAATTTACAGATTTTGAGAATAAATGATGAAGACTGAAAAATTATTGATTGCCAATCGTGGTGAAATTGCCGTTCGTATTATTCATGCTTGCCGTGACATGGGCATTGCATCGGTCGCGTTATATGCAGATGATGATATGGGCAGCATGCATGTCGAGCTTGCCGATGAGGCTTGGGGTTTGGCTGGTGCGACTGCCAGTGAGACCTACTTAAACATTGCTGCCATTATCGAGATTGCAAAAAAAGCCCAAGCAACCATGGTGCATCCAGGTTATGGCTTTTTATCCGAACGTGCTGAATTTGCCCAAGCAGTGCTTGATGCAGGTTTAAAATGGGTCGGACCTTCACCAAGTGCGATTGAGAAATTAGGTGATAAAATTGAAGCGCGTAAAATTGCGGCTTCAGTGGGTGCACCTTTGGTTCACGGGACGCAAGACCCGCTCAACAATGCTGATGAAGCTTTGGATTTTGCCAAACAGTTTGGTTTGCCGATTGCGATTAAAGCGGCATTTGGTGGCGGTGGTCGTGGTTTAAAAGTGGCGTGGACACTTGAAGAAGTCAAAGAGCTGTATGAGTCGGCAGTACGTGAGGCCAAAGCTGCCTTTGGGCGTGGTGAATGTTTTGTTGAACAATATCTAGACCAACCACGCCATGTCGAAGCTCAAGTGATTGCTGACCAACATGGCAATATTGTGGTACTCGGAACACGTGATTGTTCATTACAACGCCGTAACCAGAAGTTGGTCGAGGAAGCTCCTGCACCCTTTATTCGTGATGAGATCTATCAACAGATATTAAGTTCGGCAAAAAATATCTGTCAAGCAGCCCATTATGTTGGGGCAGGAACGGTAGAATATTTATTGAGTCGTGATGGAAAGCTTTCATTTTTAGAAGTAAACACCCGTTTGCAAGTTGAGCATCCCGTGACCGAAGAAACCACAAACGTGGATTTAGTGGTAGAACAAATTCGTGTTGCGCAAGGCCATGAGCTTTCGATTAAAGAGACACCTAAAGTACAGGGTCATGCGATTGAATTTCGTATTAATGCCGAAGATCCAGCGCGTGGTTTTATTCCAGCATTTGGTGTGCTGAACTTATTTGAAGCGCCGTTTGGTCATGGTGTACGCGTCGATACAGGGGTTCGAACTGGGTCATTGGTCTCTAGCCATTTTGACTCTCTCATGGCAAAACTGATTGTGACGGGCCCAACCCGTGAAGTTGCAATTGCCCGTGCTAAACGTGCGTTAAAGCAGTTTAAGATCGAAGGGGTGGCGTCGGTTCTAGATTTCCACCGCGCAGTACTCAATGAACCTGATTTTAGCGATGAGTTTAAGGTCCATACCCGTTGGATCGAAAATGACTTCAAGCAACAGTTAAAGCCAAGCAAACGCAGTATTCCTCATCATCAACAACCCTTGCTGCTCAGCTATATTGAAATTGATGGCAAATTACATCGTTTAGGTTTACCTGCAGGTATGTTTGCACAAAATCCTGCTAGTGCGGTTCAACAGCAGCAGTCGATTGAACCTGAACTGAGCGCTGAGCATTTACTGGCTCCGATCAATGGTGTGATTAGTTCATGGAAAGTTACACAGGGGCAGCAGGTGACTGAAGGGCAGATTGTTGCGATTATGGAAGCCATGAAAATGGAAGTCCCCGTGCTTGCACATCAAAGTGGAGTCATTCAAATCGTGGCAGAACAGGGAAAAAGCTATCAGGCTGAGGCCATTATTGGCATAATCGAATGATGCTCGATATCAATCAATATGTTTGGAATTGAAGCGATGAAAAGAGGCAATTGCTTGCCTCTTTTCATTTTTGGTTCATGAATAGTTATCTCAGTTCATAGTCAGCTAAAATACCTTCTTGGTTATAGTGCAGTACAATGTTTTTTGAGCGTTGAATTTTGGATAGCTCCTCCTTTGGAATCAAAAATCCCTCAGCAAGAATAGAATGGCTCACGTTCACCACAGTCATTTTTTCTGTGTTTCGGTATCGTAACCAGTTATAGCTCGCCCATAACAACAATGAGGCACAACAGATCATCACCATCAAGGCGAGCCAAAAGAAATTGTGGATCTGCACGCTCATCTGTTCTGCAAAAATATAGTTTTTGATGAGCTTACCTTGGTATAGCCATAAAAATATCGCCAATAACGGTAAAAATAGCAGTGTCCAGAGTGCCCAACCGATCCCTTGCAGCAAATAATGTGCACCTTTGTTTTTTACATACTGATGTTGGTCAATATATTCAGGAATATCTAGCTGTGAAATATCCTCAATGATATTCAAATGTTGTTTGTTCATTCTGACTCACCTTTAAAACCACGATCTGGGCTAACCCATCTCGCTCTTTTCTTACGTGTAAATAAAGCTTTTGGTACAGCAACCACTGTTGTTGCTGCACCAAGCATCCAAAAAAACAGGGGATACCAAATCACCCAAAAGTAATTTCTAAAGAAACGGTTTCCGTCATATCGTTTGTCAATGAATAAGCTCACAAAAAATTGAATCAGACAGGTAATGGCTAAAATGACGCCGTACCACTGTGGAAAGAGTGATTTAATCTGCCATTCTGCGGATAGTGGAACGACTAGCCCAACGAAAAATAGGATAATGATCAGGAAAATGACATAGGCCCAAACCATGCTGATGATGGCTTCTAGTGCAACAGGCCACATTTTGAGTGCTGAAATCTTAAAGAGTTTGGGAAAATAGGTTTTAATAACTTCAACCCCACCTTGAGCCCAGCGCAATCGTTGTTTCCATAAACCTTTAAAGGTTTCAGGCATATAGATGTAGCACAGCGCATTGGGAACATAGTGAATATCCCATTCAGCCAGTTGAAGTTTCCATGAGATATCAATGTCTTCAGTAATCTTATCTTCTGACCATAAGCCGACTTGCATCAGTGCAGTTTTTCTAAAGCCAGCAATCACACCTGAGACTGTAAAAATACGTCCATAAGTCCGTTGGGCACGTTTAATTAAACCAATGATGGATGAAAACTCACCCACTTGTAGTTTTCCTAAAATACTTGAACGATTTAAAATCCGAGGGTTTCCAGTTACTGCGCCAACCTGATTAAATGCTGTAAGTTGATGCATCATCCAAATCGCAGCATGGGGATGCAGCAAGGCATCTCCATCAATACAAATCAGATATTCGTATTGGCTGACCATCATGCCTGAACGTAAGGCAAATGCTTTTCCTTGATTTTCTGCCAGGTGCACAACCCGTAAATCGGGATGTTCAAGCGCCAGTTCATCCAATATTTTTGCGGTATCGTCAGAACTGCCATCATTGACGGCAATGACTTCAAATTTTGGATATTGTGTTTGCAGTGCAAATCGTAGGGTTTCTCGAACTTGAGCTTGTTCATTAAAACAAGGAATGATAATGCTGCACCCTTGTTCTGAAATCTCGGGTAATTGGTTTTGCTTATATTCGCGTTTAAAGTAGAACCATAAACCACCTACCATCCATGTCCATGCCATCAGCAAGGGATATATAAAGGCAAATAGGAAAAGAGTTTCCATTAAGGTCATGGCTGTTCTCCATTTACGTGCTGCTGGAGAAATGGATTGCGATAACTGATTGGACTGTCATTTAAGCTGAGAG
Organism: Acinetobacter gyllenbergii; assembly: GCF_001682515.1. Classification (NCBI taxonomy): domain Bacteria; kingdom Pseudomonadati; phylum Pseudomonadota; class Gammaproteobacteria; order Moraxellales; family Moraxellaceae; genus Acinetobacter; species Acinetobacter gyllenbergii. The sequence goes on along the minus strand of NZ_KV575262.1, from coordinate 499,409 downwards.
GGGTAAATAGTTGTTCATGTACCGCTTTTGCATTATCGAAGCGGTAATTGCTTAAAACCAATTTTTGGATTCCATGTCTTTGTAAATTTAAATAGTGTTGCTGCAAGCGTTGTAGCTGCTTTGGCGAAGACTGGTCGTGGTGAACTAAAGTCACCATTAGTCTGGCTTTTTGTGAGGCAGTTAAATGATCTACCTGTTGTATAAATTTTTGATAGCTATTGAGATTATCTAGACTGTTAATTTCAATATTCAATAATGATACGAAGGGTAGATAGGTATTAACCATTTGCTCTAAGCCCTGATCTGTTAAATCAGAGAGTGAGAGCTGTAATATTAATTGGAAGGGATTACTTTGATTGAGATAAGGCGTGACCGCGGCTTTGACCTGTTGTGTTAACTTTAAAATGTGTGTTTCTTTTTCCAAACACGTTGGGCTCACTACGGTGTTATAACGACAAGCGAGTTGTTGATCTGTTTTTAAAATAATGCCATCCAGATTGGGGTTATTCTGGATCAGGTCTCTGCTTAAATCGATTGCTAAATGAGTTTGCTTCAGGTCAGGAAAAATCGGCATCTGTACATAGACTCGATGAAAAACCCGTGTTCGCGTCTGCCAGTGGGTGCGACTTAAAATATCTTGGGCCAGTTTTAGACGTGTTGTTGGAAAGTAGCTTTGGGCATAGACAGTATTATTTTGATCAGTTAATGCATTAACGATTAAAGTATTGGTTTTTAAGGCACTTAAATTATTTAATAAACTGCCTAACTGCTGATTAAACTGTGTACTGTCTTGTGAGAATTGGCCTAGATCAAATTGCACGGCCCGAATAGGTTCATATGCTTGTCGTTGACCGTATTCCATAAAGCCTGTGAGTTGTTCACGTAAATTTTCAGCTGTTGGATTATTTGAAACAATACCGCGTTGAAAAGTTGCATCATGGGTGTCATTTAATTTTTCCGTCCCTAAACTAAAAGACAGAGGAAAGCCTGCTTGATTCGCAATTTGAGTGACTTGTGGGTTGACCGCACCATAGGGCCAAATGATTGCAAGCGAATCTATTCCTAGTTTTTGCTGCAAGATTTTTTTGGATTTCACCAAATCATCATAAATCCGCTGGCTATATTCAGACTCAGTTTCATAGCGCTGTTGGGTTATATCGTATTGTCGAGTTAAGGCGGCAGGCTTTTCATTTTTTTGTATGTTGGCCAATATGCCTTTGTGCAAATCATGGCTATGGCTGGCAAATTCAACTAAACCTGATTTTTGAATCTCTTGCAGTTGTTTCCAGCTCATCAAGTTATTTTGACCATAGGCTTCATAAGCAGCTTGTGTATTACCTTCTGTCCAACTGGTCACCAAAGCAAAGACCACAGGAATTTGATATTGCTTTACCAGTGGATAGACATGGCTATAGCTACTTAAGGCACCATCATCAAAACTAATTAAAATTGCATTTTTCGGTAATGGAACACCATGTTCCCGAGAGGCCATAATTTGTTTGAGGCTAATTGGAGTCCATTCAGAACGTTTCAACCATTCAAAAAATTGCACTAAATTTTGGGTATTAATGGCATACACATCTCGGTCGCCATTTTTCAAAACATCATCACGCACATCGTGAAAGGTCAAACTAACAAAATGATGGGCATCAAATTTTGCTTCGTCTGCGGCATAACTCTGAACTGGGATAAGAAATGCACATGCAGAGAGTATTCTAAACATATTGAAGAATGTCATTAGAATCGCCCTCCAAAACCTAATAGGGCATAGGTTTGATTCTCATTGATGCCATCATAGGGATGTCGTTTCCAACCAATGCCATAATGCAGTGCCCAGATCCGCGACAATTGCCACTCATGTCGATATTGGGCATCAAAAATCGGCTTGGAGCCGTAATCTTGTTGCTGAAACATACCTGCATTGATCGAAAAATTTTGATTGAAGTGACGTTCGTAATTTCGCCAAGTCAACCAGTCATGGCTCAAGTTGATCGCGAGACTATAACTTTGTTTAGGACTAAAATAGGCCACGTTATCTAAACGATTTTTTCCTAAAAATGCAGAAAAGCCTGCTTGTGTAGTGTGGTGGGCCGTTTGAAAAATACGTTGATTATAGTTTGCAAAAAAATCATGGCGTTTATTTCCATCGCTAATATCAGTGTAGCTATATCCTGCATTGGCTTGTCGGGATTCATTTTGCTGCCATTGAATCGAAGCGCCATAAGCTTTGCCATTTTCACCTTGATTGATGGCTTGTAATGGAATATTGGCTTGGGTATTGAGGGATAAGGCATACTGCCAATTGTCATTGAGTTGATGTGACCAATCTGCTCTTAAGCCTTGACGTTGACCTTCGGTATTTTGAGAGGCAACAAGCGCCAAGTTTTTACCTTTGTCTTGCCATTGCAGACCTAAACCAAAGCGTTGTTCTTGTAAATCGCCGTCGGCATATTTTCCCCAAAGATATTGATGTTCAACCAAGATACGATAATTGTCTGCTAACCACGGTGAATATAGCGTGGTGTTGGATTCACGATCACGTGTCCCTTTGAGTGATTGTAGTAATTGGTTTTGCTCAGAGCGGCTATGTGAAAAGCGACTTTCATGGCTCATGCTGGCGTGATTACGATCATTTAATTCTTTACGACTTTTTATGACACTGCTATCGCTGGGGTAGTCTTCACTCAGTGCTTGAGTTTGCTGCTGCCAAGCTTGGATATCGCCAAGTGCTTGGGTATTTTGCATGGCATTAATGCGTGTATATTTTGAGTGAGGTTCTAAACCATTTAAACGATCAATGGTAAGTTGAGCTTGGCGAGGGTTACCACGCCAACGCTGGATTTTGGCTAGATCATTTAAAAATTGAACACTGTTCGGGGCTTTGGCTACGGTATTATTTAGATATTGTTCAGATAAATCCAAGCGATTCCGATAAGCCATATTTAATGCAACTAACGACAGATATTCATTTCGATCTGGGTGTACACTTTTATCGACGCCTTTGGCCTCGCTATATTCATACGTGGGAATCAATTCATCAATTAGGTTAATCAGCGCATTTGCATTTTTATATTTTTCTTGTTCGATTAATGCATAATAAAGTGATGTATATAGGCTGATATCGGGATAGTTTTTCTCAGTAAGCAAGCTGCGATAGATCATCTCGGCTTCGGCAGGTTGTTGATTTGCAAGATAGGTATCTGCAATCGCATGGCGTGTATAGGCAGGCATTTGTTCAACTGGCGGTAAGGTGACTTGATTTAATAGGCTCAAAAGCTGTTGTGTTTTGCCTCGATAACTTAAGGCGTAGAGATAGTCATAATAGAAGCGATTAAACATGGCTTGATCAGCTGGAATCTGTTGCGCGATTTGTTCTGCCTGCTCTAAGACTTGATCGAGTTGAGCAAAGCTTTTACGGTCACTTTCCGCACGGGAGGATAAATATTTCTGTTGTTTAATCGCCTCATTCACATTCTGTGAAAAGCCTCCGATTTTATTCTGCCAAATAAAGTTCTGGTTTTTATCAGATAGGTGGTGCTTTGCAGAAAAAGCAGCTACCATGTCATAGCTACCCAGTGCCATCAAAATATTCAAATACTCATGTTGAATGGCTTCATTGTTTGGTTGTTGGGCATAAGCCAACTGAATGGTGTGTAAGGCATAAGTCTGTTGTTCTAATAGTCGATAAACATAAGCCGCTAAAGCCAACTGTTCAACACTCATTTGCGTTGTCTCAAGATTCTTCAATTGCTTTGCTGCTTCAGTCGGTTGTTTATTTTCAGCAAACAATGCTGCTTTAAGAATTGTGACCTGCACTTGGTTATGCGATTGATAAGGTTCAAATTTATCTAATAGTGCTAATGCTGAAGCAAACTGTTTCTGATCTCGTAAAAGTTTAACTGTTGCGAGTTGAGCATATTCAGGGAAGAGCTTAGGCTGAATTCGTTGGGTTAAATCAGCTAGGGTGGTTTGTGGCAGACCTTGAATGTGTGAGGCTGATAATAAATAGTCAGCTAAGATGTTCTGTTGATCTGGGTACTGCTGTAATAAAGACTCAAGTGCTGTTAATCCTTGAGTTGTTTGCCCATTTTTAATTTGCGCAATTGCTTTTTCTCTTAAGAAATCAGATGGATGTGCATGTGAAAGATTAGACATAAAAAAAAACAACAAGCTGGCTGGAAAGAGTGAGTGAAGATTTTGCATAAAGTGTTTGAAGTGTGTGTTAATTATCTTTTTTATTTTAATATGTGATTTGAATCACATATTGTTTTGCTTGTGTACAGCTATGTTGATTGGTTTCTATTTGGATAAATATATATTAATCAGTATTTTATTTATGCTCTTATTTTTAAATCTAGATTTTCACTGGGTTTTTATGTTTTTTCAGTTCATACCTTTGTGTATTTTATGTTTTGGATTTTGGTTGTGTTAATTGAAGAAGAAATATGAATAACTGAGTGAAAAAACGACTGTAATAATCATATTGAAGAAATATCGTTAAGTTTTGATAAATATATTTTTAAGTAAAATCATGCGATTGTGTGGCTTATTTGACTTATACATGTTTGTTTTAGATTAAGCCTTGAGTAGACGAAAGCCATAAATATAAATTAATTTTATCTTTGCGCTCTAATTACAAAAAATAAACCTATTCTGTTCTGAATTTAACTTCTTTTAATAGTTTAAATAACTGTATTTTATATTTATTTAAATTTTTTTTATAAATTTTATTTTCAAAAAATTGGCTGATTTGAAGCGTATAGCTAAAGATTTTTTAATTACCTTTTGTTTAAATATTTGAATTTTTTGCAAATATTGTTTTTTTGAAAGATTGGATAAACAGTGGTTTTGAGAAAATGCTAATTTTGGTGTATTAAATGCTAATTATTTTGTACACAAAGCAGTTATTTTATTTTTATATTATATAGCCAAGGTGTAGATGTGGTATATAAAAAAATTACAGTATCCGATTATCGGAAGATAAATAAAGAAAGTGAAATTAAAGTAAATAAAAAACATCTGAATCATAATGTATTTTTTTTACTGATCATGTGCTTGTGGAATTCAAATATTGGTTATATTTTTTTGTTTTTATATTTTTTAAATTATATTTTTGAAAAAATGAGTGATTATTACTTTTTGGTTGGATTTTCTCTACTGTTTAGCTTTGGTTTGATCGTTTCTATCTTTCTCTTAATTTTTGTCGTTGAGCTTTTTTTCCCATCAAAATGATTTTAAATTTATTGTGTAAGAAAATAAATAGAAACTCAATGAATTTAACGATACTTTAAGTTTTCGCACCAAATTGAGGCGGTTTATTGTCATTTTAGTGCTTTAAAAAATAATTAAAATTTTTTGAAAATAGTCAATATTCATCAATATGAAATAATGTAGATGATAAAAAGAAAAAATTAAAAAATTATAACTTTATATAATTCAGATTGAAAATCTGATTATCGAATAAGCCTTACTTTTAACTCTTACTTTCGGGAAGATACTTTTGCAATCTTGAAACTTTCCCTGAAATGATAAGTTTTTTTATAGAAATGATAATTTTTTTATTGAATTTTAAAGTAGATTCTGAGCATTATCTGTGACTAATATCACAAAAAAATGGATTTTTTGCCGCATTAGTATGAAAAATGGAAAACTGGATTATCGTTAATTTTTAAGAATGGTTAAATAATATACTTGTGTAACTGGTTTTTTGATTCCTTCTCTGAGGTGGGCTTTTAGATATGATATGAGTGGGTAGCAATGGTTTTGAGTCATCCTAATCAGGTTAAATTAATATCAAGTTCGATGCTTAATTTATTGATTAATTTTTGTGTAAAAAATAATCTTAAAAATGCAAAATATTTGAGTGATTATAAAACAAGTGAACTGATTCCAATCGGGGAATGGATTGAACTATTGGAGGAAATTAGTCAAAAACAGTCTAAGCCAACACTTGGGTTGGAAATATCGAAATATACTCAGCCTAAACATCTCGGTATTTTAGGATATATTGCCTCATCATGTGAAAATATATTAGATGTATTAAATGTATTTATAAAATATCAAAGGCTTTTTTGTGAGGCGAAGCCCGCAAACATGTCTATTTCTGATCAATTTATTGTCATTCGGTGGGGGTTTGATCCTTATCTTAAAAATAATCATTTAGTAGATGAATTATTAATGGGGGTTTTTTATACTCTTTTAGATCAGTTAGTACATCCGCATAGAATAGAGGTAAGAAAAGTAAGTTTTAGTACAGAGAAAACAAAATTTTTTTATAATTACGAAAATTTTTTTGGCTGTCCCGTCGAATTTGAAAGTGAAGATGTTGAAATATATATTTCAATGACCAGTCTTGATTTAGAAGTTCTTAATGCAGATCCTGTGTTAAATGATATTTTAATCAAGCAGGCAAATGTATTGTTGTCAAAACGTCCTAAGCTTGATCTTTTTGATGAGTTAATACAGAAAACAATAATTCAAGCTGTAAGTAAGGGGAATATCAGTGTAGAGGATGTTGCAAATAAGTTGGGCTTGCCAGCTCGGATATTTCAACTGAAATTAAAGCAGCAAGGATATACCTTTAAAGAAAGATTGAATCAAGTCCGTAGAGATTTAGCATTTGATTATCTTGCCGATCTCAATTTGAGCATTCTGGACATTTCAATGTTATTGGCGTACCAAGAACAAACTTCGTTTATCCGAGCATTTAAGTCATGGACTGGGATGAGTCCCTTACAATACAGGAAGAAAAAAATCTTAAATCATCGTTCTTGATTCTGAGGTGTTCCTACTTCAGTATGCGTGTCTGGGTGGTACGATCTTAAGCCATCTAGCCAATAGTTGTCCCAATACACAGCTTATTGACTATATATCAAGATCATCATAAATGGGGCATGGATCAAATTCTGAGAATATTCAACTTACACTGCAATGATTGAAACAGCAACAATTGCAATACAATACAAATCCGAGTGTTTTTGGGATGTCTTAAAAATTTTATCCACCCATTTACATTTGCACAAATGTAAATGATAATCAATATTATTTGTGGTGTTTTACTGAATTGAATGAGATATGTTGCCTCAATCCTCCTAGACAGCAGTTGATTCATTGTCGTTAACCACATGACGGTGTTTTGCTGCTGTTGAACTCCAGCCAATTAGGTTTGCAGTCACAATGATTTGGCGTATGCTGCAACGCTTTATTGAATCTCGATTTTTATTATTTTTTATATGGTTAAAGCGTCGATTATTTTAGCACCTGATTTAGGTTGCCGATGCTTTTGATCTTCTGGTGAAGTTTATGCCCCAATCTCTCCCTCAAACAAAGGTGATTAAGCCTCTTGTAATGGCTATTGCTTTATCTATGTATACCTTGACTATGCCTGTCTATGCAGATAATACCAAGGTTGTTTTGGCCGATAGCGTCACAAAAGTACCGATCGTACAAGAAACATTATCTAAGACCAATGCGCAAAATCAAATTTATCAAATGACACCAATTGTCGTGCAGGCGGATAAGGACGATACCATCCAGTTTGGTCAGAGTGTCTTAAATCAAAAAGCGATTGATCGTTATCAAGCCAACAATGTAGCACAATTACTCGACAACATGCCGAGTGTGGGTTCTGCTGGCTCACCTCGGCCAGGTGGACAAACCATTAATATCTTAGGGATGGGAGGTGTTGAGGATGTTCCCATTACCTTAGATGATTCGGTCAAAAGTTTTGATAAATATCGTCAAGGTTCAGTCTTTATTGAACCTGAACTGTTAAAGAAGATTACAGTCGATAAAGGTCCACATAATGTTGAGGTAGGAAATGGTGGCTTTGGAGGAAAGGTCACTTTAGAAACTAAAGATGCGACTGATTTATTGACCAACGATAAAAATATCGGCGCTTTCTTTAAATATTCACGGTTTTCCAATAATTCTCAAAATACCTATACCGGTGCTGTGTATGGAAAGAGTGAAAATGGTGTCGTTGATGGGATGTTTTACTATACCAATCGAGATAGTGGCGATGTTCAACGCCCTGACGGCAGCAAGTTTTTGTATTCTGCACAGCAGCAGGATACTTATTTGGCTAAACTCAATTTTCATCCGACAGACAGCCAAAAAATTAGTTTGAATGCAATGCAAAGTGGGCATAAGGGCTGGGAACCTTTTGCGGCAATGCGAGATCAAGATGCAGTTCCAACAGAAGCAGATATTAAAAAATATGGATATGAGGAAGCATGGAAACGGCGTTTGGTCTATCGTGATCAAAACGATAGCAGCTATTCGGTTGGATATGAATTAAACCCTGAATCAAACCCGTATGTAAATTTGAAGGCAACAGCATCTTATTCAAAGACCGATCAGCATGATCAAAGATTACCAAGTGTGAGTGGGTCAGCGGCAACATTGGGCAATGAAAGTTGGGTGACCTATACCAATACCGCATTTAAACTCAGTAATATTAGTGATATTGCGACTACCTATGGGGCACATAAATTAAAGGTTGGGGCGCAATATCAAAAGATGGAGCAGAACTCACTCATTTACGATAAGAACAACGCTAAAAAACCAGACTATAACTTTGGTTATTATGAACCAAATTATATGCCTTCAGGCAAACAGCAAATGTTGAGTGCATTTGTAGAAGATCAATACCAGATCAATAGTTTCACGATTACACCATCGCTTCGCTATGATCATATTACCAATACCGGCAATCCAAACCGAGCATCACGTTATAATGATCCAAGTGCAGGGCATGATTATTCAAGCAAAACCTACACGGGTTGGTCGCCACGTTTAGCTTTGGCTTGGAAGCAGGCCGATTATCTCACTTGGTTTGCCAATATCAGTAAAACATGGCGTGCCCCCCGTGTTGACGAGCAATATTATGTGCAATCGGCAATAACCTCTGTGCCATCAACCAGTCGTTATTTATTGCCTGAAAAAATGTTGGCGATCCGCCTTGGTAATGAAATGAACTTTGATGATGTTTTTGCAGAGCAAGACCACTTACAAGTTCGTTTGACCTATCATCATAATCGGGGGGGTGATGAAATTTTCCGAAACAGATCAACCTTCTGTAAGGCACAAGCGGAAAACAATGCCAATGGCGGAAATGGCAGTATTAATGATTGTAATGGAAACTATAAGCATGGCTTTTATCGTAATGTCACTGACTATACTATCAAAGCCTATGAGGCCGAGATTTTCTACAATCAGCCAACTTGGTTCACAGGTTTAACCTATTCTTATATTCGTGGTCAACGTGACAATTCACCTGTAAATCCCTGGTTTGAACAAAAAACATGGATGACAGATATCCCTCCGAAAAAGGCAACAGCGACCTTAGGTGTGAATGTACCTGAACATCATTTAACCATGGGCTGGCGAGGAATCTTTGTGGCTAAACAGGATCGTAGCTTGTCTGATAACGATAAATCGATTGCAGCATCCTCTTTTTCTTTACCCAAAACCAAGGGGTATTCGCTACATGGTGTTTATGCGGATTGGCAACCTATTGGTGAAAAAGGTCCAACTTTAAATTTTTCAATCGATAATCTATTTAATCGAGACTATAAAATGTATTTAGGTGAATATATGACTGGTACCGGTCGCGATTATAAGCTCAGTATTTCACAGCGATTCTAGTGGTGCTGAAGTGTCGTATTTATAGCTTTTATCCAGAGCAAGTACAGATGTGAGGGGTATCTAAGCATCTGTACTTATACTGAAGAATATAAGCCTGTCCTAATATGAATAAATATTTAAATTTTCACGAAATGATAATTTTTTAATGCTTTGCTGTTAATTTTTTGCTGGCTGCTTTTTATACAATAAGGGGAGCTTTTTGCAGAGCATTGATAATGAAAAAGTGGATTTGCTTGACCTGTGGAAAGTACAAAAAGATTGTTCCAGAGCATTTGAAAACAGGGCAAATTGTTTGCTTTTATCAGTTTAAAATTGATGCAGAAGAAATTCAGAAAATAATCAAACATGGCATTATCTTAAAACGGAAAAACAAAATTCTAACCATATTGGATGATGGAGAAATTTTCTATTTACTTGATCGGGATGTATATCCTATCGATGCACCTGTTTACTTTATTTATAATATGTTCGGCAAGTGTCGGTGTCTATATGAACAGTAATAATATTTTGATATTAAAGAAGTTATTTTATTGCTGGATGGTTGTATTTTAAAATGAACCATTTAGTTGCTCAATGCAGGATTTAGTTTATGCCGTAGCCGTGGAATTGAAAAATCTAAAAAGAGCTTGGTTGCTAATAAAATATTTTCCCGTGTTGGAATAAGTGCATTCACTAAAGACGCTTGAGGTGACCATGCAGAATCAGCTTTAAAGACATTTACAAATTGGCCAGACTCTAGTTCATTGGCACATAAATACCAGGGCAGAACCGCAACCCCCATGCCTTGTTGCACAGCCGATTTGAGTACCGACATATTGCCACAACTGATATAAGGCTCGAGTAGTACTGTATTTAAGTCATTATTTTGACTGGTGAATATTTGGGAGATCAGGTTCATTTGCACACTTAAAGCAATGAAATTTAACTGTTTGAGTTGTTCTGGCGACTCAATTTTTTCTTTATCCCTCATATAATTCTGACTGGCAACCAGTACCATCGGTAAATCGCAGACTGGACGAATAATTAAGCTCGAATCATTGAGAAGTTTGGAGGAAATTCGAAAAACTAGATCGACTTGTGCGCTGATTAAATCAATATTGTGATCTGATGTGTTAATGATCAGGCGGATCTTAGGATATTGACGCAAAAACGAATCAAGAATAGGCAGCAATGCTTCTTGAGCAAAAGTAGAAGAGCAACCCACTCTTAATGTCCCTTTAGGGTCACCTGCAAGATCGGTTGCAACGGCAAAAGCATTTTGTGCGGCTTGCTTTAATGCTTTTGCATGAATATAGACTTCTTCTCCAGCAGGGGTAAGAACAACATTTCGTGTATTGCGATGTAATAAGCGGACGCCAATTCTATTTTCCAGTTCTGAAATATGTCGACTGAGTTTAGAGCGCTGTAGACCCAAATTACGTGCCGCAGCTGAAAACCCTGCGTGTTCGACTACCTCTGCAAATAATAACAGATCATCAAGTTTTTGCATGGCGGCCCAGCCCATTATTGTTGCTAATTTTAGGACAGTATATTGCGGATTTTGTGGGTTTTGTCCGGGGGCTGAACTTGTTAGATTGGTCTCCGTGAAATCTATGCAGGGGTTGTCGATGGGTACGTTTAAAAATCAAAGAATTAGGGCATTTCTGAGCAATAAGTTTTTTGTAGCATTATTGCTGTCATTGCCTTTCAATTCTGTTTTTGCGACAGATAATGGGATTGTTGTAGATCAATCGATCTATCAGAATCGTGCTGTATTAGCGGATTTTACGGCAGCGTCCTGCCCAGATAATCCAAGAAGTTTAACGCAAGTCAAAGGCAATCTGTATCGACATACTACGGGTGCAGGCTTGGCTGTACATAGCGGTTTAGTTTTGATCACCAGAGAAGGTGCTTTGGTCATTGATCCAGCGATGACCTGTACATCAACATGGCTAAAAGATGAAATCAAGAAACGTTTTGATGTGCCTGTAAAATATGTGGTCTATACCCATGCCCATGCAGACCATATTAGTGGTGGGCAAGTCTTTAAAGCAGATGGGGCAACCATTATCGCCAATCAACGTAGTCTTGAACCGATTGTTGGGGAAAAATTAGCCACTGCATTGCCTGATCGAGTGTTTGATCAAGACATGAAGATTAGTCTAGGGGGCGAGGACGTGTTATTACATTACGTTGCACCTAGCCATTCAGACAGTATGGTCATGGTACTTTTTCCTAAATACAAAGCTTTGCAATGTACTGATGTGTGTGAAAGTAAGAGCATGCCATACAATGATTTTTTAGATTTCTATTACACAGGTTGGATTGATACCTTGGATTGGGTAATCAAGCAAGATGTCGATTTTATTGATGTTGGACACTATAGCCCTGCCACACGTGAAGATCAGATCGCATTGCGCCATTACATTGTCGATTTACATCAACAAGTTTTAGACTTGGTTCGCGCAGGACAGTCGTGGGATCAGCTTTATCGTAATGTCAAATTCGGCCCAGATGTTCAGGACTGGATTGGTTTTAGTACGATGAAAATACCGAATATTCAAGGCATGTATCGTTGGGTAACCAATCATCGTCGAGGGAATTGGTAGTCCATATTATCGGATAAAAAAGAGGGGGAGCTTTCTGCTGAGTTTATATCGAGCCTGATAATTTCGTATGAAACGTAAATGTATACGGAGCATCATAGTGAAATGCAAAGCCAGTGATGAAAGAGTTTCTAAGTGATTTAGAACGGGTCTAATGAATAGGTAGAAGAGTATTACGGTGTTAGAAATTAAAGATTTAGAAACGTTTATATATGCTGTTGAAAACTCTTCTTTAACTGTAACTTCAGAAAAGTTAGGTATTGATCAATCTACTGTAACTAAACGTATTAATAATATTGAGAAAAAACTAAAAGGAAAGCTGTTTAATCGAAAAAGCAGACCTTTACAACTCACGCATTTGGGAGAGCAAGTCTACTTTAAAGGTCGTTATATCCTTGAGCAAATGGAACAATTAGAGTATTTTCATCAGCAAGAGGTCCTTCCAAAACAAGAAAAAATCAATATCGGGGTTCCAATTACCTTGGTGGATGATCTCTCAGAGTATATTTATGAAAGGTATAAGCACGACCATTATTTAACCAGTGTTGAAATACAAAGCGGTTGGGGGCGAAGTCTGATTCAGCAAGTCGCGGAGAGTGAGTTGCCGCTTGCAATTGTAATGATTCCTTCCAATCTTAATCTTTCTAGTCATTTATTTTTCTTGAATATTGGGACTTTACCTTTAGTTGTGGTTTCAGTCAGAAGTGGCGTTAAAGAACATACCAGTTTGGAGCGATGCAGTAGGAAAGGTTGGGTGATCCACCCTGAAGGATGCTGCTTTAGGGAGTGCTTAAATAAAGAACTAAAAGAACGAAAGTTGTTCCTATATGCAAATAAAGAAATTTTTGGGATAGAACCGCAGTTACACAGTATTTTAAATGGAGATGGTTTGGGGATTTTCCCAAAGCCTTTTATTGATCAGCACCCTGCATTTAACTCGGATCTCGAAATTGTGGCGGTCGAAGATTTTAATGTCAGTTTAAACGTAGGGATTGTTTATGCTGATCGACGCTATTTAAATGAGGTGAATTATTTTGCACGAATTTTAAGTGAGCGCTATTTTAGTGAATAAAATCGATATCAATTAAATCTGTTATTTCAGGGAGAATAGTGTCAATTTTGCATAGTTCTACGGAAAATTAAAATCTCCAAGTTTATGCTAACGTGCTAATATAATGCATTAAAATTAAAAAATTACTCGGGCATAAGCATGAGAAGAACACTATGTTTGATGTCAATTCTGATGGCATCAACGCTCATTTGGGCCACTGATATGCCCGTAGACGTGAATGGAGAGCAAGGTGCTTCAAAAAATCCCTTGCCAGAAAAAAGTAAGCCTTCACTGATTAAGCAGTCGACTAAAAAAGCAGATATTGATGAGGAGGTTGATACACAAGCCTTAAAACTTGGTGGGATTCATCGTCGAGATGATGCCAGACAATACTTAGAGTTAAAAAATCAAGTTGAACAACGTACTGAGCAAGTGGATGATAAAACCCAAAACCAGAAAGAAGTATCCAGTGTAATGACTCAGAAATAGTTTTTATTTGATCTATTAGGACAAATCGCTACGGTTGCTATCGTTTAGCTCAGGCCAGTGCAATAATCATAAGATGACCGTTACCATTGAGTTGATGGCTAGCTATTTGATCAGTGCTGAGAAGGAACTCAAATGAGCAGAAATTATTGGGAAGATGTTTATCAATCGAAACAGGTTGATCAAGTGAGTTGGTATCAGCAACAAGATCAGAAAACATTAGAACTAATCCAATCTCAGAATCTATCAGCTGATGCAAAAATTATTGATGTTGGAAGCGGTGCATCACTGCTCATTGATCAGCTGATCGAGTCGGGTTATAAAAATCTGCATGTGCTTGATCTATCTGAAACCGCATTGAAGACAACACAAGCAAGATTAATAGAGAAGAGTTTAGAGAGTAGCCAAATTCATTGGTTGGTTGCAGATATTTGTACAGCTGAACTTGCGCCTCAGTTTTTTGATGTGTGGCACGATCGAGCAGTATTTCATTTTATGGTGACAGAAGAACAGCAAGCGCAATATCTAAAGAATGTACGGCATGCCTTGAAGCAAAAGGGACTTTTGATGATTTCTGCCTTTGCCGAAGATGGTCCAACACAGTGTAGTGGCTTGCCTGTAGAACGCTATAGTGTGGAAAAGTTAGCGCAGAGACTTGGTGAGGACTTTGGGCTAATTCATTACGAAAGCTCAATTCATTTAACACCTTGGGACACTAAGCAAAATTTTATTCATACGATGTGGCTGTTTAAAGAACAGAAGTGAATCGAGAATAGTTTGAGCTGTTCGCAGTTGTATTTATTTATAAGCAAACGCTCGGTTACTCGTTTGCTTTCAACTCTGATCTAACCATTTTCCAGCCTCGATCAATGCATTTCTACTCTCTGGAACAAATGGAATTTGTGGCCATGCATGCCACATTCCGGTCCAAATTGATAAGGTGATTGAAACATTGGCAGCCTTCGCTCTTTTTGCAAATTCACGACTATCATCAAGTAAAACCTCCCGAGAACCGACCTGTACCAGTAGCGGTGGAAGGCCTGTAAAATCAGCATATAACGGTGATAATAATGGATCATTCCGGAGATGGTCTTTGGCATAATGTCTTGCAAAATCCCGTTCCAAAAAATAGGTGCCCAGAAAAGGATCGCGTTTATCTTGTCTAGCATGACTCAATGAGCTTAAGGTCAGGTCTAACCAAGGCGATTGTAAGTAGATTTTTTTAGGTATGTTGAGCTGTTTATCTCTTAGAATGACACTCAACGCTAAGGCTAAGTTTCCACCTGCAGAGTCTCCTGCAAGTAAAATTTCATGCGCTGGAAATTTGTCGGATAAACTTTGCCATGCCAACAAGACATCTTCTAGTGCTGCTGGGTAGGGATGTTCTGGAGCTAAACGATAATCTGGTAAATAGGCAAATTCTGCTTTAGCAAGTTTGCATAAGGTGCCGACGTAGGCACGATAACTGTGTGGGCTACCGATAACGAAACCACCGCCATGAATATAAAATAAAATACGGCCTTTGACTTTATTCGTTGATTGATTGTGAATGCTAAGGATAGGCAAGTTTTCGATATGGCTATGTTCAAAGCTTAACTGATTGGGTATCGGAACAATGCTGGTCCCTTGTTCGAAGATTCTCCGCATCAATTTGGTATTATTGGGATGTAATAATAATAATTTTTTTTGCCAACCAAATAATGTGATCGCGGTATATGCTCTTAAACTCACCATGCTTTAAGCCCTAAATAGATTAGTCCGAAAATTTCTTTTTGATTCGTGATAGTGACTCTGCTTCGATCCCTAAATACGAGGCCAAATGATATTGAGCCACTTGGTCGACAATCCACGGTTCATTCATCAGCACCCAGTGATATCTCTGTTCTGCATTGGCCGTGAGCAGCATGGCTTCCCGTTGTTCATTGCGTATGAATAATTCTTTTGCAACTCGACCAATAAATAGTTCAACTTCTGTTGGATATTTTTCTCTGAGTGACTCAACCAGCTTAATAGGGATTTTATATAGCCGGACATTACCTAAGGCCTGAATACTAAAAGGAAGCGCTTGAGAGGTTAAGTATGCACTTAATGAACCAATAAGCTGACCTTGGGTAAAGAAGGCTTTATTTCGTTCTTTACCATCCAACATGGTGTAATAGTAGCGGACTCTCCCAGAGCTAATGATGCTGAATCCATCGACATTCTGACCTGCATATGCAATTAGCTCTCCATCATTAAATTCTTGGTATTCAAGATGATGCATGACATGATTCAATAATTCTTGATTGGATATAAGATATTTGAAAATGGTATTACTCACAATTTCAATATCTTGATGTGTTCGTGTCGTCATAATTGATCTGGTATTGGCTACTAAATGCTAAGGTACTCATTTTGATATGAGCATCTTGTAAATAGCTGCAAATTTCATTGATAAATGTTAAGCAGCGTATTCATTTCAGATGTCTGGCAAAGAAACCAGAATGAATTATTTTGATACGTTTTTCAGTGAACTGTAACCGTTAGGTTAAATAAATATTAACGAAATTTATAATTTTAGAGTCAACTTCAACGACTTAGAGTCTAAAAAAATAAAAAGATAATACTTATAACTCTTGTTACAACCATTTAGTCGACAATTTATCGAAAATTTCCCATAGTCCTATGAACTATAGATATTGGGAGAACTGTTATGGATAAGATTACAGTCATCGTCAAGGATCAAGAAGAAAATGAATCGATCGTCGTTGCACAGCTCAATGATTTAGAAGACCAAGATATTCCTTTTTTTAAACGGGTTGAACATATTGAAGTAGAAGGAAATATCATTTTTCCAAATATTGACTTACTTTTTGAAAGCGATACTGATGGAAAAATTTATAAGCTAGTTGCACCTGTAAACGATAAAAGATTTATCTGAATTTAACCCGATGATTCAACCGTATAAAGGCCCACTGATGCGATCAAATAGGTGGGTTTTTATTTGTGAGCAATACCAGCTATTTGAAAACTGGTTAGATCACAGATAAAAAATAAAGAGCTTGTCTCTTCACAGTCATTGTACAAGCTCTTTTTATAGTAGGGTCATATTGAGTCGATATGTTTTATCAATGAATTGGGTTAAGCCCTTTAACAATGTCATTAAACTCTGAACCATTGAGCCAAAAAGATTTCTTTAAAAAAAGTGTGGTCATAATACTTTCTGCGGCTTCACTATTTTGGTTGTCACAAAATAGCCCGTAGCTATCACCTAAGACAGTATTGTTCTCGATTAGGCGAATAAAGAAAGCATGTTGTTCGTCAGCATAACCAAGAATAGCATCACGTCGATTGTTCATTTTTCATGTCTCCACATCAAAAATATTTGGATAGAACCTAACTGCTGAGAGATCAAATATATTCATGAGTTAGATCAATAACTTAATCATTTTAAATTTTTTAAAAAAATCATAAGTCATTCATTTAAAACATAAATATTGGTTTGCCCTACATCCTTGTCTAAGTGAAACAAGCCAAAATCTGATCTATGGAATTTATTGTTATGCAAAATTAATTGTACGTCAACTTGAATTTGTAACTTTTTCAAGTTAAATTATTTGCAGGTATTTTAAACTTGGGTGGGGGAAGTTATGTCCAAAAAAAATGAATTTGAGCATGGCGGTGCCAGAAGCAATGCAGGGCGCAAAGCACAATTTAGTGAACCAACCAAAGTGATTCGAGTGCCTGAGTCTCAAGTTGATTTCATCAAAAATTGGTTACTGAATAATGTCAAAACCGATGCACGTACAGATTTGACTACTTCGATGAAAATCCAAAATGTGCAAGCCAAGAATGATCGAATTTATCATATTCCATTGGCAACGGAACGAGTTGCTGCGGGTTTTCCGTCGCCTGCCCAAGATCATGTTGAACAAGCGCTCGATTTAAATGAGTTTTTAATTCGTAACGAAAACTCAACTTTTATTGTTAAAGCGAACTCGCTGTCGATGTTGGATGCTGGAATTGATATTGATGATCCTTTAGTGGTGGATCGTAGTCTTCCAGCCAAGTCTGGAGATATTGTGATTGCTTTGGTTGACAATGATTTTACCGTCAAACGCTTGATGGTTGATCATCATTTCAGTCCACCGAAAGTCTGGTTGAAAGCCGAAAATCCAGATTATCAGAATATTTATATTACAGAGGGGCAAGAGCTACTGATCTGGGGTGTTGTGACTTATAACCTGAAGCCAATGAGGTAAGCCAATGAGTCTGCCGCAACGTATTTTTGCTTTGATTGATGTGAATAACTGCTATGTCAGTTGCGAACGTGTGTTTAATCCAAAGTTGGAACAGCGTCCTGTGGTGGTCTTGTCAAATAACGATGGTTGTGTGGTTTCTCGTTCTTATGAGGCAAAAAAGCTTGGCATTCGAATGGCTGTGCCATTCTTCCAAATTGAAGAGATTATTCGACAACATCAGGTACAGGTCTTTTCCAGTAATTATGCCTTGTATGCGGAAATGTCACGCCGTTTTATGAACATTTTAGGGAGTTTTGTTGATCCGTGTGAACAGGAAGTGTATTCGATTGATGAATGCTTTTTAGAGCTGACGGCTTATCAGCACAGTTATGATTTAACTGAATATGCCCATCAAATTTTAGATACCGTTAAAAATTGGTTGGGATTGCCCTGTTGTATCGGGATCGGTTATTCCAAAACACAAGCCAAACTTGCCAATCATTTGGCCAAAACCCATCCCTGTTTTAATAGTGTCTGTAATATCGTGGCTGAAGACCCATGCGTGATTGAAGACTTATTGCTGCGGATACCCGCGGGCGAAGTGTGGGGCGTTGGGCGAAAGATTCGTCAGCGTTTGGAAAAAATGAATATTTGCTCGGTGATGGATTTAGTCCAAGCTGACCCGAAAATTCTAGGCAAGTATTTTTCTGTAGTGATGGAAAATACGGTGAAAGAATTACAGGGCATGGCCTGCTTAGAAATCGAGGATATTGTGACTGAGCGACGACAAGTGTTGAGTAGTCGTTCATTTGGCCAGCCGATTCAAGAGAAAAGTGATTTAAGTGGCGCACTGACTGAATTTAGTTTACGTGCCATAGAGCGCTTACGGCATCAGAAACTATTATGTAAGGCGGTTGGTGTCAGCATTCGAACCAATCGGTTTAACAAAGATCAATATTATCGACCTTATACGGTGGTGTATCTCTCTGACTACAGCGATGACCGTTTAGAGATTATCAAGGCGGTACAGCAGGGACTAGACCGTATTTATCAAGCAGGGCATCGCTATAAAAAAGCAGAAGTGATTTTGTTGGATATTATTCCACAACATAGTCATGCTGTTGATTTATTCCATGATACAGATGAGCTGCTTGCTCGACGAAAGCTTTCTGTGGCGTTTGATGATATTAATGAGAAATTTGGACGGGATACCATGACGTTGGGGCGATTAATCACACCTCATGGGCAGGCATGGCGTATGACTCAAAATCATAAATCACCGAGTTATTTGACTAACTGGGATCAAGTTTTGAAGGTTGGATAATGATTATAGATGGGGGTTAATTCACACTGAGCTGAGATGGGAATACCGCGACCAACAGATCAATCGCCAAACGGGTTTTTAGTGGCATGAAGGGCAGAGTGGGCCAAATGACATGGATTGGAAAGTCAACACTGGAGAAATTTGCCAAAACTTGAATTAAAGTTCCTTGCTGCAGTTCGTGATGAATTAGCCAATCGGGTAACCAGGCAATGCCATGATGTGAGAGGACGGTATTTTTAATCGCCTGCATATCATTCAACATCAATTTTGCTTGTGGTTTGATGATGTAGCTCTGTTTATGTGCATCTTGGAGATGCCATTTAGGTTGTTGTCCTGAATAAGGATAGGCAATCGTTGTATGCTGTTCTAGCTCATCAAGCTGATTTAAGCTACCTGACTTTTTAAGATATTCTGGTGTTGCACAGAGCAACATGCGGTGATCCCCCAGCTTTCTTGCAACCAAATGATTGCTATCTGGCAGTGCTCCAATCCGAATGGCCAAATCAAAGCCATCTTCAACGAGATCTACGGTGCGATCATTGAAGCAAAGCTCGACCTGCAAGTCTGGATGGCGCTGGGCAAGTTCAACCATCAGTGGTGCGACATAGAGCTGTCCAAATAGAACGGGCGCCGAAATTCTTAATAAGCCTGTCGCATTGATTTTACCTTGATCTAATAAGCTTTCAGCAGTATGGATTTCTTCGAGCGCACGATGGCTATGTTCATAAAATAGCGCACCTTCTGTGGTTAGGCTCAATGTGCGAGTGGTGCGTTTAAATAACGTGACACCTAAGCGCTCTTCTAAGCGAGCGATACTTTTACTGACCGCTGAACGGGTCAGATGGAGTTGTTCAGCTGCATTACTAAAGTTTCCAGCTTCAACCACTGTAACAAAGATTGAGATCGTACTGAGTTCAGTTTGCATTATTGTAGATTTTTAGGAATCAATTTACCGAAATAGTATCACTACTGGTGATTTAAATCTAATAGTAAGATAGCTTCATCAAAGATATGGAGAACAGACATGGCGAAAGTGTTGGTATTGAAATCAAGCATTATGGGTGATCAATCACAAACCAGTCGTTTAGTCGATGTATTTCTACAAGAGCGTGCTGAAAAAGGCTTGCAGGATGAGGTGATCATTCGTGATTTAGCAGCCCTCAATCTACCTGTACTAGATGCCGAGATTTTCCATGCCTTACGCGGCGCTGAAAATGTTGCTGCTCCAATTCAAAAGATTATCCAGCTATCAGATGAACTCATCGCTGAGCTGAAGGCTACCGATTTATTGCTGATTGGTGCGCCGATGTATAACCTGAATGTTCCGACACAGTTAAAAAACTGGTTCGATTTGGTCGCACGTGCCCGTCACACCTTCCGATATACCGAAACTTACCCGCAAGGTCTGGTTGAAAATGTGAAAGCCATTGTGATGACCAGTCGTGGTGGAATCCATTTGGGACAGGTGACGGATGCGGTAACGCCTTATCTTCAGTCTGTTTTAGGCCTGATGGGTATCCATCATGTGAGTTTTGTCTATGCGGAAGGGCTGGATATTCCTGCATTAAAGGTAGATGCATTAAAAGATGCGCATCTAAAAGCACAGCAGGTTGCTGTTTAAAACAACATCCCCTTACTACCGACTCTTGGTAGGATCGGACAAGCAGGGTGCCTGTTTGTCCGATTTTTTATGTTTAAATGACCACTTCCTATCTCGGGATTGTGTCCAGCCAATTAAAAAGCCTCATTGAAATGAGGCTGATATAAAAACCATGATTAAATTAGCGAATATTCTTCCACCATTGTTTAAACGGTTGCTGTTCATTATCCAGCTCAACCAATTCACCAATCATGGGGGTGGCGAGGCGATATTTCCTGCTTTTTGAATATTCAACAATGCGGGTAATCGGTTCATACCAGGCATGCTTGGCTAAACTGAATTTGGAATGATGTACGGGAATCATATTGCGTGCCTTCAGTTCTTCAGTGGCTTGAGCGACCTCATCAGGATGGCAATGCACCGAACGCCAAGCGGCATCGTATTGACCATTTTCCATCAGTGCCCAATCAAAGGGACCGTATTTCTGTCCAATCTCGATAAAGTGTTTGTCATAACCACCATCTCCAGTATAGAAAATCTTTTTATTGGGAGACTGAATCACGAAGGACACCCAAAGATTTTTGCCACCGTCAAAAGCCCGTCGTGAATCATGATGCGTGGTTTCGGTGATAATGCTAATGCCATCATCAAACTCGATTCGGTCACCCCAATCTCTTTCGATCAGCTTATCTTTAGGATAACCCCAGTACTCAAAATGTTCACCCACACCTAGACCAGTAATGACATATTTGACTTTATTCTTGAGTTTGAGCGTCGTTTCATAATCCAGATGGTCATAGTGATCATGTGAAATCAGTAGATAATCAATATTGGGTAAGTCTTCAACTGTATAGATATCAGTCCCTTTATAGGCACGGGTGCCCCAAGGGAACGGAGAGGCTTTACCGCTCATGACTGGATCAATCAAAAAGGTTTTACCATGCAGTTGCATGAATACGGATGAGTGCCCAAACCAGATGATGACATCCTGTTTGGGATCAAGAGCAAGTAGATTGGTTTTAATGGAGGGAATCGGATCAATTGGATCGCGATGAGGAATGGTTTTGATAAAGGTTTTGTAGAGTTCTACCGCAATACTAGAACCTTCACTCATGCCTGATTTTTCAATTAAATTTCGAAATTGGCCTTGGCGATAGTTGGGAGAACTTTTAATGACTTGTAGTCGTTCACCAGAAGGGATTTTACCGAATAGGGGTTGTTGGGTATATATGGCACTGCCAGCAATGAGCAGAACAACAGCGATAGCAAAAAGAATAAGCATAGAGAGCGTCAACCTTTTCATTTGAGCATTCGATACAACAGTAATAAAAACTAAAAGCGACAAAATGATGAAATATTGTCTAAAAGTCGATGAATGAGAACTTGTCTATTGTTATTGAATACTTGCTTAAACCAATGAGAATTGAATGTGTATTGATGTGATTGAGCAAAAGGAAGTCATTTAGCGGGGCTTGGTTTATGCTAGACTATGTATTGTTACAGTGTTGCAAGTCACTGTGAGTCAAGATAACGAGTAGGTAACATGATCGGGCAGCAAAGAAACATATTGGCAACTTTGGGAATTGATGTTTGGATTCCGAGAGAAGTGGTATGTCAAAAAAATACTGCACCGAGTTTATGGCGAGATCAAATTGTTGAAGAAACTTCACAGTCGCTGACACCGATATTAGATGTCGCACCAACCTCACAAGAAATTCAAATTGCACCCGTACAAACATTAGCGATCGCCGAAAAAGAAGCTCCTCAGCCTAAAGACATTATTGCAAAGCCTGCTGTTAAAGAAGTTGTTGCTGAAAAAGAACAAGTTGTGATTACAGCACAGATTCAAGCATTTGAACTACAAATGTATGTGCTGGAGAATTGCGCCATTTTATTAGCAAGTAGCCAGCTCAGCGATGCTCAACGCCAACTCTGGCAAAATATTCAAAAGGCAAAACTCGGGCAATATGCTGAATTGAAATGGCCATTTCCATTGGCTGCATTTCAAGAGAGCAGAGGATTGTCGTCTTATATCCAAGGTTTCCTGGATGCGACAGCAAATAACAAAAAAATATTATGCTTAGGTCAACTAGACTTTATTCAGCATTCCAATATATTACATTTAGCGAGTTTAGAAGAAATGCTGGCTCAACCTGTATTGAAAAAACGGTTGTGGCAGCTCATGCAATAAAAATCGGAATTTAATCATGAAGAAAGTCGTTGTATTCAGCCAAATAGATCAGGACGTCATAGCGCAGTTACAGCAAAATTATCAGGTGGTGGTACTCAATCCAAAACTTGGTGATATCAATGAGCAGATTCGAACCGAAGTGGTGGATGCTGATGCCATGATTGGTGCAGGGCGTTTACTCAATGAAAGTAACTTAGCGCCTGCACAAAAACTTAAAATTATTTCGACCGTGTCGGTTGGCTATGATAATTATGATGTCGATTATCTCAGTCAAAAGAAAATCTGGCTCGCCAATACGCCACACGTTTTAACGGAAACTACAGCAGATCTAGCTTTTAGCTTGTTACTGAGTGCCGCACGTAAGATTCCACAATTAGATGCTTGGACCAAGCAAGGGCAGTGGAAACGTACTGTTGCGACGGAACAATTTGGGGTGGATGTTTTCGGCAAAACCCTAGGCATTATTGGGCTGGGGCATATCGGAGCCGCCATTGCCCGTCGTGGTTTTTATGGTTTTAATATGAATATTTTGTACCATAACCGCCGCGAAAAGATTGAAGTAGCGCAAGCTTTCAATGCACAATATCGTGATTTAGACCAGTTATTGCAACAATCTGATTTTATTGTGGTTGCAGTCGATTTAAATAGTGAATCAAAAGCACTGATTGGTGCAGAACAGTTTGAGTTGATGAAAAAACATGCGGTCTTCGTCAATATTGCACGAGGATCTGTGGTCGATGAAAATGCTTTAATCGAAGCCTTACAACAACATAAAATTTTTGCTGCGGGATTGGATGTTTATGCCAAAGAACCGTTGCAAAGCTCTCCCTTATTTGAACTGGCAAATGCAGTCACCGTACCACATTTAGGTTCAGCGACAGCTGAAACACGCCAGAAAATGGTGAAGCTGGCTTATCAGAATTTGATTGATGCCTTAGAGGATCGTACACCTCGCTATTTAGTGAATCCGAAGTTTGAATAATTGCTTACAATGCTGACCATTTGATTGCTGCATTATTGTGCGGCTCCATCTTTTTAAGTTGATTAATATTGGTACACTTGCGCCCTTTGTGACTTCGTCTTGGGGTGTCTGGTGTTCGAGAAATTAGCTGAACAAAGTTTGGGTTTAATGGGCTGGGAAATTGACAATCATTGGGATTTAAATATTGACCAATGTGTGATGATTGCTGCCCCGCACACCAGTAATTGGGATGCACTCTATGCCCGTTTGGCATTGAAGGCTTTGGGTGTTAATGTTCGTCTCACCATCAAAGACAGTTATATGAAATTGCCATTTGGTCCTTTTGTGCGTGCCATGGGCGGTATCGGTATTGATCGTCGTGTCAAGCATGAAGGTCAAGAACGTCCAAGTATGGTTCAGTTGATGAGTGATTTATTTAAGACGCATCCAAAGTTGGTCATGTTGGTGACCCCAGAAGGGACGCGTGCTAAACAAGAACAATGGAAAACCGGTTTTTATCATGTCGCAATAACAGCGGGTGTGCCGATTGCGCTCGCGTATATGGACTATGCCAAGAAAAAAACAGGTGTAGGAAAAATTGTTTATCCTACAGGGGATTATGAAAAGGATATGACCGAGATCATGTCTTTTTATGCCACGATCAATGCGAAATTCCCAGAGAAATTTAGTGTAGATCAGCGTTACGTCGCGGCAGAGTAATTCATTCACTTGCAAAAATCATAAAGTCAGGCAGGATTTTCCTGCCTTTTATAACACTTTGTTGCAAATTTCTCCTTTTTTCAATGCTATATTAAATTTCTTTATTAAAATCATAGAGAAACCACTTGAGATCGTTCCTGCTCGCCTGTGGCCTTTTCGCCACCACTCAACTGAGTCACACTGAGGTTTTTTTGCCTGTGCATAGTGCAGGGCAAACAGAAGTGCCTGAAATTGGCAGCGGTATAGGTTTGCTCGATCAACAAAAAGAAAAATTTATCGGTGAAAAGGTTTATCGTGAAGTGCATCGTCAAATGCCAACGGTGCAAGATGCATGGTTGGAAGATCAGTTCTTACAGGTCTTTTCAGGCATTTTAAGCCAGACTCAACTTGGTCAACCAATTGGCTTAGTGATTATCAAAGATCCTCAAATTAATGCTTTTGCTGTGCCTGGTGGTTTATTTGCATTAAATACAGGATTGATTACCTCAGCAAAGAATTTGGATGAGATTGCAGGGGTCATGGCGCATGAGATTGCGCACGTATCACAACGCCACTATAGTCGTTCTCAAGAAGCCTTTAAGGGGCAGGGCCTGCTCGCATTGGCGGGGATTCTTGTTGGTGCAGCGATTGCATCCCAGGCTGATGGTAATGCGGGTGCAGCGGTCATGATGGGGACTCAAGCGGCATTGATGGATAAGCAGTTGAGTTATAGTCGTAATCAGGAGCGTGAAGCGGATCGTATTGGTATGCAGTTTATGTATGCCGCAGGTTATAACCCACAGAGCATGGCAGATTATTTTGAAACCATGCATCGTGCCACCAGCCGTGTCAGCTTTTTACCAGACTTTTGGTTTACCCATCCTTTAACCACCGAGCGTATGAGTGAAGCACGTTTACGCGCCAATCAATTACCGAAAGTGAAATCAAAAATTTATGATCCCGATTTTGAAATTTTAAAACTCTATACCTTAGTGGTTTCAAATCAGGCCACTGAAATTCAATTACAGTCACTGGCCAATCAGAAAAATACAGCTGCACAATTGGCATTGAGCAAGTTCTATCTTGAACAAGGTGACTATGCGCAAGCACAAGCCAATTTGGACTTGGTGAAGACTAAATTGAAAAATCATGTGCTGATTCCTTTGATTCAAACTGATATTTATTTGGGTCAAAATAAGCTGGATCAGGCATATGCCGGTATCAATTCGATTCAAAAAACCATGCCTGAGAATAGAGCTTTGTCCTATAAACTGGCGGAAGTTCTGATTCGCCAAGGGCAAGTGGCCCAAGCACAGATTTTGGTGCAGCGCTTTATCCATAAAAACCAGCGTGATATTGAAGGTTGGCAATTATTGCAACAGGTAACCAATCTGGATAAGAGTTCACCATTACAGGCAGTCAATGTGTTGGGTTATCGTGCAGAGGCAGAGTATTGGTCGGGTTACGAAGAAAATGCGATTAAGTCGATGTTGCATGCACAAAGGCTCGCTAAGGGGAATATCGCGATGTCGGCTAAGATTGACGCACGCTTAAAACAGATGCAAGATGAGCGCCGTATGCGACTCTGATCCCGATTAAAATAATTCAAGGAAAGACACATGATCCAAGGGCAATGTTTGTGTGGTGCTGTACAGTATCAATATCATGGCGAAATTGAAAACAGCATTTTATGTTATTGCAGTCATTGCCAACAGGCTCAAGGCTCAATTGCGGGGTGGAACAGTCCGATTGAGCAAAGCAAATTTGAACTGATTTCTGGGCGAGAGCAACTGAAAGAATATTTTCATACACCCAACAAGGCGCGCGTCTTTTGTCAAAACTGTGCCAGTCCAGTTTATTCCTATCGTATAGATTTACCTGATGTCATTCGCTTACGACTCGGTACAGTGACAGCAGGAGAGATACCAGCACCGAAGGAAGAATTTTTTCTTGAGCATAAACCAAAATTTATTGAATTAAGATAAGATGACGAGCGTAAAGAATCGCTGAGAAGTTAGAACATATATGAAGAAAATTTTAGTTTTTATTTTTGCGATCAGCAGTGTGGGGATTAGCTCAGCGGCATCGATTGAGCAGTATGCAAATTCAGTGGATAAAATCCGTAGTGCGTATGCACAGGACATCCGTAGCTTTTTACGGAGTCTGAATCCACAAATCTCACAATTTACCCCAGAGCAACAAGCAAAGTACTGCCAGATTAATCAGCGTTATATTCAGGATATGTTTGATGCGATTGAACAAAATCGTTCATCTTTACCAGCGCAATATGCCAGCATGACCAAGCAGGATTTAATCAAGCAGGTGGTTGAATCAAAAGAAATGCAAATGCTTGCGAAGTATAATGTTCAGTGTGATTTTAAATAAAAGAAAGGCTTTGGGTTCATTATTGCAATGAATCCAATTCTTTAATAAAGCGAAATATAGAAAGGAGAGTTAAGCGGCTTAGCTTAATTTTGCTTTGATTTTAGCAGATACTTGTGCAGGATCGGCACGCCCGGCTATGATCGGACGTAGAGAATTCATCACCTTACCCATATCTTTCATGCTAGTAGCTTCTTGAGCAGCAATCGTTTGCTCAATGATGGAATCAAGTTCTTCCTCAGTCATAGCGGCTGGTAGAAATTGAGAAATAACCTCAACTTCGGCTTGTTCCTTACTAGCTAAATCATCTCGACCAGCGCCAGAAAAGGCCTTGATCGATTCTTTACGTTGTTTAATTTGCTTTTCAATGACCGCAAGAACCTGAGCATCGTCAAGCTCAATGCGCTCATCGACTTCGATTTGCTTAATTGCTGCTTGTACACCACGAATAACCGTTACTGTTGCCATATCTTTGGCACGCATTGAGTTTTTTAACACGTCAGTAATTTGGTTTTTTAAAGTATTCATAGTCTCTTCAGCAGTCAATCACAAATTAATTAGTAAAGGCGAGTAGTACGTACAGATTCGCGAGTCAATTTCTTTTGATAACGCTTAACTGCAGCAGCTTTTTTACGCTTACGTTCTTGAGTTGGTTTCTCATAGAATTCGCGCTTACGAACGTCAGCTAAAACACCCGCTTTTTCGCATGAACGTTTGAAACGACGGATAGCTACGTCTACTGGTTCGCCTTCTTTCAACTTAACTTGTGGCATGTAAAATCCTCTAAGATGATGGATAAGATCTAACGCACGATTGCACTAGATCGCAAGTGAAGGTCAGTATTTTACTCATTTACAACTCAGATCACAAGTCTATAATAGCTTCGATATTATTTTTGATCGTTGTAAAGGCAGTTTAATGATTGTTTTGGGCTTAGAAACTTCGTGTGATGAAACTGGGTTAGCACTCTATGATAGCGAGCTCGGCTTACGTGGACAGGTTCTATATAGCCAGATTAAATTGCATGCGGAATATGGTGGTGTCGTTCCTGAGTTGGCTTCACGTGATCATGTTCGCAAGATGATTCCTTTGATTAATCAATTGCTTGAGCAGAGTGGCGTCAAAAAACAAGAGATAGATGCAGTTGCTTATACTCGTGGTCCAGGATTGATGGGTGCACTGATGACTGGGGCTTTATTTGGCCGCAGTTTAGCCTTTGCATTTAATAAGCCTGCGATCGGTGTGCATCATATGGAAGGTCATATGCTTGCACCATTACTTTCGGAAACTCCACCGGAATTTCCGTTTGTGGCTTTATTGGTTTCAGGTGGGCATACTCAATTAATGGCAGCCTATGGTATCGGTCAATATGAATTGCTCGGTGAGTCAATTGACGATGCAGCGGGTGAAGCCTTTGATAAAGTCGCAAAAATGATGAAACTGCCTTATCCAGGTGGACCGAATATTGCGAAATTGGCGTTACAGGGCGATGCCAAAGCATTTGAATTTCCGAGACCAATCTTGCATCAAGGTTTGGATTTTTCTTTTAGCGGTCTTAAAACTGCAGTTTCAGTACAATTGAAAAAGTTAGGTGAAGAGAATCGTGATGCCGATGTGGCAGCCTCTTTCCAAGAAGCAGTTGTTGATACTCTAGTCAAAAAATCAGTGAAAGCTTTAAAGCAAACGGGTTTAAAACGGTTGGTGATTGCGGGTGGTGTGAGTGCTAATCTGCGTTTGCGTGAACAATTAGAAACTTCTCTGGCAAAGATCAAGGCACATGTTTATTATGCCGAACCCGCATTGTGTACAGACAATGGTGCCATGATTGCTTTTGCTGGATATCAGCGTTTAAAAGCTGGACAACATGATGGTTTGGCGGTGACGACGACACCAAGATGGCCAATGACTGAGTTACAACCGACCTAAAATGGAACGTATTTTTCTAAATTGATCCTTAGATTAAGGGGCAATTTAGACCATTCTTATATTTAAAAATCAAATTCTTGATTTATGTACATGGCAAAGAGTTAAAGTCAACGCTATCGTATTAAAGTATTGGATAAATTATTTATTTTTGATGAGCTAAAACTCATTGTGGAGTACAAAAGTTGAAAATTTCTTATATTTTTACATGTGGCCGATTAGAGTCTTTATTTAAGATTCTCTGCCTCACTCAAAAAGGTGAGGAAAAGGTTGCATCAAAAGAAAAAGTGATTGAACAATATCGAAAAGACATTGCTTTGGGGCGACCATTTGAAGAAACTGAGCTTTATCAATTGATTGAGCAAAGTGAGGAAAAAATTGTCATTAACCGCTTGAGTAATATTTTACGCGAAAAACCTACTCAGCAGAAGAGTAGCTTTGATGCGGACGAATATAAGACTGGTGCATGGTCTGAGTTTAGTGATTATAAGCTAGCAGTTCGATTCTCAAATGCGAAAACCGAGTTAAGTGAAAAGCACTTTGCGAAAACGGGTGAGTATATGACCAGTCGTGGTATCGCAAAATTGACTGGCTTTAATCCAAGCAACATTAAGAATATGTTGCATCATAAAAGAAGTGTGGTGAGAAAAATGCTCACAACTTTAGAGAAATTAGCAAAAGAATATTGATCTTCAAAAAATCTTATTCGCGATGCAGAGATATTTCTGCATCGCGAATCATCAATTGTTATTTATTATAAAACTTAAGTATGTATTTTCAGTAATTACAAAAGAAAAAGGCAAAATAATGTGGTCAGTTAAAGCAGCAACGATAGTTGCATGGTTCAGTATAATTGTTATTGCTGCGGCAGCAGTGTTTTCCATTTATGTTCTCAGTATCCCATGTGTCCCTGATCGGATTTGTGAAATGCCACCTGTCCATCTATTCTTTTTATTGGCATTAATTATCTCTGTGATCTGTAATTTTATCGGTATTATTTTGTCGATTATTGGATTAAAAAAAGAGGAACCCATTAAAAAATTAGCCAAAGAGGCACTACGTTTTAATGGGAAAATTATTATTTTTAGCTTTGCAACCGCAATGTTTCTACTTTTGATATTAATAGCTTAGACGTTTCTATGTCATTGGTTGTGAACGATCTGCTTTAGACAACACGGCCAAACACATAAAAATCAATGCCATACCAACCCAACCAATCGGTGCCAGTTGCTCGCCCACCAATAAGATTGCAAATAATGCGGCAACCAATGGTTCAAACAGGGTCAGTGTGGTGGCAGTACTGGCTGAAATAGTCTTTAAAGCATAGCCAAACAACAGATAGCCAAGGAACATTGGAATCAGCATCATATAGGTGACAACATACAGGTTCACGGGTTCATCAAACAGATTTGAACCCGTAAAAAACAGTGTTGGTAATAGAATTAAAGCACCGAAACCAAAAATTAAGCCCATGGATGCCTTTGAGTCGACACCGCGATCAATCATTTTTTTAGCAGCCCAAGAATATAAAGAATAGGTTAGTGCCGCGATCAGTCCAAGAATAATTCCAAGGGCTTTCTGGTCTGTTGCAATCGTTTGTGTTGTTGCTTGGGAATGTGATTCACCTATAGATAACAATAGAACACCAGCCACACCAAAGATAAAGCTGATAAACCACTTTTTAGAGAGAGCTTTTTTATCAAAAAACTTTTCCAGCAATGCGGTAAATAAGGGTGCAGAACCAATTGAAATCACCGTACCAATCGTAATCCCTGCCATACGCATCGACGAATAGAAGGCTAATGGGTAAATCGCAACGGAGACCATGCCAATTAACAGTAATGGATAGTAAGCACGAATTTGTGGTAAATGACTGCGGATGTTTTTATGGGCCAATAAGGCTTGTAATAATCCACCGCCCCCCATGGCAACTGCACCAATCGCTAAAGGGCTTAAATTTGGTGCATAAGAGGCAGCTGTGCCTGTGGTGCCCCATAAAATTGAGGCAATGAGGACAGCAATAAAGCCAGAATGAGAACTGAGGTTTAAAGAACGACGACTCACTTTGCAACCTCTTGTTCTAATAGGTTTTGCACCATTTGTTTTGCTGCAAACACTTTGTTACTGGAACTTTCTAAACCAGCACGGGCAATCGAACCTTCCAAGATAAATGAAAGTAGCAGTGCCAGTTCTTTTACTCGCTGTGGGCTGATACTGAGTTGCTGTAAATGCCCCGCTAAAATCGCTTCGATTTCATCTTTATGCTGCTTAACAGCTAAGCGTTCAGGACTATGCGCAGGAAACTCTGCGGCTGCATTGAGTAGGCCACACCCCCGGAAGCCTTTTTCATAGGCAAATTCAGCATGATCCTGATAGGCATCAAAAATAGCCCAAATGCCATCAATCGGGGTTTGAATCTGCACTTTTCTTTTTTGGTATAAATCTAACCATTCCTGATGACGGGCTTCGATATAACACGTGATTAAGTCTGATTTGGTCGCAAAGTTATTGTACAGCGACATTTTGGCCACATTGGCTTTCTCTGTAATGCTGTTGATACCTGTGTTACTGATGCCATCGTTATAAAACAGGGTTGCTGCTGCATCCAAGATTTTTTGTTTTGCTGATTTCGAGCTCATAAGAAAATAAATCTATGTATACCGACCTACCTAATTTTATGGAAAAGTAAATTATTTGCAAGCAAAAGTTTATGCGTTCTATTTATTTAACTTGGATTGCTAAAAGGAAATCGATTAAAGCGTATGGAGCAGGCCTTAATCGATCCGGATTTTATTGAAGATTCTTTTTGCTGTGGATAAAAGCCAATCCATACACAGGCCATTTTTTCTCGGATTTTAAATTGTTGACCAGCCATGCAACCAGTACCAATGCAATTGAACCGAGCAGCACTGGGAAGAATAAGAAACTCCAATGGTATTGAATGGTATTTGCCGTGAGTAAAATCACCAATGGATTTGCACCTGCAGGCGGATGTACACAGCGTAACAGTTGCATGGCAGCGATGGCGCAGCCAACAGACAGGGCAATGCTCAGTGTCGAGACACCAAACACTTTAAGAAATAGTAAACCAATAAAAGCCGAGACAAAATGCCCCAAAATCACATTGCGGGGTTGAGCCAAGGGCGATTGAGATACCGCATAGAGAATAACGCAGGTTGCGCCGAATGGTGCCATGATAAATAGATTGTGGGTCAATTTACTGAGCAAAATTAAGATCAAAATACTCAATGTTCCACCGATGAGGCTTCTTATGACATCAATGGATTGGGGCATGGGGGCGAGATGTTCTCTACCGTTGAATAAAGATAACATGGTGATCTCATGACAGGGTTGCTTTATGCCGATAATAAAACTAAAATTACAAATAGTACAGATCTGTACTATTTTGATTGAGTAAATTTTTATGTCAAAGTCAGCCAATAAAATTTTGCATACTGCAGAAAAATTATTTTATGAAAATAGTTTTGTTGGAGTGGGTGTTGACCTGATTCGAGATGAGTCTGGCTGTTCAAAAACCACGATGTACACCTATTTCAAAAATAAAAATCAATTGGTGAAATCAGTCTTGGAGGCACGGGACGAAAAGTTCAGACAGCGTCTTTTGAATTATGTTGCCGATGCAACAGGGCGAGAGGCATTGAATAGGCTGATCGATTGGCATTTATTATGGTTTCAAGAAGATAACTTTAAAGGTTGCTTATTCGTCAGAGCGGTAGCGGAGTCGCATTTGGGCGATCAAGAGATTATCTCTGTGTCAAAAGAACACAAAGTTTGGATTAGAAACTTAATCACAGCATATCTACACACTTATCCAAAGGCTGAGATGTTGATTGAGGTGACTTATACCTTGATTGAAGGGCTCATTAGCCGTTTTTTGGTGGAAGGTTATGATGCAAAGGTGGCAGCGGAGATCAAGGATTCAATTAACCAAATGATTGATGCATTTAAGCCAGCAGCACTTTAACGGTTATTGGCAACATCATTTTCATCGCATGTGAGTAGTAAGCCTTTGATGGATCGCAAAGGCTTACTGTTTTTATTTATTGCTTAAATGCGTTTTGGTCTTCTACATCCACATATTCGATATAACCACGACCTTGAACGGGTTTATTTAAATATTCCCCCGTGAAGGTGTAGGCGCTGGCATAACCAATCCCATGACCATAACGAAATGGACTATCAATTTCCGCAGTGATCTCGAGAACCTTTTGATCAGCATCATCTTTGACTGACCAAGAGAACTGTTGTGGTAAGCGCATTTTGTTACCACTCGGAGAAACATAATCATCAACTTGATGGGCAAGTACTTTGAATTCCACATTGGTATAGATTTCTGCTGGTTGATCGGTATGGCGAACATGCAGACTATAGGCGGCAGGCTGACCCAAAATATCGGCTTTGGTGAGCAATAATTGGGTGGTCTCGGTTAAATTAATAATTTGATAAGTGAAAAAGTCTAAAGGTAATTTATATGGTGCGGGTAATAGTTTTTTCACCACGCCATGTGCACCTGCTGCACGTGCATATTCATAGGTGCATAAGCCTTCGGCAGGCGTGGTTTTACCTTGATACTCAAGCTGACCTTTAAAGCTCGCCAACAGACTAAAATGATCATAGATCGGCGTTTTAATAAACCATGAAATTTGATCGGAGACATCCAAATCAAATTCAAAGCTGAGCCCGTGATAGCTACCTTTGAGATGAATATTCGGTAATGTACCTTGAATAGAAACTTCTTCACCCAGTTCAATCAATGTGCCATTGTCTTGAATATTGGCTTGTTCTGGAATGAGATAAGCTCTTAATAGGTGTTCATCTACAGCCGCGGTACTGGAAAAGAAGGTTGCTGTTTTTCTAGGGTTGCCCAGCGTAATGTCATCATGGTCAAAAGCCAATGCGCCAGGCGTACCCAATAAAATCATGATATTTAAATAACGATGCGGTTCTGGAAGTAGCGGAAAGAAAATTCCATAATGTGTCCAGGTATAAAATTTTTCTTCTGTACGTGGACGGATAATTTCAGGTTCTGAAAATGGAAGGGTCGAATATTTTACGGCTTTATCGAGCGTACCTTGCGCAAGCAATAAGCTTTTGCCCATAATTTTGCTGGTCAGGGAGGTCGGTGGCAATTGTTTCTTCATCTTGTTTCCTAAACTCAATCCATGCTGTGACAGCTAGAGTATGAGAAACAATTGCCGATGCTAAGCGGAAATAAGGACAAAGCTACAGCTTTTCAGGACATTTATGCGGATGCTTTGTTTGATAGTTTCTCTAGGTTTTGTGAGCCAATCCAGTGTTTTGAGAACTGGTAAGCAGCACGACCAGAGCGTTGCCCACGTGCTTGGCACCATTTCAAACTTTCACCACGAACCAGATCGTTATAGTCCAAATTGGCTTTGACAATATAGTGTTCAACGATTGCTAAGTAGAGTTGTTGGTCCATAGGATAGAACGATAACCACAGACCAAAACGATCAGAAAGCGAAATTTTTTCCTCAATCGCTTCCTGTGGATGCAGTTCTGTATATTGCGGTACATCGACCTTACGCACAGGGGTATTTTCATGCATAAACTCAGGCAGTAAATGACGGCGGTTACTGGTTGCGTAAATAATAAAATTGCTCGAACCAGATTGCAGTGAACCATCCAGCACACTTTTCAAGCTACGGTAGTTCTCGTCTTCAGCATTGAAGGCAAGATCATCACAATAGACAATAAATTTTTCAGGACGATTCTCAATCAGTTTTTGAATCTTAGGTAAATCCGATAAATCATCACGTTCAATCTCAATCAAACGTAAACCTTGAGCGGAATATTCAGTCAATAGGGCACGTACAATCGATGATTTCCCTGTACCGCGAGAACCTGTCAGTAATACATCATTGGCAGGTAAGCCATTCAAAAACTGCAGTGTATTTTGAATGATTTTGTCTTTTTGGCGCTCAATTCCCTTTAAGTCTTCCAGATACATTTTCTTGGGTTGCTGTATGGCGACCAGCTGCTGATTTTCCCAACGGAAGGCGATTGCAGAGAAATCCGTGGGTTGCTTTGGTTCTGGGAGAACTTGCTGCAGCTGTGTTAATACACTCGATAAGGATTGAAGGATAGATTCGGGTAAATCAAGGATAGCCATACATATAAACCAAACTCAATGATGAATAGGGATACTATCACTGCTATTACTGAAATAAAGAAAATATCATCAGAAATATCGAAATAAATCGATTTTACCCTTGATTGTTGCGGCAGCATTTTGCATTGTATAGGTGCAAGCATATAAAAAATAAGCTGAAAATCAGGATTGCAAATGTTCAATAGAGTTCAAGAGAAAAAGAATACATATCAGTCACATAGAGTTGATGTATTGCAAGAACGCCTACGACATGCAAGCTCTTATACAGAGTGGAAAGAAATTGCACTAAAACTGGATCAAGAATCTGGTCATGAGGCATGGAAATATGACAATGAGTCGCCATATTTTGATGCGGAAATCCTTTCGAAACGCTATAACCTATTAAAAAAATATCGTATGCAGCATCGCACGCTGGATTTGATCTATGTGTTAAGAGAAGGTCTGTCATATGACTTTGCCAATATTGGGCATCCGATGCTGTTTGCCGAAACTTATTTTGGTACCAAAAAGATCATTGAAAACTATGTTGAAGAAATGAGTGACTGCTTGCGTTACTTAGCTTCGAGTGAGTGTATTACTTTCCAATTGAAAGAGAAAATTCAGTTTTTTGAAGAATGCCAAAAAGCTTATGGTCAACCCGCTTTGATGTTTTCAGGTGGCGCAACTTTGGGTTTATTCCATACTGGCGTTTGTAAGGCGCTCTTGGAGCAGGATTTGATGCCGCAAGTTTTATCAGGTTCAAGTGCTGGGGCAATCATGACAGGCATGTTAGGCGTGTCTACACCTGATAAAGTGCCTGAATTGCTGCAAGGTGAACACTTTTTTAGTGATGCCTTTAAGTTTAGGAAAATCAGTGAATTGATTCGGGGCCGTGGTGGGGTTGCGGATGTGATGTATTTAAAAAAATTCCTGATGCAGAACTTGGGTGATGTTACTTTTGCCGAGGCATATAAGCAGTCCAAACGACATATTAATATTGTGATTGCGCCGTATAATACCGCACAGAACCCACGTATTATGAATGCATTAACCGCACCGAATGTATTGGTATGGAGTGCCGTACTGGCTTCTTGTGCTGTACCTGTATTATTTCCACCTGTGCATTTGACCAGTAAACGTTATGATGGACAACATACACCGTACCTTGCCAATACCAAATGGGTGGATGGCAGTATGCGTAGTGATTTCCCACAGGAGAAAATGGCTCGGTTGTATAATATTAATTACACCATTGCCAGTCAGGTCAATCCGCATATCGTGCCGTTTATGCAAAGTGACAGCAACCGTTTCCGCCGAGATGTGCTCAGTTGGCCAGAACGAATTATCCGCCATCAAGGCAAAACCATTGCCATGGATGTGATGGATCTAACCCGAAGCTATATGGGGAGTTTTTTCCCGATTCGCCGTATGCTTGATCATGGTTACGGGATTTTAGGGCAGCGTTATTATGGTGATGTGAATATCATTGCCAAATATGGTCTCAGACACTATAGCTATATGTTGCAAAATCCACGTCCGAAACTGTTTAAAGTATTGCAACAAGAGGGCGAGCGGGCAACTTGGCCAAAAATCGCCTCAATTGAAATTCATGCGCGGATTGGTAAAACCATTGAGCATTGTTTAACATCATTGCGGAAGCAGGACGAAAAGCAGCAGAATGAGTTTTACTACGTGGATCTCTGATCCAGAAATTCAACTTGAAGATTTAAGGCTAAGGACTAAAGCACAAAGCTATGCCTTTGGGCGACGTGTTTATACCTTTCAAGTGGAGCAACAAGGTTATTGGCTTAAATTCCATCAAGCCGATAGCCATCCTATTTTGGAACAAGCATTTTTACGTGAATTGGATTTTTATCAGAAATTTAAGGGCATCGAGCAAAATTTTTTATTGCCGTATGCAATCATTCCACTGAGTCAAATTAAAAGTGATGTTGCTATCGATCAGGCTGGGCAGGGTTTAGTGAGCATCGATAGCCCCCATTTTTTTATTCCGATTTCGGCATCCGAATCCCTGAACAGAATTAAACAAAAGATTCTAAGCGCGTTCGAGGCTTTAGATAGCTTGCATCAAGCAGGTTGGGTGCATGGTGATCTGAAAACTGAACATTTTCGTTTATACGGTCATTCGTGCAGATTAATCGATTTTGAGCAATGTTTTAGAATTGGGCAGCCCATGCAGAGCTTGGATGCAACACCACATTATATGGCACCCGAGCTTTTTCATGGGGCAGGGAAAAGTATTCAAAGTGATCTCTATGCTTTGGGGGTTATTGTGTATGAATGGTTGACTCAATCTCGCTTAAAGGCGAGTACTTATCACGATTGGGCCGTTTTACATTGTCAACAACTACAGATTCAGCTTCCGATTGAATTTGAGGTTTTTCTTCCTTTATTGAATGGGTTAACCCAAAAGCATGTTAAACAACGCTTTAATTCGGTTTTAGCTGCAAAAAACAGCCTAAATGCCATTGATTTGCCGTAAAAATAAACATCAATGCTAGATTTGAATATTATGTGTTCAGTTGATTGGTTTTTTTAGGTGAAAGACTTGTCATGCTGCATGTTTCTCACTAATATGCATACCCATCGGGGGCGTGGCGAAATTGGTAGACGCACTGGATTTAGGTTCCAGCGCCGCAAGGTGTAAGAGTTCGAGTCTCTTCGCCCCCACCATATTTAAAAAGCAAGTTTATCTTGCTTTTTTTATGGTTAAATCTGAGAGGATTTAATCATGTGGTTATAGAGGATTGGTGTAATGGTAGCATGACGGTCTCCAAAACCGTTCGTCAAGGTTCGAGTCCTTGATCCTCTGCCAAATTTGAAAAGGGCCTTCGAGAGAAGGTCCTTTTTTTATTTGTGTAATTTATTTGATCTGTATATTAAAAAAGCATTAGCTTTCATAAACATAGTTTTTTTATAAAAAGGGCTTGTCAGTCGCAGGGTTTATCTCTAATATACACACCCATCGGGGGCGTGGCGAAATTGGTAGACGCACTGGATTTAGGTTCCAGCGCCGCAAGGTGTAAGAGTTCGAGTCTCTTCGCCCCCACCATATTTAAGAGAGTATTACTACTTTCTTTATGATGAAGTCAGAAGGACTTTCATCATGTTGTTATAGAGGATTGGTGTAATGGTAGCATGACGGTCTCCAAAACCGTTCGTCAAGGTTCGAGTCCTTGATCCTCTGCCAAATTAATAAAAAAGCCCTTGTGAAAACAAGGGCTTTTTTATGGCCTAAATATTTGTGTTTTTAAGAAAGATTGAGTTTTTATTTTTATTGGTCATGAATACCTGTAAAAGCTTATGAGAATATTTTAGCTAAGATCTCTATTCATAATTATTTTCAATCAATCCATATAAAAATAAAATTATGAATTAATGACATGTTATTATGAATATATTCATCAAAGAGAATAATAAGAAAAAATTAAACCTTTGAAAAATAAGGATTAAAAACTTGGCATATTCATTGCAATATTCTGATGGGAATAAGCAATAAGGGATTATGAATATGTCAATTCATCTATTTAAATCGGTCAGTAAACTGGTTACAGGTATTGGGGCTTCTGAGGAACTCATTCATCATATCCATCGGTTGAAAATGTCAAAGATTTTGATCTTAACTGATAAAGGAGTGTTAAATTCTGTAGCAGTAGAAAAAATAAAACAGAATTTAATCAATAATAATATTGAATATACGATTTATTCAGATATTACACCAGAACCTGAAATTGAAGTTGTACTCAAAACAAAACAATTTTTTGAGCGAGATCAATATAATGGAATTGTCGCTATAGGTGGCGGGAGTGTTATCGATACTGCTAAATGCGTTGCAATATATGGAAATAATAATGTGCCTTTGGATAGTTTATTTGGCGAAAATAAGGTTGAGCAGAAAGGATTACCTTTAATTGTACTGCCAACAACGGCAGGAACAGGTTCCGAGGTAACCAATATCGCTATTTTATCTGATACTGTAAATCAGGTAAAAAAAGGAATTGTTAGTGATTATTTACTACCTGATGTCGCCATTATTGCCCCAGAAATGACGGTAAGTTGTCCACCTTCGATTACCGCAGCAAGTGGCGTAGATGCATTGGTCCATGCAATAGAATCGTTTATCTCAGTAAATGCATCTCCATTAACCGATGCCTTCGCAATTCAGGCAATGACTTTGATCATGAAATCACTGCCTGCTGCCTATGCAAATCCAGAAAATATGCTAGCACGGGAAGATTTAGCCAATGCAAGCTTAATGGCTGGTCTTGCATTTGGTAATGCTGGTGTAGGTGCTGTACATGCTTTGGCTTATCCATTGGGAGGCCGGTTCCATATTGCACACGGTGTAAGTAATGCACTGTTGTTACCTTATGTCATGGAATATAACAAGGTCGCATGTTTAGATAAGTTTAGGATCATCGCACAGTGTTTTGATGAACCTATTGTTGGTTGTAATTCGATTCAAATCGCAAACAAAGTAATCGATCGATTATATCTTTTATGTGAGATGGTTAATATTCCAAAGGGATTGAATCATTTCAATATACCTAAAGAGGTTATTCCAGAGCTGTCAGCTGAAGCAATTAAAATTGAAAGATTGCTACGGAATAATCCGAGAAAGCTGAATCTTCAAGAGATTGAAAAAATCTATGAGGCGGCTTACTAAAATCAAAGGAATGAAAAAATGGATTGGGTAGATTTTCTATTAAATCGTGATCTCAATGAAATAGGCATTTCAAAGAAAATGTTTATTTCAATTGTTGATGCTATCGATGATGGTGTTTTCATTACAGATGAAAAGGGAATTATCTTATTTGTGAATAATGGATATTTACAGCTCACAGGTTTGAGTCGTGAAAATCTGTTAAATACCCCAATCCAAAGCTTAGTAAAACAAGGTGTTATTTCTCGATCTGTTTCTCTTGATGTGATTAAAACACATCAAGAGAAAACATTGCTTCAGTCCTTAAAAAATGGGAAAGAATTATTGGTTACTGGGCATCCAGTATTTAATGAGAAAAAGAAGTTAATTGCGGTTATTACCTCTGTAAGAGATATTACGGCATTAACAGAAGCACAGAATGCACAAAGAGAACTGGAGGATATTAAAAATACACAGAAAAAATATTCAGGTTTAAAATCAACTACAGGTTTTTTAGAGCATTTAAGTGATTCGACCAATCGTACTTATAAAAAAGCCGAAAGAATAGCATCTTCCGATATTAAAATTTTAATACAGGGTAATACTGGGACAGGGAAAACTGTTTTAGCACGTCATATTCATAAATGCAGTGGACGTCGAGATAAACCTTTTTTAGAAATAAACTGTGCCACGATGCCTGAAGGATTGTTGGAATCAGAGCTTTTTGGCTATGTGCCAGGTGCATTTACTGGGGCGCTACAGAAAGGGAAAAAAGGATTGTTTGAAGCGGTGAATGGCGGAACATTATTCCTAGATGAAATCGGTGATTTACCGCTTGCACTACAAGCAAAAATTTTGAAGGTTTTGGAGGACAATCGTTTTATTCCAGTAGGCGGTTTTGAATATATTTATACAGATGTTCGTATTATTTCCGCGACACACCATGACTTATTGGGCTTGGTTGAAAAAGGATTGTTCAGAAACGATTTGTATTACCGTGTTTGTGTAGCCACTTTGCATCTTGATGATTTAAAAGACCGCCTAAATGAATTGGGTCCATTACTAGAACTTTATTTAGAAATTTTCAATAAAAAATACAGATTGAATAAAAGTTATGCAGAGGAAACGATTGAGTTAATCAAAAGATATGCATGGCCAGGAAATATAAGAGAGTTGACCAACTTTGTCGAACAGACAGTCGTCATGAGTGAAATGGATATTATCCAACCGCTG
This sequence comes from Acinetobacter gyllenbergii, assembly GCF_001682515.1. Lineage (NCBI taxonomy): Bacteria > Pseudomonadati > Pseudomonadota > Gammaproteobacteria > Moraxellales > Moraxellaceae > Acinetobacter > Acinetobacter gyllenbergii. The sequence goes on along the minus strand of NZ_KV575262.1, from coordinate 458,310 downwards.
GATATTCCAGCAAATATTCAGCAATCAATTCAAAAAGGACACACGTCTTGTACAGATCAAAGTCTCAAAAGACAGGTCGATGAATTTGAATACAACATAATTTCTCAGGCTTTAGAGCGATATAAAACGACGCAAAAAGCCGCACAAATTTTAGGGATTGATCAATCCACTCTTGTGAAAAAGCGACAACGCTATTTAGAACGTTACTAAGGATTAAATATGGATATTCTTCATTTAGACACATTTAAAAATTTAGCTTATATCAACGGAAATTGGGTTGAATCCTCTAATCAACAGTCGATTGAGGTTTTTAATCCTGCAAATAATGATCTTATTGCAACCATTCCAGCCTTAGCGGTTGAACAAATTCATGAGGCAATTCAAGCCGCTTCGGATGCCCTGCAGGCTTGGAAAATGAAAAGTGTCAAAGAACGGTCTGATCTTTTGAAAAATTGGGCGAGATTAGTGCTGGATTATAAAGATCAGTTAGCCACCATCATGACCATCGAACAGGGTAAGCCACTGAATGAGGCAAAAGGTGAGATTAGCTATGCAGCCAGTTTTATTGATTGGTTTGCAGAAGAGGGACGTCGCATGTACGGCGATACTATTCCTGCACCGACAAATGATAAACGGTTAAAAACGATTCGTGAGCCAGTTGGGGTTTGTGTCGCGATTACGCCTTGGAATTTCCCAGCAGCGATGATTACACGTAAAGCTGCTCCAGCCTTGGTTGCGGGTTGTACCATGATTGTGAAGCCTTCTGAAGAGACGCCTTTTAGTGCTTTAGCATTGGCCTATTTAGCGGAAAAGGCTGGAATACCAAGCGGGGTTTTGAATGTTGTTACAGGTCACGCACAAGAAATTGCACCCGTTTTAACGGCGAGCAGGATTGTAAAGAAAGTGAGTTTTACTGGCTCCACGCCGATAGGTGCTTTATTAATGCAGCAATCAGCGTCGACGCTAAAAAAAATGTCACTTGAGTTGGGTGGAAATGCCCCTTTGATTGTTTTTGATGATGCTGATTTAGATTTGGCGGTGCAGGGCACGATCGATAGTAAGTTTAGAAATGCAGGGCAAACCTGTGTGTGTAGCAATCGTATTTTTGTTCATGAATCTATTCATGATGCATTCGTTGAAAAATTAAAAATTAAAGTTTCTCAATTAAAACTTGGAAATGGTTTGCAAGAAGGCGTTGATCTTGGCCCTTTAATTAACCAAAAAGCAGTGAACAAAATCATTTCACATATTGATGACGCAATTGATTTAGGTGCTGAGCTGATTTTGGGAGGTCAAAAGTCAGCAATAGGAACTCACTTTTTTGAACCCACGATTGTCATCAATGCCAATGATCAAATGTTGTGTTTCAAAGAAGAAACCTTTGCTCCGCTCGCACCGATTTTTAAATTTACGACTGACCAAGAAGTCATTCAGCGTGCAAACAATACCGAGTATGGCTTGGCCTCATACATTTTTACGGAGAGCTTAAAGCGTAGCATCCGAGTCTCCGAAGCTTTGGAATATGGAATGGTGGGAATTAATACAGGTTTAATTTCGACAACGGAGGCGCCATTTGGTGGGATTAAATCCTCAGGATTTGGTCGTGAAGGGTCTAAGTATGGTTTGGATGAATATACGGAGTTGAAATATATCTGCACGGGAGGTTTGTGAATAAAGCAGCCAAAAGGTTGTTTGGTTTTTTGAAAGCGTAACGTTAAAAAGGAACTTTAAAATGGAAGAAGTGAAATTATATGCCATGACATGTGGCTGGATCACAATGCCTTATGGTTTTTTTATGGCTGGAGAAACTGGGAGTCTGGCGATTCCTGTTCCATGCTATTTGATTGAGCATCCTAAAGGGACGGTCTTATTTGATACTGGATTGGAATTGTCGCTGCAGTCAGAAGATGAATCTGTGTTTAAAAAAGCCTTAGGTGGATTTGCAGACTTAACCACTGTAGATTTTGTTCCAGGTGAGGATGTTGCAAAACGCTTGGAAGCATTTGGTGTTGATCCGTTAAAAATTAATTTCATCATTAATTCTCATCTACATTTTGACCATTGTGGTGGTAATGCCTGCATTCCCAATGCGCGTCTCATTATTCAGAAACGTGAATGGCAGGCTGCTAAAAACGAAGAAAATATTGAAAAAGAAATCTATGTACCACGTCATTACGATTTAGGTCATGATCGGCTTGAAGTTGATGGTGAGCATGATTTATTTGGTGATGGTTCTGTGATGTTAATCCCGAGTTTTGGTCACACACCAGGACATCAATCTCTCAAAGTCAAAATAGAAGGTAAAGATGTGGTGATCACCGCAGATGCTTGTTACTTAAAAGCTTCCCTTGAAAAGATGACGCTACCAGATGCCATGGTGGTGAATGATGCTCAGGCAATGTTAAATAATTTTAATTTATTTAAGCAGCTACAGTCCAAAGGTGCCTTTGTCTTATATGGACATGATCCAGAACAATCTAAATTACTGACAGATGGATCAATTCGCAGAATTACCTCAGAGACTTTAGCAAGTCTGTAATCAACTATGTCATTTGTCATAGAGCATTTGATATTGGAAAGGGCTTGAATGCTTCAAGTCTATATAAATAGCAATCTGCTTTTCTCATGATTCAAAACAGATTGTAAAAATGGATTTTATCTCAAGGAATAAATTATGAAATCTTTCGTTAAAGCATCTACATTATTGGCTGCAGGCATTTTAACTTCACAGCTTTTTACCGTTTCGGCTCAGGCAGCATTACCAGACAGTTGTGCAAAAGATGCAAAAGGCCGCTATAGCCCACAATTTGAAGTGCCATGTAAGGCATTAGATGATTTTTTAACTACATTTAACGCTAAAGATGAACTTGCATGGGCAAAAACGTTGAATTATCCACATGTTCGTATGTCTGGTAATCAAGTAACTGTTTGGCAAACGCCAGAGGCGTATGCAAAAGATCAGGATTTGCAAAAACTTGCAAAATCGATTGGTTGGGAAAATACCCGTTGGGATTATCGTTACGTTGTGCAATCAGGCAGTGATGGTAAAAATAATCCGAATAAATATCATGTTGCTTTATCTTTTACCCGTTTAGATAAGGCCGGGAAACCGATCCCAGGTCATACCTTTGATTCCTTTTATATTATTACGAATGTAGATGGTAAGTGGGGAACACAATTCCGTTCAAGTATGGCGGGATCATTACATGGTAAATCAGCATATTAATGTTGATTTAAAGTCTCCTAGCTAAGCCTTGGTTAGGTGAAAATCACAAAAAGCAAAGCTTCAGCTTTGCTTTTTTTATTATTGCACTTTATCTCTTATTCAGTTGTTAAGTTAAAATGATTGCTGGGGCATCTCTATTATTTATAAAACTAAACTAGTTCGGATAGGTTCGACCGTATTCAAATAGAGAGATGTCTCTATTTTCCTTTTAGATTGATCCTATAATTTTTCATATTGTCACTGTCAATAAATAAAATGCTAAAAAACAGCTCATTTTTTGCTTAATTTTAAATTTTTTGTGCCAATTAGTTTTTGAATAATAGAGTAATCAGCACCGCTGTTGATCAGTTTAGTGTATTCAAATTTGATTTCAGCTTGATGAAAAGTCACAAAAAAGACTTAGATAAATAAAGCCAGCTTGGTCATCACTGAGCTGAGGCTAGGGAAAAATTTAAGAATTAAGGAATAACAAATGTCAGGATTGTGCATGGTTCAACACAGATCGCATGAATTGAAGGTCTTACTCGAGAGAACAAACAGTGTAGCTTGTGCTGCGTTTGTTTTAACGCAAAATAAGGGTAAATGACATGATGATCATTCGCTATATCCAACAAAAAGACATCCATGATCTTTATCACTTGGCACAAAAAGCAGGTTTTGGCTTAACCTCTTTGCAACCTGATATGGAAATACTGGCTGCACGTATAGACCGAGCGATAAAGACGGTTGAAGGTAAACTAGAAAAGTCGGAGCAGGGCTATTTATTTGCATTAGAAGACACCACACTGCATAAGGTGGTCGGAGTGTGTGGAATAGAAGTTGCCTTGGGCTTAAAAGAGCCTTGGTATAATTTCCATGTGGGTACGCAAGTGCATTCTTCAGAACCACTGAATGTCTATAAAGCATTACCAACTTTGTATTTGAGTAATAACCATACCAACTGTAGTGAACTATGTACTCTATTTTTAGATCCTGACTATCGCTTAAATAAGAATGGCAAGTTTTTGTCTAAAGTTCGGTTTCTGTTCCTTTCTGCTTTTAGACAATATTTTGAAGAAACCATTGTGGCTGAAATGCGTGGCTTTTCAGATGAAAATGGCCGTTCACCGTTTTGGGATGCGGTTGGACATAAATTCTTTGATATGGAATTTACCAAAGCAGATTATCTGAGTGGAACAGGAAAAAAAGCCTTCATTGCAGAACTGATGCCGCGACATCCACTTTATGTCGATATGTTGCCTGATGAGGCCAAAGCTGTGATTGCAGCAGTTCACCCAAATACAGTACCCGCATATAATCTGTTGATTGAAGAAGGTCTACGCTATAAGGGCTATGTTGATATCTTTGATGCGGGTGCGACTTTACAGGCTGATATTGAAAATTTAAGAGCGATTAGAGACAGCCATGTGGTGATGGCAAAGGTTGAGTCATCTGATCTGATTGCGCTTGGTGATGAGCCTTATATTGTTGCCAATGACGATTATGAAAATTTCCGCGCCATTCTGACGTATAGCCAGCCAGATTCCACGCAAGTGATATTGAATGAGGAACAAGCGCATCAGTTACATGTTAAAGCGGGTGCATCTGTACGGTTGCTCAATATCAATATTGCAAATTAGAACCTAATGCATTGTATTTGAACAAATCGCTAATTTAGCGCTTAATTAATGATATTTATGCTGTAATTTTTTAGCCATATTTTTCTGTTTTTCTCGATGATAAATGTTTCTTAATTCCATGAATAAAATAGATAAGCGCAAATTATGATTGACCATATGGTTTATATTTCATGTTAATTGGGTATTAATTAAGCGGACATGAAGAGCATCTTCTTCAACTTATTCATGAATGAGATATGATGCTTGCGGCTAAAATAGTTTTGATTAATAAAAAATAAATTTTAGCGTGTTGAGAAGGGATCTAATACCAACAATTTATAGATGAGGTGAATTATTTAAATTATTAATTTCAAAATAATTTTTAGAAAATGGAACTTTTAAATTAAAGCATTTTAAAAATAATTTATTGATATCAGGCAATGATAACGGCTGTTATACATTGGAGTAAGGATGACATGACTCAGAATAATGAAAAGCAACTTCTGCAAGGAGATCTGCTTGGCAGTCAACATATGACGCAGCAGGATGAAGAAAAGTTACAACGTTCTTTGACCAATCGTCATATCCAGATGATCGCCATTGGTGGTGCAATTGGTACAGGCCTATTTATGGGTTCTGGTAAAACCTTGAGTGTTTCGGGTACTTCAATTGTTTTAACTTATTTAATTATCGGTTTTTTCTTTTTCTTTGTGATGCGGGCAATGGGTGAGCTATTGCTGGCAAATACTAATTTTAAGACCTTTGCTGATTTTGCAACAGCGTATATCGGCCCTTGGGCAGGTTTCTTTCTGGGTTGGTCCTATTGGTGTAACTGGATTATTACCGCAATTGCCGATGTGATTGTGATTGGGGGGTATATGCAGTTCTGGTATCCTGACGTTCCTGTTTGGATACCTGCATTTACCTCACTGGCAATTTTAACCATCCTGAACTTTGTCGCCGTTCGTATGTTTGGTGAGTTGGAGTTCTGGTTCTCTTTAATCAAAATCTCCGCCATTATTCTGTTTATTCTTGCAGGGATTTATTTAATCAGCACTGGCTTTACCTCGCCGAGTGGTGTCAAAGCTTCGATGAGCCATGTATTTGAAACTCAATCAATGTTCCCCTATGGGGTTACTGGCTTTTTAGCAGGCTTTCAGATTGCGATTTTTGCCTTTGTCGGTATTGAACTGGTCGGAACCACTGCAGCCGAAACCAAAGATCCACATAAATCATTGCCTAGAGCCATCAATTCGATTCCATTACGTATTTTGTTGTTCTATGTCGGTGCCTTGGTTTGTATTATCGCAGTGACCTCTTGGGCAAAAATCTCACCAGAAAAAAGTCCCTTTGTGGAAATGTTTTCCCTGATTGGATTGCCGATTGCGGCGGGATTGGTCAATTTTGTGGTGGCGACGTCTGCACTTTCTTCGGCAAATAGTGGGATTTTTGCGACCAGTCGTATGCTTTATGGTTTATCTCTAGATAATGATGCGCCGAAAAGTTTTAGTAAATTGTCAAAAAGAAAAGTGCCGATTCGCGGTCTGATCTTTTCCATGACTTGTGTCACGATTGGAACCTCGATTTTATTTATTGTGCCGAATGTCATGACGGCATTTACCATCATTTCAGCATTGACTTCGATTCTATGTATTTTTACCTTTATGCTGATTATTTTGTCTTATATCTGCTATCGGAAAAAATTCCCAGAGTTGCATCAGCAGTCTAAATTTAAAATGCCAGGTGGTTTGATTATGGCATGGTTCACCATGTCATTTTTGGTTTTTACCATTGTGATCTTGGCTTTAGATCACGATACGCTGATTGCGCTGGCTTTTTCACCAGTATGGTTCATTGGTTTGCTGATCGCATATCGTCGTAAAAAGAAAAAAATGCTGCAACTCGATCTGTTAAAAACCAGAACGGTGGATTATGTCTAAGTTGGGTTAAATCTATCGCTGTTTATTCATTTACAAGGTGCTAAATTTTTCCAAAAATGTTGCCGAGTATTAAGCATGAATGCGATTGTTTGATCCGAGCCTTTATTCTTGTACAAGAATAAAGGTGATTTAGAGATAAGTTGCTGGAAATAAAACTCTTTTTGACCGTGTGATCAAAAGTAGAGTGAGTTAAAAAAATGATATCTTCAGTTTTGAGCTTGCGCTTATTTTAGGTGGCGCAGCCAAACTGGAGAATATACCTAAGCTGCGCATTATTTCACATTTACAGTGATTGGCTTCTTCGGATATACCAGCAAGGTGTTAAATACTGGTAAGTTTGTTGGTGAGCAAGATTTTAGAAAAGAGGAGGACATCGCTTCTTTTTATAGTATAAAGTGCTTGTATGGAATATTTAAGAACAAAGTGTATGCTGGAAATGATGAAGTATGGCAAGCATAAACAATAGTCAGAAAATAGTTAATATTTTAACCAGTCTTTGCATGAATATTAAAGCCATCAGCTATTCTAAAAAAGTTCTAGTCGGTTTTTTACCCATGATTTTATGTATGAGTTGTAGTAATGGTCAGTCTGCAGCACAGACGAATTCAGATACTGAAGGGTTTGTGAAAAAATTGAATCCACAGCATCAATTTAAGGTGCATGGCTGTGCAATTAATTATAACGGCACAGATCTCTATATGAGTTCTACTGTAGAACCTTGGCTCAAAGCATTGGGAAAAAATTATAGAAAAGTGGATAGTACAGATGGAGCTAATTTAACCAATTTATATATTTATGATGATATAGGCGTTCGCTTGGTTGAGAGAAAAAATGACAAGCAAATTGATAGTTTTCGTTTCCGTTTAGAAAGACCAGAACACGATATAAAGAAAGAAACAGATGCAGAAATTGAAGAAGAGCTAAAGAAACCGGATACGGAACAAGTAAGAAGTATCTTTAAGGATGCGGTTGATGTAGAGGGTGTACTTGTCGGTGCATATCCCATGTATGATGAAATTAGAAGTAAATTCCATGCAAAAACACGGGTGAGCTACAATCTCATGGCGGATTGTAATGAAAATCAAAAAGGTGACGTATTTGGAATTGAGTTAAGTACCAGTTTTAATGATCCAGAAGTGATTGATCATCTGTATTTTTATAATTTTTTTGATTCGATGAGTGATGAGGAGAAAGCGAGACAGCGTAAAGCATTCTGTGAAGGCCCTGATCGCGATCATCCTATTTTAGGCGGCGGTTGTGACGACTATCCTGTGAAAAAATAACTGTATTGAATATGAATAAATTTAATATTTTTGGAATTCTGCTTATCAGCTTTGTATGTATCAGTTGCAGTAATGACCAGTCAGCAGGGCAACCAAGTGCTGATACAGAAGGATTTATCAAGAAATTAAACCAGAAGCATCAATTTAAGGTGCATGGCTGTGCAATTAATTATAACGGCACAGATCTCTATCTGAATTCTACTGTAGACCCTTGGCTCAAAGCATTGGGAAAAAATTATAGAAAAGTGGACAGTACAGATGGAGCTAATTTAACCAATTTATATATCTATGATGATATAGGCGTTCGCTTGGTTGAGAGAAAAAATGATAAGCAAATTGATAGTTTTCGATTTCGTTTAGAACGTCCAGCACATGATATTAAAAAAGAAACAGATGCAGAAATTGAAGAAGAACTGAAGAAACCAGATACCGAACAAGTGAGAAGTATCTTTAAAGATGCGATTGATGTAGAGGGTGTACTTGTCGGTGCATACCCTATGCATGATGAAATTAGAAGTAAATTCCATTCCAAAACACGCGTGAGCTACAACCTTAAGGCAGATTGTAATGAAAATCAAAAAGGTGAGCCATTTGGAATTGAGTTAAGTACCAGTTTTAATGATCCAGAAGTGATTGATCATCTGTATTTTTATAATTACTTAGATTCGATGAGTGAAGAGCAAAAAAAACAATTATATAGAAGAAAAGATGAAACTGGTAAGGAGGTATGCGACGAATATTTTGATGTAAAAGCTATGAAGGTTGTCCCAAGATACTGCACAGAAAAGGAGTTGGAAGAGGAAAATAAGTAAACTTCTTTTTTCTTAGTAGTCGTAATGTTCAGGATGATTTTTAATGAAATACAAATTGATTTTAATTGTTTTTGTTATTTTTGCGCTGCAAGGCTGTGGCAAGAAATATGAGATTACACCTGAAAATTTAGATGTAGCCCATGTTAATCAATTTTATCATCAGGTCATTCATATTTCTGGTGGAAAAGTTATTGATAAGCATAAGCCATTAAATACAGATATCCCAAAGGATCTAGGAGTCGAGGTTCGACCTGTTGATGATTTAGATGGATATAATAGAATAGAAATTAAGGGAACTCCAAAGTATAAAGGTACATTTACAGTTCATATCTCAGCTGGGTTTTACGCTGGCGGGGATGCTGAAATAGACAAAAAATACACTTTTATAGTTCAAGAGTAATTGAATAGTCGTAGTTTAAGGGTTTGGTATGAATTTCACATTTATCTTTACTCTATGTTTCGCTTTAATGGGATGTAGTCGAAATTATCAAGTACAACCTAGTGAATTACCAATCGCTCATATGAATAAAAATTATAGTCAGGATATTACGATTACAGGTGGAAGAGTTATAGAAAGAAGTTTTGAGATAAAAACAAACTTTCCAAGTGATATGGGGGTTGAAGTAAAGCCGATTAATACAAATGATATAAGTGCGTATAATAAATTAAGGGTGGAAGGAGTGCCAAAATATAAAGGAGCCTATGATATTAGTATTTCTATGGGTTTTTATGGAGCGGGGGATGATGAGTTGAGTAAAACCTACAAATTCGTTGTGAATTAAATGTTTGGACACTAACTTTCTAAATTATAAAAAAGCAGAGCCGAAGCTCTGCTTTTTAAGTCAATCAGTTTTAGATTTTGCTGATCAAGTCATTGATTTGTTTTGCTTGTTCAGCTGCATTACCCGTATAGGTTGCAGGTGTTAACTCAGCTAGGCGAGCACGCTCATCAGCTGGTACTTGTGCAAGTTCATCACCATTGACGAAGTTCACCATCATCTCACGTGTCATTGCTTGACCACGAGTAAGTGCTTTTAATTTTTCGTATGGCTTTTCAACATTGTAGCGACGCATAACAGTTTGGATCGGCTCTGCAAGAACTTCTTGTGCTTGATTTAAATCTTCGTCTAAACGTGCAGCATTCAGTTCAAGTTTACCAACGCCTTTTATGCAGGCATCAAAAGCAATTAAGCTTTGGGCAAAACCAACACCCATATTACGTAATACGGTTGAGTCAGTTAAGTCACGTTGCCAGCGCGAAACAGGCAGCTTTTCACCTAAGTGACCTAAAACAGCATTGGCAATACCCAAGTTACCTTCAGAGTTTTCAAAGTCAATCGGGTTAACTTTATGCGGCATGGTTGAAGAACCCACTTCGCCATCTTTTAACTTTTGTTTGAAGTAACCGAGTGAGATATAACCCCAAACGTCACGGTTAAAGTCGATCAAGATGGTGTTGTAACGGCGTAAAGCGTCAAATAACTCAGCCATATAGTCATGTGGCTCGATTTGTGTGGTATACGGGTTGAAGCTTAGACCTAAAGACTCAACGAATGCTTGTGCATGTGCAGCCCAGTCAATTTCAGGGTAAGCAGAAAGGTGAGCATTATAGTTACCGACAGCACCATTGATTTTGCCGAGTAATTCAACATTTTCAAATTGCTTGATTTGGCGCGCTAAACGATAAGCAACGTTTGCCATCTCTTTACCCAGCGTAGTCGGGCTTGCCGTTTGACCGTGTGTACGAGACAACATCGGTTGTTCAGCATGCGTTGTTGCCAAAGCTGAAATCGCATTGAGAAGTTGCTTCATACTTGCAACCAAAACCTCACGACCATTTTTCAGCATAAGCGCATGAGACAAGTTATTGATGTCTTCAGAGGTACATGCAAAGTGAATAAATTCGCCTGCATTTTGTAATTCATCAATATTAGCAATTTTTTCTTTAAGGAAATATTCAACTGCTTTTACATCGTGGTTCGTAGTGCGTTCAATTTCTTTAATGCGGTTTGCATCTTCTTCTGAGAAGTTTGAAACGATTGCATCTAAAGCCGCATTGGTTTCATTTGAAAACGGCGCAACTTCAATGATTTCTGCACGATTTGCAAGTGCTTGTAACCAACGCACTTCAACCGTGACACGAGCGTGGATTAAACCAAACTCAGACAAAAAAGGGCGTAGGGCATCGCATTTGCTAGCGTAACGTCCATCAAGTGGCGAGAGTGCGGTTAAAGCATTCATACAGATTCCTTAATTTTGGAATAAACATAAAAATAAATTCGTTGTAGCATCGGTCTATACCACCTGATACTGCAAACGAGCGAGAGCTTGAATATCTTGCAATAATTTGCGTTTACTAAAGATCATACTCCATGAGCTGCCACCGAGCTGCTTCCATAAATGTGCAAGTTGTAAGCCTGTAAAGAGGCATGCACGAATACGGTTGGTATGATTGATGTCTTTAAATGCTTCGGCATTACCGCGGACTAAAATACGCGGATTAATTTGTCCTGCAGTTTCGACATAAGTCTGTGCGAGATTGGCAATGATGCTTGGGTGTAAATAATTATTATCGAAAAAAGACAGTTGTTTTAAGATTTTTTGTTGGGCTGTTTCGATGATTTTGACGTATTCAGGGTTGCTGTAGACTTTCTTTTCCAACTGCAATAAGGCCATCGCATAGGACATTGGCAGTTTGGCAGTGGACATCTTCGGAACACGGGATTTCGGTGCGGTATTAAAAGGCTGGGTAATACAGCCTTCTAATGTTTTTAAACCGAGGGAAATATCTGCAAGTTGATTAAAAAAATCTAGGGTTTGCGTAGCATTGTTGGCGGTAGGACGTATATTCAGGCTGGCTTTAATCAATAGCTCAAAATAGAAATTACCACTGTCGCCAATGCTTTGCTGGCCCGCCATGGCAGTCATATGTGTTAACTGAGTTGACTGAAAGACTGCGGCCAATGCTAGAGCACGGTTCTGTCTAACATTCAACGCTTGAGTGTGCTGAAAGGGTAACTCGACCATGCTTCGCTTCCAATTTCCTTAAATAAAATCTGGTTCAGGTGCATTGGTATGGTGAATCACACCACCGCCTAAGCAAACCTCTCCGGAGTAGAACACCACGCTTTGTCCTGGAGTCACAGCGCGTTGCGGCTCATCAAACTCAACCCGAATGCCATGTTCAGTCTGTTCATCGCGATAAATTGTACACGCTTGATCTGGCTGACGATAACGGGTTTTCGCTGTGCAGCGGAATCCAGCCGATGGAATGTCCTGTTCACCTGCAACCCAATCAATCGACTCGCTCCAAAGCTGTGTACTTTGCATCAATGGATGTTCATGTCCTTGACCAATCACTAGTCGGTTATTGGCAATATCTTTATGGAGTACGAACCATGCACCTTCTTGTACACCTTTCATACCACCGATACCGATACCACCGCGTTGACCCAGCGTATAGTACATCAAGCCATGATGTTCACCAACTTCTTTACCTGATTCCAAAACAATTTTTCCAGCTTGTGCAGGTAAGTATTGTTTTAGGAAGTCAGTAAAGCGACGCTCACCAATAAAGCAAATACCCGTTGAGTCCTTTTTCTTGGCTGTTGCTAAATCCAGTTGCTCTGCAATGCGACGCACTTCTGGTTTTTCAATTTCACCCACAGGGAACAAGGTCTTGTTGATTTCACGACCATGTACCGCATGTAAGAAATAGGTTTGATCCTTATTATTATCGACACCACGGAGCAATGGGGCATAGCTTTCGCCACGTGAATTTTGTAGGCTCGCACCACGTCGTGCATAGTGACCAGTTGCAATGAAGTCTGCACCTAAGGTCATGGCATGATCGAGGAAAGCTCGGAATTTAATTTCTTTATTACACAGGATATCTGGGTTTGGGGTGCGGCCAGCAGCATATTCAGCCAAGAAGTGTTCAAAAACACGATCCCAGTATTCCATGGCAAAATTGGCGGTGTGCAGCTTGATACCAATCTTATCTGCAACCGCTTGTGCATCTGCTAGGTCTTCTAATGCTGTGCAGTAATCCGTACCATCATCTTCTTCCCAGTTTTTCATGAAAAGACCTTCAACTTGATATCCTTGTTGAAGTAATAATGCGGCAGAAACGGAGGAGTCTACACCACCAGACATACCGACGATGACACGTTGTTGCATCTAATTAAGCGTCCAAATGAGAAGTTAATGAGGGAGAAAAAGGGTGCTCATAAATAAGCGATAAAGGATATTTTTTGCCAGCCAAGGCATCTTTAACAGCTTTTAAAACCAATGGGCTACGCGCTCGTGCGGATTCTTGTAGTTCATCCAAGTTCATCCATACTGCAGCGACAATGCCTGTATCCAGTTGTGCATTTTCTTCAACTGCCGTGACATGGGCCAAGAAGCAAAAACGATAGTAGGTACGATCAGGAAACATTGGCGGTGTATAGGTATAGATACCCAGTAGATGATCAATTTCAACGTGATGGCCTGTTTCTTCTAAGGTCTCACGAATGGCTGCTTGAATAATGGTTTCACCACATTCGACATGACCTGCTGGTTGATTAAACACGGTATGTACAAAGCCTTCGCTGTGTTCTTCAACAAACAGAAAACGTCCGTCTTTTTCGACTACAGTGGCGACTGTGACATGAGGTGTCCAAGCGGTCATAGAAAGCACCATGGTTTTAAAAAACGTATTCTACAAAATTTGAGAGTTTTTGGCTATGGTGGCTGAATCATTGATTTAGCCACCAACTGCTTTTATTCAGGTTTATTTTTACTATTAATAAATTTTCGTAGTTCTTTTGCCGATTGGCATGCTGGATCATCATTTCCATATTTACAACTATAGTTGAGAACATTTAAAGCTTTTTTATAGTTAGGTTCAGTATTTTCCTCAGAAATTAATTGGTCTGCGAACATGGTGCATCCCCAAGGGTCGCGCCAGTCACAAGTTTTCTCAAATGTTGAAAAAATACACTTTTTTTGTTCAGCAGTTAAGTGTTCTGTGAAACTCAACATTCCAGCAGCCCTGTTGGTACAACCAGAGGCGACCCCTAGCTCACAACTTCTTTGAAATAATTGTTCGGCTGGAAGTTTATGATTCGCTTCTTGTAATGATAAGGCTGAAAAGTAACAAGCAACGGCATCATTTTTTAAACATAATTGATAACATTTTGATTGATTATCTTCACAAGCATTTATTGTCCTTTCAGAAGTGCTAGAAAGTAATATTTGTAATATGGGCGAGGAGCTGGCAGGGCATTTCTGTAAATTATTTCTAAAAACTTCTTGGTTTTTTATATCGTTTACTATGGAATTGAAAACTGGATTAAGTGATGGAGCGGTAGAAGAGCCGTCTAAAGTATCTTTATCCAATGTCGTTTTAGTACATGCTGATAAAAAAAGACAAATCCATAGAGAAAAACATAAATAGTTTATTTTTTTGTTCATAAAAACTCCTGAATTATTTAATACTATTAATTTAATAGAAAATATAATTAATATAGGGTATTTATTAAATAAAAATAGAGAGTAATGGTCTTTTTAATATATTCCTGCATAGAGATATAAATATGATTCAAAAGGCATATCAGCCAGTTTTAAAAGACCTAATCTCGGTTTTTACTGGCGAATTTACGACACAGCTTGATAGCCTTTATATTTATGGAAGTGTAGCGAAAGGAAAAGCGATTGTTGGTCAGTCAGATTTAGATGTGTGTGTTATTTTTAAGCATCAAATTGAGCATCTGGATCAAAAAATCGCTGAAATTAAAGCAAGCCTTATGGCGATCTATCCATTTATTGTAAAGATTGATGTCGATGTTGGCTATTTAAGCGAGATTCTGCATGAGAAAAATAAGCGTCGATGGGGAGCGTGGATTAAGTTTTTTTGTACTAATATTTATGGGAGAGATTTAAGCTGTTTTTTCAAGGATATCGAGATTGATAGACAGGTAATTCGAGCAATCAATGATGGATATCATGAGGAAATACAAGCATATTTGGATGTGCTGGAAGTAAATGACAAGCCTCAAGAGGAATTGATCAAGCTAAAAAAATCTTTAATAAAAAGAATGATTCGCCTGCTGCCTTTAACTTTGAATAATATTGAGGACTGGCCATTAAGTTTATATGACACCATCGAACAAACGATACTGGCCTATCCTCAGCAAAAAGATCGGCTGTTTTTCTTGCTGCAAGAACTTGATCATCCAAGCTCAGTTGATGTGCTCTTAATGAATCAATTAACAGAGACTTATACTTGGATTGAAGCGCATTTGATTTAATTTTTGCTGTTTCTATTTGCTCAATCTATGACTTATTTAAATA
Source organism: Acinetobacter gyllenbergii (assembly GCF_001682515.1). Classification (NCBI taxonomy): domain Bacteria; kingdom Pseudomonadati; phylum Pseudomonadota; class Gammaproteobacteria; order Moraxellales; family Moraxellaceae; genus Acinetobacter; species Acinetobacter gyllenbergii. Next base: position 443,115 of record NZ_KV575262.1, on the reverse strand, counting down.
AATATCTTTTACATAAACGTGCGATGAATTTGGCAAACGGAAGACGGATTCCCACATGCGCAAAAAAACTATGTATCGCCGATAGCCAAAATTTGATCTCCAGTAAATCGAAAGTGTTTGATTCAAAAAAACAGAATGTGCTAGTGTGTTTTTTGACCGCAAGGTAAAAATAATAATCCCCGCCTAGAAAAGTCATATTTGTGATGGCCTTTCAATGATTTAGAAGTAGAACAGATAATTTATTAGATTGATAGACAGCACACGGAGTTAAAATATTATGCAACATATTAAAATTAAACCTGGTGTCGCTTTAGCAGAACAAGCAGAGATTGGCCATAATCGCTGGCATCCAGATATTCCATTTTTAACATCGGTGAAACCAGGCGAAGAAATTCTTATTGAAAGTCTAGATTTTCTAGACGCTCAAATTAAAGATACCGATGATGTTTCTGATGTAAAACATGTTGATCTCACGCGAGCACATCCTTTGACAGGCCCTTTTTATGTCGAGGGTGCTGAGCCGGGAGATTTGTTGGTGATTGATCTTTTGGATATTCAACCTATCTCTTCGGTCGGTTTTTCTGGGGTTTTTGCCAAGGAAAATGGCGGTGGATTTTTAGCTGATTATTTTCCTGAAGCAGATAAAGCAATTTGGGATTTAAAGGGATTATTTGCAACGTCGCGTCATATTCCTGGTGTTCGTATTGCTGGCTTGAAGCATCCTGGCTTAATGGGGACGCTTCCTTCACATGAACTGTTAAAAGAATGGAACCGCAGAGAAGCATTATTGGTACCTAAGGGACAGGCAAATCCACCCGATCCAAGAACTGCAGTATTACGCGGCGTGACGGGGGCTGAGTTTGATCGGATGGCTGCTGAGGCAGCACGTACAGTGCCACCACGTGAGCATGGTGGTAATACCGATATTAAAGATCTTGCTGCGGGCAGTCGTATTTATTTTCCTGTGTATCAGAAAGGTGCTGGCTTTTCGATGGGGGATTTACACTTTTCACAGGGTGATGGTGAAATTGGATTCTGTGGTGCGATTGAAATGGACGGGGTAACTCGTGTTGGCTTTGATCTGATTAAAGGCGGAATGGAAAAATATAATATTGATTCACCGATCTTTGTTCCAAGTAATGTCAGACCAGCCTACGATCAGTGGTTAACCTTTGAAGGCATCAGTGTTGAAAATGGGGTAAATCATTATCTGGATGCGACGGTTGCCTATCGCCAAGCCTGTTTAAAGGCGATTAAATATCTTGAGAATTTTGGATTTACGGGATCTCAAGCCTATATGTTGCTGACTGCTGCACCTGTTGAAGGGCGTATTGGTGGCATTGTGGATATTCCAAATTGTGCTTGCACCATTTCTCTACCAACCTCTATCTTTGAGAAGAATATTTTGCCGCAAGGTGCCTTAAACGAGAATAAGTTTTGGGGACATCGTTAGTAATATTAATACCAGCGTATAAGAAGGATTTTAAGATGCCACTGTATGATTTTAGATGTGAACATTGTGAAGGGATTTTCGAGCAGAATGTCCCGATGGTCAGTATTGCAAGGGATAATACTTCTTGTCCATATTGTCAGCAATCCATGTTATTAAAACCGATGATTACAGGGCATCAAAAGATCTCAGTCAAAAATAAATGGCGACCTTCATCCAGTGCTGAGCAATTGGCAGGTCCATTGGTTGAAGGGCCTGGAACACATAAAAAAAGTGCTCGGACATCGGTATTGCATAATTGCCGAGGCGTGAATTGTTCTTTATGTGAGCTTTGAGCTTCTACACTTTAAAAGTAGAAGAGATGTGCTATTCTGTAGGAGTAGAGCAATTGTGATCATGCAGCATAAAAATGATATCCCAAATTTTTATAGTTCTTGATTGAGCCGCATAAAAAAAATTTAATCAATATTATGTTCTAAACAGTATTTTTTCCATTTACTTTTAAAATTTTCGATCGCATTTTCAGCTTCTTTTTCATCTGCATAAACAGGAGAGTTCTTTGCTTCATCAACTATTTTGTTGAATATTTCGCTTTTTTCTTTAAACAGTTTTGCATAAGTATCTTTTGCTTTTTCTACATCAGATCCCATTTGATGGAATGTCATCATTGTATCTGCTGTATATTCGATACCCGCACATTTTTCTAGATCTGCAGCATGTAGGGGTGATGTTAAAAAATACATGATGAATAAGGCGATTATCTTTTTCATTTAAACAAACCAAGTTAAAAAGAAGAGAGTAAATATATTTACTCTCTTCTTAATTATAATCAAAGATATAAAAATCAAGCTGAAAATTAAGAATCCATTTGATCTAAATAATTATCCTTCACTTTCACATAATGACGTGCCGAATAAGGAAGGAACTCCATTTCTTTTTCGGTCAGTGCGCGAACTTGCTGAACTGGACTACCGACATAGAGATAACCACTTTTTAATACTTTACGTGGCGGCACCAGACTACCAGCACCAATCATCACATCATCTTCAATAATCACATCATCTAACACCACGGTATTAATTCCGATTAAGACGCGATTACCAATGCTACAGCCATGTAAAGTCACATGATGCCCAACCGTTACATCTTCTCCAATGACCAGCGGAGAACCATTCGGTTTGGATTGATTTTTGTGGCTGACATGCAACATACAGTGATCTTGCACATTGCTGTTTTTGCCAATTTGAATTGAGTTTACATCACCACGAATCACGGCAAAAGGCCAGACCGAAACATTCTCTGCGAGCTGGACATCACCAATGACCACTGACATGTCATCAATGTAGCAGCTTGAATCAACCTTAGGTTTTTGGTCTAAATAAGGACGAATGTTCTTTGGCATAAGGGCTTTCGATAGAATAATTTAAAGGAATTATAAAATAAAAAAGCATTCATGCCCAAGGGCATGAATGCTTAATCGTAGTCTTCTAAAACTTAGAATAAGTTACTGAAGAACATTTTGATATGGTCAATCATACGTGCAAAGAAGCCAGCTTCTTCAACAGGTTTTAATGCAACCAGTGGTTTTTCAGCAATCACTTTGCCATCAAGACTCGCCACTAATTTACCGACCACTTGACCTTTGGCTAAAGGTGCATTCAGTTTAGGTTGAACCACAAGCTGAGTTTTGATCTTGTCTGCTTGGCCCTTAGGCATGGTCACATTGAAGTTTTCAGCTAGGCCAATTTGAACTTCATCTTGCTTACCAAACCAGACTTTTGCTTTTGCAAGAACTTGGTTAGCCGGTTGAACATTTGCAGTTTCAAAGTTGGCAAAACCCCAAGCCAATAAGGTACGTGTTTGGCTGGCACGTTCATTCATGCTTGGTGTACCAAAGATCACCGAGATCAAGCGCATTGGACCGCGTTTACTTGATGTGGTTAAGCAGAAACCTGCTTCATTGGTATGGCCTGTTTTTAAGCCATCGACACTTGGGTCGGTATAAAGCAGGGCATTACGGTTACCTTGCTTAATCCCGTTGAAAGTAAATTCTTTTTCAGAATAGATTGGGTAGTATTTCGAGCTGTCTTTAATAATATGTTGAGCAAGAATTGCCATATCTTTTGCAGTTGAGTAATGACCATCAGCTGGCATACCTGTTGAGTTGATGAAATGTGTATTCACCATACCCACACGTTTTGCTTCTTGGTTCATCATGTGGGCAAAAGTACCTTCGTTGCCCGCAATGTGTTCAGCCATTGCTTTAGATGCATCATTACCTGATTGGATGATAATACCACGTAACATTTCTAACACAGTTGCCGTGCCATTTAATGGAACGTACATACATGATTCAGAGCTGCTACCACGACACCACGCCGATTCATTCATGCGTACTTGTTCGTTTTCAGTCAATTCACCCTTTAAAAGTTTCTGTTCAATGATGTAGCTTGTCATCATTTTTGTCATTGAAGCAGGTGCAAGTTTTTCATTTTCGTTTTTGGCAGCGAGAATCTGTCCTGTCTCGTAATCCATGAGTACGTAGGATTTATTATTTAATTCTGGTGGGGCAGATAGGACAGTTGCTGCATATGAAAAGCTTGGCAAAAGGAGTAATGCAGCAAGAGCGCTTTTTTGAGTCATTCTAGGTGGTTCCAATATCTTGTATGAAGCAGACGAGCTTAGCATTTTAGGACAAAGCAAAGCCGACTTCTACGGGGGAAGTCGGCTTTTTCATACAGTATTGTAACCTGAAGCTTAATTGGTCGGATTATTTCGAGTAATAATTACGAACATCATCGCAAATTTGACGATTGTCATTGTCAGAAGCCGCTTTTGCATCTGCACGTGCTTCTTTTAATGCCTCTTGGAAGTCCTTACCTTTGACTCGTTTATTGAGGGTTTCAACGGCATTACCATCGTTGTTTAAATAAGCTTTGACGAGATTGTCATAGGCTTTATTAAATTTTAAATCTTTGCCGATTAAGCTTGGGCAAATTTCAGAAAGCACATAGATCGCCGCAAGTTCTTGTTTGGTCACGCTATCAGAAGTTGGAGTAACTTCAATTTTTTCTGCTTCAGCGGCTTTTTTATCTGCTGCAAAGGCTGTAGGAGCTAAAGCGCTCGAAGCGATGAGCAATGATAAACCTAGTGTTTTAAAAACATTTTTCTTCATAAGAAATCAAACTCAAAAACAAGACTTAAAGAATTTGAATAACTTATAGCATAAATGCATGTTAAAAAATGTATGTTTGCTGTAGGAAGCGTGGAGAAAATGTGGCGTTAAATTTTCAGAATATTAAGTACCCTCACTATATCGACAACATGAGCTGCAACTGGACATCGCTATTTGTACATCATGTGCTTAAAAATTATACTATTAAATGGATGTATCTATTCGGCGATAGGAATGGATGAAGCTGCAACGCCCTCAAGGGAAGTGCGCAAAGTAAATAAAATAATAAATCTGTATAGAACAGGAGCAATAAGATGAAGACAAAATTCACAGGCGGCGTCGATATCGCGCTTAAACTTCCACCACATCAATTTGAAGCCACCGTTGCATTTTATCGTGATGTGATTGGGCTTAAACAAATTACAGAAAAACTGCCTGATATCGGTTTTGAACTTGGAGCTGTTAAATTATGGATCGCTGTGGCGCCAGAAATGAGTCAAGCAGAGTTATGGCTTGAATTGTTTACTGATAACTTTCCTGAAGCGGCTGAATATTTGAAAGCCGCAGGCGTGGTTCGTTGTGATGCAATTGAACCCTTAGCAAAGGGATTTCGAGGAGGGTGGATTACTAGTCCAGCCAATATTATTCATATGGTTCGTGAACCAGATGCATGGTAAGCATGATTCGAGCAACATCAATATTTTTGATGAATGAGATATTGTGATGTGGTTTTAAATCATTTAATTGTTAAAACCACATCAGATTTTTAAAAGTAATTAACCTTCAAAGTTAAGGACTTCATCACAAACTGATTTTTGTTCAGCTTTATCCACTTCTGATGCTGCTTCACGAGCATCTTTCAGTAAAGTTTTAAATTCAGCATCGTTCTGCAAGCTGTCTAAAGATGCAGATTTGTCAGAATAATTGCTGAGATATGAACCCACCATTTTTTTGATGTTCTGGTCAAATTTTGCATTCTTGCCAATCAGGTTTGGACACATTTCAATAAGCACTTGGGCATTGGCAATGTCATCTTTGATTAACGCATCTGCTTCTTTCACTGAAACCGCTTCATCAGCAAAAACGGCAGGTGCTGCTAAAAGTGTGAAACTCACCCCGAAAATTCGAATAAAATTAGATAAATGTCTCATGGCTGTATAAAATTCTAATACTATGAAAACCTAAATATATATAATTCAAGGAATAATTCAATTGAAAAAACTGTCGAGTAAGTTGAACTCAGTCGACTCTACAATGACATTGCTGGCCAAGAATCGTATTGAAACTATGTTCTCAATGATTGTTGAGTATTGAAATCAATTAGCACGATGTTGGTCGTTCGGCAATGTTTAGAATTGGCGCAAATCTTAGGATGAAACTTGACAAAGGCTGTATCATTGCCTAGGTTTCATGCCAGATTTAAATTATGTTGGCCTAAACGCAAGGGATGACTGAAATGTCAGTTGTCCTCAAATAGAGAATAGATTCTAGTGAATATTTTGATCGCAAATGATGATGGTGTATTTGCACCTGGACTACAAGCTTTAGCACAAGCATTAAAACCTTTGGGCCGTGTCGTCGTTGTTGCGCCAGAAAGTGAACGGAGTGGTTATTCCAGTGCTTTGACTTTGGATCGTCCTTTACGACCAATACAAATTTCTGAAGATGTGTGGGCCATCAATGGAACGCCTGCTGACTGTGTTTATTTATCCATGAATGGGCTATTCGATTTTGAGTTTGATCTGGTGGTGAGCGGGATCAACAGTGGTGCGAATCTGGGTGATGATGTGCTTTACTCAGGCACTGTAGGCGCAGCTTTTGAAGGGCGGTTGATGAAACACCCAGCAATTGCCGTTTCTTTGGCGGGCTCAAATGTACGTTCTTATGAACATCCACAGCACTATGCTGTTGCGGCACAATGGGTACATGATTTTATTGCCAAAGGTCTTCCTGTATTGCCACCACGTCATATTTTTAATATTAACATTCCAGATATTGAACAGATTAAGGGTGCGCAGGTAACCTATCAGGGGCGCCGTGCTCAATCTAAGCCTATTAGTAGTCATGTTGACCCGCGTGGTCGTCAGGTGTACTGGATTGGGTTGGCTGGAGAGGCGATTACCGATCCACAAGCGGTATCAAGTGATATTCAGTCTGATTTCTTTGCGGTTTCGAACGGTTATGTCAGCATTACCCCGATTCAGATGGATGCAACTAACTATGCGGTGCTTGAAAATTTGCATGCTCATGTAAATGGTTAGGCGTATGAATGTTATAACTTTGTGAATATAGAATGTGAGAGCTCGTTTTTTCTCACTTTTTTGATACTCTTAGGCGCAAATGTAATAATGAATTAAGGTTTTTTTCGATGAGGGCGAAGATGCACTTAAACCATGTCTCGGTTTTTCTATCACAGAAGATGATTAAAACAATCGTTTTGTCTATGGCGGTTGCGACAGTGGCAGTTATGACAGGTTGTGCATCTAAACCGCAAGTAAATGGTGGGTCGCGTTATGTACAAGCACCTAACTATTATACTGTGCGCTCAGGCGATACCTTAAGTGCGATTTCTAACCGTTATGGCTTGAACTATCTTGATGTTGCTGCATTGAATGGTATTGCGCCACCGTATCGAATTTATGTCAATCAGTCTTTGCGTCTTAAAGGCTCTGTGGCACAGCGTACAACGTCTACGCAAGCCATGACACAAACGACACCAATTCAGCGTCAAAGTATTAACTTACCGACTCAGCAGCCTGTTGCTCCAAAAACACAGCCTGTCGTGCCGAGACCAATTGCTCCAGTTGTACCAGTGAATCCATCTACGACCTTGGCCTCAAGTTTACGCTGGGTGAAACCATCGAATGGACCAATTATTCAAAGCTATAATATGGCAAGTAATGTAAAAGGAACGCGTTATGGCGGTAATGAGGGCGATCCAATTTTTGCAGCAGCGAATGGTCAAGTGGTCTATGCAGCAGATGGTTTAAAAGAGTACGGCAATCTGGTCTTGGTTAAACATATTGATGGCTATATCACCGCTTATGCACATAACAGCAAAATGCTGGTGAAGAGTGGCGATACGGTAACGGCTGGACAGAAAATTGCTGAGATGGGTTCTTCTGGTGCTTCCCGTGTCATGATGGAGTTTCAAGTCCGTTTAGATGGAAAACCTGTGAATCCTGTCACAGTTTTACCAAATTAACCTTAAGATTATTAACAATATTTCAATTATTTATTAATAATCCTCTAGTGCGTAAATAGACTTCCTTGTATACTGAAATGAGATTGCTTTCATTAGAACAATAAGCATATTAATAAATTAAGGTAAGAGGGAAGTCTATGCTAGATCAATTGCGTGCAATGGGGGTTTTCGCCTGTGTTGTGGAAAGAAGCTCGTTTAGCGGCGCTGCTAGAGAGTTAGGAATTACGACCAGTGCAGTCAGTCAACAAATCCGTTCTTTAGAACAAGAAATGGATGTCACCTTACTTCATCGCTCAACCCGAAAACTCAGTCTGACCGAAGCAGGACAAGCATTCTTTTTAAGTTGCCAAGAAATGCTGGCAGCTGCTGAACGTGGCAAGATTCGAATTAATGAGTTAAGGGATGATCTGGTCGGGGATTTGCGTATTGCGACTACACCCGAATTGGGTGCGTTACATGTCATTCCTGCGCTTTCTCATTGGATGTCAGCGCATAAAGGTTTGGCTATCCATTTTGAAGCAGATCACCGTTATATCGACCTTATTGAAGAACGGATTGATATCGCGATTCGTATGAGTCTAAAAGTTGATGATCATCAACTCTCTGCCGTGCCTTTGGCACGTGTTGACCAAGTCTTGGTGGCTTCACCAAGTTATCTCAATCAAGCTCAGCCAATCACGCGTCCAGAAGATTTGCGCCATCATGAATTGCTACCAATCACCTTGATGCAAAACTATCAGCACTTTGCATTCCGTCATGGAACAAGCGGAGAAGTTGTCAATGTGGATATGAAATCACGTTTAGGCACCAATAATGTCTTTGTTGCAAAATCTCTGTGTCAACAAGGTCATGGTGTCGCACGTATTCTCTATATGGATATCCAAAAAGAATTGGTGAATGGTTCTTTGGTTGAAGTACTACCAGATTGGCAATTGCCAGCCTATACCTTGCATGCTTTAACATCTAAGCGTGAACAGTACCCAATGAAAGTACATCGCTGTATTGATGCGCTGAAGCAATACTTTGCTCAGCTACCTGGTGGTCGTTCCTTGCAGGGCGTAGCCTAATAAAAAAAGCCATGCTCCAAAAGGAACATGGCTTTTTCTTTACATCTATTTTCGTTTCTTTCTGCTGAGGGATGTTAAGCGCTTCGCTTCAACCGTCGTTTCTTCGATAGTTTTTGCTGTAAGCTCATCTTTCTTGGTCTTTTTGCGCTTTTTCTTTTTCTTTGGCTCATCATCTTCAACTGCTTCGCCGTCTTCAATCGCTTGCCAATACTCAAGTTGCTCCATTACTGCCGCGTAAATCGAGTTCTTACTATAGCGACCTTTTTTGTCAAGTGTGCCGACTGGACGAGCCATTAAGATTTCTAAGGCTTGATCAATGGTATCAATCGCATGAACATGGAATTGGCCTGCTTGTACGGCGTCACTCACATCTTGGCGTAACATCAAATGCTGCATGTTTTGACGCGGAATGATGACCCCTTGTTTGCCAGTTAAGCCTTGTAATTTACAAGCATCGTAGAAACCTTCAATTTTGGCATTGACGCCACCAATCGGCTGTACTTGGCCCAATTGGTTCATCGATCCGGTAATTGCCCAAGACTGATCGATCGGGATTTGACAGATCGCAGAGATCAGCGCTGAAAGTTCCGCAACAGTGGCGCTATCTCCATCGACTTGTCCATAACTTTGTTCAAAGGCCAAAGCAGCAGAGAAATGTAGGATTTGTTCACGACCAAAATGTGCTTTCAAGAAGCTCGACATCAGCAACACGCCTTTGGCATGCAGGGAACCACCAAGCTCAACACTACGTTCGATATCGAGGATATCACCGCCACCTTGATACACAGATGCGGTTAGACGAGATGGCAGACCAAACTCAACATCAGCATAATGAATGACAGAGAGGGCGTTGATCTGGCCAAGACGATGTCCTGAGGTCTCAATCAACTGAGTGCCACGAGAAAGATCCTGCCAATACAACTCACGTAAATAGCCTAAGCGGTATTGACGATGATGTAGAGCTTGGTTGACATGTTGATCAGTCACAATCTTATCATCAGCTTTAAACGCGTGATGATGTGCTTCGCGAATTAAATCACCTAAGGTAGATGCATGGAGTGACAATGAGCTTTGGTCTTCAGCTTGGCGACTCGAATCGGTCAATAATGCTGCAAGTGCAGAACGATCAAACGGAAGGAGTTTGTCGGCTTGCACATAATCAGCAATCAGCTGCATATAGGCCTGCTCGTTACTGTCATTACGTTGTAATGTATCAGTGAAGTCAGCACGAATTTTAAAGACGCTGCCCAGCTCTGGTTCGACTTCTAAAATTTCATAATAAATTTCAGGTTCTGCCAATAAAACCACTTTAATATCAAGTGGAACAGAAGCAGGCTCAATCGAAATACTGCCTGTTAAGGTCAGCATATGCTCGAGTGATGAAAGCTTGAGTTGCCCAGATTTTAAGGCACGCTTTAGGCCTTGCCATGCATAAGGTTGTTCAAGTAATTGCTCCGCTTCAAGCATGAGAAAACCGCCATTGGCTTGATGTAAAGAACCTGGGCGAATCAAAGTGAAATCGGTGGTAATGGTGCCATTATGTGTAAGTTGTTCAACATGACCCAATAGGTTGTAGTGCGTTGGGAAGTCTTCAAAAATAACTGGCGCACCACTATTGGGTTTATTGGCAACGATTACGTTGGCTTGATAGCGTGAAGGAACTCGATTGAATAGAGCAGGAGTGAAGTCATCTTCTTCTTGCTCTAAAATCAGCTCAACATTATCAATAATATCTTCAGCATAATGTTTTAAATACAAGTCGAGTCCTTTCACCTCTTTGTTTTTGTTTAAGAGTGACTCAACACGTGGCATGACTACTTGCGTCGCGATATCGCGATTCAAACTTGATACTTGGTCGCGGGCGTCATCTTCTAAATCGCCTAGATGTAGACCCAAGCGCTCAAGCTTTTTCTCCATATAACGCATATTGGTGTTAATTTCAGCACGCTCTTTGCTACTTAGCGCATTCAGATCATTTTGGCTTAACTCGTGATATTCATCGTCGCGTAATTGCATGGGAATAAACACATGCTTGTCATTGCGAGAAACCAATTTTAGATCGAGCCCTTCACCTTCTTTGGTGAGTTCAACCAAAGCCTGCTGCTGCACATCGCCAGTATCCTGACGGATACGTTCAATACGGTTGTGGTAACTTTCTGCGCTAAAGCGGCGCTCGAGTTGTTTTAAAATAATTTGCCACGCTTGTTGTAAGGCATTTTGAAATTTACTGCCTTGTCCCGCAGGGAAGCGTAGCGCAATCGGTTGTCTTGGATTTTTGAAGTTGTTGACGTAGACCCAATCGTTTGGCGTCGGCATGGTTTTGGCGTGCTGCTGGAGTAAACGTTTGATCATGGTACGTTTACCAAGACCTGCTGTGCCGACAGCAAAAATGTTATAGCCTGAGTAAGGGAGTGAAATACCTGCTTCAACAGAAGCGCGCGCTCGGTCTTGCCCCAAAAAATTATTGAGCGGTTTAATTCGTTTAGTTGAACTCGGAATTTCTGCGAGATCTGGAATATGCGTCAGTTGATCGGCACGTAAAGCGGTTTTAATCAGTGTTGCTTGTATTTCCGTCTGCTCAAAGGCACTAGGTAAAGAGTTTATATTTGCGGTGATAGTGTTTGTTGGTGTTAAAGATAAAGTTGTTGCAGTCATCTGATCGAGTTTTTGGGTCACTGTTGCTATCCAACAAATAAACTAAAGTTGAGTAATTAAAGGTATACAGTTTTAGCCCCAAAGATCAAGCGAACTTGTGTTTTTTATCGACAAAACAAAAGAATGATTGCATAAAGCAACTTGCAAGCAAGGGCAAGAAACGATTGAATAAGCACATTCATAGATTATTGGAAAATAACAACGAATGAGTGTTGAATCGAAAGGGTGGAAAAGCTCCTTTATGGCTTTTCTAGATCGCCGTGCAATTATAATGTTGTTTTTAGGCTTCTCATCGGGAATCCCAATTTTTTTGATTTTTTCAACCTTATCTTTTTGGTTGACTGAAGCTGGAATTAACCGAAGTACGATTACAATGTTTTCTTGGGCAGCGTTGGCTTATTCATTTAAGTTCATATGGGCTCCTTTAATAGACAAACTACCGCTTCCATATCTAACAAAAAAAATGGGACTAAGACGTAGTTGGCTGTTGGTGTCGCAGCTTTTGGTTATTTGTGCCATTTGTATGATGGCTATGACCAACCCATTGCCGAATACATCTGACTTTGGGTCGTTTTCTAATCTAACGATTATGGCTGGTGCTGCTATTTTCCTTGGTTTTTCTTCTGCAACACAAGATATTATTGTAGATGCTTATCGTATTGAGTTAACAGAAGATCCTAATATACAGACTGTTTTGGCTTCAACATATAATGCAGGTTATCGCACAGCCACAATTATTACCCAGTTGGGGGCATTATTATTTGCGGCCTCGTTAGGTACAGCAGTTGGTAATTATATTTATGAAGCATGGCGAACGACCTACCTTTTGATGGCGGGTTTAATGGTCATTGGTATTATCACAACGCTATTGATTCATGAGCCTCAAGTTAAGCGTATTCAACACCATTATCACGCGAAAGATTACGCCCAGTTATTTTCAGTTTTTATTGTTTCAACGATCGTCTTTGCAACTAGTTTTTATCACATTGGGTTGATTTTTGACTCGTTTTCTATTCAAGATGCTTTCTTGAGCTTTATTCTTCTAGTAATTAAATTTTTAATTAGTATTTCAATTGCTGTTGTTGCAATTTTAGGGCTAATTAAGTTTGGCCTAATTAATAAGACGATTGTAGTTGAAACATGGTTAGCACCATTATTAGACTTTTTTAAACGATATGGAATAAAAGTTGCCTTAGCTATTTTACTCTTGATCGGCTTCTATCGTATTTCTGATGTCGTTGCTGGGGTCATGGCGAACTTGTTCTATCTAGACTTAAATTTTGATAAAGAAGAAATTGCTTGGTTCAATAAATTTTTTGCAATCTTCTTTGTTATTTTAGGGGGCTTTTTAGGTGGGATGTTAGCCCAGCGTTATAACATTATGAAAATGATGTTGTTAGGTGCAATTCTTGCCAGTACGACCAATTTGATTTTTGTTGGCTTAGTGAAGTCTGGTGCAACTATGCAGGATGTTCAGGTCAATGTTGGTGGGCAAGTCTACACTGCAACGCCTGATGAGGTTGGGAATTGGTCACTAAAATTTCCTGGCAATACTGTAACAGGCCAAAATGAGATCTCTATTGTTTCACAACCGAAAGGGTATGATAAACCTTTACAAATCTCTCTCCCATTAAAAGTCTTTAAATCAGGAGACCGACCAGATCTTTATACTCAAGCAATTGGTGGGGATAATCTTCTATATAAAGATGAGTTGTTGAAAGACGTCATTATTCATGGTGCTTTATTAAACTTGCCTGAAAATGGGCAACTAAAATCCGTCAGTATTTTATTGAACCCACAAAATCGAGTGGAAGCTAAAATAAAAAATACAGATTGGAGTGTTGTTGTTCCTGGAAGTGAACTGGCTAAGCTAAATGAAATACAGGTTGAGGCGAGCTTTGAGGCTAACCAGCATGTACAGACTTTAACCCAGACCCATCGTTATCAAAAACAGCTCTCAGAAAGTCAACCACGTTATCGCATGAACTTATCTGATATTCCCGCAATTCCTGTTGATAAAAATTCGGATATCGAATTAAAAGGAAAAGTAGTCGTACCTTATAGTAAAGCTTGGCTAGTGATGGGGATCATTTTTGATAACTTGGCCTCAGGTTTGGCTGGGGCGGTTTTTATTGCATTTCTTTCTAGTTTGACCAGCGTTTCTTTTACAGCTATGCAATATGCTATTTTTAGTTCATTAATGCTGCTTTTGCCTAAAACGATTGGTGGGTACTCAGGTACAATAGTGAATCATATTGGCTATTCAGGCTTTTTTACGGTTACATTTTTGATGGGTTTGCCAATTTTAATTCTCGTGATATGGGTTGGTAAATTGTTGACAAAGCAATCATCAGAATAAGCATTTCCTAGGAGATATATATGCGCATGTTACATACGATGCTACGAGTAGGTAATTTAGAACAATCTTTGAAGTTCTACACTGAGGTACTTGGTATGAAATTGCTACGCCAACGTGATTACGAAGAAGGGCGTTTTACCTTGGCTTTCGTGGGCTACGGTGATGAAGAAAACAATACTGTGCTTGAGCTTACGCACAACTGGGACACAGCCAGCTATGATTTAGGCAATGCTTATGGTCATATCGCCATTGGTGTAGATGATGCTTATAAAGCATGTGAAGAGATTAAAGCACGAGGTGGTAAAGTTGTACGTGAGGCGGGTCCAATGAAAGGCGGTGTGACTGTGATTGCCTTTGTTGAAGATCCAGATGGTTATAAAGTTGAATTGATTCAACAGGATCAAAATGCACGTAATAATTAATCTTTGGTCTATTTAGTCCAAGATTTCTAATCTAAAGCCCTAGCTTTATTTATATAGCCCAGTATGATGAGTCGATCAAATGGTCAACAAGTCATACTGGGCTTTATAGTTCTTAGAGAATAGATAGGGATAAGTTATGTTGAAATTATTGGCATTGGACCGCTTTACACTATTATTGGTTGCAATGGTTGCGCTGGCGACTTTCTTGCCAGTCTCGGGGCAGATTGCGCATTATTTTAATATTCTCACCACCGTCGCAATTGCAATACTTTTCTTCTTACATGGGGCGAAACTTTCACGTGAGGCAGTGCTGGAAGGAATGATGCATTGGAAAATGCATGCGCTGGTGTTTGCTTTTACTTTCGCAATTTTCCCTGTCATTGGGTTACTCGCTCGACCTGTATTGGAGCCAATGTTAGGACAGCAACTGTATTGGGGCTTCCTGTTTATGTGCTTCTTGCCATCCACAGTACAATCCTCTATTGCATTTACCTCGATGGCCAAGGGAAATGTGGCTGCTGCAGTCTGTAGTGCTTCCTTTTCTAATATTATCGGGATGTTCATTACCCCAATTTTGGTGAGTTATTTTATCTTAGGTCAAAGTCAACATGGCTTTGATCCAACCAAATCAATTATTCAAATCACTTTGTTATTGTTGGTTCCTTTTATTCTGGGTCAACTGCTTCGACCTTATGTTTTCCCGTATATGGTTAAAGTGCCAAGTATTGTGAAAGCGTTTGATCAGGGATCAATCTTAATGGTGGTCTATGGGGCATTCAGTAGTGCCGTGGTAGCAGGTTTATGGCATCAGGTTAGTGGTTTAACCTTGTTGTATCTGGTGCTTGCCTGTTCGGTGTTATTGACCATCGTGATGTTGCTTGCTTTGTATATCCCTAAATGGTTGGGCTTTAATCATGCGGACCAAGTCACGATCTTCTTCTGTAGTTCCAAGAAAACCTTGGCGAGTGGGGTACCCATGGCACAAATTTTGTTCATTGGACAGCCTTTAGGGATGATTGTATTGCCGATTATGATTTTTCATCAAATCCAGCTGATGGTCTGTGGCATGATTGCAAACCACTGGTCAAAATCAAATCAGGAATAGTTCGCAAAATTAAATTTTTTGGCGTATAATGCTTGCCACTTGTTGGCTTTGCTCTGACCGTTAGCGTCTCGGTGGGTCAAAAGAAATGGTCTGTTGTGGTGTTGATCTGCAAGTGTGAAAACACTTTGCTTTCCTCAAATTGAGAGTGATCAATTGCGATAACAGCTTAAGCCTTTCTTACTAAATAGGAGCATCGACCATGCGCGCCGATATTCACCCTAAATATGAAAACTTAGTTGCTACTTGTTCATGTGGTAACGTAATCGAAACTCGTTCTGCTCTTGGTAAAGAAACAATTTACCTTGACGTATGTTCAGCTTGCCACCCATTCTATACTGGTAAACAAAAGAATGTGGATACAGGCGGCCGTATCGACAAATTCAAACAACGTTTCTCTGGTATGTCACGTTCTATCAAACGTTAATATCAAGAAAGAAAAAACGGGCATTTTGCCCGTTTTTTTGTGCTTATATTTTTATAAATAATGTATATAGTCTGCGATGTACAAGACCTTATTGGTCTTGTACATCGGTTAAACGATCAAGTTTTTTCTGGAAATAGTTCCCTTGTAAGAAACGTGCTTCAACATTCCAGGCATTGGCAAACAGGTTCATGTCATTCAATTCCATCAAGAAAATTTCCACTGGCTTTTGACCAATAAAATGCAGGATTTTTTCTTGTAAGTTCGCCATGTCTTTTTCAGAGGCGAGCATTTTGGTCAATTTGCCATGTAGACTCAAATATTGAGCATCAATCTGCTGCAGCATTGAATCACTATAGAGTGAATCACCGAAACCACGAATCGAAACTTCAGCGCCATGTTGACGCAGTAAGGCAATTTGTGGCTGTGCTTGTGACAGGTTCTGTTGCAGTGCTTGTTCAGAGAATTGCAAAATCAATGGGTGTGCTTGTTTACTGCCAATAATAGTCAGTAATTTGGCGACCAATTCTGGCAATTTTTTATCATTTAATAAGACATGATGGTTTAGATTTACAATCAGTTTGGCCTTCGGATATTGAGTAATAAAGTTATGCAATTGCTTGCAGGCTTCGACCAAGATCCAGCGATCAAGTTGAACCGAGAGCTCAACATCATCTTTAAGATCAGTCAGATCACTTAAGTCTTGCCATTGATTGTTATAGATAAAGCCGCCAGAAACCTCATAGGTATGCGTATGCTGATCTTGTTTATCATAAAGTTGTTGATATTTAAGGTGGATATCACTTGCATCCAGCTTTTGTTTAAGCTCTTGTAGCAAGCTTAATTGGACTTTTGTTGGAATGTGCTCGGTTGTTAAACCGATATCAGTATCAATTTTTGGACTGTTAAATACGGGTAGAGTTGCAGAAAATGCCTTGCTCAGCACTTGTTCAAAAATGGCTTCATCTGGTATAGCTTGAGCGAGTTCACAATAGCCTAATTTAAGATGTAAAGGGAAGGTGTGTTGAGCTGTCGCTAAAAGTTGTGGTTTCTGCAAGCTATTTAAACCGATCAGCAGTGAATTTAAAACATTCTTGGATTCGGCTTGGAACAATGCAACATAGAGTGTGCTATCGACTTGATAAACAGGAACACTCACTTGCTCTTTGATAAAGTTTTGGATGTTGGCAAAATAAGTTTTGCTGCTACGCCAATCACTTTGAAAAACCTCATTTGGACAACTGCTCAAGCTAAACAGCACAACTGCATTGGCATTGGCTGGATGATTGGTCAGTTGTCGATTAATCTGTTGTAACGCGCTACTGATGCTTGATATTTTTTCAGATGGAACGGCGGCTGTGGGCACAGTTGTCGCTTGAGATGGTGATCCGCATTCAATATTGAGCTGAATTTCTTCCTCATTGCCTGAAGGTAAAAATTCAATGTGTAGTGGATTATTTTTTACGGTTGGGTTTTGGGTACGTAGCTCAAAACGTCCTTGCTCAAACTGACCTTGAGAAATCTTCTTAAAGCGCAGCTTAAATTGGGCTAAATCTTCAGGTTGCAACACATCGAGAATCGGTAAGCCAATCAGTTCATCTTCACTCGCAAATCCAAATAGGTTGGCATATTCCGTATTGGCACTGATGTGAATACCTTCTTGTAAAATCGCAACAGCTTTATGCGTCTCGGCGACTAAGGATTGAGCTTGCGTTTGTGCTGCTTCTAGTTCATTTAGCAAGCGGTGTTCAGCTTGAACCAGACGGCTATAAGACAATGCACGGATCATGCTGATATAGAAAGTTTCAGGTACTTTGAGATTCAAAACATCATAGATGCCTTTATGAATATAAGTCTGAAATTGATCAGCATTATAGTCATCAGGTTGTAGTAACAACACGGGTAGGCTTGGTTGTGATGAAGCTTGAATCAAGGATAAGGTTTGTTCGATTTTTAGGTCATAAGCACGACCAAAAATCACAATATCCCAGGGTAAATTCAACTGCTTTTCAAATGTTTTAAGATCATCCAATAAGGTGGCCTTGATTTGATGATCTTGTGCATTAAATATCGCGGCAATCTGATTATAACGAAGTTGGTTATCGTCGATAATTAGTAAACGGGTCTCTGTCCGTTTGAGTTTTTTAGAGAGTAAAGAATTTCTCACTTCAATGCTTCCCATAAATCTTGATCAATTGTGTCCATATTTTTTTGTGCCATATATTTTTGAAGAACAGGTAGTTCCTCATCATTTAGCAGTTCAAACTCAAATTGAACAAAACTTTGGGTAATTAATTGTGCGTTTAATAAATACACTTTGACTTCCTCTTTCCCCAATCTTAAATGAACAGCTTGGTGTTCTCTAAAAATTTGTGAACCTGGTAAAATTAAAGTTGTTTTTGTTTCATCCAGATTTTGGTTTTTTAATAAAAGTGTTGGATGATAATTGCTGATATGTCGGTCCGCCTGTATGCGAACAGCACAAGGGAAGATCTCTTGTGCCAATACTTCTAAACCGAGTTCCAGACTTTTCTCGCTCGATTGTTTGAGCCAACGAATTACGCCTCCACGCCAATGCCCATGTGATGTTTCTTTAACTAAAATGTATTCGCCTGTTCGTAGATTTTTTGGCGCTTCGCCAGACCACTTAATACGATAACCGTTGACACTGATATCCAGAATATCTGCTTGATAAACGGCTTTGCTTTCACGACTTAAACGTTGAATCGCAGACTCTTGATTGTCAGAAGCACTTTTTTTGTCCCAAGCAGACATAAATTTCGATTCATTTTGTAGACCATAACTGTGGTCTAGCAATAAGGTCTCGGCAAAGTTTTTGGCTTTGGAGAGATAGAAGTGTGCCGTCAGTAAACCAAAGCAAATATGCAGTTGCGCTGAGTATTCATAACGCTCATGACGGCGTTCGGCGGTTGTGCCTAAGATGGTTTGCACATGAAATTTAAGCGCAGGGGTTAAATAAATTTTTTCATTTTTAGAAATATATTCCGCATTTTTGTGTAAGGTTGCCGTGACATGGTCGAGTAGGCTATGGGTACTGATAAAAATATTCGGATTAAAGCCAGAGCTTTGTTTTTTATTATAAATAGGCGGATGGTCTTTGCTGGTATCCACGACGTACTTGGTTAAATCAGTTTCTTTAGCCAAGATTTGAACCATTTTAGCCCAGTCAAAACTACACTGAAATAATGCCTGTATTTCAGATTGACGAATTTGATTGGTATTAAAAATATCCATCAAAATCAATTGTGCATAGGCTTGAGTAATATTGCTGACGGAGCTTGGTTTGCCTTGGGCCTGATCCACGTTAGTATGCTGGTATTTGTGCATTACAGCAGCATCATAAAGTTGATGAGCGATTAACCACTGTCCTGCAACAGGCTCGCTATACAACATATGTTGTTGATAGAGTAATTGAGTCAGTTGCTGCAAAGATTGGAAAGTCGCAAGTGTTCTGGCCGTTTGTAGATTCTTCTTTTGATTTAGGGCGAAAATAGAAAATTTTTGTTGATCAAGTTGGTCATTGCTACGACGTACGATATTGATATAAATAGCAGCAAAGTAACAACGCAATAGCATTGCCAATTCGATGATATGCTCATTACGGTCAGAGCTGATTACACCTTGATTAAAAAAGTTTTTTTCTAGGCTACCCAAAACATTTTCAATGGTTGGATGCAGAACTTGAATTAAATCAAATCTTAAAGTTTCAGCACATTCTAATTCACTCAGCTCTAATAAAGCAGCAAACAGTGCTTTGGAGGTATCGCCCAATTGCATGATGGATAGGTTGGAAATCCATTCATTCAGGCTTTTTGAATTGGTATCACAAAAACTCAGTTTGTCTCGTCTTAAGACCGTTGGAATTTGAAAAATATCCGAAAAAGCATTATTCATCATTGTGTTATCAATCTCAGAACGTTTGAACCCCAAAAAGCGGTGTTTTATTTTTTTCGCCCGCAATTTCCCTGACGAGTTTTGGGACGAGATATCCGGGTAAACTCGCTAATACATCACTGTATATTTGATCTATCTCTGAAGATCTTAAATCAAAATGCTGAGCACCTTTGACTTTATCTAAAACATGAAGGTAATAGGGCATTACTCGTGCGTCAAATAAACGGTGACTCAAGTCATTTAAAGTTTCTGCAGCATCATTCACACCTTTCAGTAAAACCGCCTGATTGAGCACGGTAATATGGTGAAGTGATAACTGTAATAACTTCGAGCAAGTGAAATCATCGAGTTCAGCTGCGTGGTTTGAGTGTACCACTACTACAATGCGTAGCCTACTGTTTTTTAATATAGAAATAAGCTCTTCATCAATACGATTTGGGATCACAATCGGAACCCGTGAATGAATTCTCAGTATCTTGATCTGAGGGAGAGATGCTAGACGTTCTAGCCACAAAGAAATTTTTCGATTGTTCAGCGTCAGTGGATCACCACCACTTAAAATCACTTCATTGATTTGCGGATTTTGCTCAATATATTGCTTGATATTGATCCAGTCGTCATTTTTAGGCAGATTCTCCTGATAGGGAAAATGACGACGGAAACAATAGCGACAGTGAATCGCACAGGCACCAGTTAAGGTCAGCAAAAAACGCGATTGATATTTGTGTAAAACCCCAGCCATTTGATTGGCTGCTTCTTCGCCTAGCGGGTCAGTAACAAATTCAGGATGTTGTTCCAGTTCGAGATGATGTGGTAAGACTTGCAGTAGCAGAGGGTCAAATGGATCACCGACGGTCATTTTTCCGACGAATGCACGCGGGACGCGCAATTTAAACTGTTCAGAGGCGAGGATTGCCCCTGATAATAGTTGATCGGTAGATAACTCAAGCAGATTTAACAGCTCTAAAGGATCAGTAATTAGATCACTGAGTTGTGATTGCCAGTTTTGCTCTTGATGTAAATAGTTTATCATGCCATACGTTAAAAATAGTGTTAGTGTCACACCTGTGCGTGTAGTCTAACATTGGGGCTTGTTTAACGTTCATATATGATTGCGTTATCGGTTAAAATTTAATCATGCGGGGCGTGAAACGCAGGGAATGGCTATTCCCTTGCCAAGTTTCATAACGAAGCATGAGGGAATTTTAGCCATAACCCTGCGGGGCAGGGATATTTTTTGTCGCTACTGCGTTATGTATGGTTTATTTAGAATAACTAAATTTCACCATCCATGCCTTGTATCGTCGGAAAAATTTCCTCTGTCGCAACCAGATATGAATGCAAAACAAGCCCATAAGATTTGAGTTTTAAGTTTGGAGTGCGCCTTTCATGGCCTATTATTCTACTAATGATTTTAAAGCAGGCCTTAAGGTTATGCTTGATGGCAACCCATGTTCAATCATGGAAAATGAATATGTAAAACCAGGTAAGGGTCAAGCATTTAACCGTGTGAAATTACGTAACCTTCGCTCTGGTAAAGTATTAGAAAAAACTTTCAAGTCAGGTGACTCTTTGGAAGCAGCTGATATTGTAGAAGTTGAAATGGATTACCTCTACAACGATGGCGAAATGTGGAACTTCATGGATCCTGTATCTTTCGAGCAAATCGCTGCTGATAAAACAGCAATGGGTGATGCTGCGAAATGGTTAAAAGACGATTCTAATGAAAAATGTACGATCATGTTATTCAATGGCGTACCTTTAACTGTAAGCCCACCGAACTTCGTTGTGCTCAAAATTGTTGAAACTGATCCAGGTGTTCGTGGTGATACTTCTGGCGGTGGCGGTAAGCCTGCGAAACTTGAAACAGGTGCTGTGGTACGTGTTCCATTATTCGTACAGCAAGAAGAAAGCGTTCGTGTAGACACACGTACTGGTGATTACCTAGAACGTGCATAATTGTGAATGAGTGGCAGAGCTACTCAAGACATACAATTATCGAAGGGATGATTAAACAATCATCCCTTTTTTTATGCCAAAGTATTAGATAAATAATTGAAGCTAGAAGGTAAACTTACAAAGATATTTCTTCTACAGAAAATATGGAAAGGGAAATCTAAATAACCACGCGTTATGTATTTGAGAGGTTTTTGAATGGAGACAACACAAGCAAAGTCATCACTTCCCTCAAAACTCCTATGGAGTTTGGTTGCCATCGTCGGGGCAATTTCATTTGGGATATTGGCGGTGAGTCGTGGTGAGCATGTCAATGCAGTCTGGTTGGTTCTTGCGGCGGTCTGTGTATATAGCATTGCATATCGGTTCTACAGTTTATTTATTGCAAACAAAGTTTTTGAATTAAATCCTAAACGGTTAACTCCAGCACATCGCCTTGCCGATGGTCTGGATTATGTTCCGACCAATAAATTCGTTTTATTCGGCCATCACTTTGCCGCGATTGCGGGTGCAGGGCCTTTAGTCGGTCCAATTCTCGCAGCACAAATGGGTTATTTACCTGGAACGATCTGGCTCTTGGTTGGTGTGGTGATTGCGGGTGCGGTACAAGATTTTCTGGTTCTATTTATCTCAACGCGCCGAGATGGCCGCTCTTTGGGTGAAATGGCGAAACAGGAGCTCGGTACTTTTGCGGGTGTGATTGTCATGCTGGGTACGCTGGGTGTGATGATCATTATCCTTGCGGTACTCGCATTGGTCGTCGTGAAAGCCTTGGCACATAGCCCATGGGGTGTATTCAGTATTGCAGCCACCATTCCGATCGCCTTATTCATGGGCATTTACATGCGTTATCTACGCCCAGGAAAAATTGCAGAGGTATCCATCATCGGTTTTGTACTAATGATGGCGGCGATTGTCTATGGTGGTGATGTTGCAAAAGATCCATATTGGGGGCAGTTATTTACCCTCAGTGGTACTCAATTGACATGGGCCTTAATTATTTATGGTTTTATCGCCTCTGTTTTACCGGTTTGGTTGTTATTAGCACCGCGTGACTACTTATCGACTTTCCTTAAAATTGGTGTGATTGCAGGCTTGGCGATCGGGATTATCTTTGCGATGCCTGATCTGAAAATGCCAGCAGTGACCCACTTTGTTGATGGTACTGGTCCTGTATTTGCAGGTAGTTTATTTCCTTTCTTGTTTATTACCATCGCCTGTGGTGCGATTTCAGGTTTCCATGCCTTAGTTGCATCTGGTACAACGCCTAAATTGGTCGATAACGAAGTCAATATTCGTATGATTGGTTATGGTGGTATGTTGATGGAGTCTTTTGTCGGCATCATGGCCATGATCTGTGCGACAGTACTTGATCCAGGGATTTACTTTGCGATTAATGCACCAGCAGCAGTTTTAGGGACCTCGGTTGAGACCGCAGCGGAAGCAGTACGTAATCTTGGTTTCGTGGTGAGTCCAGAAATGTTGACCTTATTGGCTCAGGAAGTCGGTGAGAGTTCAATCCTGTCTCGTACGGGTGGTGCGCCTACATTTGCAATTGGTATGGCACATATCATTTCAGAGATTTTCAACAACCGCTCAATGATGGCATTTTGGTATCACTTTGCGATTTTGTTTGAAGCCTTATTCATTTTGACTGCAGTCGATGCAGGAACACGTGCATGTCGTTTCATGGTGCAAGATACTGTGGGTATCGTGGTACCAGCGATTAAACAATCGAGCTCATTTTTTGGGAATTTGGTCGGAACGTTTGTCGCGGTAGCTGGTTGGGGCTTCTTCGTTTATCAAGGGGTAGTTGACCCACTCGGTGGGATTAACTCCTTGTGGCCGTTATTTGGTATTGGTAACCAAATCTTGGCATCCATGGCCTTGATCTTGGGTACCGTTATTCTATTTAAGATGAAAAAAGAGAAGTATGTTTGGGTCACGATTGTCCCGACGATTTTCTTATTCATTACCTCGATGACGGCGGGTTGGCAAAAGATTTTCCATGAAAATCCAAAAATTGGCTTCCTTGCGCAAGCGAATCGTTTCTCGGATGCAATTGCCCGTGGTGAGGTGCTTGCACCAGCCAAAACCGTTGCTGAAATGCAAACCATTGTGATGTCGAATCAGATCAATGCAGCACTGTGTGGCTTCTTTATGATCGTCGCAATTGTGATGGTGATTGCTTCGATTGGCATTATACGTAGAGCATTGGCAAGCCCAACACCAACCGTGAACGAAGCACCAGCTGTTTATTCAGAAACCCCAATGACTGCGAATAGCATCAAAGGAGAGTAAGTATGGACTTTAAAATTGCTCGACAAGGCAGTGCGGTGATTGTGAAAATTATTAAATTCACCATCATGTCGCAAAAACATTTGCTTTTATCACCGAAGAATTGGTCACGGATTGCTGTGTTATGGCAACGTTTACAGCAAAGTTTTCGTCTAATGGTTGGTGTGCCTGATTATGAAACTTATGTGCAGCATATGAAAGCGCATCATCCTGATCTAACCCCGATGGACGCCAAGACCTTTTATCGTCATTGTATTGATGCGCGTTACCCTTCAGCGGGCGGTAATATGAAAAAATGCCCTTGTTAGAAATCAATTGATTTCGTTGAAAAAAAACCAAAACAGTGTATGTTGAAACATGCACTGTTTTATTTTGGGGAGAGGATGATGTGGGGCATGCAGCAGACTTCGGTTCAGCACAAAAAACAACAAATCCAAGCATTAGAACAAGATATTCAAAGTTTTGCACAGAAGATTGAACACTTTTTAATTGAAGTGAATCAGCTTATTTTGGATAAGCCACAACAGACCAAACTGGCTTTGACCTGTCTATTGGCTGGTGGACATGTATTGTTTGAAGATCTACCTGGATTGGGGAAAACCACCTTAGCCAGTGCCTTGGCGCGTCTAGCGGGATTGCACTTTCAGCGTATTCAATTTACCAATGATATGTTGGCCAGCGACGTCATTGGGATCAATATTTTTAATCAAAAAGAACATGTATTTGAGTTTAAACAAGGCCCTGTTTTTACTCAAATCTTACTTGCTGATGAAATTAACCGCTGTAGTCCTAAAACCCAAAGTGCATTACTTGAAGCGATGGAAGAAGGGGCTGTTACCGTAGATGGCGTGCATTATGAGTTGCCGCAACCCTTTTGGGTGTTGGCCACGCAAAATCCACTGTTTCAAAGTGGAACTTATGCATTGCCAGAGTCTCAACTAGACCGCTTTTTGATGCGGTTGTCTCTGGGTTATCCATCTCGTCAAGCAGAAAAGCTACTCCTACAACAAAGCTCACGCCAAGTCCTGATTCATCAATTAGATGCGGTCTTTACCCAAGCCGATATTTTACATTTACGTGAGTTGGCAAAGCAGATTTTCTTGAGCGATGTCATCCTTAATTATATTTTAGATTTGGCTGCTGAAACGCGTAAGCAAAGACATGGCTTATCTACCCGTGGCGTGTTGGCATTAAAGGCCGCAGCACAAGCTTATGCGTTGGTTGAAGGACGCAGCTTTGTTACGACTGATGATGTGCAAACCGTATTTGTCGCTGTTACGGCACATCGTCTTGGTCTAGGCGATGCGGAGGTAAAACAGATTTTGCAGTCGGTTGAAGCATTGTAAGTGAGTACAGACCTATGCAAACTGGACTCAAACAGCAACTCAGCCAATGGATTGCCAAACGATTTCAAGTGGATCAGAGCAAAACCTTGCGACAAAAAGATGTATTGGTTTTTATCTATAAACAGGGTTTTTTGTATTTAATCCTCATTTTGATTACCTTTATTGCTGGCATTAACTATGCCAATAACCTGATTTTAGGGTTCTGCTTTTTAATCAGTGCCATCCTGTGCATTAGTTTTTATCTGACCTTCAAACAATTACATGATCTGCAAATCGATCTTGTCCCTCCTGAAGTGGGGCAGGTTGATCAAGTGCTCAGTTTAAAGTTGCTCATTAAACAATCCGTTGCTTCGGCACGCTATCTACGAATTCAATGGCAAGCTCGAGAACAATTGATTTATATCGATCAAACTCAACACAGTGTTGAATTACCTTTTATTGCAGAAAAGCGCGGACTTTATGAATTTGAGACCATTAAAATTTATTCGACTTATCCTCTTGGTTTAGTCCGTGCTTGGACTTATTTATCGCCAAAACAAAAAGTCTGGATTGCCCCCAAAGCCTATGACTGGCAGAAAGAACACAAAAACCAAGCAACTTCTGCTCAAGATAGTTTAGATGAGTTCAAAGAACTTCGAGGCTTTCAACACGGTGATTCCTATCAGAATGTTGCATGGAAACAGGTTGCACGTGGGCAGGGATTTCTGATCAAAATGTTTGAGGCACAAGCCAATCACCAGCATCTTGAAATTGACTATCAGCAGATTCCCGCACTAAGCCATGAAGATAAATTAAGTTTTATGATGGGTTTGGTCGAGCAATGCGAACAATTGGGCGATGATTATGCCTTAGTTTTACCTCAGGCACGTTTGGAGCGCGGACAAGGACAATCCCAGTTGATTAAAGCAAAACTTTTATTGGCGCAGGCGTAGTCATGAGTAAGCAAATCTATTTCTGTGTTTTAGCTGTCTTGGCGCTTGTGCTGGTTGGGCAAGCTGCTTTCGCACCAGCCGTTTTGACGGGCGTATGGGCAGTGGTTTGGCTGCTATTGCTTCGAAGATATCGTCAACAAAGCTGGGCGCCTTTTCCAAAATGGTTCTTGCTGATTTTTATTTTGTTGTGTTTAGGTTTGCTTTATCTTAACTATCAAACTTTATTGGGTATAGAAGCGGGTGTTGCCTTTTTAAGTACCTGTTTGTTTGCCAAGTGTTTGGAAGCGAAAACCACCCGTGATGTATTAATCATCTTTAATTTTGCCTTATTCGTCAGTGCGAGTTTGTTATTACATAGTCAAGCGTTTTGGATGGCTGTGATTGTACTTACTGTATTTGTAATGTGTTTACTGGGGCTGTATCGCATACAGACAGGGTTATTTAATCAAACGAAATTATCATCCAATCAATTTAAACAAGATATTCAGCAAATTTTTAAATTTGTTGGAATCGCAGTTCCTTTCTTTCTGATCTTATTTATTTTCTTTCCGCGTTTACCACCACTATGGGCGATTCCAATTCAGAGTAATCAGGCCATTACAGGAATCAGTGATCGCATGTCACCTGGGGATATTGCACAGTTATCGCAATCTTCGGCTTTGGCCTTTCGGGTTGTGGCGAATATGTCGCAATTTCCAAGTCGATCAGAGCTGTACTGGCGAGCTTTAGTCTTGGATCAGTATGATGGGGTCACATGGACCAGTAGTTTTTTTAATCAGCAGGTTAAAAATGTGCAGTCCACATCAAGAAGTGTGCCTTATCAATATTTAGCGGCGGATGAGCATGCCAACTGGATTATGGGCTTGGAATACTCGATTCCACAGGAGCGCTATTTGCAGTTGTATCAAGACAATAGTATTCGCCCAACTCAATTGGTTAAGCGTAACGTACCCATACAAATGCTGTGGTTGGGAAGGATGTCTGGCGAAGCGCTAGTCTTGTCACCGAGCGAAGTGGCGTTAAATCTCAAATTTGACCCAGATCGAGATGTGAAAGCCCAGCAATTGGCATATGTGCTTTTTGAGCAAAGTCAAAAACAACCTGAAAAGTATTTACAATCCGTTCTTGCTTGGTATCGAAAAAATGGCTTTGTTTATACCTTGGCGCCAGGAATATTGGGTGGTGATCGTATTGATCAGTTCTTGTTTGCTAGTCGCAAAGGCTTTTGTGAGCACTATGCCTCAAGCTTTGTGATGTTGATGCGTTATGCGGGTATTCCAGCACGCGTAGTGACTGGCTATCAAGGCGGTCAACTGGCACCCGATGGACAAAGTTGGGAAGTTCGTCAACTGGATGCACATGCTTGGAGTGAAGTCTATCTCAATGGGAAATGGCAGAGAATAGACCCAACTGCCATGATTGCACCGCAACGGATTGATACTGGCATGCAAGATTATTTGGTACAAGATCAGAGTATTTGGGGAGATGAGACTAAGGCTTGGCGTTTACAACAGTTTAAGTTTCTAAACAATATGCGGATTTGGAGTGATTACTTAAGCTATCAATGGCAAAGTAAAGTGGTAGGCTATGATGCAGAAAAACAGAAAAACTGGTTGTCTCGCTTAGGGTTAGATTCAAGTTATGCTTATGTGATTGTTTTGATCGTGAGTATTGGCACGATTTTAGTGATCTATGCGGGGATTTATTGGTGGCGACAAAGAGGGTATCAAACAGATTATCAAAGAGCTGTATTCAAATTTCAAAAGAAACTGCCCAAAAATTTACATAAGCAGCCAGCAGAGACTTTTCAGATATGGATGCAGCGTTTAGCAACTCAAGTTCAGGACAAACAGGTATTTGAACAAGCGATTGTGTTATATCAACAAATTGTTTTTTTAGAGCAGCAGGATGGTGCAAATATTGAAGAATTTAAGCGCTTGCTTAAAGACTGTGCGATCGCACTAAGACAGTCACAAAAAAACTTGTGAAGCTGATAAAAAATGAATATCATGCTTCTCATTCTAGGTGTATAGCTCAGTTGGTTAGAGCGCTACGTTGACATCGTAGAGGTCTCCAGTTCGAGTCTGGATATACCTACCAAGATATTAAAGTCATATAACTTTTTATGAAGTTACATGAACTCCAAAGCCCTGAATTATATAGATTCAGGGCTTTTTTTTAGCTTTTTTATAGCGGTATATAATTTCTTATCATAATGAGCAAAGCAGTAGCTTAGACTGATGCTAGCCAATATAGTTTGTTTGGCAGTAAAAATAATTGTGAAGATTGGGCTATTGGAATTAATCAAAAGTATAGCTGATCAATAAAAAATCGACGCTAACGCAGAGGGAAATATGATTGCTTTGATCATTTTAATATTAGTTATTTCATTCGTTATTGGTATTTTAATTTTTTCCTTTCAAAGCGTTGCTTTGAAGAGAAAGTTAAAGCTTATATTTTTAACTTTTATAGGACTCACTTTATTACTGGGAAGTATTACAATTGGCTTATATATTTATTATGGAAATCAAGTGCCTGAAGGAACTGTTCTTTACACACCAGAACAACTCAAAGATTTAGCGAATACTGGATAGTCCAAACCTTGTACATAGTTCAATTGATGAGATGAAGTTGTACCCATCGAAAAAGATTATGATACATATTCAAAGCCTTATTGAACCAATCAATTTAGGTTTTTAGGTGAGGATTATGATAGAGAGTAATGATTGATAAAAGAGATCCTAATATTAATATGTCAATTCAATTTATTAAAAAAGATGGGTGCCATATAGATTTCACTTGTAATGAAAATGCTAAAGGCGATGGTCTATCAACTGATATAAATAAAGTGTTCTATGCATATTTGAGTGAATTTTGTTTAAAAATAAAGAGCGAAATTTGGGATTACTTTGCGGTGGAATTTTGGTTTGATTCTGGAAAGTTAATATTTTTTCCAGAAAAAAAACTTGATGAGATGCCTACGGAATATGACCCATTTCCTGTTGATAGATTAGATCCTTATCTTATTGTGAGGCTTACATCTTATCTAGAAAAATATGACGCTTTTATCCAACATGATGATGATAAATTTTCAGAAAGTGAGCTTTTGGACTGGTATTTGGAAAATTGCAGAGAAGTTTTTACGAGTGTCAGTCATGCATTGAGTGATAATACATTCTCAGATTTAATCATGAAATCTCTGAATAGACAAAAGATTGTTTTTCAATTTTATGGATCATCAAGAGAAAAGACCTATGGCGGAAAAATTATTGCTACAGTATAGGCTTATTTTTATGAAGGTCTGCTAGATAAGGGCTATTTGAAAAATTTGGTTTATGTATGATATTTGGTAATATCGAGCTATCATTCATCAGGTGTAATCTCAATAATATGAAAAAATTCTTGCTCGCATGTATATCATTTTTTGTGATGAGCTCAACGAATGCTGAACTTAGTCTAGAATATAAAAAAGGTTTTGTTTCGCTTCAAGAAAAATTTAAGCTTGCTTTAAATGAGGAAATGAATGTTGAAGCAATGCAAAATGCAAAAGATGTACTGACTAGGCAAGACGAAGAGTTGCTCCTGCAAAAGCAATGTAATAGAAAGAAAGCAGAAGTAGATATGTATGCATATATAAAGGCTGACTTAAAAAGTACAGTAGAATTGCTGAAAGATGATGCCATCACACAAGAGTATTTGAATGAAAAATATGACGCTGCTTTTAATGCATATCAAGACTCGAAACGTAAAATAATAAATAGTAAGTTCCGTTGTGAATAAATTTTGGACTTTATCTCATTGCATCAGAGCGTGGTAGAAATCCCCTTGGCTTATTTATTTTCTTTAGAAACATAATTGGTTGTAGATTTATAGTTTTTATGCATTATTTAAATATATAAAAAGATGATGTTAAGCTCTGTATAATCATTTACTTGAAGTCAGTAAGATTGGATTAATGTCCAGTCAATTTAGAATAAATTTTTATAGATTAGGTCAAATAATGCCAAAGAGTTATCAGATTTTAATGGTTTTTTCAATATTGAGTATGATGACAGCATGTCAGAATATTAACCCATTACTCGACACAATTGCAGCGCCGCTAAAACAGTATTCAGAAGCGCAATTAGACCAAAAATTAATTTTAAAAACGGCTTATAAAAATGAAAAACCATCAGATCATTTTAAATTAGATAAAAGCAAGATTGATGACTATTTTGCTACATATCCTTATGTCTTGCTTGAACCAACTGTACTTGGCTTTATTCATCCGACAGTTGAGTATAAAAATACACAAGGAGAGAATCGCTATTTAGTGATTATCGAAAAAGTTAACTTTCATGATGGTTATATCGCGGGTTGTCGAGCATGCTCAAGCACGGTAGATGTACTGATTTATAAAAAGCAAAATAGAACTTTTGAGTTGGTAAATGCCGCATTTAACCAAGATGAAGTACCTTCAGCCGATGGACATTTGCGTAGTGATTTTATGGCTCAGTTAAAAGCAAATTTGCAACCCTTTGGACGTACAATGATGGGTAGTCATGTCCTTGCAAGTTTTACTGGAGCAGGTGGGCAAGAAACATCAAACTGGTATGGTATTTTGCTACCAGATCTTGGTGATGTGCAAATATTAAATTTGGCCCACGCGGGTGGGAGTACAGCATCATACTATGCTGATGCAAATTTGGCATCAACAACGACTTCAAAATTGAAGCTTATAGTTGATCAATCAAAATATTATCCTGTTGAAATCACATATATTCAGCAGGGGAAAACCTCAAAATCCGAAAAAAGTATCTTTAAATACGTTGAGTCTCAGCATGCTTATGTAGAAACACAAATAAAAAAGTAGTTGGTAAATAGCCAAGTGGCTTGATCAAAGGTTTTGAAATAAATACTGATTGGACGTTCTCATCCCTCAAGTCGATGATGTTTTATAAGCAGATCGACCCTTGACCTAACTCACTATTGGTGCTAATTTAATCAATAAGGAAATCATATACTATTTGGGATTTAAGAGAAATCTTGCCTAAATGAATAAAGATATGACAACCTGAACACACAGCTAACAACGAACGAAACGATTCAGGTCGTTTTTAAAAATGTTCAAGGTTGTAGAAAAGCCCGTTAATCGGGCTTTTTTAATGCCGATTATTTTTGAAAAGAATTAAGCTATAGTGTGAAATAAAGATTGGGTCACAATAGGGGATAGTGATGCTGATGTTTATTATTTTAGTCATCGTGGTTGGCTTAGTTCTATTATTTTTCTTCGCTAAGAAAACAGGTGCTACGTCAGATTCTTCAGATTATAGTCATCCATATTCATCAACAACTTCAAATTGCGATTCAGTCCAGCATCATAATGATCAGCGTGTAGATGATTGTGGTTTTAATGTTGACTCGAGTTCTGATTCCAACAGTTGTGATCGTAGTAATAATGATTAAAAAAGCTTGTACCTCTTGAGGGTAAGAGGTACAAGTTAAACTGAGTTTAAGGTAGGTCAAACCAGATCATTTGACTGTCTTGTAATGCAGTAATGGTTGCAGTCTCATCAAACAGTAGAGCATCACCCGCTTTAACCAAATGATCGGCAATCATCACTTCACCTGAAATCACATGCACATAGTTCACTTTTTTCTGCGCTGTAATCTCTAAATGTTGATCTTTCTCAATCACTGCAGTTTTCACTTCAGCATTTTGACGAATCGACATCGGCGCAGACTGATCACCAGCAATCAAGTGCCATTGGTTTGGATGATCTTTCGGATTGAGTTGAATTTGCTGATAGGTTGGTTCAGCATCTTGTACATTCGGTTGAATCCAAATCTGTAATAGATGTACCGCTTTATCATGCTTGTTCATTTCACTGTGGGTGACCCCAGTTCCAGCGCTCATCAACTGCCACTCACCGGCATTGATTTGGCCTTCATTACCCATACTGTCTTTATGGGAAATGGTGCCATCAAGTACACAGGTCAAGATTTCCATGTTGTCATGGGGATGAGTGCCGAAACCATTATGCGCAGCAACTGTATCGTCGTTAATCACGCGAAGTGCACTGACGCCCATGTATTTCGGGTTATACCAGCTTCCAAATGAAAAGCTATGATAGGTGTCTAACCAACCTGCTTTGACATGACCACGGTTTTCACTACGATGTAGATAAGCATTCATCTTTCATCTCCCAAATTATTGTGTTTTGCTTAATGCTTATATTATCGATTCATAATGACGATAAATAGTCTTTAATTGCGACATATTGTTCTATAAATGCGATGATTCAATAATTTCTATTTTCTTGGATAAAATAAAAAAGGGCTGAATAAAAATATTCAGCCCTTTCAAATGGGTAAATTAATTTACCCATCTGTTATTTTGATTTGTTTTCCAATTGTGGAATTGCAGAGCCTTGGCCAACTGCAAGCAAACCTGTTTCGGTATAGATACCCAATTTTGCACGGGTATCGGTAATATCGAGGTTACGCATGGTTAACTGACCGATACGATCCATTGGTGTAAACATCGAATCACCTTTCTCCATCGTTAAACGCTCAGCTTCATAAGTGAGGTTAGGAGATTCAGTGTTCATGATGGTGTAGTCATTACCACGACGTAATTCTAAAGTCACAGTACCTGTAATTGCTTTAGCAACCCAACGCTGTGAAGTTTCACGAAGCATGAGCGCTTGTGAATCGAACCAACGACCTTGGTAAAGTAAACGACCTAAACGCAAACCGTTAATGCGGTATTGTTCAATCGTATCTTCGTTATGAATACCCGTCACCAAACGCTCATAAGCGATATGTAACAAAGCCATACCTGGTGCTTCATAGATACCACGAGATTTCGCTTCGATAATACGGTTTTCGATTTGGTCAGACATCCCTAAACCATGACGACCACCAATACGGTTCGCTTCAAGAATAAATTCAACAGGATCTTCGATACGTTGACCATTCAGCGCAACTGGCATACCTTGTTCAAAGGTAATGCTTACTTCTTCAGGTTGGATTTCAACGTCGTCTTTCCAGAATGCAACACCCATAATCGGATCTACGATTTTAATGCCTGCATTGAGATATTCTAAATCTTTGGCTTCGTGTGTCGCACCCAACATATTTGAGTCAGTTGAGTAAGCCTTTTCTTTTGACATTTTATAGTCAAAACCGTTGTCGATTAAGAATTGCGACATTTCGGCACGGCCGCCTAACTCATCAATAAAGGTTTGGTCTAACCAAGGCTTATAGATTTTAAGCGCAGGGTTAGTCAACAAACCATAACGATAGAAACGTTCAATATCGTTGCCTTTATAAGTTGAACCGTCACCCCAAATGTTGACGTCATCTTCTTTCATCGCGGTAACAAGCATGGTACCTGTCACTGCACGACCTAAAGGTGTGGTATTGAAGTAAGGTACACCACCAGTGCTGATATGGAATGCACCACATTGAATCGCGGCGATACCTTCAAGCGCAAGTTGTAAACGACAATCGATTAATCGAGCTTTGACTGCGCCGTACTGTTCAGCTTTCTTTGGAATAGCATCATAGTCATCTTCATCAGGCTGACCCAGATTTGCAGTATATGCATAAGGCTCTGCGCCTTTCTGTTTCATCCATAATAAAGCTGCTGAAGTGTCTAAACCACCAGAGAAGGCAATCCCAACTTTTTTACCTACTGGTACATGCTGCAAGATCGTTGCATTATCAGTCATTGCTAGTCCTAACTATTTCGAAATAGGCACCCTAATACATCGGTGACCAAAGAGAATTTATACGTCCCGTACTATATCACTTTTCAAATCGATTTTTTTTGTGTTGGGAAAGGAATTCTTTTTTTTTCATTTGAAAAATAGATTAACATCGGAAAAATATAAAGTTTTACGATAAGCACGAACAATAAGGCATTCATAGGTTGTGAACTTTAAAACGTCTCTAAGGAATCGTAGATAAATTTGTTGCAAATATCCTTTATAAAAGTGTTTCGTTCAAAGCGAGTCATTTAAGCCAATGAATTGCTTTTCGATTGGGGTAAATACATGATCATGATGTGCAATCAGATAAAGGCCGATATCCCGATACTGTTCAGGTGTTTCGCGATAGTACTGAATGTTATATTTTTCAATCAAAGATTTGGCAATCATCGAGATACCCATACCTAATTGGGTAAAGTGAATTAGAGCTTCATGATCGTAAATATGGGTGAGTTCACCTTTTTTAAGCTTATAGTCTGTGTAGATGCTGTCTAAGGTGGTGGCATAGCAGCATTGTTCGGAAGCCAGCAAGATATTTTGATGATTCAGACATTCTTCAAGACTGTCATGGTTGATCATGTTTTTACCAATAATCACCAGTTGATCTTCTGCCTTTTGAATATATTGTAGATTTTTATGTTTGGGATGTCCTAGGGCATAAGCGATATCCAAATTACCCGCTAAAATCTCGTCTTCAATATAACCTGTTGGACCTGTTTTCATGGTGATGGAAAGGTCAGGGTAGGCTTCATAGAGCTGACTAAAAGAGGGGTAGAAACGCATCCCACCTAAACTGGTATTGGTGCCAAAACGTAATACGCTTTCTTGTTGATAGATTTTATTTTCAGTTTCTTCCCAAGTGAAAATCATCTTTTTATATTGCGCATATAAATTCATGCCAGATTCAGTCAGTTCGACGCCTTTAGGCTTACGAATAAACAGTTGGCGCTTATAGTGATTTTCAATCTTTTTAATTTTTGCAGTCATATTAGACTGTAAATAATTGAGCTTATTTGCCGCTGCGGTAATACTTTTTAGCTCGGCTACAGTGACAAATGATCGGATATCACTAATATCAATATTCACGGCAAGTCCTCAATATTTCAGTTTAGTGCGATAATCAAGGTTTGGCTGTAAAGCTATCACTTCATTAGGCATCAAAAAAAATGATGTATCTATTAAAACATAGCATTATTCATGATGTCATTTATTTTATACACTAAGCTTACTTTTTATCGGTTGAGTACAACACGTGAATATTCGAGTCGTCAGTGCCATTGCATTGCTATGCTTGGTGTGGGGGTCTTTATGGGGTTTGGTTAAACATAGCCTACAAGTGTTTCCACCCTTCTTATTTATTTCTACTCGATTGATTTTAGCGGCATTAACATTGATGTTGCTACAACGGATTTTAAAAAAATCCATTTTGCCTGAGCAAGCTGAGTGGAAGCCCTTAATTATTTTAAGTCTATTGATCTGTTTTGGTTTTTATGCCACGCAGACCTTTGCCATGCAATTTGTTGGTTCAGGTTTATCAGCAGTATTGGTCTTTACCATGCCAATTTTTATTGGTGTCTTAGCACACTATTTTCTGAATGAGCGTTTAAATCGTCAGAAAATGATCGGGTTGGTGCTAGGTACATTCGGGCTGATCGCTATTCTGTGGCCGCAATTGCATCATGTTCATTTGAATATGTCATTGCTGGGGCAGGTGTTATTAATCGGTTCAGGCTTCTTCTGGGCACTATCTACAGTCTATATCAAAAAGAATTTTGCTGCCTATGACAAAATCAAATTGACCATTTGGCAACTATTGCTTGGTGGAAGCCTAATGTTTGTTATGGCTTTATTATTTGAACCTATCGATGCTCAGGTTTGGTTGAATCCTTTGAATGAATCTGCGTTATTTTACATTGCAGTTGTAGGCACTGGTTTTGCATTTGTGCTTTGGAACTGGATTGTCAGTCAGGTGGATACCTTTGTGGCTTCGATTTCGATTATGTGTATTCCAATACTAAGTCTGTTTTTTGGTTCTTTGATCTGGCATGAGCCGCTGACCCTCAATATCTTGATTGGTGCTGCTTTTATCTGCATGGGCATTGTGATGAGTTCGCTTAAAATGAAGGTACAGAAAAATCTTCTGGCTTATTCGAGTCATCAACAACATTAAATTGCGTAGCATTGTTCAGCATGAGAATAAACCGAAGCATTGATCAATCAGCTTGAGTGAGTTTTTTAGATTAAATAAAGGCAGTCACTATTATTGTGGCTGCTTTTTTATGTCGATGTGCTTCTGCAATCAAAAATATTTAGATTTGCAGCAGCAGAATCTTAAGCAGGTTGAAGCTAAATTGACACTTTCAACAGCTAAATTTTTAGATAGAGTCATCCCAAATCAATAAAAAAGTATTAAAGTACTATGCAACAAGTTGCAAAGCCAAAATTAGAGAAGGAATACCATGACTAGCTATGCAAATATCTTAAAGCCATTACATTTGGGTTTTACCACTATTAAAAACCGTGTGGTAATGGGTTCGATGCACTCAGGTTTAGAAGATCGTTTCTTTAACTATCCAAAACTCGCTGCTTATTTTGGCGAGCGGGCAAAGGGCGGTGTAGGCCTCATTATCACAGGTGGTATTTCTCCAAACCGTCAAGGCTGGTTGTTGCCTGCGGGCGGAACCATGAATAGTTTGGCAGATATTCCTCATCATCGTTTAGTCACCCATGCAGTACATAAGCATGGCGCGAAGATTTTGATGCAAATCCTGCATTCTGGTCGCTATGGTTATCATCCGTTTTCGGTATCTTCTTCTCCGATTCAAGCACCGATTAACCCATTTAAACCACGCCAAATGTCTGATTCTCAGATATTGGCAACCATTGAAGATTATGCACGTTGTGCCAGCTTGGCGAAAAAAGCAGGCTATGATGGCGTCGAAATCATGGGTTCAGAAGGTTATTTGATTAACCAGTTCCTCAGTAGCCATGTGAATAAGCGTACTGACCGTTGGGGCGGTGATATTGAAAATCGTATGCGTTTCCCCGTAGAGATTGTCAAAGCGATTCGCGCTAAAGTCGGTGAAAAATTCATTATTGCATTCCGGTTGTCTTTGCTGGATTTGGTACATGATGGCAATACCATGCAAGAAGTGATTGTGGTTGCCAAAGCATTAGAAAAAGCTGGAATTACACTGTTAAATACAGGGATTGGTTGGCATGAAGCACGTGTGCCTACCATTGTTACCTCTGTTCCTCGAGCTGCATTCGTCGACTATACCGCTGCGGTGAAACAACATGTTTCTGTTCCTGTGATTGCATCGAACCGTATCAATATGCCTGATGTGGCTGAAGAGATTATTGCTTCTGGCAAGGCGGATATGGTGCAAATGGCACGTCCATTCTTGGCTGATGCTTATTGGGTAAATAAAACAGCAACCAATCGTGTGGATGAAATTAATACCTGTATCGCGTGTAACCAAGCGTGTTTGGACCATGCATTTAAAAATGAACGTGTCAGCTGTCTAGTCAATCCGCAAGCGTGTCATGAAACAGAATTGGTTTACATCAAAACCCAAAAACCAAAACGTATTGCCGTCGTCGGTGGCGGGGTGGCGGGGATGTCAGCAGCCACGGTTGCTGCTAGTCGAGGTCACGCTGTGACTTTATTTGAAGCAAATCATGATGTTGGTGGTCAGTTTAACTTGGCAAAAGTGGTGCCTGGAAAAGAAGAATTCCATGAGACCATTCGTTACTTTAAAGTACAGCTCAAACAAACAGGTGTAGATGTACGTTTAAATACACGTGTAAGTCGCGAGCAGCTAGAATGTGAAGGCTTTGACGAAGTAGTTGTGGCTACAGGTGTTGTACCACGTGCATTGAAAATTCAAGGCAGTACAGCACCTCAAGTGTTGTCCTATGCAGAAGTATTACGTGGTGCAGAAGTGGGCCATAAGGTCGCCGTGATTGGTGCAGGCGGGATTGGCTTTGACGTATCAGAGTTCTTGTTAAAACCACCACACCAACCTCAGCCGCAACCCTTAGCAGAATGGCAACGTGAGTGGGGTGTAGACCCAGATCCAAACTATATCTCTGAAGGTGGAATGCAACGTCCAGAAGTTGAAATGCCAGTACGTCAGATTTATTTATTGCAGCGCAAAACCACACCCCTTGGAATTGGTTTGGGTAAAACCTCTGGTTGGGTACATCGTGCGCAGTTGAAAAAGCATGCCGTGCGTATGCTACGTGGTGTGCAATATAAAGCGGTGACCGACGAAGGTTTGTGGGTTGAGCATAATGGTCATGATCAGTTATTGCGTGTCGATACCATTGTGGTGTGTGCTGGGCAAGAGTCGGTGAAAGATCTCATGCCTAAAGACGGTGAAAATACTTCCGCAAACTACCATATTATTGGTGGTGCGAAGCTTGCAGCTGAGCTTGATGCCAAGCGTGCGATCCGAGATGGTGCTGAATTAGCCGCAAAACTCTAAAATTGATGAAACATTATGCATTTGAATACATTGCAATTAAATTTCTCTTGTATAAAGAGGGCAAGCTTTGTATTCTTACGCACATGGAAGCGTGGCTGGAAGCGTGGCGTGGCAGAGCGGTTTAATGCACCGGTCTTGAAAACCGACGAGGGTGTGAGTCCTCCGTGAGTTCGAATCTCACCGCTTCCGCCAAATTTAAGTTTCTGACACTGTTTAACAATATATAAGCTTATGATTTATAAAGTTAAAGTTAGGAATGTACAATGTGACAAGCCGTGACGCACTATGCCAATCGGGTGTCATAAAGTAGTAAAAAAATGCAGTAAGATAATTTCTTACTGCATTTTTTTATGTCTGAACTATGGCAACTCGTGGAATAAATAAGCTCAGTGTTTTACAAGTTAAAAAAGCAAAAACAAGTCCTGACAAAATGTATGAGCTTCATGATGGAGACGATCTTTACTTACGTATTGACTCTAGTGGTAGCAAATACTAGATTTTTAATTATACCCACCATATCTTGGTAAATGCGATGATTTATCTCTAGGGGCTTATCCAGAAGTCACTTTAGAAGAGGTGCGAAATATTCGTGATGAATATAAGAAATTGATCAAACAGGGTATTGATCCAGCAACAGTACGTTTAGAGACTAAAAATCAAAAATTCAAAGAAGCTGAACTTATGTTTCGTGTAGTTAGTGCAGTATGGCTTAAAAAACGTGAATTAGAAGTTAAACAAGACGAAGAAACACTTCGTCGATTAAATCGCTGTGTATCCTTACATTGGAGATATGAGTTTTTCTCAGCTCACCTTAGAAGTATTAGAAGTCAAAGTATTCCAGCGTATTATAGATCTCGGTACCTTATCGGTTGTCGCTGTTTTTCGATGAGTAGGGTGAAACCTAACTTCAGTATTATAGGCACCAAAGAGGAAATAGGTCTGAAGTAAGAATAGATATCTTCATAAATTATTATTTAGATGTCTGAAAGTATGATTTTATATTTATTGAAAAAATAACCTGACCATTTGTTTAAATTTCTTGTTTGCAGCTTTGTTATTTTGCTATAATTTTTTGTAATAAAATCCACAAATATGTTTTAAAAATGAAATATAAGTTGCTTTTTGTATCGATTTTACTGGCTCTGCACCAGGTGAATGCAGCAGAACTGGAGCTTGCCGGTAGTTTAGAGGGTAATACTAACGTAGATTCATTGGGTGTATTAGGTCACTCTATTCCACTTGCAATTCCCCCATCTATTAATGGTTTTATTCCACAATTAGCTTTGAGTTATAACGGACAATCTTCTGATGGAATATTAGGGGTTGGTTGGAATGTGGATGGGCTTTCTAGTATTGTTCGATGTAATGAGTTAGTAAATGGACAAGTCATTACTCCTTTGGATGCAGGAATAAATGAGTTTACCACTCAGTCATCGTCTCCGATGCTTCCTAGTAATGCAAAAAGTGTATTCGAGAAATCATGTTTTGTTCTAGATGGTAAAAAATTAATTTTAACTAGTACATCTAGCTCTACTAAAACTGAAAAAGCTGAGTTTCATTTGGAGAGTGATAACTTTACTAAAATTACTGTCGAACTTCAAAAATCTAAAATTCTAAAATTTATTGTAAAACAAAAAAATGGTGTGATAAGTGAATATGCTACAAATTTAAATTTTAGCAATGATACATTCTTAACATCTGAGTGGGGGTTAACCTCTGTTAAAGATGCCAATGGAAATTATTGGGAGGTTGAATACCAAGATTTAAATAAGGGTATGCTATATCCTAAAACTATTAAATATACAGGAAATAGTGAAATTGCACCAACTAACTCAATAAACTTTGAATATGTGGATCGAACTGCTGCAGAAAAAAAACAAGGTTACATTGAGAAGGGCTCTATTTCCATTTTGGATAAAAAGCTTTCTAAAATTAGTATTAAATCTAATAATGTAGTGAAAAGTGAATACCGTTTCCAGTATGAGGATATTAATGATCAGGTAGCAAATAAAACCCGCTTAAAAGATATCAAATATTGTACGGTGAATGGAGTAGATCAATCCTGTTTAGCCCCAACTAAGTTAGAGTGGAGTTCTTATGGCAAGGATGTCATGACTAAGCCATTACGAGATAGTATTAATAAAATTCCAGATGTTAAAGCCACAGATACATTAAATACTATTCGGATGAACACTACAAAGGGGGTTACAACGAAAGAGCTAATTTTTTTAGCTAAAACAGACAATAATCTTAAACTATATTCCAACCCTGTAGATCCGATGAGTGTAGGCTTTTCTGTTACTTTGACACATCCATCATTAAGTAGTTTTCAGCAATGGTCACCAATAATGATGGATGTAAATGGCGATGGAATTGATGATTTGGTGATTTATGGAAGAAATAGTTCAAACCAAGTCTCATTATTATTATTTACGACCTCATATAGTAGTCCAAATGGATTATTTAGTTTTTATAAAGAACATAAAAATATCTTTACTACTCCATCTCCGTTATTGAATATCTCCACTTTAGATGGCGATCGAGATGGGATATCAGATTTACTCATGTTATTTGGTGATCAAAATAATATCCGTTTTAACGGAGTTAAATTGGATGGGGTAGGTAATGTTGCTTCTGTGAATACAACTATTATTGGGCCTAATATTCGTAATGCTTTAAATACGAGCTCTGGAAAGCGTGTTACTACAACAGGGCGTATTTTAAGTGGTAATTTTAGACGTGATAAGAAACAAGATATTATTTTCTACTATACGAATTCGAGTGGTTTAAGTCTATGTTCTGTCAGTGTTTATCAAGATGTTATCCAACAATCAAAAACAATCAATGATTGTGAAAACACTACTCCTATATTAATCTCTGGAACAGCGGGTGATGCTTACAAAGATTATGATTTTAGTGTTGTAGATTTTAATGGCGATGGTCTAGATGACATTGTGATGTCCAAGGTGATTCGTCTAGATGCTGCTAATGGCCCTGCAACTCGATTTCATGAACGTCTAATTCCAATCTTATCAACGGGTGGTGGTTTTGAAGTTCAGTCAACAAATGATTTACCTGTGTTTGAAGTAAATACAACAGATTGGATTAGCGATTGGGAACGCCATTGGTACTATAAACCGAACTTTGTTGATTTTAACCATGATGGTTTTATTGACTTTTATCGGTATGCAAATTCATGGTTAAAAAACGCACCTGATAAACAATTGAGATATTCATCGGTTCTTACTTCTTATTTACAGCGGCCCAATAAAAAGTTCGATATTTTTAAATATGACTTTGTCGATTGGTGGAAGGGTTATACTGTTCTTGAAGAACACATGTTTGCACTTATTGGCGTGCCTGGTGATATAAAACACAGTGATTATGATGTTGAGCGTATTCCTTTTTTTTCAGATATTAATAATAATGGTTTTCAAGAAATTAACTTCCAATTTATTGTTCGTCCGCGTACAGGAACAGGGGCATATATTTATTCCTTTATTTCACAAGCTGCTAAAAATGACATAGATCGAATAGCTCAAGAGGAAGCAGGATTCAGATGGTTTACATTACGTTATCCTGATATCGATTTTCAGGATATGTTGAGCTCTATTGATACAGGGGATGGACGTAAACAGAAATTCATTTATCGCAATTTTAGTCAGACTGTAGACAGTATAGAGGCAAGACCATTTCCAATTCGTGGAACTGGTTCAGCTAGCTTAGTGACTGCTGTAGTCGAGAATTATTTAAATAATGCTTTGGGCTCAAAAAGCACCTATCTATTTGCGTCCCCACGAGTTGATGTCAAAGAAAACCGCTTTTTGGGTTTTGAAACAACAACAGAAACGTTAGAGACATACAATAAAACTGCCAGTGGCACAGATGTCACCAATAAACTGGTAAAGGAAACAGTCTTTAACCAGAACTACCCCTTTATTGGAATGGCAAAATCAGTGACGACCAAAGCCAATGATGCCTTGGTATCGAAGGTCACAGTAGCTGATGCAGACTTTGTGAGTGATAGCGCTTATCCAACCACGAAGGTGAAATTCCCACGGGTTAAGAAATCAACAGCTTTAAACTATGACTTGGGTAAACTGATTTCAACAACTGTAAGCTCAGATAATTATGAAAATGTGTTTGGTAACCTAACAGATTCTAATGTGACCACCACTAGTGCGGATGGCACCAGTGTGTTCAGTACTAGTGTAAAACCAGTCTATTCTGAACATGATTTGACCAATTGGGTTCCTGGATTAGTTAAAGAGCGTACGGTGATTTCAGCACGTACAGGTCAGCCAACAATTACTAAAAAAGCGACATTTGATTATGATGCCAAGCAGCAGTTAAAGCAGAAGGTTGATGAGCCGAAT
The DNA here is from genome assembly GCF_001682515.1 of Acinetobacter gyllenbergii. NCBI lineage: Bacteria > Pseudomonadati > Pseudomonadota > Gammaproteobacteria > Moraxellales > Moraxellaceae > Acinetobacter > Acinetobacter gyllenbergii. Next base: position 400,189 of record NZ_KV575262.1, on the reverse strand, counting down.
GATGCTGCATTAAAGCTGCAGATAGACTATGGGTATGATAATTTTGGTAATCTAAATAAGCTCAGTGTAACAGGTGCAGGTAATGGAACAGATACCAATATTGGTAGCCGTGTTGTGAACTCCTTCTATGAAGCGGGAGTTGGCCATCCAGCGGGTGTGTTTAAGACGCGTGAAACCAATGCCTTATCGCAACAGGTAAGTTCGAGCTATGATGCGGTGACGGGTCAAATGCTGACTTCAACCGACTTAAATGGCGTGGTGAGCAAACAAACGGTTGATAGTTTGGGTCTGGTAAAAGTGAGTACACCCGCAGGTGCAGCACAGACCACAAATGATTACCAGTTATGTAAAATCTTTGTGAGTGTTGGAACCAATAGCCGAGAATGCGAAACTGGTGAGAACTATAAGACGACCAGTACCACAGCTTTGAATGCCCCAGTGCTTGTATTTAAAGATGCAGTTGGCAATGTGAAGCGTACAGTGACCAAGGCCTATGACAATGCCAATGATGTTGTGGTGCGAAGTGAATATGACGCATCAGGCCGATTATATCGTAGCAGTACCCCAAGCCTAAGCAATGTTGCCTATGGTAGCTTGCAGTGGACCAGCTATGAATATGACGTACTTGGTCGTGTGACCAAATTGGTAGAACCAGGGAATCGTGTCACGACCTATAGCTATGATGGATTACAAAGCTCAATCACCAATGCCAAAGGTTTAAAACGCACAGAGAAGAACAACATCGCCAATGAAGTGGTTGAGATTCTGGACCATGATAACAACTCGTTGAAATATACACGTGATGCTTTAGGTCGCGTAACTAAAACCACAGATGCGTTGGGGAACAGCATTGTTCTAACTTTAGACAATAATGGCAACAAACTGCAACAAGTGGATCCAGTCATGGGGACATGGAAATACCGCTACAACCCATTGGGTCAAGTCGTTTGGCAACAAGATGCCAAAGGACAACAAACCACGTTCCAATACGATGCATTGGGTCGCTTGAAACAACGAGTAGAACCAGACCTAAGCTCGACATGGACGTGGGATACAGCCGCGAATGGTAAAGGAAAGCTTGCGCAAGTGAGCTCAGCGAATGGCTTTAGTGAAGCCTATGCCTATGATACCTTTGGTCGCCTGTTCCAAACCACGACCAGCAAGAAGATCGATCCAAATGCTCAAGGAGCCGCTGATCCAGACTTCATTAGCAAGTGGAACTATGATGCAGCAGGTCGTACTCTGGCCTTTGCATATCCAACAGGCTTTGGTTACCGCAATATCTATGACACCAATGGTTACTTAAAAGAAGTCCGTAATTTGGCAGGAAACCAGTTGTACTGGGCAGCGAATGCACGTGATGCCCGAGGCAATATTACTCAAGAAACGTTGGGTAATGGCTTAGTGACCAAGAAAGGCTATAAAGCAGATACAGGTTTTATTGAATCGATTAATACAGGCAATGCAACAGTTCAACAGAATACCTATGCTTTTGATGCAATAGGAAACTTAACTAATCGTAATCAGAACTTAGCTGGTATTTCGACCAATGAAACCTTCACTTATGACAATATCAATCGTTTAAAGAGTGTTGTAAACCAGAAAGGAGCAACAACTTCTGTAACTTATAATGCGATTGGAAATATCTTAAGTAAGAGTGATACTGGGACTTATAATTATGCGACAGGCGGAACAAACTGCGGTATACAAAAAGTGTGTGCGATTAGTTCAACGACTGGTGGTTTAAACACAGCATTTAGTTACGATGTGAATGGTAATCTACTCACTGGAAATAATCGAACTTCTAGTTGGACGAGTTTCAACATGCCTTTGCAGCTTAAGCAAGGCACAAGTACTGAAAGCTTTATGTATGATGCGAACCACGAACGTGTTCGTCGTACTAGTGTTGAGGGTGGCAAGACGACGACGACGGTTTATCTCAATCCTCGAATAGATACTGGGGGCACTTTTGAGAAAACCTATTTACCTGATGGTAAAACAGAGTACACACATTACATCTATGCTGGTGGGGATGCTATTGGTAGTTATGTTACTAATGACAAGGGGGTTCCACCAACAGCTGACTTAGGCACAGCTTACCAAAGTGGAGTCGCACCAAACAGTGCAATCGCGGCGATTAATAAAACAGGTCCCTATCGTTACTTCCATACAGATCACTTGAGCTCGATTGAAGTAATCACTGATGCAGCAGGTACTGCGATCGAGCGTTTAAGTTATGACCCATGGGGCAAGCGTCGTAATGTCGATGGAACAGCATCAGCGACTGCGATTAAGGGAACCAAGAATAGCCATGGTTTTACTTCACATGAAATGCTGGACACTATTGGTCTAATCCATATGAATGGTCGAGTCTATGACCCCCAAATTGGACGTTTTATTAGTGCAGATCCAACGATTGATGGAGCAGATAACTTACAAGGTTATAACCGTTATAGCTATGTGCATAATAATCCAGGAACATTCTTAGACCCAGATGGCTATGGTTGGACGAAGTTCTGGAAACGCGTAGGAAAAGATATCAAGAATGGACTAAATAAACTCCTAGATGATGTTCTTGATACATGTTCAAAAGCAAAAGGTGATTGTGGAGTCTCTGTAGGTGCAACTTATGGACCGAATAATCAAGGAGTGGGTAGCAATAATGATGGTCGAAATACAGTACAGCCGTTTATTGGTTTTGGTGGATCGAAACAATCTCATCAAATTAACCTTCCTGCTTATGAGGTAGGTGATATCTTTGGTAATAGTAGAGTAATCGACCCAAGAATACTTCAACTGAACGGGGGGTATGAGTATTGGTGGGAGAGAAATCTACCATTTGAAGTGCAGGGATCTGATGATGATGGTGCTGAGTTTGGTAACTATTTGGTATATATGTCAAACAAACAAAAAGAAGAAATTAATAATATTTATCCAAGCCAAGCTGGAACAGTAGTTGATGCTAGTTTAACTGCTGCAAGTTTTGGGAGATTACCTTTAGGGAGAGTGGGAACTGGAATCTCAAAACTATGGAATAAACTTACTCGTCCTGCTACGGTGATTGACTGGGCTAAAGTACCTGGATGGAAGAGTTTACCTGCATATAAGCAGAATTATGTTAATGACTTTATGACTTCACACGGAAGTGGTGAGAAAGGTGCAGTAGCGTTGTTAAAAAATTTACAGCAAAATGGTGTTCCTACAAATTTAGATAAGGAAGTATTTAGATCCTATTATAAAACTATATATGAGGTGGGGGGAGCAAAGCAGAAAACAAATACTTCTGTTGTTTGGAATACCAGAAAGCAAATATTAGAGATGGTTATAGGTAAATAATGTATGTTTTTAGATCAACTAAATGAAACATATTCTGAAGAAATCAAGATAGTTAATTTTTTATTTTCAGATATATCAGATTGCAATAAAGTGTGGAATTATTCCTATAAGGGGTTTCTTTTTGAATTTTTCCATAGTCCTGAAACCAAGAAAATATATCTCAAAAAATTTATTCAAGAAGTAGAGTACGTATTGAATGATCGGAAAAGGAAGGTTTATGAACTACAATATAACCTGAAGAGCGAAAAAATTGATGGTAAGTTTTTAAAATTTAATCCTTCTGCAACTATGTATGATGGAATTGTTGAGCAATTAACAGATGGCTTGTTTGATGAGTGTGATGTACCTGCACCTGAACTTTGGCTAGGTATCCAAAATAATAGTCTTATTTCATTTATTCCAAAAAAATATATTGGTATTGTGAGTATAGCTGTGGAGAACTCATTGGGGCAATCTCTAGAATGGATCAGTACTATGGAAAGGTAAATATTCTAAGTCGGATGGTGGTTAAATAATACCTAATTAAATCAAATTTTAGTTGGGTGTTTAAATAAAAGTGATTTAGGATCTGGAACTAAAATTGAGAAAGATTAATACTAATTTAACCTCTATTAGCACCTATAAGACTAATTCTTTTTGAGAAAAATACTAAATCAAAAGGCTTTACCCTTTTAGAGCTCATGATTGTTTTAGTCATTATTGGTTTGCTAGCGGGTATTATTGGACCCAATTTATTTAAGAATTTGGAAAAGTCTGAGAAAACCACAGCTAAGTCACAAATTGATGCTTTGACCAAGGCAATCGATCAATATCGAATTGATAATGGTTCATTCCCAGATACCAGTAGTGGCTTGAATGCCCTACTGGTTGTATTGGAAATGCATGAAGGAGAAACAGGAAGGGTTATTCCTTGGAAAGACTTAAACGGTGGTAATTTTTAAATGATTAGTTCAGCAGAAGAATTTGTTTTACTACGAACAAGTGAATCACGTGATGAATATATACGTGCAGCCCATGACGATGCTACTAATATTGTTTGGATGGATGTTATTTCTAGATTTCCCGAAATGAGAGAGTGGGTTGCGCACAATCGAACTGTGCCATTAAATATATTAGAAATTCTAGCACGAGATACAAATGAATCTGTTCGGGCAACAGTCGCTAGTAAGAGGAAGCTTAGTCCAGAGCTATTTGAATTATTGTCTCAGGATAAGAGTGAGGTAGTTCGTGAGAGAATAGCCTATAATAAAAAGGTGCCAGTAAATATTCTTAGAAGACTTGCTAATGATCCAGTAATGTTTGTTCGCGAAGCTGCTTTAAAACATATCGGAAATTAATAAATGAATTTAAAAAATATGGTTACAAGCGAATGAAGTGATATTGTGAATATGATACTAAGTAAGAAGCATAGAGCTATACAAGGCTTTACCCTTTTAGAGCTCATGATTGTTTTAGTCATTATTGGTTTATTAGCTGGTATTATCGGACCAAATTTATTTAAGAATTTGGAGAAGTCCGAAAAGACGACAGCTAAATCACAAATTGATGCTTTGACTAAGGCAATCGATCAATATCGAATCGATAATGGTTCATTCCCAGATACCAGTAGTGGCTTAAATGCCTTGTTACTTGCGCCTGCTGGTGCAACTCGCTGGAATGGACCTTATATCAAAAAAATACCAGCTGATCCTTGGGGAATGCCATATCAATACCAATCGCCAGGGCAGCAAAATCCAACGGAGTATGATGTATATTCATTTGGTAAAGACAAAGCCCAAGGTGGAACAGGTGATGCTGCTGATATAGGAAACTGGTAAAAATTAATGCCAACATTTTATGCGCGCATTGTAAATGCTGAAGGACAACAAATTGAACGAACAATTGAAGGAGAAAGTCTTGATCTTGTTCGTGCGAATTTGTTGAGTCAGAAAGTTTTTATTATTGACTTATATCAACAAAAAAATGTTTTTAACTTTAAAAAAGGTCCGAGCTTTAATGTTGTTATCTTTGTACATGAATTAAAAACCTTACTCCATTCTGGTTTATCCATTACAGAAGGACTGGATGTATTACTGAGTCACCATTCAGAATCAAATCCTAATTCTCCTATTTTCAAAATACGTGATGCTCTGAATCAGGGTGTATCACTTTCGCAAGCAATGTTAATGTGTGGAGAAAATTTTTTTCCGCCTTTGTTAATTGCAACAGTCGCTGCAAGTGAACGTAATGGTACGTTAATTCAAGCGCTTAATAGCTATATTCGTTATGACGAACAAATCTCCTCACTAAAGTCTAAAATCTATAATGCCTCAATGTATCCCATTCTGCTTGTCGGGATGGCACTCATGGTTACGCTTTTCTTGTTGATGTATTTAGTCCCAAGATTTGGTGCGATTTATGATGGGGTAGATATGGATTTACCTTTAGCCTCAAAGTTGATGTTAGAGCTCGGCGTCTGGTTGGGGGATTATCGTTGGTATGTGATTGGTATAATGGTAGTTGGTTTTATTTGGCTGGTCCGTAAAGTAATTTTACAAGGCATTGAAAATACACTTATGCAATTACTGTCGGGATTTTCTCCATTGAGAAAACGACTGGAAGTGGTATTTTTATCTCGTTTTTTTAGAGGGTTAGCACTTTTACTGGACGCAGGTGCTTCGGTGATACAGTCATTTGATATGTTGGCCTCTATTTTATCTCCAGTTCAGCAACAACAACTACTTCGAGCAAAAGATTTGGTACTTCAAGGAAACAGTTTGAGTGATTCACTTTATCAAGCGGGCTTAAGAACATCTGTTTCAGCGCGTTTATTAGCAGCAGGTGATCAAAACGGTGAAATCTCCGCTATGTTAAGACAGTCTGCTGACTTTCATGATTTAGATTTAAGTCAGTTTATTGAGCGCTTTTCACGTTTATTAGAACCTGTATTGATGCTGGCAATTGGGCTTTTTATAGGAATGATCGTAGTATTGCTGTACATGCCGATCTTTGAAATGGCGAGTGGGTTGCAATCATGAATCTAGTTCAGCATTGGTTTAGTGAAAAAGAATGTTTGCAACTCCAACTTGATACACATATACAGGCAAATATCGCGCAGCAACAGCAATGCATATCGGCATTGTTCAATGAGCAACTATGGGTCATTTTTGCAAGAGAAGTGACAGTAAAAGATTTAACATGGTTGAGTTATACCATTAGAGAGTCTTTTCAAATTGGTCAGATACAAGCAGATGCACAGGCTTCTTTTACGATCTTGATTGCTAAATACGTAGGAATTGAAAGTGCAGCTTTGATTCAAGCGGGAAGCCATAAAAATATTACAAAAAAAACTGATAGTGATAGCCTTGTGATTCAGTTGGTCGATTCAATTTTGTTAAAGGCCTATCAGCATGGTGCAAGTGATATTCATTTTGAAAACACGATTGATGGTTTGGTCATTAAAAATCGTGTAGATGGTGTACTTGTTGAAAATAAAGCAGCAGTTATCAATGTACCCGCAGAGCATGTCATTTCACGTCTAAAAGTATTGGCAGAGTTAGACATAGCTGAACGACGTATTCCGCAAGATGGCCGATTAACTGTTCACTTAGATGAGTATGATATTGACCTTCGTATTTCTATTATGCCCGGTTTGCATGGTGAAGATGCAGTATTACGTATATTAGATAAACAAGCATTGACACAAGATGATAAGCCATTAACTTTGGAGCTGTTAGGGTTTGATGCCCAAACGATGGTTGATATTCGCAATTTATCTAAACAGCCTTACGGCATGATGCTTGTAACTGGGCCTACAGGTTCAGGTAAAACAACCACCTTGTATGCCTTATTGCATGAGCAACATGATGGACAACAGAAGATCATTACGATTGAAGATCCTGTTGAATATCAAATTAAGGGCACACTCCAAATTCCAGTGAATGAGAAAAAGGGACTCACATTTGCAAGAGGACTACGTTCTATTTTGCGTCATGACCCTGATAAAATATTAGTGGGGGAAATCCGTGACCATGAAACTGCGGCAATTGCGGTACAAGCAGCTCTCACTGGCCACCTTGTTTATACTTCTGTACATGCCAATCATGCTTTAGACGTGATTGGGCGGTTTCGCCATATGGAAATTGATCTTTTTGGGTTTGTGAGTAGCTTAAACGGTATTATTGCGCAACGGCTTATACGTTTGAACTGCCCGCAATGTAAAAAGCCAGTTAAAGTTGATGCTGAAACGATTCAATATTCTGGCATTTTATTAGAAGATGCTGAAAATTATCAGTTTTATCAAGGGCAAGGTTGTGAGCATTGTCAAGGAACTGGTTATAAAGGACGACAGGCAATTGCAGAAGTTCTGATTATGGATGATGAGTTAAGAGAGTTAATGATTCATAACGCACCAATGAGCCAAATACGAAAGAGACTCGCTGAACAAGGAATGAAGTTTTTAAGGCAACAAGCACTTGCGGTCGTTGCTAGTGGTCAATCTACATTACAGGAAATTAATCGTGTTACCTTTGTTGAAAGATAAGACCATTTATTTAACATCTATGCAGATCGGTGTTTGGGGGCTACAAAAGCACAAGTCGACCAACAAGTTTGAAGCATTAACTGAAAGTGTCTCCAATTATTTTGAATTTATTGAAAAAAATGACAAAAAAAATTCCAGTCTAGATATTGTTATTGAAAGTAATTTGTGTCGATACGTTGTCTTGCCAGGCCTAAATCATTATCCTGAACCTGATGTTTTGAATTTTTTAATTCAGCAGCGTTTACAACAAAAATATGTCGATTTTGATAGTAGTCAGTTTGTAATCGCTCATGATCAGTTAAAGTCGAATCATCCTTGTTTAGTTGTGGCATTTCCTCGTGAAACATATCAGGGCTTAATGAAATTAAAACCTGGTATCAGTGTTAAAAGCCTTTTACCTTCGATCTTAGCGGTTTGGAATTATTATCAAAAGGATATGATAGGAAACCAGTTTTTAATTATTGAAGATCAGTTGGTTTTTCTTATTCATCATGATCATGGTGTAATACAAGAGATAGATACTTTTCCAGCCTATTTAATGGGTTCCCTTAATTTTGATTATTACCTCGATTTAAATAATTTAAAATGTTCTGACTTAGAACAAACAGCACTTAATAAAAATGTCAATTTTTTATCAAACAAAATATTTAATTTTCTAAAAGAAAGTCATTTAGATAAGTCACAAGCCCTGAATTTGATGAGGGCTTTATCCTGATGGCAAAGATTTCTCTTATATTTAAAAAGCAAAGTACTTTCGATAGTAGTAGGCTGATTATTGTCAGTGTTGTATTTACTTTAGCGGTTTTAAGTACTTATTTAGTAAGAACTTTGATTGTCGAGCATAAACAGCAGTTAGCAGAGTTTGAAAAATTAAATAAAAGTTATGATGAATATCTTCAGACTCAAAATACGGCAAGAAAAGTACCAATAGCTGAATCACTCAGTATAGATCTATTTGATCGAATAATGACGGCAAAGCCACCGCATCTATTTTTTGATCGTATGAAAATTTCTAAGAACTCACCATTGCAGATTGAGGGTGTAACTTCAAAACCATTAGAAATAGATGAATTTATTAGACTGGTAGATACACAAGGTGTGAAATTACAAATTAGCCAGGTTCAAAAGGATAGTGAACAGCAAGTACGTTTTGACTTAAGGCAGGGTTTATAATGGATGCCATAACTCAAAAACTAAAATGGATTATTCAGAAAAGTTGGACTGAAATCACGATATATCATTTAGTTGTTACTAGTTTGACTATCTGGTTATTCGGAGTTTGGTTGTGGATTATTCCTGTCTATAAAAACAAAATACAATTTCTAAAGTCTGAAAATAAGAAGTTGGCAGACATTGTACAAATTCATCGACCTGCTACTGTCAAAAGTATAAAAAACATCAATCAACAACGTGAAGGCTTTAACTATGCAGTCTTATTGGGTTTGACTGAGCAGCATGGTATTACACTTGATGATTTTAGAAAAATAACAGGCTCCACTAAACATGAATATCAATTCGTTGTAAAAGGAAGTTGGCTAAAAGTAAGAGAGTTTTTGGAAACATTTAAACATGTTTTTTCAGAGCAGGTGCTTATAGAGTCTTTTGACTTTCAAAGAGATGTCGTTACAAATGAGCTAGGTTTAACGATGTCAGTGCTTGAGGTTGGAAAAAATGAAAATCCTTAAGTATCTCCCACCCAAACAACGCCGACTCGGTGTGCTAATTTCTTTGGTTTTTATATTTGGAGGGTGGTCACTCATTTTACCACCAACTGAAAAATTAGAACCTATTGAGATGGACTTGGCGACTAACAACCTCGTAGGCTTAGATGAACAAGGTTGGCATTCATTAGCGATCAGTACAAAACCAAATTATCTTGCATGGGATTTGCCAGTTAATCAACCTGAAAAAAAGCAAATGGTTCCAATTATAAAAAAGGAAGTTAAACCCGTTCCGATTGTAAACAGGAAAGTTTTAGAGGTCATAAGACAACCAGAAGCTGTACCTTATGAACCATCAAAATCAGGGGGGGAAACCTCTAGAATTAAATACCTTGGGCAGGTACTTGACTCTTCTGGCGTGCAGGTTTTTTTAATTATAGATGATTCAAGTGTAGTGATGAGACCACACCACATTTATGGACAAACATGGAAAATCATAAATATTAATGATGATGAAGTTCGTTTAATCCATTTACCAACTCAACAAATATTACGTGTAGCTAAATCATGATAAATAATGTTTCTCATATTTTTTCAACAAAATTATCTGTTTTAGCTTTAAGTATGTTCATACTTACTGCTTGTACGGCAATGCCAGAACTTTCTCAACATGAAAAACAGTTGAAGGAATTAAATAAATTACATAAAAAGGCTGAAAATAAGCCTGTTAGCCATAAAATGGATTATGTTTTTGAACAGCAACAATTGGTAAATCAAAGAGTTGCTGCAGCAGAGCAGGCCAAAGCGAGATCTGATTTCAAGCAGGCATTGGAGTTGTATGAACAGATTTTGGAAATTGATTCTTATAATAGAGTTGCACAAGAAAATATTTTTAAAATTAAGCAATTTGACCAAGTTAAGCCCCTTTATGATTTAGCAAAAGAGAGTTATGAAAAAGGTAACCTAAGTACAGCTCAGACTATTTTAAAAGAAGTGTTACAAACCGCACCAGATTGGCAGGATGCTCTTAGTTTAAAATTCGAGATAGAAAAAGAACTAAATCGTAGAACCCTTAATCCACCATTAATAAACGAAAGATTAAATCAAAGAGTCTCTTTAGAGTTTAGAAATGCTTCTGTCCAATCTGTAATCGAATCATTGTCTCAATATTCAGGCATTAATTTTATTCTTGATAAGGATACGAAACTTGATCAAACAACAACAATCTATGCGAAGGAAACAACTGTTCAAGAAGCATTAGATATGATTCTTAATACATCAGGTTTTGGTTACAAAATGCTGAATGCAAATACTTTTTTAATTTATCAAGATACACCTGACAAGAAAAAAATTTATGATGAGTTGATTACACGATCTTTCTATTTAGGGAATGTAGATGCTCAAAAGGCACAAGAAGTGGTCACGAAACTTTATGAGCCTAAATCTATGTTTTTTGATGATAAACTGAGAGTGCTAATCGTACGAGATAATCAAAAAGTTATTAACAGTATAGAAAAACTATTAGAAGCATATGACTTGCCAATGTCTGAAGTGATACTTGATATTGAAGTTTTGGAGGTTAATCGAGATACATTATTAGAGCTAGGTGTTGATTTTCCAAAACAAATTGGTGTTAGTGCATTAAATGGTCTGGGAGAAGCTGGTAAATATACAATTAACCAAATCAAAGATATGACAACCAATAGTCTGGTTTTAAAGGTTGCTGATCCACTAGCAACTATTAATTTCAGACAAAGAAGTAACAAAACGAATTTATTGGCCAATCCTAGAATTCGAGTAAAGAGTCGAGAGGAAGCTAGTTTTTTAATTGGAGATAAAGTTCCCGTTATTACGACAACAATGGGAGAATCCTCAAACTTTGTCGCTGAGTCAGTTAATTATCTTGATGTGGGCTTAAAGGTGGAAGTAAAGCCAGAGGTTAATAAAGATAAACAGGTGCAAATTGCGATTAAGTTAGAGGTAAGTAATATCGCAAAGGAAATTCCAACTAAAAATGGTTTGGTCTATCAAATTGGTACAAGAAATGCCTCAACAACTTTGCAATTACATGATGGGGAAACTCAGATGCTAGCTGGCTTGATTCGGGATGATATTAAAAGCTCTGCTAATCATTTACCAGGCTTAGGAAAAATTCCTTTATTAGGTAGACTATTTTCAAGTACAACAGATAGTAAGAATAAAAGTGAAATAGTTTTATTGGTTACACCGAGAATAGTACGTCCTTATGCTATACCTGCTCCGCATGTGCAAGAATTTATTTCAGGAACTGGAAGTCAAGTAACGACTCGACCACTAAGATTAAGTGATCAATCGAATTATTCTCCATACCCACAAAAAATGGGTACAGATGTAAATGAAGTACCGTCTACAGAACAAAAAACAGAAATGAATCATACTAATATGAATGAACCAGTTGTAGATAAAGGGATGGATCTAAAATCTAATTATCCACCAGTAGCCTCTGTTGGAAATCAATTGAGTGCTCAATTTCAATTAAGTGGCCCGAGTATCATTACCAAAGGCCAAGAATTTACTTTGGCTTTAATTCAAAATACGCCAGCATTTCAGGAAATGAGTGTAGATATGCTACATCCAGATAATTGGGAGCTTGTCAAAACTGTAAATATCGCGCCAACTCTACAAATGAATCAAGAAAAAATTGCTAAGGGTACGCGATTAAGTTTTGCATCAACCCCCAAGCATGATGGACCTTTAGCACTATTAACATTTAAAGTTTCGAGTAACGCTGAACTCAAGAAAGAGGAACTTATTCTAGAAAATGGGAAAATCAAAATTAATGGGGCGAGTGGTTATCAGAGGTTGTCGGACCATTTGGTTAAAGAGTTTGAGCTAAAACCTTAAGGGCCTGATATGAGAAAGAATCAGAGAGGCTTTACTTTTATTGAATTAATAGTGTCCTTAGTCTTGTTAGCATTATTGGCATCTGTTGTGATTCCTATTTCAGATTTGGCTTCACGCCATGCAAAAGAAAAAGAGTTAAAGCAAGCTTTAACTGAGATACGAAGTGCGATAGATAAATATAAAGTTGCAAGTGATCAGAATGAAATTCCAATAAAATATAAGACGGCTAGTGGGTATCCACCTAATTTGTCAATTCTAACTGGAATATCTGCTGAAAATGGAAAAAAAGTCCATCGTTTTCTCAGGAAAATACCAGTAGATCCATTTGCAGAAGAAAAAAATATCCCTCCTGAGCAAACATGGGGAATACGAGAGTTTTTAAGCGAAGCTAACAACCCCCAAAAAGGTGAGGATGTATACGATATTTATTCATTGTCTACTAAAAAGGGGAGTAATGGGGTTGCCTACAATGAATGGTAAAACGTATTTAAAAGAGAAAGGCTTCACAATCGTAGAGCTCTTGGTTGTTCTCTCTGTAATTGCTTTACTATTGTCTATTATTACTCCTCGCTATTTGAATAAAATTGAAGAAGGAAAAGAAATTGCATTAAAACAAAACTTAGCTGTGATTAGGAGAAGTCTTGATCAGTACTACTCAGATCAAGGGACATATCCAGATCAATTGCATAAGTTAGTTGAAAAACGATATTTAAGAGATATCCCAGAAGATCCAATTACGAAAACATATGAATGGACGATTATTAAAGAAAATGGTGGAGAGGGAATTTATGATGTGAAATCAACAAGCCAAGAGATTGCAAGTGATAAAAGGTCATATGCTGAATGGTAGTCATAAATGATAAGAATGCAGAGAGAAAAACTGCTCAGTTTAGATCGCAATATGGGGCTGTATATGTGTGGATGTTAGTTACACTTATTTTTTTATCATTAGGTCTTGGGCAATGGTCAATTAATTATGCAACATTAAAACAGAGAGAAAAAGAACAAGAACTTTTACGAATTGGATTAATGTATCGTAAAGCAATTCATAAATATTATGAGAGCTCCCCAGGAGGAGTCAAGGAGTATCCTCAGAAGTTAGAAGATTTATTAAGAGATCCGAGATCTTTAGAGATAAGACGTTATTTACGGAAGTTAGAGAAAGATCCTATGACCTCTCTGAGTTTTGAAACTAAGAAAAATGATCACGGGCAAATCATTGGCATTTATAGTGGACTCGATAAAATGCCAATTAAACAAAAAGGTTTCCCTGCCGTGCTTAAGCATTTTGAGAATGCTAACAGCTATAGAGACTGGTTATTTTGATGGAGCCGAGTCTGTAAATTATTTTGTGTGGATTTACTTTATTTTAGAGTGATATAAGTGACTTTCATCCTAAAAGGTGAAAGTCTGAGTTTATTCTGTTTATAAAAATTACTCCTTAATGATGAAGTTCTTCATCACAAAACTCAGCCCAATCAGCCATCAACCCTTTACGTTTTTCTAGATAAGCTCCACGTAGTTAACAGCTTCGACTTCATCAGGTAGTTTATGGGCAAGCACATGTTCGCAGACCTCACGAGGGTAATCAGTTCTGTCTGCTGACCAGTCACGGAAAGTAGAACAAAAACCATGTGTAGTAACTACTCGATTCTGTTTTGCATCAATATAGTTTAAGCCATTTTCTTTATGCTTTTCTTCCACATTAAAAATCACATACATTGGGAAAGACCATCTTCCTTACTCTAGGTGATATTGAACAAGTGTAACTATTAAATAACAAGCATCTACAATGTTGACTTGAACAATATCGAGCCAAAGTAACCCGAACTTAAATTTATTCTTAAAGCTAGATCTCCGAAGGTGTTTTTAGAAGAGCTGGAACATTCTGAGTTTAGGAACCGTAGCCTAAAAATTTACGCAAATTTTACGCGGCCATTTTTTTAAGTTTATTAAAATATACTTTGCAATCATTCTTATGGATAGGTTAATGGGTTTCTTTAATACATCTGATCAAGACAATCATGTTCATAACCTGCTTCTTAATAAAAAAGACATACTGATGGGGGATAGCTTAGATGTGCTGGTCGAAAAATATGTCGGTGCATCGAAAGAAATACAGCAGATTATTGTTCAGATTCTTAAAGAGAGAGGGTATTCTTCACGAGAAATAGAGCATATGCTTAAAGAAAATAAATGACCAAAGTTTTGCCCTATAACAGTTAAAGAAAGCTCATTATGCAAAATACTACAAAAAAAGCAGCATTGCCTGCCACCGCGTTGGCAGCGCTTGGGGTGGTCTTTGGAGATATCGGAACTAGTCCGCTATATGCATTAAAGGAATCCTTCCATGCGGCTCATGGTTTGGGGATTCAACCTGAAAATGTATTAGGTATTTTGTCGATTATCTTCTGGTGCTTAATGCTGATCATCAGTATTAAATACATTGCGATTGTCATGCGTGCAGACAATAATGGTGAAGGTGGGATCATGGCTTTATTGGCCTTGAACCTACGTAAAGCGAAATTATCAGAAACAAAAAAAATCTATCTGATTGCAATTGGTTTTATCGGGGCATCTTTATTCTTTGGAGATGGGATTATCACCCCAGCCATATCCGTTCTTTCTGCAGTTGAAGGCTTATCGATTGCCACCAATGTGCTTGATCCCTTCATTGTGCCCATTGCGATTGTGATTGTGACCACGCTGTTTTTGATGCAGAAACATGGCACAGCCTTTGTCGGTAAGTTTTTTGGACCAATCACCTTAGTCTGGTTTTTGTCACTTGGCATTTTAGGGATTGCCAGTGTGATACAGACACCCGTTGTACTGGGGATGGTGAGTCCACATTGGGCAATACAGTTTATCTTTACTCATCCGGTTCAGTCTTTCTTTATTATGGGGGCCGTGGTGTTAACGGTCACGGGTGGGGAAGCGCTGTATGCGGATATGGGGCACTTTGGGCCACGTCCAATTCGGTTTGGATGGTTCAGTGTCGTGTTACCTTGCTTAGTTTTAAATTATGCAGGCCAAGGTGCATTATTACTGCGAAATCCAACAGCGATTGAAAACCCATTCTATTTATTAGTGCCAAGTTGGGCGTTATACCCGATGATTATCTTGGCGACTATGGCGGCGGTGATTGCTTCACAAGCGGTTATTTCTGGGGTGTTTTCCTTGGCACGCCAAGCAATTCAATTGGGTTATTTACCAAGACTAGGGATTAAACATACCTCTGATTCAGAAGAAGGGCAGATTTATGTGCCTTTTCTAAACTGGCTATTACTGATCGCAATTTTAATTCTGATTTTAATCTTCCAGACCAGTTCAAACCTTGCCAGTGCTTATGGTCTAGCGGTTACATTAACCATGCTATGCGATACGATTTTGGTTGCGGTCTTTATTTACTATGCTTGGAAATGGAGCTTACCGAAGGTATTTCTACTGATTATTCCATTTTTCATTCTAGAGTCAGTTTTGGTTGCCGCTGCATCTTTAAAAATATTCTCAGGCGGTTGGGTACCATTATTAATTGGCGCTGTAGCAATGGTCATACTCATGACTTGGAAGCGAGGTCGAGAGCTCACTTTTGCCAAGCTTGAACATGACACATTGTCACTCGATTTATTTTTAAGAAGTATTGGTGATAGCGTATATCGTGTACCAGGGGATGCGGTATTCCTCACGGGTACGCCGAATGTGGTTCCACATGCCATGTTGCATAATATTAAGCACAATAAAGTGTTACATGAGCGCAATATTCTGGTGACGGTGGTGATAGAAGATGTCCCTTATGTCCCACAAGAAGAACGCATTGATGTTGAAACTTTAGATAATCATTTCTATCGGATTAAAATTTTCTATGGATTTAAAGATGAGCCGAATGTACCACGTGCATTGGCTCAAGCCTATGAGCAGCTAGAGTTTGAATACGATTTGATGCAGATTAGCTTCTTTATCTCACGTGAGCGTATCATGCATAGTGTTGGGGATGGCATGGCGCCTTGGCGGGAGCATTTATTTATTTCAATGCAACGTAATACCAGCCCAGTCAGTGATTTTTATCAAATCCCGACCAATCGTGTAGTGGAACTGGGGAGTCAGATTGAAATTTAACAATGCGTTCTAAGCGTTTTTTAGCATTAATTGTTTTAGCAAAATTCAGACAGCCTTTGTGAATACAAGGGCTTTTTTTGTTTACTTATGCTTTCCAATCATTATGAGCGATAAGCTTGGTCTGACTGAATAACATGATATTCAAGATCAAAATGTCCAAGAATGATGCGTTCATTTCAGCTTCATTTAAGCAAAACGTTTTACTCTAAAGCCATAGTAAAGCCGAATAAGCATCGCTACACCTTTTACCACATCCTCAGATGTGGTTTTTTTTGCTGTTTTGACTTTGTTTATATAGCTCGGTGCACATTACATCATCATGCTTAAATTAATCGGCGTATAATTTTTTATTCCTTCTTATATTTTATAGTTAATTTTTTAAATTATGACGTGTAAATTACATTTTTGTCATATTTAAAATATAGATTAAATTTGAGATATACTTTTGAAATTAGAGTGATGTAATTTTTATTTCGGGTTTTATTTTTTTAAAGGCTGGGGTGTCTTTTTGGAAGTTTGGAAATGCTTTGGTTTAAAAAAATATTTTGTAAGGATGTTTCATTATTAAAGTTTAATTTTATATTAGCCATCTGGTTGGGTCTATTTTTAAACTTTTCGTTCTTTATAAAAATTCAAGATCTCACCCCTTATTCAGGTGTCAAAAGTTTTCTGTTTTTGATGGCTTCTATATTGGTGGTTATCTTTACATATAATTTTATATTTCAGATTTTTAACGGGCGTTGGTCAGCAAAACCCATTGCGATTTTTCTGATCTTAATTGGCGGATTTGCATCCTATACCGTAACTTCACTTGGTGTATGGATTACTTCTGATCAAATCCAGAACATGATGCAAACCAACTTTACAGAAGCACGAGATCTTTGGTCTTGGTATCTTTTGGTTTGGGTATTGGGAATGATCATTCTCCCTATTTTTGTTGTTGCTCTGGTTAAAATTAGACTTGAAACCAAGCCTTTTATTTTTCAAATTACTAGAAAAATTCTAACTGCAGTTGTTTCTTTATCCATCGTCATCATTATGTTGTTTATTTTCTATGTCGATTTTGCCGCTATTTTTCGTGAAAATCGCAGCTTAAAAGGAATGATTTCACCACAAAATATGATTGCCTCTTTTGTTTCATATTACAAAAAGAAAGCACCTAAAAAGAACCAACCCTTAATTATTTATGGTGAAGATGCAAGGCTTTTGCAGCGTGAAAATGCATTACCTAAGCTGATGGTACTTGTAGTGGGTGAAACAGCCAGAGCGGAAAACTTTTCTTTAAATGGATATAACAAACTCACCAATCCAGAAATGGCTCAACAGGATATCTTGAACTTTTCTAAAGTGAGTTCGTGTGGAACGGCAACGGCTGTTTCTGTTCCATGTATGTTTTCAGGGATGCCACGTAAATCCTATGATGAGCGCTTAGCCACTCGTAGAGAGGGCTTACTTGATATTGCACAGCGCGCTGGTTATCAGGTCACTTGGATTGAAAATAATTCTGGTTGTAAGGGCGTTTGTGACCGGGTAGAGACGTTTAAGATTGCAGAACCAATTCAGAAAAAGTGGTGTAAAGGTGGAGAATGTTTTGATGAGATCTTAATTGATAGTCTGAAATCCTATCTACAATCTATTCCGCCAGGGGATACTCAACCTCGTTTGCTTGTATTACATCAATTAGGCAGTCATGGCCCTGCGTATTACAAGCGAGTCCCAGCCGAATTTAAAGTCTTTAGGCCCACATGTGATACCAATGCTATTCAAGGATGTAGTCGTGAAGCTTTGCAAAATACCTATGACAATACCTTGTTATATACCGATTATATCTTGAGTCAGCTAGTTGAAACATTAAAACAGAATACACAGTATGAAACTGGCTTATGGTATTTGTCTGATCATGGGGAGTCCACCGGTGAAAGTGGTATGTATTTACACGGTGCACCTTATATGATCGCACCACAACAGCAAACGCATATTCCGATGATCATGTGGTTCTCTACACGTTGGAAACAGTCCAACCCTGAGCAGATAAAATGTTTGTCGACACAAAAAAATAATGAATTGAGTCAGGATAATTTATTTCCGACCATGTTAAGTTTACTCGACATAAAAACGAAAGTTATTGATACTGAAACGGATATGCTAGCAACTTGTCCATATATAAAATAAGGTTAATTAAACAGGTTAATATGTGTATTTTTGTGATGTGGTATTTATTTTAAGGCTGAGTGTATGGTAAAAATAATAACTTAGCGATATACGTTCCTCCAGTGAAATATTTATATCGTCATCCCATTCACTTTGCGGAGTGTTTGGGATTTTTTAAATGAGTAATCATTAAGTCGGGGTTAATGTCTGATTAAAATATTTATTTTAATGCAAATATTAACTAGATTAGAAGTGACTGTAAGAGCTATAAGTTAAATGAAAAAGTTTATTTTAACCAGTGCGGCTGCAATTGTTGCAGTATGTTCAACACCAAGTATGGCCGCAGATTTTATTGCCGGTAAAGATTATACCGTGGTTCAAAATCCAGTAAAAACCTCAGCACCAGCCAATACAATCGAAGTGCGAGAATTCTTTTGGTATGGATGTTCTTATTGCTTTAAATTAGAACCACATATGCAGTCTTGGTTAAAGACCATTCCTAAAGATGTTTATTTTCTGCGTACGCCAGCTGCAATGAATCCAATGTGGGAACAAGGCGCTCGTGCATATTATGTGAGTGAGGCTTTAGGAGTACGTAAACGTACCCATCTCCCATTATTCCATGTCAACTTTTCAGGTAAGGAAAAGGTTTTACAAAAAGAAGCTTTTGCCAAGTTTTTTACTCAATATGGTGTTTCTGAGGCAAAATTTAATAGTACCTTTGACTCTTTCCCGATTACGGCAAAAATTGCAGAATCAAACCAATTGGCGCAGAAATATCAACTTACGGGTGTCCCAGCAGTTGTGGTAAATGGTAAATATATTGTCCAAGGTGGAGATAATAAAGTTGTTCAAGTCGTTGAATATTTAGTGAATAAAGAGCGTAAGGCTCAGTAATTTCCGTGTACAAATCAATGGCAAACCTATAAAGTTTATACCGTAAATCAAGAGCGTATGAAGGTGTTGTTAGTGTGGTTGCGACAACACTTCTTCGTTCATCAAAGTGTTCAAGATTTAAAATAAAATGCCGAGATCAGTGCAGCATAATTTTATCGCGACATGGTCATCGTTTCTTAGGATTCATTATAGAACTGACTTCTTTACACTAGAAATTAATTCTCTTTAAAGGTCTTATTCAATGCTTGTTGTACAGCATCCACGCGTGATTTACATGCTTTGTAGGCCGTCATTGACTCTTCAACGATCTTCATCAGATTATCTATATCTGGCTCTTCTTGCGTTTCAAGTAGATCGGCATTCTTTTTTAATAGTTCGTAACCTTCCTTAAAGCTTAACTCTTTCTTAGTCATGATGAATTACCTCATTTACATTAGCATGGATATAGCCATCTTGCATTTCAATGGAAATTGTCGAATGCACCTGATGGATTGAGCGAACTGCTTTATTTTCACAACGGACAATGCCATAACCTTTTGCTAAAACATTTTTAGGATTTTGCAATAATGTTTCCCGCATTAAAGATTCAATGTGTGTCGAAGCGGTTTTAAGTTGCTGTTTGGCAAAATATTGCAGCGCTGATTTCGCCACTTGCAAGTGTAGATGGCTGGTACTAATTTGATTTTCAGCCTGCGATTTGATGCGATTAAGCAACTGATCATTGTGGCTTTGATAGGCTGTAATTTGATGTTGAGAAAGCAGTTGAATTCTTTGTAGATGATCCATGACATCTTGCGAGCGTTCTGAAATCACATTACGAATCCCCGCAATCACTTTACTGGGTGTATCGAAGGAGCGATGTGCGATTTCATCTAAAATAGTTCGGTCTTTTTCATGCCCAATTCCCACCCAGATTGGGACTTTACGTTTACACAGCAGGGCAGCCAGATCATAGTCATTTAAATAAGCTAAGTCATTGACGGCGCCACCACCACGAATGATCACGATCAGATCTGGTGGTAAGGTATAGTCTTTTGCCCATTGGCGTAGCCCTGAGCTTAAAGACTCCATAATACTATGCGCGGCTGTATTTCCCTGAAAGGTCGCGGTGTGATAAACAAAATGACAAACATCTGCTTTGTGTAATGCATCCGCATCTTTTTTGAAATCGCCCAATCCTGCTGCATTCTCTGGTGCAATCACCAGCACATGTTCAATATCAAAGGGTGTTGGTAGTTGTTTATTCAGATGTACCAATCCTTCACTGCTTAATCTAGCTAAGATCTGCTGATAACGTTTTGCGATATCGCCCAAGGTAAAGCTTGAGTCGATGTCCTCGATATTGACCGAAAAGCCATATTGCGGATCAAAACGAGCCTTGATTTTAATCAGTACATTTAAATCTTTTGAGAGTTCTATACCACTTTCGCGCTCAAATTTGAGCACCATTTTAGCCGCAGTGAATTTCCAAATCGTGGCTTTACAGCTTGCGATGACTTTATCGGTATCTTGTTCTTTTTCAGCCAGTTCAAGATAGTAATGCCCACCTTTAATATTTAAATTCCGAATCTCAGCTTTGACCCAGACAGGCTCATCAAAAGACAGGCGAATAATTTCCTGTACCGCTGAGAGATAATCACTAAGAGAGAATTGAGGTTCGGACATTGGATAGCGTAATGAAGGGGACAGAGCTATAGTAGCAAATTGAGTAAGCTGATAACAAATCAGGCCTATGATGTCTAAATTTATGATTCGCATAGAGGATAACGCATCTACAGTTTTATGGTTGAGTGCTGTAGATGCGAAAGACTGATTATGCTTTAAAGCGATTTATTCCATTTTAAAACTTTAAATAATCCGAACATAAACATGATCCAGACTGGAATCAGTATCACAGATTCTTTAAAGCCTTGTGTCCACATGATATATAAAATCATGACGATAAATGCGAGAACCAGATAGTTACTAAACGGTGAGAATAACGCTGGAAATTTTACAGTCTTGCCTTCTAATCGAATGGCACGCTTAAATTTCAAATGGGTAAAGCTAATGATCGCCCAGTTTAAGACCAAAGCTGCTACAGCCATATACATCAGATGGCTGAGCGCTTGTTCTGGAACAAAATAATTCAGTAAGACACAACCGAAAATAAGAACAGAAGAAAAAATCACAGCAGGCATTGGTACGCCTTGCTGAGTGACTTTAGCAAAAATCTTAGGCGCATTACCTTGTACCGCCAACCCAAACAACATACGGCTATTGGCATACATGCCGCTGTTATACACCGAGAGTGCTGCGGTCAAAATAATAAAATTAAGTAAATGCGCCGCCCAATCAATGCCTAATTGACTGAAAATCATCACGAAAGGGCTTTTATCCAAACCACCTAGATCAAGTTGATTCCAAGGAATCAATGACATGATGATCGCCAGTGATGCTACATAAAACACCAAAATTCTGAAAATCACTTGATTGACGGCTTGAGGAATACTTTTTTCTGGATTTTCTGCTTCAGCAGCGGTCATACCAATCAACTCAATGCCGCCAAAAGCAAACATTAAAAAGGCTAGCATGTAAAACAAGCCTGAGAAGCCATGCGGAAAAAAGCCACCGTGTTGCCATAAGTTAGTGAAACTTGCAGTCGAATCTGCTCCAGCGGTCAGTAATAGGTACAAACCGAACAGGATCATTGAAATAACGGCAACAACTTTGATAATGGCCAACCAGAATTCGGATTCGCCATAAAACTTCACATTGCCCAGATTTAAGCAAGTGACGACAATGAAGAAAAATAAAGTTGAGATCCATGCAGGGATATGTGGCCACCAATAATGGATATATTTGGCAATCGCTGTCAGCTCAGTCATTGCCACTAAAATATAAACCACCCAGTAATTCCAACCCGACAAGAAGCCAGCGAAGCTTCCCCAATATTTTTGTGAGAAATAGCTGAACGAACCTGCTACAGGTTCTTCTACAATCATTTCACCCATTTGTCGCATGATCAAAAATGCGATCAAACCGACAATGGCATAGCCCAAAATAATCGAAGGGCCTGCGGACTGAATTGCCTGAGCTGAGCCTAAAAACAGACCCGTACCCACCGCACCACCCATCGCAATCAATTGGATATGACGGTTTTTTAGCCCACGTTTTAATTGGGGAGAGGAATTACTCAAAATATGCTGCGCTGAATAAAAAAGAACTGATTGTAATGGATAGAAAGAAGATCGACTAGGTTGAAAATTGGATTATGATCAATAGGCAAAATATAATGATGAGATTGCTGATATGGGGATGCTTTATAGAGTTGGATTTAATGAAAAACAACCTTTTGGCTATCAATGGACAGAATTTGATTGTAATTCTACTGCTGATTTCTATCTTCGTAGTTTAATCAAAAGATCAATTCAGGATACCCATCCAAAGCTTTATGAAAAAATTACAGAAGAGCTATTTGTTGAGCAAATTAGATTTGATCGGCTATCTTCACAGCAATTTATGGATATTGTATTTGCTATTAGAACAGTAATAAGCTCAAATGAATTATCAGAAACGCAAAGGCAAGGTGCAAAAATTTGGGATACGGCAATTGAACCGCTTGTTATGGTGGATGAAAGATATCATCTTTATTTTAAGATAAAATAGAGTCTTATACACAGCTTTGGTTTTGATTCTAAAAATTGAAAATAGAAATGGGTGTACCAAGCCTGTACTGAGTTTAGAGAATAAAGTTATTTAGATGGGCTAAAATAAGAGGTGAATAAAAACGATTATGAACTCAGATTTAAATGAAAAAGATTCTCCTTTTGCTATTATTTTAAAAGGTTTTTCAACTTTTGGGCTAATCTTTGTCCTGTTTAGCTTTTTTTTAGGACTTTCTGTTGGATTGTATAATTATTCTGGACTTGAATTAGATGATATTGCTCAATTTATTTGGTATATAACATATTTTTATTTCGCATATTTGCTTGGTTTTTGTATATTGAAGCAAGTGTATATACGTAATAAAGATAATATTTGTTTTGATAAAGTTAGAGTTTTAATTTACTTTTTGTTGGTTGCTTATTATTTTTTAATATTTTTTCGATATTATTTTTTTGATATTGAGCATGACCTATATGGTTTTAGACTGATGCTGGGTTTTATATATCCTTTTTGGATACTAACACCATTATTTTTGTTTAATTCAAAAGTTAAATTCAATGTGTATTTATGTATTGTACTTTGCATAGTGGAAATTATATTTTGGTTCTTGTTTTTTAAAATAAGTGGTTCTGATTTCTATAAAAGACCAACTTTTGTTAGTGTGATGATTAGTTCACTTATATTTACTCTAACTTTTCCGAGGTATCTCTCATGGTTACAAAAAATCGATGTTGATAAATGGGTGGCTCCATTTTTTTTAAAACAAGAGAGAATTTTATCAAAAGTAATATCTTGGCTAGCAATCGTACTAGGTGGTTTATTTATGTTTTTGTTCTATTTATGTTTTTAATTTACTGGTTGAGTTAGTAAATGCCGGAGAAATGTCCGGCATTTCTTATAAGCTAAATTGAGGAAATAAAACCTATCATCCAAATTTCAGCAAAGCTTAGCAAATAATAATATTTCATGTGAAATTTCAATCAGCATAGACTCATCCAAAGATAAATAACAACAACGTATTTATCAAAAAAATCAATTTTTCATTCGGATGTTTTCTTTGGATTGGCTGTATATACAGAGTGTACTGCCGCAGTTCTATGCGGCCACACTCATGACCTTAAAAATCTCCTTCATTGGTATTGTGTTATCTATTTTATTGGGGCTGATCTGTAGTGTGATTAGTACCTATAACGTTCGAATACTCAACAAAATTGTCAAAGTCTATATTGAGGTTTCCCGCAATACGCCCTTGCTCATTCAGCTATTTTTTCTCTATTACGGTTTACCTAAGATCGGCATCAAACTCGATGGATTCACCTGCGGCGTAATTGGTCTGACTTTTTTAGGTGGCAGCTATATGGCGGAAGCCTTTCGTGCTGGCCTGCAGTCAGTTGCTCAAGGGCAAATTGATTCTGCTCGAAGTGTGGGTCTCAACGCCGTGCAAGTTTTTCAATATGTGGTATTTCCACAGGCACTGTCGCTGTCTATACCTGCCATTGGTGCGAACTGCTTATTTCTGATTAAAGAAAGCTCGATCTTGAGTGCGATTGCCGTGGTGGAACTCCTGTTTGTGACCAAAGATTTGATTGGCATGGATTACAAAACCACAGAAGCGCTATTTCTATTAATCATGGCCTATCTGATCATTTTGTTACCTGTTTCGGCTTTAACGAGTTATCTGGAATATCGCAGTCGGAAGGTGAGCCATGGGACTTGAGTATTTATTTCAACCGAGTCATATCGAACGTTTGCTGTATGGCTTATTACAAACCATCGAAATCGCCTTTCTATCTGTATTTTTATCTGCCATTTTCGGGACAATTTTTGGGGTGATCATGACCTCAAAAAATATGCTGATTAAAATCCTGTGCCGTTTCTATCTGGAAATCATACGGATTGTACCCATCCTCGTCCTTTTATTCGTTTTTTATTTTGGTTTTGCGACATGGTTTAACTGGCAGTTGTCATCGTTTTGGGTCTGTATTTTTGTATTTACCCTATGGGGAAGTGCGGAAATGGGCGATCTGGTTCGCGCTTCGATCACCTCGATTGATCAACATCAACGGGATTCTGCCTATGCAGTAGGACTCAATCATATACAGGCCTTAGTTTATGTGATTTTCCCACAAAGCTTAAAACGGGTAACACCTGGCGCATTAAATCTGTTTACCCGCATGATTAAAACCAGTTCATTAGCCGTACTGATCGGGATGGTGGAAGTCCTGAAAGTGGGGCAGCAGATTATTGAAAATTCATTATTGACGGTACCCAGCGCATCGCTGTGGATTTACGGTTTCATCTTTATTCTTTATTTCCTGATTTGTTATCCATTATCGCTTTTAGCAGCGCATTTAGAAAAAGTGTGGGAGAACGCATGACTTTGTTATCGATACAGCATTTACACAAGTTTTATAAACAAAGTCATATTTTGCATGGCATTGACCTAGAGGTGCAACAAGGTGAAGTGGTGGTGATTTTGGGGCCATCCGGTTGTGGAAAAAGTACCTTGTTACGTTGTATCAATGGGCTGGAACCGATACAAGACGGTGAGATCCATCTCAAAGATGTGGGTGTGCTAGGGCAGGATTTGCCATGGGATAACGTGCGCCAGCAGATCGGCATGGTGTTCCAGAACTATGAATTATTCAAGCATATGAATGTGATTGATAACATTTTGCTTGGTCCGTTAAAAGCGCAAAAACGCCTACGTGCGGAAGTGGAGCAATTGGCCGATCAATTGTTGCAGCGGGTAGGTTTGCTCGATCGTAAATACGATTATCCCTCCAATTTATCCGGTGGACAGAAACAGCGGATTGCGATTGTCCGTGCGTTGGTGATGCAACCAAAAGTGATTTTACTGGATGAAATTACCGCAGCGCTTGACCCTGAAATGGTACGGGAAGTCCTAGACGTGGTGCTGAAACTGGCACAGGAAGGCATGACCATGCTGATCGTCACCCATGAAATGGGCTTTGCCCGCAAAGTGGCGGATCGCATTATTTTTATGGATAAGGGCAAGATCATTGAACAAAGCTCGCCAGAAGCATTTTTTCAGCATCCACAGACAGAACGCGCGAGAACCTTTCTCAATATTTTGAATTATTAAAAACGATAAGAGGACTTTATGAGATTGAATTTAGCAGTTGGGCAATATGACCATTCTTTAAAAATAAAAATGTTTGGTCTGAGCATTACTTGTGTACTGATGGCAGGCGTGTTGACTGGCTGTAATCAACCCGCTTCCTCTGAACCCCAAAATACGGCACAAGATACTTCACTGGAACAGATTCGGGAAAATGGTGTATTGCGGGTTGGTGTATTCGCGGACAATCCACCGTTTGGCTATGTCGATAGTGCAGGCAAAAATCAGGGCTTTGATGTGGCACTGGCTAAGCGTGTTACTCAAGATCTGCTTGGCGATGAACATAAAATTCAGTTTGTGATTGCGGAAGCGGCTAATCGGGTTGAGTTTCTAAAATCAGGAAAAGTTGATGTGGTTTTTGCCAGTTTTTCAGTGACACCAGAACGGCAACAGGTGGTTGATTTTTCTGAACCTTACTTAAAAGCATCCTTAGGAATTGTCTCTCCCAAAGCCAAAGCCATTACCGATGTAAAAGCGCTGGAAGGCAAAACTTTAATTGTAAATAAGGGTTCAAGTTCTGAAATTTATTTCACGAAGCATTATCCCAAAGTCAAATTGTTGAAATTTGGACAAAATACCGATGCCTTCAATGCATTGATCGATGGTCGTGGTGATGCCATCTCCCAAGACAGTACCTATGCCTTGGCATGGGCAGCGAAAAACCCGAATTATGTGGCAGGCATTCCTCAGATTGGTAATCAAGATTTTATCGCAGCAGGCGTGAAGAAGGGCAATAGCCAATTACTGCACTGGCTCAATGATGAAATTAAACAGCTCAGAGCGACAGGTGAAGTTCAAAAGATTTATGACCAAACCTTGAAGCCGATTTATGGCGAAACAGTGAATCCGAATATCTTTTTGGATGTCGATATCTCCAAGCAATAACAGATTTTTATAAGGTTAAAAAATAGGTGAACTTATGCAAACAATAACATTTTCAAATATTCAAAAATTACTGTTGGCTTCAGTATTTAGTTTAGGACTGACAGCATGTAATAAAAATCCGCAGCCGACTGAAAAGACCGCAGATACTTCAGCGCAGGTTTCCAGTATTGAACAGATTAAGAAAAACGGTGTGGTTCGGATTGGCGTATTTAGCGACAAGCCGCCGTTTGGTTATCTCGATGCACAAGGTAAGAATCAGGGCTTTGATGTGGAAATTGCCAAGCATGTGGCCAAAGATTTATTGGGCGATGAAAACAAGGTTCAATTTGTACTGACGGAAGCGGCCAACCGTGTTGAATATCTGAAAGCCAATAAAGTGGATATTATTTTTGCCAATTTCACCGTGACACCTGAACGTGAGCAAGTGGTGGATTTTGCCAAACCCTATCTAAAAGTCGCTTTAGGTGTTGTGTCTCCTAAGAACAAACCAATTACTGATATTACTCAGTTAAAAGATCAAACCTTATTGGTGAATAAAGGCACCACAGCGGATTCATTTTTTAGCAAGCAACATCCTGAAATTAAGTTGCAAAAATATGAGCAAAACACAGAAACTTTTGATGCTTTAAAAGATGGTCGAGGTGCTGCTTTGGCACATGACAATTTATTGGTGTTGGCATGGGCAAAAGAAAATCCAAATTACACTGTCGGCATTACCAATTTGGGTGAGCAAGATTTAATTGCACCTGCTGTACAAAAGGGCAATAAAGAACTGTTGGATTGGTTAAATCAAGATTTGCAAAAGCTAGCCAAAGAAGGCGTGATTCATCAGGCCTATGAAAAAACCTTAAAGCCAGTCTATGGCGATGCTATTCCTGCCAAAGATTTAATTATTGAATAATCAGTACAGCTAAAGAAAAAGGCGAGGCGAGATTAAATCTTGCTTCGCCTTTTTATCGCAGAGCATTTACTTATCTTACAAAGTAAAGACAGTGATCAGAAAATCCGTCCCTTAGAATGAATAAAACAAAGGGAATACATCAAATGCAAAGTACAGAAATTGATTTTATTGTCAAAGATACCATGGCGGCATTGGCGTTTTATGAGCGGGTTTTTGAGGTTGAAAGAATCGAAGTCGGTGATTTTGTGCTTGGACAAAATAGTGTGATTATCAGTATTCATGGTGTCCATTTTCATATGTTGGATGAAAACCCAGATTTCCAATTATTGGCGCCTACTCCTGAGAGCTATATCCCAATCTGGTTTAATATTACTGTCACGGATATTGAAAAGACCTTGCAGCAGGCTGTGGATGCAGGTGCCGCACTGGTTCAGGCGGTGCAAGATAAGCCTAAAATGGGCATTAAAAATGCCATGTTTAAAGACCCTTTTGGCTATATGTGGTTATTGCATCAGGTGCTTGAAGTTGTAGATTATGAAACACGGGCTCAGTTATTGGCTCAACAAGGGTTTCAGCGTAAATCCAGTTAGAGCGAATCAGTCAAATAAATGTGATGCTATACAGCAAGCGATAAAGTGTATTCGTGCTTGCTGTACTTCATTTTAATCTAAAAGGACTTGGTCAGACTAAACACTGCGGCGGTTTTAACACCTTTTTGATTGCTATCGGAATAACCTGTGTGATCTAGGTCAGTTCCAATCGCAGCTAGTTCAGCAGTTAAGTTCATCGGTCTATAATTATAATTCGCTGCAATTTTCCAATCGAAGAAATGATCTTTGGCGGTTCCACCATAAATAGCTTGGCTGGCTTTGGAATAGCCTAAGCTTGCAACTGCTGCAAAGTTGGTTTGTGCGATCGGCGTCGTATATAAAAGATTGAAATACCAATTTTTGACATTTTCACCGACGTTTTGGCGAGTGGCTTTTCCGCCGTATTGAGGGGTATAACTGATACTTGGTGTAAAGCGATCACCATCGTTCAAAGCGCTATTGATGATCAGCTTGAGATAGTATTCGTTATAATTTAAATCGCTTTTTCCCACGTAATGATAGCGTAGCATACCGATATCAATGGTGGGCTGGAATTTCCCGAATGTGATTGGCGCTGTATAACCAAGTGAGGGGTCAAGTTCTAAGTGCGCTTCATCACCGAAATCGACATTTGATGCAAATGCCGCGGCATAAAATCCAGAGGAATGGTTTACAACAAAGTTTCCTTGTAATGCCGCATCATTTTTAGTCTGCGTTTGTCCACGCCAGCGATAGTCACTCGCCAAAGCAACATTCCCACTCAGACTGAAATTTGCTGTAGCGGTTTGATCGGTTGCCAAAGCATAGCTTGAGCAGAACGTTGTCGTTAAAAGTAATATATGATGCAAAGTTTTCATGACATCCCTAAATGATGAGTTAATTGAGATGTTATGAATATTATGATTTAATCGATTGATAAATAATAAAATTATCGTAAATTGTGCGTAAAGAAAGCATAAATTTTGACTGCTGCTCATATTGTTTTGTGTCAGCATTCTACCTAAATTGATTTCACAACTTAAATAGAGTTGGATCGGTCTAGATAAATGCTATTGGTTAAAACATTAAAGTTTTAATGTCTTAACCTAAGTTTTTAGTGCTCTGTTAAACATAATCTGTTTGATTTGATTGAGTCTCTGGTTGGGGGATTGGTATCAAGCTTTGTTTATCTGGAATAAAGGACATCGCTCGTTCAGCTAAGGCTGTAATGGTTAGACTTGGGTTTACCCCTAGATTTGCACTGAGCATCGATCCATCAATCACATATAAATTTTTATAATTGAAGATGCGATTTTGGCTATCAATTACGCCGTGGTCTGGTGTGGAGGCAATGGCACAGCCTCCCATACAATGGGCAGTAAAGGGGACATTGAATAAGATTTCAGTGAGTGTTGTCATGGGTTGACCATTAAACATCTTTGCAACTTTCTCAGTAAAAGTATTCGCTTGTGGGATGTAGACAGGCAAGGTTTGGCCTTCACTGGATAAAACCTTACCAAAAGGCCACCACCAATGACGTTTTAAGCGCATGTTGATTGAAGCATCCGCAGTTTGCATCACCAAAAAGATAAGAGTTTGCCGTGCGAAACCAATTGG
The DNA here is from genome assembly GCF_001682515.1 of Acinetobacter gyllenbergii. Lineage (NCBI taxonomy): Bacteria > Pseudomonadati > Pseudomonadota > Gammaproteobacteria > Moraxellales > Moraxellaceae > Acinetobacter > Acinetobacter gyllenbergii. The sequence continues at coordinate 369,861 of NZ_KV575262.1, read as the reverse complement.
ATTGCTCATTCTTAAGAAAATAAATGGATGGCAAATCAATGCCCATAACCAATAAAAAATACGTGTCCAACCTGGTTTGCCTTTGGCCATGTAAGTACACATCAAACCCATTGCATCTGAACCATTTTGATATCGGGTTGCTTCAATATGTGTGTCATGGTCAATATAAATACTTGAGCCAATGGCAACACCTTTACTCATATCAATATCTTTTCCAAAAAAACGCACACCCAAGATGGATTCAGCATTGGTACGCACACGATTACCTAAGTCATCAGAAATATTGGGTAAGGAGCCTGACTGTTTTAAACGGAACAGCAGTTCTTGTGTTCCAAGTGAGGAGGCTGAAAAAATGACATGACGAACGCGCCATGAACGGCGTTGTTTGTTGAACCACGAACTTGAACATTCCGTAATCACTTCATAACCGTCGCTACCATCAACCTTGCCATTTAAAGGTTTAACGTCGACGACTTTGGTTTCTGCGTACACTTTTGCCCCATTTTTCTCTGCAAAATATAGATAGTTTTTATCGAGTGTATTTTTTGCATTGTGCTTGCACCCTGTCATACATCCACCGCAGGCGGTGCAGGTGGCTCGTTCGGGACCTGCACCATTGAAATAAGGATCTGGGTAGATTTTTCCACCTTCCTCACCTTGTGGCGGAAAGAAAGTAGCGACACGAGTAGGTTTAAAGGTGTGACCTACACCAACAGCCTCTCCCATTTGTTTTAACATATGGTCAGCTGGACCAAAAATTTTATTGTCAGTTACGCCGAGCATTCGTTCTGCTTCAGCATAGTGTTGCGGCATATCTTCTTTCCAGTTGGCTGCTTTAGCCCAAGAACCTTCATCCCAAATGTGCGTTGGTGGTATGAGGAGGGTATTGGCATAGGTGATTGAGCCTCCGCCCACGGCATTACCGCAAATGATGGTGACATGGCGAAAAAAACGCATATTGAAATAACCAAAAAGTTTCATGCCAGGTCGCCAAATCCAGCGACGGGTGTTCCAGTTAGTTTTTGCAAAATCTTCTGCTTGCCAGCGGCGTCCCATTTCCATGACGGCAACGGAATAGCCTTTTTCAGTCAGACGACAAGCAGAAACACTTCCACCAAATCCTGAACCGATAATGAGATAATCATAGTCATAATTGTTTGTTGTCATGCCGAGAACTCCTTTCAGGCAATATTTTGTATGTTCGGTCGTGCATATCATGCTTTATCTATTTTTACTTTATGCTGCTCCAAGTGTAGGGTCGATGTGAAATAGAGACAATCTGAGGTAATTTAGTGCCATTGTAGATTGGCTTGGTTTATCTTGACGAGAAGTTCATATTTGATTTTGAAAAGAATGATTATAATTTCCATGATAATATAAAGATATTTTTAGCTTATTTGTTTTATAAACATACAGAATAAAATTATGCTTTGGAGGGGTGTGTTGTTTTGTATACAGAAATAAGTGGTTCTCATATTATTAATCTTATTGTTAAAATCATTATTTAATTATACTTATGCACAAGCGACTACCCGTACCTGAAAATCTTCCCTGTAGATTAACCGATGCTTTTTATCGTATTTATCAGCATTTACCGAAAGGTCATTTAAAAACGTTAGTTGAGTTGGATGATGCTCTGAATCAAGTGAATGCAAGTGATGTCTATGCTCTACAAAACTTCCCACATCATAATTTTTCAGCATATGCAGGATGGGGTGTTGACTCCAAGCTGACTCAACATGCCAGCCAAAAAAATCCAGTTGTAGTAAAAGATTTGTATTTCTGGAAACAACAATTATATCGCTCTATTAACCCTTATAAATTGAATTTAGCTGGCTGCTTAACAAAGATACCTGAATTTACCAAACTTCCAGAAGGGATGGATGCAATTATTTTAGAAGAGGATAAGCGCTTAGATTTTTCTGATATTGAAAATGTAAAAGTAAAAACTCCTATTGCTGTCATGCATGGTGTTATTCAACAGAGTAGTGTATTTAAGCAAGGTGATTTAATTCTTGAAAAAAATAATAAGATTACACCTGAAAAATTAATTGCATTAAGACGTGCAGGAATTAAAACATTATCGATCTATCGACACCCTAAAATATTGATCGTAAATATGCATCCTTTCGATAAACAGGATGAGATCAGTGAAGAGTGTTTATATATCCAAGATTTGTTAAAAACTTGGGGATATCATCAGGTAGAAATTAAATCACACAAACCAGCACGTTATGATTGTGCTTTTGAAAATCTAAAAAAAGAAAATCATCCCGCATTAGATGAGGCATTGACTTCGGGCTGGGAAGAGCATCAGCAGTTTTTTGACCAGCAAATACCTGAATTTGACATGATTTTGTGTTGGTTTCCTTTAAATAGGTATTCTTCTGAACTTAAGCTTTCAAGGCTGGCTAATTTTTATCAGGGTATTGGTGAGAGTCCACTGAATACATGTTGTATTCCAGCCAACGAATTCCGAATTTTTAATAGTAATGACCGAACTCCAAAGATCAGCCAAACTGTGCAACTGTATGATGAAAATGGCAATCATAAAGGATCTCGTGTAGAGATTACTGAAGATAGAACAACGATTATCAGCCTAGCAGGCGATATGCAAGATGTTGCCATGCTAATGCATATGTTTGTGAAATATATTTTAAATAAGCATATTCCCGATTTTTTTGACCATCTATATTTAAAAGGTAAAATCAATCAGCAAATCCAGCCTGACTTAAAGCATAGAAAGTTGTTGTGGGGTCGTTATAAAATGGAGGCAGATGGTCAATATGCGTTACAGTTGATTGAACAACATCCTTACCAGATAGACGCTTTCATTGCAGCCAATTGCATTATTATTCTGCCATTTGCAGAGCATCCGATTCCATCGGGTGAGGAACTTGATTTTATCAAAATAGATTAAATTGGATACTCAGTTGATATTGACTAGGCGCTGGACTATTCAATCCCGACAACAGTCGTAATAAAGACTGTTGTCATTAAAATGATTAAGCCAAGCGACATTTCAAACAGGATGGCATAGCCCAGCTGTTTGGCAAATTGGGGCTGTTCTCCATGCGAAGTAAAGTCGCATTTATTGAAAGCAGTCAATCGTGATGCTGATCGCAAATCACAATCTAATCATAAAACCTTGTATGTAGAGAATAATCTCTATGGATTGACCTTTAATACTTCAGTGCTTGCTGTGCTCAATACAGTGCCCTCATTGGAGATGGGGATCATCAAGGGAACAGGCTGCCTTGTTGTTTTTTCAATCAGGACAGAATGAGTTTCATTTTCCCCAAATAGATATTGTTCCCCCCATTGGCGTAATGCCACCACGATTGGAAACAGCTGTTCGCCTTTGTCCGTCAGAATATATTCTTGATAGCTTGTGCCATCGGAAGCAGCGCGTGTTTGCAGAATCCCAGCAGCAATTAATTTATGTAGTCTGTCTGAGAGAATGTTACGCGCGACATTAAGGCTTCGTTGCAGATCACCAAAGCGGTGTAGCCCGTCCATTATATCGCGCACAATTAATAAGGACCAACGATCTCCAATCACTTCAACACTCCGTGCAACAGGGCAGAATTCTGGACTCGAAATTTCAGGGTTTGGCATCGCATTCTCAGCAGATTAAAGGGTGAGCTAGTTGCATTTTAAAACTAGGTCGATTAGGATTCAACTAGTTTTAATTTGAAACTAGTTTGGGTGTAGATATGAATATTCCCTGTAGGTCTTCCTTACCCAAAAATGAAAAATGTTTTTTAATTCAGCCAAAAAAATTGCCGACCAGTTTGGTGTTTTTGTTTGCGATTGCAAGCGGGCTTAGTGTTGCCAATGTCTATTATGTGCAACCATTACTCGATGCGATTGCTCAGGATTTAGCAATCAGCTATGCCGCTGTTGGTAGTGTGATTTTAGTGACGCAAATTGGTTGTGCTGTGGCGCTGTTTCTGTTGGTGCCATTGGGTGATCGAATTAATCGGCGTCGGTTGATGTTATTCCAGCTGTTGGCACTCTGTGTTGCTTTGATTGCAGTCAGCATTACCAAGACGACTTTGAGTCTATTCACCAGTATGTTTGCTGTAGGCTTGTTAGGGACTGCCATGACGCAGGGACTGATTGCCTATGCGGCAAGCGTGGCGGATTTGCATGAGCGCGGTTATGTTGTCGGTACAGCACAAAGTGGTGTATTTATTGGCTTGCTGTTGGCGCGTGTATTTGCTGGAGCAATCAGTGATGTTGCGGGTTGGCGAAACGTTTATTTCTGTGCGGCAATGCTCATGTTGGTGATTGCCATACCGCTTTGGAAATCTCTGCCTGTGGTTGCGAATCCACAGTATAAGCTAAGCTATCCACGGTTGCTCGGGTCGATGTTGAGCTTGCTTTGTCACAATAAGATATTACAAATACGTGGTCTATTGGCACTGTTGATGTTTGCCGCTTTTAATATTTTTTGGAGTGCCTTGGTCTTATTATTGAGCTCAGCGTCATATCATTATTCTCATACAGCGATTGGTGCATTTGGTTTGGTTGGGGTACTCGGTGCCTTAATGGCGACACAAGCTGGGCAATGGGCAGATCAAGGTTTTGCGCAAAGAACCACTGGCTTTGCCTTACTGATTATATTGTTGTCTTGGTTTGCATTCGCTCAAATTGAATATTCAATTGTTGCGTTAATCATTGGTATTTTATTACTGGATTTGGGTGGGCAAGCTTTACATGTCACCAATCAAAGCATGATTTTCCAAACTCAACAAGACAACCAAAGTCGCTTGGTTGGACTGTATATGCTGTTTTATGCGGTTGGGAGTGGTTTAGGAGCGATCAGCAGTACTTTGACGTATGCACGAGCTGGATGGCAAGGCGTGTGCGTACTCGGCGCCTGCATCAGCATCATGGCTTTGTTATTTTGGTGGATCACACGACATGTTAAACATGACAGCATGTCTGTTTAACGCAATCGAGTGAATCAGGGCTTTATTCAAATGCCCATGATTCACATCGAATAGCAGTTCCTTGTGATTTTATTCAATTCCGACAACTGTGGTGATATAGGCAGTGGTCATTAAAATCATGAAGCCGAGTGACATTTCAAACAAAATGGCATAGCCGAGTTGTTTTGCAAATTTAGCCTGTTGTAGACGTGGACTAAAGTACCATTTGTTAAAAGCGGCCAACAGTAAAATGCCGATAACCAAGACAAGCTTAATGATAAAACCTTGTCCATAAGGTGTGGCAATAAGCGCATCAAGATCCTTAAGCAGGAGTAGTGCAATGGTGATGCCGCATGCAATCAGAATACCGACGATAAATGCGGCAATCTGTCCAAATAAATGCATAGATTGTTTTAACGGTAGCCCACTGATAATGCGGCTGGTTTTCCAAAGCGGGTAGAGCGACCCCATCCAAACAGACATTAAAAGCACATGGATCGTCAATAAAAGCTGGGCGAAAGTGGAGAGGTTGGTGACATGGCCGAGTTGAGAAAAACTATAGGCGATCAGCAATACAGGAATTGGCCAAATGCATTTTTCAAACAGGCTAATTTCAGTTCTCTGCGTTTTGAGTTTAAAAATCAGCAATGCCAGCAGTAATGCAAAGCTGATCATACGAAGCAGATGGGCATGTCCCGTCGCAGTGTTGATCAGAATGTTGATATAGTTCCAGTCAAACATGCCGAGCAGGCCTGTATTGGCAAAGCTTCCAACTAAAAACAAGAAACCCAGCGTACTGGACATAAAACCAAGGGCGGCCCCAATGCTGATGTAATTGACCATCCCTTTTTTAATTTCAGCATAGTGTCCGAGGAGGAAATAACAGAATGCACCTCCAATGACAAAAGCAGTACTTAGATATAGGCTAATTTTTATTATCCAGGCGGCGAATATCCAATATTCAGGCATCATTTTTATTCCTAACCCCGAGCAACTGGTCAAGGGATGAGATTGGCAAGTTGCTCATCTATTTCGAGTTTGATTTGGCTTATTTCAAAGTAAAACTATATTCACCGTTCATGTTGTGTCCATCTTTGCCCATGGTGCTCCAAAGCACGGTATATTTGCCCTTTTTCAGTGAAGGTAAGGCCACATCAAATGATTTTTTCAGGTCATGGCTGACCTTATAATTCAATGGAAGTTCACGGCGTTGTTCGTCTAAAACTTGAATCTTCATTAACATCACCTCATCACCAAAATTAAGGTTAAGATTTTTAGGTTGGGTTGAAACTATGGTATTTGCAGCGGGTGTAGCACTGATCAAGCTGACATGAGCAAAAGCGGTTGATGTAGCAATCGTTAGGGTTGTACCGATGATCAGGTTGCGCAACATGGTTTTACTGTTTTGCACAAAACTCATTTTTTATCCTCTTTTAAAGCATGATGTGGGACTGAGGGCGCAATCAGCACTCTCAGCTTTCATCTTTATTATCCAAGCTATATCAGTACTTCTGAACAACAGGAAAATTACGTTTTTGTCATTTTGAAGGTTGCATATTTGGTTTGAGGCTACGAATCAGAATAGGCAGCGCAAGTAGATAAATCATGACTACACTCAGCCAGATTGCACCCGGCCATTTGGATTGAAATTGAAAATACAGGGTGGAAAATAGTAGAGGAGCAAACATGGAGGCCAAGCTGATTGTAGAGGCAATAATGCCTTGAAATTGACCTTGTTGTTCTGGTGAAACTTTTTGCGAAGCCAAGGCTTGTAATGACGGGGTACCGATACTGCCTAAGGCGAAAAGTGGCATGATGATAAAAATGATCCAGCCTTGTTGGGCAAAAGCCATGATGGATAATGCAATACAAGAGCAACTTATTCCGATAAGGACGGTATTTCGATCTCCAAATCGTTTGGAAGTATGCTGAGGAATAAAGGCTTGAACCAGCATTTGAGATAAACCAAAAGCAGCTAAAGATAGCCCCACCCAAAAACCGTTCCATTGAAAGGTAGCATGTCCCCAAAGCGCCCAGCACACCGCATAAGCTTCACCTGTGCCACTCAAGATAAAAAAGGTGGCAATTAAAGGAAGTATATTCGGGATTGATCGAAGCGAGGTAAAGGCTTTAAATGAATTCAGACTCGAAACAGGATTGTTTGAGAGCTCGGCTGTTTTTGACTCAGGCAAGACCCAATAGGCCAGTAAAAAGTTGAGACCTGAAAGAATGGCTGCGATGATAAAGGGCAGTCTGAGCCAGTAGTCACCCAGCAAACCACCAAGGATTGGTCCAATAATAAAACCTGCACCAAACATCGCGCTCATGAGCCCAAAGTATTTGGCACGTTGATCTGGTTTGGTTATATCGACAAGATAGGCGGAAGCAACTGACATATTGGCACTGCTCATGCCTGCAATGATTCGACCGATCAATAGCAGCACCAGACTATGTGAAAAGGTCAAGAACGTGTAGTTGATGGTTGAACCTGCCAATGACAGCAGCAGAATCGGTCGCCGTCCAAATCGGTCACTTAATGCACCGAGTACAGGTGAAAAGAGGAATTGCATGGCGGCATAGAGACTGCCGAGCAGACCGATGTATAATGCAGTCTGATGACTATGTGTAATATCTTGAAGTAAGGCGGGTAAGATTGGAAAAATCAGCCCGATGCCAATCGCATCTAAAGCAATGGTCGAAAAAATAATAAATAGAGAGCGATTCATAAAGCGTCCTATCGAAAAAGCAGGTACAGCAATGCTGCGAAAACCTGTTAACGATGCCTGATAACAACTCAAGCCCTGATGAACGCTGACCGAATCTTAATGATTGGGATATGTGTTGATGTGATATTTTTCGCGAATGAAAAAATATCAACATCAATTTTTCGCGGTTTTTTTTATCGTAACAATGAAAACGAAGGAATCTAGCAAGTTCCAACGATGGCTAAAATTCTAGCACTTAAACGTGCAGGCAAACAAGATCATGTTGATCACTCAGAACTGCAGCAGGCCTGTTGCTATGCTGTAGTTCTGAGTGATGGATTATTTTTTGGTATTCGGCAAGAACGCAGTCATAAAACCTAAAAGTGGCAGGAAGGAGCAGAGTTTATAGACCCAAACAATACCATGGGTATCGGCTAAATGTCCCAGTCCCGCTGCACCAATCCCACCGATCCCGAACATCAGTCCAAACATCAAGCCTGCAACCATTCCGACACGACCAGGCACGGCTTCCTGAGCATACACCACTAAGGCAGAGAAAGCAGAGGACATCACTAAACCAATCACAATTGCTAGGATCGCTGTTCCAGTAAGGCCAACATAAGGCAACATCAAGGCAAACGGTGCAACACCCAAGAAGGAGACCCATACCACAGCTTTACGACCGATCCGATCACCGATAGGGCCACCTGCAAATGTTCCCAGAGCCACTGCACCCAAGAAAATAAACAGATACAGCTGAGAGGTTTGAATAGAAACATTAAAACGTTCAATCAGGTAGAACGTAAAATAATTGGTAATGGCCGCAATATAGATAAATTTGGCAAACATCAAAACACAAATCACCGCCATGGCCTGAATCACTTGTTTACGGGTCAAGGTGGAGATGACACCTTGACTAGCAGCACGTTGTACAGGGGCTTGTTTAACCAACCATTTGGTGACACGTAATAAAACGAAAATCGCCAAAGCAGCAACCAAAACAAAGAGGCCAATTGCCCCTTGCCCATTTGGAATAATCACGGCAGCTGCCATTAATGGCCCAATCGCAGAACCGGTATTGCCTCCAACTTGAAACATCGATTGTGCTGTACCAAAACGTCCACCCGATGCGGTACGGGCGATGCGAGAGGCTTCAGGATGAAAAGTCGACGAGCCTACCCCAATTAATGCGGCAGCAAACAACAAACTGTGAAAGCTTGCTGCAATCGCCATTAAGCCGATGCCGATCAGTGTGGCTGCCATACCCATTGGCAATAAATAGGGTTTTGGATGTTTATCAGTATATAGTCCAATCCACGGTTGTAATAAGGATGCGGTAATTTGATAGACCAAGGCAATCCAGCCGATTTGAGCAAAACTTAAGGAAAATTCGGCTTTTAACATCGGATAACTTGCAGTGACTACGGCTTGAATTGAATCATTTAACAGATGGGCAAAAGCAACTGCGCCGACAACACGTAACACGAATTTCTGCGGTTGATCATTCGGTGGAAATTGCTCTTGTGGAAATGCATTCTCAAGAGTGCCTGTATTGCTTGCCATGATTGCTCCAACACGTTGTATCAGTTTGAATGGTGCTGCTGAAAGAGGTTTGTTTTTCAGTACTTTTATCCTAAACTGAATAGAAATCGGCCCACAATCATATTTGGGACAGATAGTGTCGAGTTCAGGCCATTTTTAAGGAAGGGCAATGCGTAATATTCAGGTCAATGATTATCAGGATGTGGCGCGTGAAGTGATGGCCACGGGCAATGATTATGCCGATGGCCATCTGTTGGCAAGTCATCGCCATCGTCGAGGTCAATGTCTGTATGCGATTACAGGGGTCGTAACGGTGATTACAGCTACTGGCAGTTGGGTGGTGCCACCGAAACGTGCACTTTGGATTCCAGCAGGGATTGACCATGAAGTACACATGGGCGGGATCACTAAAACCCGTAGTGCCTATATTCTCCCTGAAACCGCAAATGCAGCAGGCTTACCAGCCTATTGTGCCGTGATCAACGTGTCGCCCTTATTGCATGAGCTATTGTCGACCGCGGTTGATTTGCCTGTTGAATATGTGTTGGGGAGCCGAGATGATTATCTCATGCGATTAATCATTGCAGAAATTGCACTGATGCCTGAACTGCCTTTAAATGCGCCCTTGCCGCAAGAACCACGGTTAGCCGCCTTATGCCTGCAATTGTTAAAAGCACCTAACTTGGACGATGATCTTGATCAAATTGCAGCACAGGTTGGCATGAGCCGTCGTAACTTTACACGAATTTTTCGGCAGCAAACGGGGATGAGTTTTAGCAACTGGCGCCAGCAAGCCTGTTTGCTCAATGCGTTGACCCGCATGGAATTGGGGCAATCCATTACCCATGTCGCAATCGAGTTGGGTTATAGCAGTAGCAGTGCTTTTACCGCAGCCTTTAAACGTTCTTTGGGCGTGGCGCCTCGTTTTTATATACAAGGAAAATAAACAAGGGATTGGCATAATTGTGTTAATTTGAATAACTGCATTTATTGCAGCTTCATCTCTCTTGATCGATAAAATATGATTTAAATGACAATATTATGATTTCATTATTAAAACGCTTGGCTTTATCTCATCAAGGTTTAGAAAAAAACAATCGATTTGGTGAGGGCTTATCTGGTACACAACAAGCCATTGAGCATCTGGGTTATGTGCAAATTGATACCATTTCAGTGGTGGAACGTGCCCATCATCATGTGTTGTGGAGTCGAGTGCCGAATTATCAATTGGGTCATTTAAATCAACTGGTACAAGATCAACTGATTTTTGAACATTGGGCCCATGCCGCATCTTATTTACCGATGCGGGATTATCGCTATGCCATGCCGTTAATGCATTCTATTCGTAATGGAGAAAGCCGTTATTTCTCAAGAGGTGATCAGAAACTGATGCATGAGATTCTGGCTCAGGTGAAAGCCGAAGGCAGAATCCGACTCAGAAATATGCAGAAGGACAAACGGGAAGGGCCTGCAGGCTGGTGGAATGCTGGACCGAGTCGCAAGGCAATTGAACAGTTATTCATGCAAGGTGATTTAATGATCTGTGAACGTAATGGCATGGAGAAAGTCTATGACCTGACCGAACGTTGCATACCGCAGGGTATTGATCTAAGCACACCGACTTTACAGGAATATGCACAGTATTTATTGGATACTACCATACGTGCCCATGGCGTATTTACATGGAAGCAATTGCTGCATTTAAAAACCAATAAAGATTTACGTGACATCATGCGTAAACTTTTGGACGAACAGATTGATGCAGGCGTGATCAATCTGATCAAGCTGGAAAGTGGGCAAACGGTTTATGTGGCCAGCGCCGTGTTGGAACATAAACCCAAGATCAAAGCGGAGGTTAAAATCGTATCTCCGTTTGATAATCTGGTGATTCATCGGGAACGTTTAAGTTGCTTATTTGACTTTGATTATCGGATTGAATGCTATGTACCTGCGGCCAAACGACAATATGGTTATTTTTGCTTACCGTTGCTTTATGCGGATGATTTTGTTGGACGAATCAACTGTAAAGTGCATCGTCGTGAACAAAGATTAGAAGTGATAAGTTTGCATTTAGAAGATGCCAATATGCGAAATCGAGATGAGTTTTTGCTTGCATTAGAACGAGAATTACAGCGTTTCGCCCAATTTAATCAGTGTACTAGTATTGACCTAGATAAGATCAAGATGCGATAGGGCGAGCTATCTAACGTCGATGCTCGCCGTTTTATTTTTAGTCGTCACTTAGCGCTTTAGAACGCTGCGAGTCCTGTCTGGGCTCTGCCTAAGATCAAGGAATGCACATCATGGGTGCCTTCATAGGTATTCACAACTTCAAGATTGACCAGATGACGGGCGACACCAAATTCATCACTGATTCCGTTTCCGCCCAACATATCTCGCGCCAAACGGGCAATCTCCAAGGCCTTGCCACAGTTATTGCGTTTAATCAGAGAGGTCGCTTCAACTGAGGCAATACCATCGTCTTTCATTCGACCAAAGCGAAGGGCAAGCTGTAGGCCGAGCGCAATTTCTGTTTGCATGTCTGCCAACTTTTTTTGAATCAGTTGGTTGGCAGCCAGTGGCTTACCAAACTGCTTTCGATCCAGTGTGTATTGGCGTGCGGTGTGCCAGCAAAATTCAGCTGCTCCCATGGCGCCCCAAGCAATACCATAACGGGCACTGTTCAAGCAGGTGAAAGGGCCTTTTAAGCCACGTACTTCGGGAAATGCATTTTCTTCAGGAACAAAGACTTGATCCATCACAATTTCACCTGTAATAGACGCTCTTAAGCCGACTTTGCCGTGAATTGCCGGCGCAGAAAGCCCTTGCCATCCTTTTTCTAAAATAAAGCCACGAATCGGGCCGACATTGCCTTCAGGCGAAACCTCTTTGGCCCACACCACAAAAACATCCGCAATTGGACTATTGGTAATCCACATCTTGGCGCCAGTTAAATGGTAGCCACCTGCAACTTTTTTGGCGCGACAGGCCATACTGCCTGGATCTGAACCATGGTCGGGTTCGGTTAGACCAAAGCAGCCAATCCATTCACCTGACGCAAGTTTGGGCAAGTATTTTTGCTTTTGCTGTTCAGTCCCGAATTCATGAATGGGCACCATCACCAACGAACTTTGCACACTGGCCATTGAACGATAACCCGAATCAACACGTTCAATTTCACGGGCAATCAGACCATAACTCACATAATTCAAGCCTGCACCGCCATATTGTTCTGGGATGGTGGGTCCGAGCAGGCCTAGTTCACCCATTTCCCTAAAGATGTGCGGATCGGTTGTTTCATGACGGAATTGATCAAGCACCCGTGGCATTAACTTATCTTGGCAGAATGCATGGGCTGTATCACGAATCATGCGTTCTTCTTCGTTCAGTTGCTGTTCAATTAAAAAAGGGTCATTCCAGTTAAACTCTACGCGGCTCATTATTTTTTCCTTCATGATTGTTCTAGAAAGTTCCTATCAATTTGTTTTTTAAGCTTAGCTCCCGCAGGAACTAAGCTTACCTAAAAAATGACAATCGAGAGTAGAAATACCTCAACTTATTCGGGATATAGAGCAATTAAATCTCTGCAAAACTATCCATCCATTTACATGTTTGGGTAGTTAGGACCACCTCCACCTTCAAGTGTTACCCAAGTGATATTTTGTGATGCGTCACCAAAGGAAACCACATAGTTTCCATCGTTGTGCATTGACTTCGGTACCATCCAATGCGGCATTTTTTGTGCTTTACTATCAGATAATAAGAAATATGTTTCGTCCAGTGGTGCATCTTCTTCTTTCCAGTTTGGAAATAATTCATTCATTACGTGGTTTAAGTACAACATCAGAAAGGATATGCGCACCTACCTCACTCAGAGCCTTTTTCAACAACACAAACAGAAAGATCAGGCAGGTTGTTTTCAATCGCTAATTGACGAATTTTAATTGCAGCAGATAAACCCGAAGGTCCTGCGCCTACGATCACTACGTCAAACTCCATTGACTCTCGGTTTTGGTTTTTCATTTTAAGAAATACTATTTCGCTTAGCGATACTTTATGTTAATAAAATGAAAATATCAAATAAAAATAGCAAAAAATTGCCTAACAGAGAGATTTAGAGGAGGCATAAAAAGGCCAACTTGATCAAGTTGGCCTTTTTATTGGAAGATCTACTTTTAAGAATTTTGTGGGTCGTAGAGTTTTTCCTTAATAAACAGGGCAGGAATCACACCACAAATCAGGTAAGCTGCTCCCATGACAACAAAACCTAAACCAATAGATCCACCAGAAGCTAAAAAACCAATCGTTGCAGGTGCTATTGCAGCACCTAAACGACCTACATTGTATGCGCCGCCAATAGCCGTACCACGAATCGCTGTTGGAAAGCTTTCAGTCATATAGGTGGCATTTACACCATATGGAATACCGTATAAAAAGCCGAAGACAACCAGTAAAAATAAAATATTTTCGGGGGTATTATAGAAAACGATTAGTGGCAGAAAAATTGCAGTGCCAATTGCACCAAAAGCATAAGTAAAACGGCGTCCAAGTTTATCTGCCATCATCCCTGCAAGTACTTTACCGAGAATCATGGCTGTATAGGTACCTACCATATAGGCTGTCATTTCCTTGAACTTCATTCCGAGTTCGCTTTCCAGATATGAAGGCATCCAGTTATTCACACCGTAATAACCAAATTGTAAGAAACCAGCAGTTAAAGCCCAGAGTATAAACATATTACGATTGCGTTTATCCTGAAAAATAAGTTTCAAAGCTGACGGTTTTTCAGCGTTCTCACTTAAATTAGGCTGCTGTAAACGGGATTCTTGCCATGCGAGTGGCTCTGGAACCAAAATATGCATGAAGATCGCAAGAATGACAGGAATAATGGCAACATAAAATAGCATACGCCAACCATGATCTGGAATAATCCAACCTGCAAGCAATGTTGCTACAATATATCCGACGGTCCAGCCCGCCTGTAAAGTTCCGAGTACTGTGGTACGATACCGTGTAGGTACATATTCAGCCATCAAGGTGTTGCAGGCTATATAAAGTGAACCTAAGCCTAATGAAGCAAAAAATCTTAAAATACCGAATTGAAGAAAACTTTGAGTAAAACCAAGTCCGCAAGTTAATAGCGAAAAAGTGAGAATCGAAATAACAACGATGCGGACACGCCCGAATTTATCACATGCCCAACCACCAAAAATCCCACCAATGGCCATACCCGCCAAAGTAAAACTACCGAGCATACCAGCTTGAACCGAGCTTAAGCCAAAATCTGCCTTAATACTATTTAAGCTATAGGACAGTAGCATTAAGTCTGCGCCATCTACCAATAAAGCCAGAAATGCAAAAATAAAAGCAATTTTCCAAGTATGAGCTTTTATTGCAGAGGAGGGTGCATTGTAATTTGTAGCCATAATCCATTACCTACATTTGACTGATCGCACTTCAAATCGTTTGAAAGTGCTGAAAAAATGTTTAAGACGCAGCGCGAATCATATTTTTTGCAATAATCAATTGTTGAACCTGCGTGGTGCCTTCATATAAGCGGAACAAGCGTACATCACGGTAAAAGCGCTCAATGGCATATTCACTGATATAACCCGCTCCACCATGAATCTGTACGCAGCGGTCAGCTACGCGGCCACACATTTCAGTGGCGAACATTTTTGCGCAGGATGCTTCTGTACTAATATTTTCACCATGATCACGGCAGCGGGCTGCATCTAGAACCATACATTTAGCCGCATAAATTTCTGCTTTGGAATCAGCCAACATGGCTTGGATTAACTGAAAACTAGCAATCGGTTGACCAAACTGTTTACGCTCAATCGCATACTTTAAAGAATCATCCAACATGCGTGTGGCTGCCCCTACACTCAGGGCAGCAATATGCAAACGACCTTTATCCAGAACTTTCATGGCTGTTTTAAAGCCCATACCTTCTACGCCACCAATCAATGCAGACGCAGGAACACGACAATTTTCAAAAATCACATCACAGGTATGTGCGCCTTTCTGTCCCATTTTTTTATCTCGTTTGCCAAGAAAAATCCCCGAAGTTTGACTATCGACAATAAATGCAGAAATACCGCCAGCACCTTTAATATCAGGGTTGGTACGTGCCATCACTGTAAATACGCCAGCATGAGGTGCATTGGTAATAAAGCGCTTGGTACCATTTAAGACATAGAAATCGCCGTCTTTCACAGCCGTTGTTTTTAAGGCTGCTACATCTGAACCAGCATCTGGTTCGGTTAAGCAAAAAGAGCTAATCACTTCACCACGTGCTAAACGAGGCAGGAAAAAAGATTTTTGTGCTTCAGTACCATCAATAATTAGACCGCTAGAGCCAATCCCATTGTTGGTGCCGATCAGAGAGCGAAAGGCTGGGGAAGTACGACCAAGCTCGAAAGCAATATAAACCTCTTCTTCCATCGTCAGCCCAAGACCATCGTACTGTTCTGGAATGGTGAGTCCAAACAGGCCAAGTGATTTCATTTGCTCAATAATATCTTTTGGAATTTCATCTGTTTCAGCGACTTCATTCTCATGAGGAATTAATACACCTTCAACAAATTGTCGAATCATATCGACCAGTTGGTTCAGTGTTTCCTGATCTCGAATCATAGTCATATCCTTTGTACAAGCAGCTAAAAACAAAAATACGATGTTCGTAAAATCATCAATATTGATGCGATAGTAATCAAAGGAATCTCACAAAACAATATATTTTGAAAATAAATTTCGCAATGCGGTATGATGTTTGTTGTTGGTGGATTCTAATCTGTTGATTTAATTAATCTATATTTATTGAATAAAAATCATATTTTTTGATGGGAAATTAAGGTTTGATTTTTTAAAATCTTGTTTGTATATTAAAAATATATATCGCTATGCGAAACTTATGTGAGGTAAGTTTTCCTATAGGAAATTAAGCACAAGTGAGTAGGATAAACATGGGCGCTTTAAATGGAATTCGTGTACTTGATTTGAGTCGGGTACTGGCTGGACCGTGGTGTGGACAGATACTTGCTGATCTGGGTGCAGAAGTGATTAAGGTGGAACGACCAAAGGTCGGAGATGATACCCGATCTTGGGGGCCACCTTGGATGAAGGATGATGCTGGATCAGACACGCGAGAAGCAGCTTACTATCAGTCGACAAATCGTAATAAGCTCTCGGTTGCAATTGATATTGCCACTCCTGAAGGACAGGAACTGATCAAAGCTTTAATTCAGGATACAGATGTTGTCATTGAAAATTATAAGGCTGGTTCGCTGACAAAATATGGGCTGGATTATGCTGCATTGTTCGCAATCAATCCGGGTCTGGTCTATTGTTCGATCACGGGTTTTGGACAAGATGGTCCACGTGCAGAAGAGCCTGGCTATGATTTTATTATTCAGGGAATGGGTGGGCTAATGTCCGTCACAGGAGAAAAGGATGATTTGCCTGGAGGAGGTCCACAAAAAGTAGGCGTGGCATTTTCTGATTTGGCCACAGGATTATATTCTACGATTGCTATTCAAGCCGCGCTACTCAATCGTCATGTGACGGGTTTGGGCCAATATATCGATATGGCTTTATTAGATGTGCAAATTGCAACAATGGCCAATCAGGGAATGAATTATCTGTCTTCTGGAAAAGTGCCTGAACGGTATGGCAATGCACACGCCAATATTGTGCCATATCAGGTGTTTAAAGCTGCTGATCGGGAGTTTATTATTGCATGTGGCAATGATACTCAGTTTATTCAGTTGTGCAGAAGTATTGGCTTACCTGATTTACCGAATGATTCTCGATTTAGTCGCAACGCAGACCGTATTCAGCATCGAGATGAAATTATTGGGATTCTATCAGCGCATTTTTTAACAAAGACAGCAGATGAATGGGTTGTTGCTATTTATGCAGCTAAAGTTCCTGTTGGAGTGATCAATAATCTGGCACAGGCTTTTCAAGAGCCGCAAGTGATTGCAAGAAAAATGCTGGTTGATATGCCGCATCCGCAACGCGAGAAGCTAACCGTGATTGGGTCGCCGATCAAACTTTCAAGAACGCCAGTTGAGTATAAAACTGCGCCACCTTTATTGGGTGAGCATACTGATAAGATTTTAACTCGGGTTCTTTCTCAGGAAAAACTGGATGAATTAAAGCTGAAAGGGATTGTTGGATAAAAAATGTACCAAAGTCAAAATGCATCTGTATTTTGACTTTGCTTTTTGATTGTACTTAACTAGGTTGTTTAGATATTCATGGATGAGCTTTAACTGTTTATTATAGAAAAAATAGATTATAATTTTCGCAGTGCGAAACAAATATTTAGATTGGTAAAATCATGAATGATGCCGTAGATGCAGAACAAACAGAAAAATTACTAGCGCCTTTAAGGCATGAGTTGTTACATCCGATTGAAGACATGCAAGATGAAAATGACCGCCAATTTATTACGGCTTTAGCTCGTGGTTTAGAGCTGCTACGCTGCTTCACTCCAAAACATCAGCATTTGGGAAATCAGGAATTAGCGCAAATGACAGGTTTGCCGAAGCCAACGATTACTCGTCTCACGCATACTTTGTCTCGTTTGGGATATATCAAGCAAGTCCCGAATTCAAGCAAATTCCAACTCTCTGTGGGTGTCTTGGCTTTTGGCTACTCCATGCTTTCAAATGTATCGATTCGTTCTATTGCGCATCCCTATATGAAGAATTTAGCTGACTATGCGGGCGCTGCTGTTGCAATGGCAACACGTGATCGACTGAATATGATTTATCTGGATGTGGTACAAGGTAAAGGCAATATGACCATGCGCCGTCAAGTTGGAACCTATTTACCGATTCATTTAAGTTCGATGGGGCGTGCATGTTTAGCTGCCATGCCTGAAGATGAACGAGAATTTTTACTTGATGCGATTCGCAGTAAGCATAAAGAAGATTGGATCAAGATTAACCGTGATCTGGATAAAGCCTTTAAAGACTATCAGGATTTTGGCTATTGTTTTTCGATTGGTGAATGGCATAAAGATGTAAACTCGGTTGCGGTTCCATTAATTCATGAACAGCATGGTTTACTGGTGTTTAACTGTGGTGGGCCGAGCTTTATTATGAATCGAGAAAAACTTGAAGAGGATATTGCTCCACGTCTTTTACATATGGTGAATAATATTCGTACCGAAATTAGTTAAGCACGTTCTTCATTTTAAAAACCAGCATCATATTTATGCTGGTTTTTTATATCACGCACACAATAATAAAGACATAAAACGGCAAAAATTAAACCTAAAATACAGACACCCATCCATCCGAAGTGTTTCCAAGCATAGCTTCCCGCTGTTGTACCTAATGCACCGCCAGCAAAGTAACCTGTCATATAAATCGCGTTAAACCGTGAGCGTAATTCTTGATTAAGTTTAAATACAATACTTTGGTTGGTGACATGTACCGCAGAAAGAGAGGCGTAGAGAATGAGTAAAGCAATAATGTAAAAGGTAAAATGATAGGGTAAAAGTGAAAAAAGTATCCAACTTAAAATTAGCCCAATGCCGCAA
Organism: Acinetobacter gyllenbergii; assembly: GCF_001682515.1. NCBI lineage: Bacteria > Pseudomonadati > Pseudomonadota > Gammaproteobacteria > Moraxellales > Moraxellaceae > Acinetobacter > Acinetobacter gyllenbergii. The sequence continues at coordinate 351,121 of NZ_KV575262.1, read as the reverse complement.
TAGATCGAAATTTTATGAATATAGCCTTGATCAATAAATTTGCCTGAGAAATTAGCAATGAAAGTCCCTAACACGCCAACAAAACCAAAAAGACCAATGGTAAAGTCACTAAAAAAGTAGGGCGCTGGAGCCAGTAGCAACGACATGGTGGTAAAGGTTAGGCTAACACAAGCAAATGTAAAACCACCAATATAAGTTCTAGTCCTTAACCGTCGATTTTGAATAAAAATCTGTGGAAGTGAGCGAATGGTTTTCGCATAGTTTTCAGATTTGGTGGGTGGAAATAACCCGATATTACGATGCAAAATAAAGGCAATAACAAGTAATAAAAAACCACTGACCAGATAAATAATATTCCATGCAAACAGCGTAGACATCAGCCCTGAAAGGGAACGGGCGAGTAAAACCCCCATCATCAGTCCGCTCAGTAAAAAGCCAACAACACGGCCGCTTTGTTGAATCGGAACCAGACTTGCAGCAAGGGGTAATAACAATTGGGCTGAACTGGAAAAAAGACCAGTAATGACGGTACCAAGCAGTAAAAGATAGATGTTGTGCGAAAAACCGCTAATAATTAATCCACTTGAAGCCAATAGCATAAAGATAAAGAGTAGCTTGCGCTTTTCTATTATGTCCCCTAATGGCATTAAGAAAAGCAAGCCACATGCGTAGGTGATTTGGGCTAGAGTAGGCACCCACGCTGTAGTTGTTTCGGTTAAATTTAGGCTTACACTAATTGAATGAATGAGTGGCTGACTAAAATAATTTCCGCCTGTACAAATGCCTGCGGCAATCGCCATTAAAATAATGGTTGGGGTATAGAGTGCGTTTTTCATCATGCCTTAGTCATAATGAAAGTGGAACTTTAATCAACTCAACCATGATTGTTTTAAGCACGATTGTTAGTGCGTTTCATTCAAGGCATCTTGAATATTGTGCACCATATGGATTAAACGTGGTCCAATTTCACCTTCAAGTTTTTCCGGATTTAAATGAAAACTTGGTGCACCACAGTTAAAAACATAAAGACCATGTTTGGAGCTGACCAAAGGCACAGCCACCGAGTTCACTTCTTTATGCCACTCGCCTAATGACAAACAATATCCATAATCTTGGTAGTCACGGAAAGCTCGTTCTAAAGAACGTTTTATGGCTGGCCAGTTTTCGGGATTCTTTTGTTTCAACGCATCAAGTAGAAAGTTACGTTCACGTTCAGGGGTCGCAGCTAAGCATGCTCGGCCCATTGAACTACTATGAATTGGCAAAGTAGAACCAATTGGACGACGCATATTTAATGCAGTTTCAATTTGTACAACATCGATATACACCATATTTAATCGGTCACGCGTTGCCATTGCCACAGGGGCTTGAACATACTGACTCAATTCTTCCATATATTGATGAGCAATATTACGAATCGAGATGTTAGATAATGCTGCGTATCCTAAAGATAAAACACCAATGTCTAATGTGTATTTGGTTGAGTTAGGCAATTGTTTTAAATAACCTAATGACACAAGGGTATTGGTAATACGTGCAATGGTCGGTTTAGGTAAACCTATCATTTTTGCTAATTCTTGGTTGCCAAGCACCTGATTATTTGCAGAAAAACACCTTAAAAGTTCTAAACCGCGTGCTAAAGAAGCAATAAACTGCGGATTATTTTCTCGATGTATATGCGAAATAGGATCTAAACGTATCTCATCAAAATTTATTGGTTTTTCAGTTTCCATGTTTTGAGACATTCGATCCTCAAATATAATTAAAGCAATAGTTTTGCTATTATATTTCGCTCTGCAAAATAAATCCATTCATCACTGCGCTGTTGTGATGAATGGATATCAGAATCAATGGTTATGAAACGTTTTCAATCACCATCGCAAGACCTTGGCCTACACCAATACAGAGGCTCACCACTGCATATTTCTTTTTACGGCGTATAAGTTCGCGTGCCACTGTTAAGCTAAGACGAGCGCCAGATGCACCCAATGGATGACCCACTGCAATCGCACCACCGTTCGGGTTTATACGTGGGTCATTAAAATCAACGTTCAAGCCTTTTAAACACGATAAAACCTGTGAAGCAAAGGCTTCATTAATTTCAATAATATCCATGTCGTCTAAAGTAAGGCCAGCACGCGCAACTGCTTTCTTAATTGCTTCAATAGGGCCTGCACCCATAATACGTGGTTCAATACCAGCTGCCGCTGTTGACAAGATTTTTGCCATTGGTTTTAGGCCATATTTTTGCCCTGCTGCTTCCGAACCAATTAAGAGCGCCGCTGCACCATCATTAATACCTGAGGCATTACCAGCAGTGACCACACCACCTTCAAACAGCGGTTTTAACTTGGTGAGTGTTTCAACAGTTGAGCTTGGGCGGGGGTGTTCATCTTCGCTCACTGATTTAGGTGGTAATTTTTTGCCTTGAAATACTTCAATTGGGGTGATTTCACCAGCAAAGAAACCATCCTCTTTGGCTTTTTGGTATTTGGCTTGTGATTGAGCTGCAAATAAATCGGCTTGCTCACGGCTAATACCGAATTCAACCGCAACATTATCACCTGTTTCTGGCATTGAATGACCGCCGTATTGGGCAATAATTTTTTTATTTGGAAAACGAGAGCCAATTGTGGTGTCATAAATTTTTGCATCACGGCTATAAGCACTTTCTGCTTTACCCATGACAAAAGGTGCACGTGACATACTTTCTACACCACCTGCGATATACAAATCACCTTCGCCACAGGTGATGGCACGGGCAGAGTCAATCACAGCACCTAAACCACTAGCGCATAGACGGTTTACTGTCTGGCCCGGCACAGTGACTGGTAATCCAGCTAGTAACAGCGCGTTGCGAGCCACATTACGACTGTCTTCACCTGCTTGGTTGGTATCGCCTAAAATTACATCTTCAATATCAGCACCTGGAACACCAGTTTTTTCTAATAGTTTTTGAATGACAGTTGCAGCTAAATCATCAGGGCGAATTGAGGCAAGTTCACCTGCATGACGGCCAAATGGGCTACGTAAACCATCATAAATATATGCATTTAACATTGAGAAATTCCTTTTCAAGACTCATGAGTAAAAGTAAGAGGTAAATGTAGTGCGACACGACGTTGTAACCACGGGCTAGGGCGGTAACGTGGGTCATGCGTAAGCGCTGTTATACGGTTGAGGATGAGTAAGATTTTTTGGCTACCGACATGATCGCCCCATTCAATTGGGCCAAATGGATAACCCAGGCCTAAGCGGACAGCGGCATTGATATCATTAACCGTTGCAACATTTTGCTGTGCAATATCACAGCCTAAATTAATCACCATTGCTAAAACACGCTGTGCAACAAAGCCGATACTTTCATTAATCATGCTGACCAGATTTCCATCTAGATTGAAAATAGAGTGAGCTGCCTGACGGTATTCAGGTTTGATAATAAGTGATGGCATTAAGGTTCGATGCTTTGCAATGCCATAAAGCATGTCTATCGCAACAGTTTGTTCTGGGTTAACGCCTAGGCGAGTAGCTGCTTGAGTTGTGTCTTCACCATAACAAGCGAGTAAACATAAGCTATCTGTTTGTGGCTCGGTGTTGGTGTCTAGAGCAATATTTTGCTGAGTTAAATAATCTTCGAGCTGTTTTTTATCTTCAGGGAAATCTGTCGCAATCCAAACTTTTGGATATCGGGCTAAACGCTCTACAAACTTGGCAGGTTGTTCACCTGTTTTTGAACCCGTCTCATAGTTATAAAAACCTTGATTGACTTTACGTCCAAGTTGCTTGGCATCTAGCATTTGCTTGGTGAGCGGGCTTGGTTTGTAACGGGCTTCTTCATAATACTGATGATAAATCGACTCCATCACAGGGTGAGAAACATCAAGGCCAGTTAAATCCATTAATTCAAAAGGACCCATTCTAAATCCTACGCCGTCACGTAAAATTCGGTCAATTTCACTGATGTCACAGACATTCTCGTTTAAAATTTTAAGTGCTTCAGTTCCATAAGCGCGACCTGCATGATTAATAATAAATCCAGGGGTATCCTTCGCAACAACAGGGCGATGGCCAAAGGCACGAGACAGATCATTTAAGGCATTAATAATAAGAGGGTCAGTTTTTAAACCACGAATGACTTCGACCACTTTCATGAGTGGAACTGGGTTAAAGAAGTGATAACCCACAACACGTTCAGGTTTTTTACAATTTGCAGCAATCGCTGTAATAGACAGAGAAGAAGTGTTTGAGGCTAAAATGGTATTGTCGGAAACAATATCTTCAAGCTGCTGCATCAAGCTCTGTTTGATATCGAGGCGTTCAACAATTGCTTCTACAATCAGATCGCAATTTTTTAAATCTTCAATTTGCTGAGCAACAACTAAATGGCTATTTGCCTGAGCTGCTTGCTCAAGTGTAATTTTATTTTTGTCGACTAACTTTTGAAATGTGGCAGCTAGTTTTTCTTTGGCCTGTTCTGCTGCACCTGCTTTGGCATCATATAAATAAGTGGTATGACCTGACTGTGCAGCAATTTGAGCAATACCACTGCCCATAATACCGACACCAATCACAGCCATGCTTTTAATATCATAAGTCATGTCGATCATCCTGATGATTAATCTATATTTGAAATTAAACGGAAAAATAGGGTTTGGTGATTTAGCTTAAGCATTGTTTATCACCATCAATCGGTAAGATTTGACCAGAAATAGAGCGTCCGCTGTCTGAAGCTATAAATAGGCATAAATCTGCAATATGCTTTGGATTGACAAAATATTTGAGCGACTGATTTTTTAGTGCGTTTTGAGTGACTTCTTCAAGTGAGGTATGGGCTACATTGGCACGGGCCTGTAATACACGTTGAACTCGATCACCATCTACCGCACCTGGAAGGATCGCGTTAACTCGAATATTGTCTGCACCAAGTTCCATAGAAAGCGTTTTGGTAAAACCAATCAGGCCCCATTTGGAAGTGGAATAGGCTAAACGGTATGGATAGCCTAAGCGTCCGGCAATAGATGACATATTAATAATTACGCCTGCTTTTGCTTGCTTTAAATAGGGAATGGCTAACTGGGTCATTAAAAAAGTGCTATTCAGGTTTAAATTAATCACCGTGTTCCAATCATCAAAACTTAGTTCATTTGCTGCAACGGTCGGGCCTGAGATGCCTGTGTTATTAACTAAAATATCGATACCGCCAAGTTTCTGAACTGCTTCATTAAACATGAGTTTAATTTGCTCATGATCAGCCAAATTACAGGTATGTATATGCAGCTTTGGATAGTCTTTCTGAAACTGTTCAAGGCTTTTAGCGCTAATATCACAAACAAAAACTTCATCATGGTTGGTTAAAAATGCCTCGGCAATGCATCGACCAATCCCAGAACCACCTGCACTAATCAATACTTTTCTGCTCATTTTCATTCCTTTGTTATTATCGTTTTGAATTACTTACCTTGATAAAACGGTTTACGCTTTTCAATAAAAGCTTGAACGCCTTCATTTTTATCTTCGGTAGAAAATAGTAACTGGAATGATTTTCGCTCTAGGGTTAAGCCAGCATTTAATGGAACGTCTTCGCTCATCAGCGCAACTTCTTTAATTTGTTGCAAGGCAATAGGAGGCATTTTTGCGAGGCTCTGTGCCATTTGAATCGCAGTTGGGATCGTCTGGTCGTCTTCTGTGACTTGTGAAACAAGACCAATCATATAAGCTTCTTCAGCTTTCACCATAGCACCCGTCATAATCATGCGCATGGCATGGAATTTACCCACAGCACGGAACAAACGTTGTGTACCACCAGCACCCGGCATTAACCCGACTTTAATTTCCGGCTGACCAAAGATTGCGCCTTTACCAGCAATAATAATGTCAGCATGCATTGCAAGTTCACAGCCACCTCCTAATGCATAACCATTGACAGCAGCAATCACAGGTTTAGGGCACTGGGCAATTGCGTTCCAATAACGTTCGGTATGACGTAATAACATTTCTGTGGAAGTTGCGGTTGCCATTTCCTTTAAATCTGCACCTGCAGCAAAAACTTCTTCACCACCTGTGAGTACAACCGCATTGATCTCATCATTAAAAGTCAATTCGGTAAAAGCTTGTGCTAGTTGTTTGCGAAGCTCTGTATTCAGTGCATTTTTTGCTTCAGGTCGGTTTATTTTTACAATCGCTATTTTTTGAATAGAAAAGTCAACTTCTACGGAATTATTCCCTGTTAATACACTCATTTTGAATTCCTTGTTTCGCATGTCAAAACTATATTCCTTTTATGATGCTTATTTTGGAATTTATTTCAAGTTTTATTTAGTCTCTTAGAGTAATTATGATTGGTCAAATAAGATAAGTGATTGATATTGTGTATTGGTGATTTTTTAAATTTCGTTTAACGAAATTAATTTTCAAAAAAGCTTGAAATTTGTGTTTTTGTTCTCGTACTATGAAACACATCCGCAGTAAACAAGATTTAAAACATGGTATCCAGACAAGCTGGAGATAGCTGGTGGGTACGATGGAAATACATAAAAAGGGAGATCACAGATGATCCGTGATGAAGGGATGTTGGAACAATTACTTTCAACTATTCGAGATTTTGTAAAAAATGAATTGATCCCTCGTGAAAACGAAGTGGTAGAGAAAGACAAAATTCCAGATGACATAGTGCAGCAAATGCGTGAGCTTGGTTTGTTCGGCCTCACAATTCCCGAAGAATATGGGGGCCTAGGCATCACCATGGAAGAAGAAGTCAGAGTAGCATTTGAACTTGGACAAACTTCACCAGCTTTTCGCTCTTTAATTGGTACTAATAACGGTATTGGCTCTAGTGCGATTTTGATTGATGGTACAGAAGAGCAAAAGCAAAAATATTTACCGCGTTACGCAAGCGGCGAAATTATTGGTTCATTTTGTTTAACTGAACCTGAATCTGGTTCTGATGCGGCATCTTTAAAAACCAGTGCAGTCAAAGACGGTGATTTTTATATTCTAAATGGCACCAAACGATTTATTACCAATGCACCCCACGCTGCAACTTTCACGGTAATGGCACGAACGAATCCTGAAATTAAAGGGTCAGCTGGTATTTCAGCTTTTTTAGTTGAGGCCAACACACCAGGCATTACGTTGGGCAAAATTGACCAAAAAATGGGGCAGAAAGGCTCTCATACCTGTGATGTCATTTTTGAAAATTGCCGTGTACCTGCTTCTGCATTGATTGGTGGGGTAGAAGGTGTCGGTTTTAAAACAGCAATGAAAGTGCTTGATAAAGGGCGTTTGCATATTGGTGCATATAGTGTGGGCGTTTCTGAGCGTATGTTAAATGACGCACTGCACTATGCAATTGAGCGCAAACAGTTTGGTCAGCCTATTGCGAACTTCCAGTTGATTCAAGCCATGCTTGCTGACTCAAAAGCTGAGATTTATGCGGCTAAATGTATGGTCCTAGATGCAGCTCGTCGCCGAGATAATGGCGAAAACATCAGTACAGAAGCATCTTGCGCAAAAATGTTTGCAACTGAAATGTGTGGCCGTGTTGCTGATCGCTGTGTACAGATTCACGGTGGTGCAGGCTATATCAGTGAATATGCCATTGAGCGTTTTTATCGCGATGTGCGTTTGTTCCGTTTATATGAAGGCACTACGCAAGTTCAACAAATTATTATTGCAAAAAATATGATTCGGGAAGCAACAGCCTAATAAAAAATCAAGTGCCATGAGGCAGGGGATGCCTCATATTCTTGCTGAGGATATGGACATGACGACAGAAACAGCTATACAAGAAAGGGATCGCGGGGAAGCGATTCAAACACCTAAAAAGATTTGGATTACCGCATTTATATTCGCTTTTTTAACATTGTTGTGTGATGGGGCAGATTTAGGTTTTTTGGCATTGAGCCTGACCAGTCTTAAAACAGAATTTCATTTAACGGGTGTACAAGCTGGCACATTAGGCAGTTTAACACTTTTAGGTTCAGCAATTGGTGGCCTGATTGGTGGTTGGGCTTGTGACCGTTTTGGACGGGTGCGCATTATTGTGTTTTTTATTGCTTATTCTTCAGTTTTAACCAGTGCGCTGGGTTTTACTGACTCTTATATGCAATTTGCAGTTTTAAGAACTTTTGGAGCGATGGGCTTAGGTGCGCTCTATATTGCTTGTAATATTTTAATGTCAGAAATGGTGCCAACAAAACATCGCTCGACTGTTTTGGCTACTCTTATGACGGGTTATACCTTAGGTTCTTTGTTAGCGACTTTATTAGCAGGTCATATTATTCCTGAACATGGCTGGCGTTTCCTTTATTGGATTGCAATCACGCCTGTGGTGTTGTCAATTTTAATGCACTTTTGTGTACCTGAACCTGAGTCTTGGAAAAAAGCACGTCAATTAAAAGCGCTAGAAGTCGCTCAAAGTAACCAACCTAAAAAACGTCAAAACCCATATATTGAAATTTTAAGAGATAAGAAACACGGCACCATGTTTGTACTTTGGATTATTAGTACAGGTGCATTGCAGTTCGGTTATTACGGGGTGAGTAACTGGTTACCAGCTTATTTAGAATCTGATCTTGGCATCAAATTTAAAGAAATGGCTATGTATATGGTCGGTACTTTCCTGATTATGATGTTCGCCAAAGTGATTGCAGGAATTATTGCCGATAAATTAGGACGTCGCGCTGTATTTGCTTTCGGAACCATTGGTACAGCCTTATTTATTCCAGTCATTGTCTATTTAAATACACCAACCAATATTTTATGGATGATGCTGTTCTTCGGTTTCCTTTACGGTATTCCTTACGCCATTAATGCCACCTATATGACAGAAAGTTTCCCGACTTCTATTCGGGGTTCGGCAGTGGGTGGCGCTTATAACATTGGTAAAGTACTTTCTATTTTCTCTCCATTAACAATTGGTTTTCTATCTCAAAATGGCTCGATTGGTTTAGGTCTATTAGTGATGGCGGGTGCTTATTTTATCTGCGGTGTAATTCCATTGTTATTTATTAAAGACCGACTATTTAACCCGCAAAAAGCAGAGTGATGGCTTGAGCTGTTACTTCAATTGAATGATGAAAAGGGATACGTGAGATGATAAATAAAATCACCCAGAATATTGAACCGATTTTAAAAGCAATTCCAGATGGTGCAACTATCATGACAAGTGGCTTTGGGGTCACAGGCCAACCTGCTGAGCTCATTGAAGCTTTAATTGATCTGGGGAAAAAAGAGCTGACCATTGTGAATAACAATGCCGCTTCCGGTGATCGGGGATTAACAAAATTGATCATCGCAGGTTGTGTGAAAAAAATGATTAGCTCATTTCCAAAGTCGGCAGGCTCAACTGTATTTCAAGACTTGTACCGTGCAGGAAAAATTGAGTTAGAACTCGTGCCGCAAGGCAACCTAGCTTGTCGCATTCAAGCCACAGGCGCTGGTTTAGGGGCCATTTTTACGCCTACAGGCTACGGAACTAAAATTGCTGAAGGTAAAGAAACGCGAACCATTAACGGTAAAAATTATGTACTTGAATATCCAATCGAAGCTGATTTTGCCCTAATTTATGCCGACAAAGCTGATCGCTGGGGAAATTTAACCTATCGGAAGGCTGCACGAAACTTTGGTCCGATTATGGCCAAAGCAGCAAAAACAACCATTGTTCAGGTCAACGATACCGTTGAAATTGGAACACTTGATCCTGAATGCATTATTACACCTGGAATTTTTGTGCAGCATGTTGTGAAAGTAGGAGATATTTAATGTCAGTTCAAAAACGTTCTCGAGAAGAAATTGCCATGTTGATTGCACAAGATATTCCTGAAGGTTCTTATGTGAATTTAGGAATTGGCTTGCCGACCAATGTGGCCAAGTATCTACCTAAGGATAAAGAGATATTTCTGCATTCTGAAAATGGTGTTTTGGCTTTTGGACCACCTCCACAACCTGGCCAAGAAGACGAAGATTTGGTCAATGCAGGCAAGGAGTTGGTGACTTTGCTGGACGGTGGCTGCTTTATGCATCATGGTGATTCTTTTGACATCATGCGTGGTGGGCACTTGGACATTTGTGTTATTGGCGCTTTTCAGGTGGCTGTCAATGGAGATTTAGCCAACTGGCATACAGGTAAGCCCGATGATGTACCTGCTGTCGGTGGTGCAATGGATCTGGCTGTGGGTGCAAAAAGTATTTATGTCTATATGGAACATGTGACTAAAAAAGGTGAAGCAAAAATTGTTGATGCGCTCACTTATCCAATAACTGGGGAACAGTGCGTAGATCGTATTTATACCGATTTATGCATTATTGAGCTCAAAGATCAACAAGCCTATGTCACGGAAATGGTAGCGGGTTTAAGTTTTGATGAATTACAGGCGCTGACAGCCTGTCCATTGATTGACGCGACAGTGGTTTAGCCTTACACCCACGGGAAAGGCTTCTTAAAGGACTAAAAGATGAAAAAATTAATTTTAGCTGCAGCTTGCGCTGCGGCTTCAGGGACTATTTTTGCAAATTCTTCTGATATCACAGAACAAAGAATTAATTTGCTAGAAACCGAGCTGCAAAAATTAAAAGCAGAACTTGCGGCTCAAAAACAAACTCAAAATAATTTACAGGTCAAACAAGTAAAGATTGAAGAGAACATAGAAAAAACTAAAGCAACGGTAACAGAAAAGCCCGTTGCACCTTCTTGGGTGACATGGACAGATAATGTTAAAGTCTATGGAATTGCCCGACTAGATGCCGCGGTTGATTTTAAGTCTTCTCCAGATTCAGGCGGTAGAACCACAAGCAGTATCTATCGAACTCCATTTGAAAGCGCGCAACGCTCAAACCATTCCCGTTCGGATGCAAGCATAAATGCCAGCCGACTCGGTGTCTATTTCAACAGTCCAGACACGGCGATCAAAGGAAATGTGGAGGCTGATTTCTTTGATAGTTCCAATATGGGAACTGGTGATGGTAAATTCCGTATTCGCCATGCTTATTTTACCTATAAAGACTGGACCTTTGGCCAAACCTGGTCATTAATGTCCAATATGGAAACCCGAACAGAATCGGTCGATTACACCCAGTTTATCGGTACATCTTATACACGCACACCTCAGGTGCGTTATGACTGGAAAATTGATCAGAATCATGATTTGAAAGTGGCATTTGAATATACGGGTTCACGTGTTTCCGCTTTTCCAACATTGACGGGGCGATATACCTTCAAGCAAGGACCGTTAATGACATTGGCTCAAGGCTTTGTGAATGAGAAATCTGTGGACGTGGCAAAAGAGACGGTCAAGAAAGTCAGCTGGGGAGCGGGTGCGGGACTCAAATATCAACTTGATCCACAGCAATCTGTTCAGGCGAACTATCAATATATTGTAGGTGATCAAAAGTTCATGCCTTATACCACGCAAAGTGGGTTGGTGAATGCTACGCCATTGAATGCAGCAGGGGATTTCTCTTTAGATCAGGATAAAACCGATTTAATGATGAATAAGCTAAACAGTTTTAATCTCGGTTATTCGTATAAATTCAATGATCAATGGCGTACCAATGTATCGGCTTCGCTATTTGAATATGATGACAACACTGAATATGCCAAACTGAATCAGGATGCCAATAAACGCTTAACTGATTACGCCGTCAATGTCTTCTATTCACCTGCCGAGCAAATTGATATTGGGATGGAATATCATCAAGGAAAACGTGAGGTATTTGATGGCAGAACGGCGGATGTGTCACGCCTTAACTTTGTGTCGATGTATAAGTTTTAAAAATAAGGCAAGGGAACATGGATAAAATAGCTCGGCTCGATACAGACGCGATATTGTCAAAAAGCTTTATTTTTATCATGGCGATGACATGTGGAATTTGTGCGGGTTCAAACTATTATAACCAGCCGTTGATTTATTCAATAGCAGATGCATTAAAAGTCAATGCCGATCAAGTTGCTTTAACCATTGTCATTAGCCAACTGTCATATGCAGTTGGCCTTTTTATTCTGGTTCCCTTAGGTGACTTTTTTGAAAAGCGAAGTTATATTTGCTTGCTTATGTGTTGTACAGGCCTTGCACAAGTAGGGCTATCCTTGAGTCAAACCTTGCCAGTTTTATATGGCTTTACCTTTTTAGCGACATTCTTTTCTATTGCAACTCAAGTTTTAGTTCCTTTCGCCGCAGGTTTAGCCAGCCCACAAAAAAGTCCTCAAGTTGTAGGCACTCTCATGAGTGGTTTGTTTTTGGGAATATTATTGGCACGTTCTATTGCAGGCTTACTTTCTACAATTTGGTCTTGGCACGCGGTTTATTTGATTAGCGGAATTGTCATTTTGGGGTTTGCTTGGGTGATGTGGATGAAGTTGCCAGTTGCACGTAAGTCTCACCAACTCAATATTCTACAGATTTATGGTTCATTATTTTCATTAGCAGCTCATCAGCCTCATTTACTGCGCCGTGGTTTTGCCGGAGGAATTGGCTTTGGAATTTTGGCTCTGATTTTTACCACCATGACTTTTATTTTGGCGAATGAGCCTTATCACTTTAACGATTTTCAGATTGGTTTATTTGGAATTGTTGGCTTGGCTGGCGTATTTGCGACCCCTTGGGCAGGTAAGAAAATTGCGGCAGGGCTTGAAAATAAAATTGCGATGATTTGTATGGGGCTATTAATAAGTGCATGGATACCGCTATTTTTTGCACAGCAGTCTCTAGTTGCTTACGCTGTTGGGGTTGTTATGGCTTATTTCGGTTTGTCGGCATTTCATGTTTTAAATCAAAATCTAGTCTATCGAATTTCGGCGGAAGCGCGTTCTCGTATTAATTCTATTTATATGACCTTATATTTTGGCGGAGCGGCTCTAGGTTCCTTTATTGCCGTATATGCTTGGAAACATTGGGGGTGGACGGCATGTGTGATACTTGGAGTAATGATGGCAATCATCAGTTTTATGATTGATCGCCTAGATTTTCATGCAATGAATAACGCAGAGGCGCAGAAAAAAGCACTATAAAGAGGAGTTTGATATTGCTCTTGCTATGTTTTGCGAATGATCATTAAGGTTGCCGAGGCAAAGGCATACACTTTGCCGTTTTCATCTACGATTTTACCTTCGGTACTAATAATATTTCGGCCCGCATTAATTAACTCGGCTGTCGCATAGTAAGACGTATCAATCTGCATGGGGCGAATCATTTTTACATTTAGGTCGATGGTGCCATAACCAACCCCATGTTCCAGTAAGGTATGCGCTGCACTCCCTGTAACGGTATCCAGAGCTGTTGCACAAAAACCGCCATGTACACCGCCTTGTATATTTCGATGTTCCTGTCCAGGAGTAACTTTATAGGTTGCTTTTCCTTTTGAAACCTCAATGAGTTCCATAGGTAGCGTGTGGGCCATAGGAGAAGGAGACACCTCACCATTTTTTAAAGCCGTTAAAAATTCAAGACCAGTATATTTCGGGTTATCCATAAATCGTCCTTGGATATTTAAGCAATCTCATCACAATACTATAAATTAAATTTTTACGGAATATTATTTCGTAAAACAAAATTTTAAATTCTCTTTAATTTCTGCTGTTAATCATGATTAATTAAAATATTTGTTAAAATACAATAAACTATGTTTTGTGATAGAAGTTTATTGGTGTTTTAAACAAAATAAGCATTATTAAAATGAAAATAAATTTTGCAATAAGAAATTTATTTGATATTTTTGAGGTTAGGAAAAATAAAAGTTCCCTCAGGAGCAGTGCTGTCTCTTCAGGGAAGAAAGACAAGGGAAAAAATCATGCCTTTATACAAAGCTCCTCAACGCGATATGCAATTTGTACTACATGAATTGCTTCAAACCGAACAAAATTACCAAAAATTATCTAAATATCAGGATGTCGTCAGTCGTGAACTGGTGGATCAATATTTGGAAGCAGCAGCAGATTTTTGTGAAAATGAACTGGCTCCAATCAATCAAAATGGTGATCAAGAAGGTTGTCATTTAGATCAAGGTTTTGTGACCACCCCGCAGGGCTTTAAAGAAGCTTATGATAAATATGTGGAGCTCGGCTTTACCTCACTCACTGCTGGTCCGGAATATGGCGGGCAGGGCTTACCCACATTGCTCCGGATTGCGATTTCAGAGATGCTTTGTGGTTCAAACTGGGCATGGGCAATGTATCCTGGTTTGTCGCACGGTGCGATGCGAACCATTGAGCATCACGGCACTGAACAGCAAAAACAGGTATTTTTAAGCAAGCTGATCCGTGGTGTTTGGACAGGAACCATGTGTTTAACGGAATCGCATGCAGGTTCAGACTTAGGCTTGATTCGTACCAAGGCTGAACCGAATTCAGATGGAAGTTATGCCATCACAGGAGAAAAGATTTTTATTTCCGCAGGGGAACATGATCTTTCAGAAAATATTATCCACATTGTGTTGGCTCGTTTACCAGATGCGCCGACAGGCACTAAAGGGATTTCTCTGTTTATTGTGCCGAAATTTAATGTAGATACTCAGGGCAATGTGCAAGATCGAAACAATGTGCTGTGTAGTGCGATTGAACATAAGATGGGGATTCATGGTAACGCAACCTGTGTTTTAAATTTTGATGCTGCAAAAGGTTATCTAATTGGTCCTGAAAACCGTGGGCTCAATTGTATGTTTACCTTTATGAATACCGCCCGGATTGGCACTGCTGTACAAGGTCTGGCTGCCTCTGAGATTTCATTTCAAGGTGCTTTAGCTTATGCCAAAGATCGCTTGGCAATGCGTTCTTTATCTGGAGCAAAATGTCCTGATAAAAATGCGGACCCCATTATTGTTCATCCTGCTGTACGCGCCATGTTAATGACGCAAAAAGCATTTTCAGAGGGTGGGCGTGCCTTGGCCTATTTTCTGGCTAAGCATGTCGATATTGTTGAAACTTCAGATGATCCCGAGCAACGCAAAATGTCGGATGAATTACTGGCCTTTTTAACTCCGATAGCCAAAGCATTTTTAACAGAATCAGGCAATGAGTCTGCCAAGCATGGTGTTCAAGTATTTGGCGGTCATGGCTTTATTGTAGAGCATGGAATGGAGCAAATTGTACGCGATGCAAGAATATCCACCTTGTATGAAGGTACCACTGAAATCCAGTCTTTAGATTTACTGGCGCGAAAAGTACTGAAGTCTGAAGGAAAACTGTTAAAAAACATGACGGATTTAATTGAGCAGTTTGTTAGTGAACAGCAATCCAATGAAGTCTTGAAACCTTATTTAGAAAGATTAGCTGAGCTTAAACAACAGTGGTTGACACTGACTAAAACGATTGCAGAGAAAGCCAAGCAAGATCCTGAAGAAATTGGTGCTGCTTCAGTCGATTATCTTTATTTTTCCAGCTATGTGGTATTCGCCTATCTTTGGGCGCGTATGGCACAAGTTGCCCATGAAAAACTAGCCGAAGGCACGCAAGAGCAAAAATTCTATCAGGCCAAACTCAGTACAGCGAAGTTTTTCTATCAAAAACTTTTACATCGTACACAGAGCTATGCTGCTTCTATTGAGTCTGGAGCAGAGTCCGTGATGGAACTTGATGAGGACGCCTTTTCATTCTGAGTCTGGTCTACAGCTTGTAAATTTTTTCAGAGAGTAGTGACAAATGGATTTTGAACATATTTTGATTCGTCAACAGAACTGTGTCGGTTATTTAACGCTTAATCGCCCAGAAGTACTGAATAGTTTCAATGAACACATGCACCGTGAAATTGCAGCAGTTTTAGACCTTTGGGCAGTTTCGAAGGAAATAAAAGTGATTGTGATCTCTGGCGCAGGTAAAGGTTTTTGTGCTGGACAGGATTTAAGATCAAGAAGTCATACTGTCATTGCTGCCCCAGATTATGATGCAGGAGCTGCTTTAGAAAAATTCTATAATCCTCTGGTGCTTAAAATTACAGACATGACCAAACCTGTAATCGCTGCAGTGAATGGTGTAGCTGCTGGTGCAGGTGCCAATCTGGCATTCGCCTGTGATTTGGTGGTGGCCAAACAGTCTGCTTCATTCATACAGTCTTTTTGCAAAGTCGGTTTAATTCCTGATGCAGGCGGCACATGGAATTTACCGCAGTTGATCGGTTTGGCGCGAGCAAAAGGGCTGACCATGTTGGGAGACAAGCTTTCTGCCCAGAAAGCCTTGAATTGGGGGTTGATCTGGGAGGTTTATGAAGATGAGCTTTTCGATGCAAATGTCACCGCATTGGCTGAACAGTTAGCGGAGCAACCCAGTAGTTCGATTGCATTGATTAAACAAGCTTTAAACCGTGCTACACACAACACCCTTGCTGAGCAATTGCAGCTGGAGCGTGAATTTCAACGTATTGCAGGACAATCAGATAACTATAAAGAGGGTGTGGCAGCATTTATGCAAAAGAGGAAACCTGACTTTAGCTAGATACATTGACTGTGCATGACATTTACATCCAAAAAATGAAAAATAGTACTTGATATCGTAAGCACTTAAATAAGGAGATAACATGAGTCTAAAAGAAATGGTTTCGACAACCGAATGGGAAGCACGTTGTCAGTTAGCTGCTCTATATCGATTGATTGCCTATTATCGTATGACAGATCTTGTTGATACCCATATCAGCCTACGTGTAGCAGATGAGAAAGGGCATTTTCTGATTAATCATTATGGTATTCCATTTGAAAGAATGAAAGCCTCTGATTTGGTTAAAATAGATAGTGAAGGCAATATCGTAGAACATTATGATGCTGGTAAAACGGTGAATGTGGCTGGTTTTGTCATTCATTCAGCCTTGCATACAGCGCGTGAAGATATTCACTGTGTAATCCATACCCATACCGCAGATGGAATTGCAGTTTCAGCACAGAAGCATGGCTTGTTACCCATCTCGCAACACGCACTGAAATTTTATAAAAAAGTCAGTTATCACGAGTATGAAGGAGTTGCTTTACTGACGGAAGAAAGAGCGCGATTGGTCGATGATTTAGGAGACAATCGTGTGATGATTTTAAGAAATCATGGATTGTTGGCAACTGGCGATAGTGTGCAGCGTGCATTTCATGAAATTTACTTTCTAGAGCGTGCATGTCAGGCACAAATCAAGGCACTGGCAGGGGGAACAGAACTCCATTTTCCCTTAGAAGCGGTGTGTGAACATACCACCCAGCAATTCGAATCCGCAGGTGTTGAAAAAATTATTCTAAATGCCTGGAATGCAGCCTTGTCTTTAATTGAACTGCAACGTGAGGAATACTGCACATGATTGTGATTGCCACGACTGTACCCAAAGTTCAAAAATGGCTTGAAGATGCTTTTTTACAATACGCACCACAAGGTTCGTATTGCCTAGCCGACAGCGAACAGGCTCAATCTGCGACCACTGCAGTTTCGTGGTTTCCGGATCTGGATCATTTAGAAAAATTGCCTGAATTAAAACTGATTCATTCAATGGCTGCTGGTGTTGAGCATCTGAATTTGCAGCGAATTGGCACGCAGTATAAAGTCTGTCGGGTGGTCGATCAGTTACATCAAAAAGGTATGTTCGATTATTTGCAGTGGGGCATTTTATATTATCAACGATTTTTTGATCAGGCTTTTAGACAGAAGAAACAACAACAATGGCGGCAGTATCCACAACGAGAACATGCTGAATTGAAAATTGGAATTATGGGCTTGGGGCAAATGGGCGGATATATGGCCAAGCAATTTGCTGCGCTCGGTTATCAAGTGTCTGGTTGGTCTCGTAGCCCGAAAAATATTGCACATGTGAGCTGTTATGCAGGTGATGAAGATTTTGACACGTTCTTGGGACAGGCTGAAATTCTGATTAATTTATTACCACTTACAGAAAATAATCAGGGTATTTTATCAAAATATTTATTTGATTTGCTTCCTGAACAGGCCTGTATCATCAATTGTGGTCGTGGTCAGCATCTGGTTGAGCAGGATTTATTAAATTATCTGGATTCTGGACGTTTACGTGGTGCAATTTTGGATGTCTTTGCAAAAGAACTCTTAGTTGAAAATCATCCACTTTGGCAACATGAAAAAGTGGTGATCACGCCACATGTTGCTTCACATGCACCTTGGTCGGTTGTGGTGAATCAAATTTTAGAAAATGATCAGCGTGTTATTCAAGGGCAAGCATTATTAAATCAGGTGGACACTTTGAAGGGGTATTAATGGATAAATATTCTCAGTTCAAATCATCAGTCAGTCCTACCAACTTTTAATTGTGAATCGACTGACGGAGCCTATCATTTGTTATTTGACATGCCCAGTCAGTGATTTATTTTAAGGCATTAGCCTTTATTGCTGAGTTCTTTAGATAGCTCATCCCAGCGTTGGTTTGCGACTTGCATGGCCTGCATTTTGATATGTCCAAAGCCACGCACTTCAGCAGGTAGTTCGGCAATCTGTTCTGCAATAGCCAAATTATAGCTGTTTGGCGATGAGATCAGGGTTTCAACAAAGGCGATATAACGTTCTCGCCATGCCTGTTCATGTTGGCGCTCTTGCTGATGAGTAAATGGATCAAAGAAGCTTTCGCGCAGCCATTGTAAACGTGCCAGCAACATCATTGGAAAGCGCATCCAATAGCCAAAGATACGTTTACGGATATTTTGATCGGTACCCAAGGTCGGTGGTGCAAGATGATAGGAAAGACGGACACCACTTCCGAATTGAGATTCGATTGATTTTTTAAAGCTTGCACCTGTTAACAAGCGGGCAACCTCGTATTCATCTTTATAGGCCATGACTCGATATAGTTGGGTTGCGATGGTGCTTGCCAATGCTTCAGGAAGCAATTTAGCCACTTGTTCTAACAGCATTCTGTAGCGATCTGCATAAGCCTCATCCCAATAGTCTTGCAGACGTATCGTGCGATCGTTGATGAGTTCAGTGAGTGTTTGTGGCGCATTGGTTCTTGGCAGGCTGGCGAGTAAAGCAGTGACTAAGTCTGGATCGCTGGCGAGATGGCAACCAATACGGAAGGCTTCAAGATTTTTGTCAATCGCCGTGCCATTCAGTTGGATGGCTTTTTCAATACTTTCACGTAACAGAGGAATTTGTCCTGATTGCCAAGCCATCCCCAAGAGCAGTTGATTGGCATAGATCGCATCGCCTAAAACCTGTGTTGCGATTCGTGCAGCAGGTAAGGCGAGCAGATTTTCTTTGTGGACACGGCCACGCAGACGATCAATTAAATCGTTAATCGGTGCATACCAGTCGCGCTTGTTAATAAAGTCAGAGGTCGGTGAACCATCTTCATTGACGATTACCATCGCATCTTGTTTTAAACGGGATAGCGCGGCATTACTGCCTGCGACAATAGCATCTGCACCAATCAATAGATCACATTGATGTTCTGGAATTTTAGTCGATGATATTTGCGCATCATCTGCGGCAATTTGGATATAGGAATACACCGTACCGCCTTTTTGCGCCAGCCCAGCCATGTCCATGACACGGGTGGCTTTGCCTTCCAGATGGGCTGCCATACCCAGTAAAGCTCCAACGGTGACCACACCTGTACCGCCAACACCACCGACCATAATACGATTCGGCGTATCAACAAGTTGAGGAATGATGGGGCGTTCAGGCCAACCTGTGGCAAAACCTTCAAACTTGGCGGGGCGTTTCATATCTCGGGTATGCACAGTGACAAAGCTTGGGCAGAAGCCTTCGACACAGGTGAAGTCTTTATTACAGCTGCTTTGGTTAATCTGACGTTTGGTGCCTAATGCAGTTTCGACAGGTTCAATCGACAAGCAATTGGATTTTTTAGAACAATCACCGCAGCCTTCACAAATGTCACTATTGATATAAAGGCGTTCAGCTGGGTCTGGGTAAGCATCACGTTTACGGCGACGACGCTTTTCACTGGCGCAGGTTTGCACATAGATTAAAGCGGTGACCCCCGAAATATCACGTAACTCACGTTGTACTGCATCAAGATCATTACGATGGCGGATTTCGACATGTGGCGCAAGGTGCTCTTCAGCATGGATCAGCTCAGGTTCATCCGTGACAATGACTTGTTTTTTAATACCTTCTGCATCGAGCTGGCGAGTCAGTTGCGCGACACTGAGATGTCCATCGACATGCTGGCCGCCCGTCATGGCAACCGCATCGTTATAGAGGATTTTATAGGTAATGTTAATGTTTGCAGCGATGGCTTGCCGAATCGCGAGATAGCCTGAATGGAAGTAGGTACCATCACCGAGATTGGCAAAAATATGCTTTTCATTGGTGAAATGCGATGCACCCGCCCAACTGACACCTTCACCACCCATTTGCGAGAAGGTTTCGGTGCCGCGATCCAGTGACACCGCAATATAGTGACAACCGATGCCACCCAGTGCACGACTACCTTCTGGTACGACGGTCGAGGTATTATGTGGACAACCGCTGCAGAAATAGGGTTTACGCTCGGCCAAATCTAGTACACGGCGTGATTCTTGCTCAGCTTTATGCAGTAAATCGACACGACTCTGGATTTGCTGTCTTAAACTTTCAGGCAAATCTAATTTTAAAAACCGTGCTGCCAACATTTTGGCAATCGGCTCAGGCTGGAACTCGTAATGACCAATCAATGGAGCTTCTTCAAATGAGGTACTCCATTCACCTTTACCATGAGGTGCTTTGCCGATCACATGCGGACGTTGCTCATCAGGTAGGGAATACAATTCGTCTTTAATTTGTGCTTCAAGAATTGGACGTTTTTCTTCGACCACAATCAGTTCTTGTAAACCTTCAGCAAATTCACGTAAACCTTGTGGTTCCAAAGGCCAGATTAAACCGACTTGATAGACCCGAAGACCCAGTTGTTGCGCTGTTTCATTTTCAATGCCGAGGATGCGTAAGGCTTCAATGGTATCGAGATAACCCTTACCACTGGCTGCAATGCCGATACGGGCATGCTCACACGGCCATGTGATCTGATTGAGTTGATTGGCACGCGCATAGGCCAATACTGCGGGTAAGCGATATTGATATAGCCGTTGTTCTTGTTGGATGCCATGATCTGGCCAGCGAATATGGATGCCGTTGGCAGGCAGCTCGATTTCAGGTAAAACAGGTGTGACACGATCGAGATCGACAATCACTGAAGCTGAAGTTTCAACGATTTCACTGACCAGTTTCATCGAGGTCCAGACCCCAGCAAAACGTGACATGGCCACCGCGTGGACGCCCAAATCGAGAATATGTTGCACCGAAGTTGGATAGAAAATTGGAATACCACAACCCATCATCACATGTTCAGATTGGTGGGGAACAGTCGACGATTTACAGGAATGGTCATCCCCAAACAGGGCAACTACGCCACTATGTTCGGCAGTTCCTGCGAGGTTGGCATGGCGAAGTACATCACCTGAGCGATCTACACCTGGGCCTTTGCCATACCACCATGCAGTAACACCATCATATTTGCCTTGGCCTGCAAGGTTGGCTTGTTGCGTGCCCCAAATGGCAGTCGCCGCGAGGTCTTCATTGATACCGGGTTGAAAGACGACATTGTGATCTTTAAGTATGCCTCCAATTTGCCAAAG
Source organism: Acinetobacter gyllenbergii (assembly GCF_001682515.1). NCBI lineage: Bacteria > Pseudomonadati > Pseudomonadota > Gammaproteobacteria > Moraxellales > Moraxellaceae > Acinetobacter > Acinetobacter gyllenbergii. Next base: position 329,572 of record NZ_KV575262.1, on the reverse strand, counting down.
AAAATTATCATAGTTGCCGACAGGGGAACCGCGATAACCTGAAATGAAGCCGGCAGTGTGTAAGCCGTTCAATTCATCACGGCGAGTCTGTGCTAGAGGTAACCGAACCAGTGCTTGTATGCCTGTCATGTAGGCTGAACCGTGATCACTGATATATTTATCGTCCAGTGATACATCTTTAGTAGCGATCATTTTTGGAGTAACTTTTGTCGCTATATTCATTTATGTCTCCTTAGAATTGTATGTAGTTTTGACTACTTTCTTTTTTCAACATCCGGTTGAATATTTGGAGTAAGTACATCTGAAGCAAAAGATTAAGTGGCTGCGTAATTAAAAAAAGCTGCTCAATCAATGTACATATTTGTCATTGTGGTTGATCCAGACTGGTGCAACAATGCGTAATTTAGAAAAAGATATTTACGTTATGCGCAAAAATCTTGATGGTGGATTGTTACATGCCATGCATGCCTTCCTGAAAGTGATTGATAGCGGGAGTTTTACGGCTGCTGCTGAACAGATGGAACTGACAACTGCGCAAGTTTCGCGATTAATTAGCGAATTAGAGGGGCGTTTAGGTACAAAACTACTACAACGATCAACCCGCCAGCATGCCTTGACCGAAATTGGTGCAAACTATGCCGAGCAGTGCCGACAGGTACTGGCGATGGTAGAGGAATCCGAAGCCCAAGCCATGGGCATGGCAGCTAGGCCACAAGGGCGATTGCGCGTGTTGAGTATGGCCAGTTTTGGCCATCATTATCTAGCACCGATGATGGCAGAATTCTGTCAAAGTTATCCTGAACTTACGGTTGAATATCGGACTTCGCAAAATGTACCTGATCTTCTCGGCAAAGGTATTGATGTCAGTTTATATCTCACTGAATCTTTGGCAGATTCACGGTTTGTGGCGCGTCGAATTGGGACCATCTTTTCGGTGTTATGTGCATCACCTGCCTATCTGGAAAAGTATGGTGAACCTCAATCCTTGGATGATTTGCAAAAGCATGCCTGTTTACGTTTGGTCAATCCGTCAATTACCCCACAATGGCATTTGGTCAGTGAAAACAGCTGTTCTTATCAGATTGATATCACTGGGCCGTTAATTGCGGATACACCTGAATTGCTGCTGGATGTGGTACAGCAGGATATGGGGATTGCTTTATTGCCAACCTTTTCATCCATTGATGCGATTCGGGCAGGGCGACTCCGTCGTATTTTACCTGCTTGGCGATCACCTGATATCGGGGTGTATACCTTATTGCCATCTCGTCATTTTGTAGATGCAAAAACACGGGCATGGCTGGAGTGGGTCGAACAACATATTTCACCAAAAATACAGCAAGATACGGATTATTTTTTATAAGTAATTTGAGAGAGCGTTAGAAAAAGAATAATAAGGATTAAAATTAAAAAAATGCTTCTTTATAAAGAGGCATTTTCTACAGAGATGAATAATATATTTTTAAATCGCATGAGGGATTTAATCTCAATTCCTAAATAGAACGAGATAAAGCTGCGACCTGATAAGCTGAATTGAGTAAGTCTGTTGCCAAACGATAAGTGAATCCGAATCTAGATTTAACTAAGCACATTTTGTCTGCCAATAGGCATTGGCATAATTCGATAAGCTCTTGCGGTTGAGTACATGACTAATATTTTGGCTGGCCTGCATCAGCTTTTCTAAATCAATGCCTGTTTCAAAGCCCATATGCGAGAGCAAATAGAACAGATCTTCGGTGGCGACATTGCCTGAAGCACCTTTGGCATAAGGGCAACCACCCAAACCAGCCAGTGAAGAATCAAACACACGAATGCCTTGTTGTAAGGACTGATAAATATTGGCAATCGCCATGCCATAAGTATTGTGAAAATGTCCTGCCAAAACTTGGCTGTCGAGTTCAGCCAGACAGGATTGCCAGACTTTTGCGACCCGATCTGGTGTGGCGGTCCCAATGGTTTCACCCAATGAGACTTCATAACAGCCCATGTCATACAGTCGTTTCACCACATTCGCCACTTGCTCAGGCGCAATCGCACCTTCATAAGGGCAATCCACGATACAAGAGACATATCCACGGACACGAATATTTTGTGCTTTGGCTGCACGCATGACATCGGCAAACTTTTCAAAACTTTCATCAATCGAGCAATTAATATTTTTACGGGTAAAGCTTTCAGAAGCTGCGGTAAACACCGCAACTTCTTTGCATCCTACCGCTTGAGCAGTTTCAAAACCTTTGATGTTCGGTGTGAGCAGACTGAATTGCACATCGGTTGTCTGGGGCAGCTGCTTAAACAACTCATCACTCTGCGCCATTTGCGGCACCCATTTGGCTGACACACAGGAACCTACTTCAATCGATTTTAGTCCAGCATTGATCAGATCATGAATGAAGTTTAGGCGTTGTTCGACGGTCAACGCCTGTTTTTCGTTTTGCAGGCCATCACGCGGGCCGACCTCCACGATTTTGACAAATTCACTCATGCAACTTCCTCCTGTACAGGCTGAAATTCCACCAGTTCATCGCCAGCCTTGACCTGATCCCCGACCTGAAAATAGGCATTCATAATCACGCCATCTTGCGGTGCGCGAATGGTGTATTCCATTTTCATCGCTTCAAGCGTCATCAGGATATCGTCTTTTTTCACGTTATGATTGGTACCGACCAGAACCTGAGTCACCACACCCGGCATGGGTGCTTTGAGGTGTCCTTGATCTGCTTGGCTATCATCCTGATGATAATTTTGGCGAATATAGCCAAATTTATGGCTTTGCCCGTTATGGAATAGGGTGATGCCTTGCGGATTCTGGTTAAAAGACAGTTTTTGTTGGGTACCATTGAGATGAATCACCGCAGTATGAGCATCCAGCAATTGCCCTGAAATAGGGTAACTTTCGCCGTTATATTCCGCATTAAAACCGTGTTCAGCCGAGCTCAGCTTGATGTGAATATTCTGATCTAGATAGTTCAGTTTGATGGTTTGCTTAAAGGCGATATTTAAACGCCATAGTGGTTGTGCTTGCCATAACTGTTTTTGGCTAGAGCGGTTGCTATTCAGTTTACTTAAAAATTCGATAAAGGCTGTGGCAACGACCAATTCAGGTTTAATCTGTTCAGGCTGGAACAAGAAATCATGTTCACGCTGAATCAGATTGGTATCCAGTTTGGCCTGTTTAAATGAATCAGAACGAACAATCTTTTGCAGAAAGGCAATGTTGTTCCCTAGACCATCAACGTGGAATTGACTGAGTGCATGTTGCATTTGGATCAAAGCTGCTTCACGGTTTTTACCCCAAACGATCAATTTGGCAATCATTGGATCGTAATAGGTGGTGATTTCATCACCTTCTACAATGCCACTGTCGACCCGCACAAACTGGTTTTGCGTTGGGTAATGTAAATAGTCAATTTTGCCAATGGCAGGTAAGAAGCCTTTTTCGGGTTCTTCGGCATAAATACGCGCTTCAAGTGCATGACCATGAATCTGTAATTGATGTTGCAGTTTTGGTAGCGGTTCACCATGAGCGACACGCAGTTGCCACTCCACCAGATCTTCACCGGTAATCATTTCGGTGACAGGATGTTCGACTTGCAGGCGAGTGTTCATTTCCATGAAATAGGCGGTACCATCCTGTTCCACAATAAACTCGACTGTACCCGCACCGACGTAATCCACTGCACGGGCAGCATCAATCGCAGCCTGACGCATGGCATCCAGTTTTTCAGCTGGCATTTGCGGTGCAGGAGCTTCTTCAAGTACTTTTTGATGACGACGTTGTACCGAACAATCACGTTCAAATAAATGTACATAGTTCCCGTGCGTATCGCCAAACACTTGTACTTCAATATGCCGAGGCTGAATCACATAGCGTTCAATCAATACATCGTCATTGCCAAAACTGGATTTGGCTTCACGTTTACACGAGGCTAAGAACTGTAAGAAATCTTCACTACGTTCAACCAAGCTCATGCCTTTGCCACCACCGCCAGCACTGGCTTTGATCAGCACAGGATAGCCAATTGCATCGGCTTGTTGTTTTAAAAACTCGGCCTCTTGATTGGTTCCGTGATAGCCGGGGGTTAATGGTACACCAGCTTTTTCCATCAAGGCTTTAGAGGTCGCTTTGAGACCCATAGCTAAAATCGCATCGACAGGTGGGCCAATAAAGCAAATATTATGTTGCTGGCAAGAGAGGGCAAACTGGTCATTTTCAGACAGGAAACCATAACCTGGGTGAATTGCTTGGCTGCCTGTATCAATCGCCGCCTGAATAATACGATTTACCTGTAAATAACTTTGTGTGGCAGGGGATTGCCCAATATAAATCGCTTCATCCGCCATTTTGACATGTTGTGCATTGGCATCTGCATCAGAATAAACCGCAACCGTTGCAATACCGAGTTTTTTTGCGGTACGAATCACGCGGCAGGCAATCTCGCCACGGTTCGCAATTAAAATCTTTTCAAACATGATGATCGTCCTTAATTGTTGTTATTCGAGTGAGAAACCCATGCAGGCTGTTGTTTATTTAAAAAGGCATTCAAACCTTCTTTGGCTTCGCTGCCTTGACGAACTTGAGCAATATGCTGTGCTGTCTGTTGCAGCAAGTCATTGTTCATGGTCTGGTTGCTCACCATTTGAATCAGTTGTTTTGATGCAGACTGAGCCTGCGGGCCACCGAGTAACAGTGCATCAATAATTTCTTGAACTTTCTGGTCTAAGTCTTCTGTATCAGCGACTTCATGAGCCAAGCCAATCTGTTTAGCTTCCCGTGCTGAGATCCGTTCCGCAGTTAAGAAATAACGCGAAGCCTGTCGTGCTCCAATCGCACGAATTACATAGGGACTAATGGTAGAGGGTGCAAGGCCAAGTCGAACTTCTGAGGTGGCAAATTTGGCGTCAGTGCTGGCAATACAAATATCACAAGCCGAGGCTAACCCCATGCCACCACCAAAGGCAATGCCATGCACACGCGCAAGTGTCGGTTGCTTTAAGGTCGCGAGTGCATTCAGCATTTGTGCAAGTTTTAAAGCATCGGCTTCATTTTCTGCTGACGAAGCTTGACCTGCCTGTTTCATCCAGTTGAGGTCAGCACCTGCTGAAAAGCTTTTACCCCGTCCTGCCAAGACCACCACACGCACATCATCTCGGGTGTTGAGACTGTTAAAGCAGTCATGTAATTCTTCAATCACCGTAGTATTAAAAGCATTGTGCAATTCAGGGCGGTTTAGCCACACATAAGCCACTTGACCATGTTGTTCCAGTTGTAAAAATTGATAGCTCATAGACACCTCTTACATGCGGAACACGCCAAATTTGGTTGGCTGAATTGGTGCATTTAATGCGGCAGCAAGGCTTAGACCCAGTACATGACGGGTTTGAGCAGGATCAATGACGCCGTCATCCCAAAGACGGGAAGAGGCATAATACGGATGGCCTTGGTGTTCATATTGTTCACGAATCGGTTGTTTAAACTCATCTTCTTCCTGTGCTGACCACTGTGCACCTTTTTGCTCAATCTGATCACGTTTCAAGGTTGAGAGTACACTGGCAGCCTGTTCACCACCCATCACAGAAATACGCGAGTTTGGCCATGTCCATAAAAAGCGTGGAGAATAGGCACGTCCACACATACCATAGTTACCTGCACCAAACGAACCTCCAATAATCAGGGTCAACTTTGGTACATTGGCTGTGGCAACGGCCATCACCAACTTGGCACCATTTTTGGCAATGCCTTCATTTTCATATTGACGACCGACCATAAAGCCGGTGATGTTTTGGATAAATAGCAATGGGATATTACGTTGAGTACATAGCTCGATAAAGTGTGCGCCTTTTTGTGCAGACTCAGAAAACAGAATGCCGTTATTGGCAATAATGCCGACAGGCATCCCGTAAAGCGAAGCAAAACCTGTAATCAGGGTCGAACCAAAACGAGCTTTAAATTCATCAAAACGTGATCCATCGACAATACGCGCAATTACTTCACGGACATCAAAAGGTTTACGTGCATCACTGGGTACAACGCCATAAAGTTCGTTGGCATCAAACAGGGGTTCATCTATCTGTTTGTTTAATTCATTGGGCTTTTTATTTAGATTGGCGACGATGTTACGGGCAATCGCAAGCGCGTGTTCATCATTTTCGGCCAAATGATCGGCAACCCCTGACAGGCGAGTATGTACATCACCACCACCCAAATCTTCACTGCTGACCACTTCACCTGTCGCGGCTTTCACCAAAGGGGGGCCACCGAGGAAAATCGTACCCTGATTACGCACAATAATGGTTTCATCCGACATGGCTGGCACATAAGCACCACCAGCGGTACAGCTGCCCATCACTACCGCAATTTGGGCGATACCTTGGCTCGACATACGTGCTTGATTATAGAAAATACGGCCGAAATGATCTCGATCAGGAAACACCTCATCTTGCATCGGTAAGAATGCACCGCCTGAATCCACCAGATAAATACACGGCAAGTGATTTTGCTCAGCAATTTCCTGTGCACGTAAATGCTTTTTCACCGTCAATGGATAATAGGTACCACCTTTGACGGTTGCATCATTGGCGACGATCATGCAGGTCACACCATTGACTTGGCCAATCCCTGCAATCACTCCCGCAGCAGGAATGTCATCTTCATAAACTTTGTAAGCAGCCAACTGACCAATTTCTAAAAAAGCCGTGCCGACATCAATCAGTTGGTCAATACGGTCACGTGGTAATAATTTGCCTCGGGCTAAATGCTTTTGACGGGCATTTTCGCCACCACCTAAAGCTACTTTTTGAGCCACTTGTTTCAGATCGCTGACCAATGTTTGCATGGCGTGTTGATTGGTTTTGAAGTCTTCACTTCGAACATTAATTTTACTGTGTAATTGGTTCATAAGCTGCATCCTGATTTATGGTTATTATTTGGTTTCATTAAACAGTTCGCGGCCAATCAGCATGCGGCGAATTTCTGAAGTTCCTGCACCAATTTCATAAAGTTTGGCATCACGCCATAAACGACCTGCTGAGAATTCATTGATATAACCATTCCCACCGAGGGTTTGAATGGTTTCGCCCGCCATCCATGTGGCTTTTTCTGCTGCATATAGGATTGCACTGGCCGCATCTTTACGTAAGCTACGGTCATGGTCGGCTTTGTCACAGGCTGCACCAACTGCATAAACCAAGGCTTTACAAGCCAGCCAAGTGGAATACATATCCGCCAGTTTGCCTTGCATCAATTGAAATTCACCCAAGGCCTGACCGAATTGTTCACGTTCATGTAGGTAGGGAATCACTACATCCAAACAGGCGTCCATAATGCCTAACGGACCAGCACTTAAGACCGCGCGTTCATAGTCCAGACCACTCATCAGTACTTTGGCCCCGTTGCCAACACCACCGAGCACGTTTTCAGCAGGGACTTCAACATTGTCAAAAAATAGTGGATAGGTGTTGGAACCGCGCATACCCAGCTTATCTAGGTGCTTACCATGGCTAAAGCCAGGCATGTTTTTTTCGATCAGGAAGGCAGTCATGCCTTTGGCACCTGCATGCGGATCCGTTTTGGCATACACCACCAATACATCCGCATCACCGCCATTGGTGATCCACATTTTTGAACCATTGAGAACAAAGTGATCGCCTTTTTGTTCAGCACGCAGTTTCATACTGACCACATCCGAACCTGCATTCGGTTCAGACATGGCTAAAGCACCAACAAAGTCACCTGAAATCAGCTTGGGTAAATACTTTTGCTTTTGTTGCTCGCTACCATTGCGGTTAATCTGGTTAATACACAAGTTAGAATGTGCGCCGTAAGAAAGACCAATAGAGGCGGATGCGCGCGAAATTTCTTGCAACACGATGATATGTGCTAGATAGCCTAGATTGGTGCCGCCATATTCTTCAGAAACGGTTAAGCCCATCAATCCCATATCGCCAAATTTCTTCCAAAGATGGGCAGGGAAGACATTGTCTTGGTCGACTTGTTGGGCAATTGGTGCAATTTCCTTGGCACAAAATGCAGCAACCGAATCTTGTAAGGCAATCAGTGTTTCATCTAGTCCAAAGTTCAAGCTACGTAGGTTCATTATGTTGTCATCCCAGTGATTATATTTGTTGTTCCATTAAGCGTTGTTGTGTGTGCTTAGGAACTACCTTACAATGAATTTTTAAAAAAGTGAATAGAGATTCATAAAATGATTTACAATTCACTTTATTTGTTAGAGAATAAAATTTATGAGCTATAAACGATCAACTTTAATGCAGGAGCGGATGGAACAAAATCGCAAATCGATTTTGAGTTCAGCCAGAAAATTAATTTCAGAAGGAGGATTCAAAGACGCACAGATACAAACCATTGCTGAGCAAGCAGGAGTCTCAAGTGGTTTGGTTTATCGCTACTTTGACAATAAAAGTCAGGTACTGATTGAAGTCTTGTCAGAAGCCATCAACACCGAGTTGTTGGTGATTGATGCCATTACAGAAAGTGATCTGACCGCGCAACAGAAGTTGCATAAAGCAGTTGCAACCTTTGTCAAACGGGCACTCAACAGCCCGCAGTTGGCCTATTCACTGATGTTTGAACCTGTGGATTCAAGTGTGGAACATGAGCGTTTTCGGGTAAAGCAGCTGATGAAACAAAGTATTAAAAAAATCCTTGCAGATGGAAATGCAAGTGGCGAGTTTGTTTTGGATGACTTAAACACAACCGCCATGTGTGTGGTCGGAGCGATGACCTATGTGGTGGTTGAACCTCTAGACCCTGCTCAAAATACCAAGTTTGATCAGACGCACAAAGACTATTTTTCTAAACAGATTGCTGACTTTTGTGTGGATGCAGTACAGAAAAAGTAGGGCAGACAGAACGGTTTAACATCACAACAATAGGCAGTTTGAAGAGTAGTTGCAGTCACAACAATTAGATCAGGTAAGAACAGAATTAAAAAAGAATCAAGGAGAATGATTCAATGCAACATGTACGGTTAAGCTATGCCTCTGGAACCAGCTCGCAGCCCCTGTTGGGGATGACGATTGGAGATAAATTTGATCAAGTCTGCCAGCAATATGCTGAGCAAGAGGCGATTGTCAGTTCACATCAGAACCGACGCTTAAGCTACAAAGAACTACAGCATGAAGTGAATGCATTTGCCTGTAGTCTGCTCAAGCTGGGTTTGAAAAAAGGGGATCGCTTGGCGATCTGGTCGCCGAATTGTGTGGAATGGACCGTGACCCAATTTGCCGCGTTTAAAGCTGGCATTATTTTGGTGAATCTGAATACCGCCTATAAAAGTCATGAACTGGAATATGTACTCAATAAAGTCTCCTGCAAAGGCTTGATCATTGCCTCACAGTTCAAGACTACAGATTATCAAGAATTACTCACTAAGATTGCACCTGAGCTGACATCTAGTTCCGATAAAGTGCTCCATTCAGCCCGTTTATCACATTTAAAATATGTGATCAAAATTGATGAGCAGCAGCATACCGGCATCCATCGTTTTCGTGATTTGCTTGAAACACCGAATCAATCTCAGCTCGATGAGTTGCAGCGCTTAGCCAAACAATTGCAGTTTGATGAAACCATTAATATCCAATTTACCTCTGGCACAACAGGCAATCCAAAAGGAACCATGTTGACCCATCATAATATTTTGAATAATGGTTATTTTGTTGGTGAAGGGATTGGCTTAACGCCCCAAGATCGCGTCTGTATCTCAGTGCCTTTATTCCATTGTTTCGGCATGGTAATGGGCAATCTGGCCTGTATTACCCATGGTGCTACCATGGTTTATCCTGCGTCCGTGTTTAATCCGTTGGAAAGCTTAAAAACCATTGAGCAGGAAAAATGTACGGCGGCTTATGGTGTGCCGACCATGTTTATTGCCATTTTGGAACATGAGCAATTTGCCGAATTTGATTTGAGCAGTTTGCGTACCGGTATCATGGCAGGCAGTCCATGTCCGAGAGAAATCATGCAGCGTGTGATTGACCGCATGCATATGTCAGAAATTACTATCTGTTATGGCATGACCGAGACCTCTCCGGTCAGTGTGCAAAGTTATATTGATGATTCAATTGATAAACGAGTCAGCACGGTGGGGCATGTTCATCCACATTTGGAAGTTAAAATTGTTGATTTAGAGGGTGAAATCGTTCCGCTAGGGACACTCGGTGAACTTTGTGTCCGTGGTTATTCGGTCATGGCGGGGTATTGGGATGAGCCTGAAAAAACCAAAGAAGTCATCGACGCAGCAGGCTGGATGCACACGGGTGATATTGCTGAAATGGACGCTGAAGGCTTTGTCAAAATCAAAGGCCGAATTAAAGATGTGGTAATTCGCGGGGGTGAAAATCTATTTCCAAAAGAAATCGAAGACTTTTTATATACCCATCCCGATGTCTGCGATGTGCAAGTGATTGGTTTGCCCGATATGCGTTATGGGGAGGAGCTCTGTGCCTGCATCATTTTACACGAGCATCATCAAAGCAATGAAGACAGTATCCGCAGTTTCTGCAAAGAGCATATTTCACATAATAAAGTGCCACGTTACGTTAAATTTTTTGCTGAGTTCCCGATGACCGCATCAGGCAAAGCACAGAAATTTAAATTGCAGGAAATCATGCGGGCAGAGCTGAATTTGACTGCTGAAATTTTTGATTAAAAACGTACTCCTCCTTTGTACATTGAGATTGAGGAGGAGCTTTGATGCCGTGGTTGTTATCTAAACATAGGATGTCAGGATCAAGAAATGAAGATTAGAAATGATTGGTCACGTGCGGAAATACAGGCTGTGTATGAGCAGCCTTTTTTAGATTTGCTGTTTCAGGCGCAACAGTTACACCGACAGTATTTTGCTGCGAATACGATTCAGGTCAGTACTTTACTCTCAATTAAAACAGGCAAGTGCCCAGAAGATTGCAAGTATTGTTCGCAATCGGCGCGTTATGATTCAAAACTAGAAGCAGAAAAACGCATTGCAGTGGAGAAAGTCATTCAAGAGGCACAAAAATCTAAAGCCTCAGGCGCATCTCGTTTTTGTATGGGTGCCGCATGGCGCAATCCGCATGAGCGCGATATGCCTTATGTATTGGACATGGTGCGTGAGGTCAAAGCTTTAGGACTGGAAACCTGTATGACCTTGGGCATGTTGAATGCTTCTCAGGCGGAGCGTTTAAAAGAGGCTGGTTTGGATTATTACAACCATAATCTGGATACTTCGCGGGAATATTATTCCCACATTATCAGCACTAGAACTTTTGATGATCGGCTGGATACACTAGACCATGTTCGTCAGGCAGGGTTGAAAGTCTGTAGCGGTGGTATTGTCGGTTTAGGTGAAAGTCGAGAAGATCGGATTGGTCTTTTACATGAGTTAGCGACTTTGCCGCTACATCCAGAGTCTGTACCGATTAATATGCTGGTCCCGATCGAAGGGACACCATTGGCTCAAGTAGAAAAACTGGATGTAACTGAATGGATTCGGACGGTTGCTGTAGCACGATTGCTTATGCCACAAAGTTACATTCGACTTTCGGCTGGGCGCGAAGCATTAACCGATTCCGATCAAGCCTTGGCATTTATGGCCGGTGCTAATTCTATTTTTTCAGGTGAAAAACTGTTAACCACCGCCAATGCGGGTGAAAATCGTGACCAAGCTTTATTTCAAAAATTGGGCTTAAGTATCGAAGCGGCTAAACCTTCTATAAAGCAGTTATCAGTTGATGCGATGCTAACCGTTTAAAGCTTTTTAAAAGTAGAGGATCAAATGGCAAAAGATTTTAACAGTCAGAAAGTGGTGGAACGCTATGATGATCATATCCGTCGTCTGATTCCAGGTTATGCGCTGATGCATCAACAAGTCGATGCGATTTTACAGTCCGCTTTAAGTGAAGATGCAGAGATTTTAATTGTCGGTTGTGGCACAGGCTATGAGCTTGAATATTTACTGAATAGGCATCCAACTTGGAGATTTACGGCAGTTGATCCTTCTTTAAGTATGTTGCAGAAAGCCCAAGCACTGATTCAGCAGCTTGGACAGTCAGAGCGTGTGCAATTCATTCATGGCGAAACAGCAGCATTGCCTACACAGCCAAAATTTGATGTGGCACTGTCGATCTTGGTTGCGCATTTTGTGCCGCATGCGCTTAAACCGACTTTCTTTGCTGAAATATCACAGCGATTAAAAGCCGGTGGATTGCTGCTGACCTACGATCTGATGGCTTGTGACAATCCTCAACAATTTAAAGCCTTGCCTTTGTTATGTCAGAGTAATGGTCTGAGTATTGAGCAGAGTGAGGCAATGATGGAACGTTTGGAACAAGACTTTTTTACTGTTTCTTATGAGACTTATCAGCAACTGCTTCAGCGGACAGGTTTTGAACAGGTGCATTGCTTTAGCCAAGTTTTAACGTATCAGGGACTGATTGCCCAGAAAAAACAGGAGGATATCTTGACCTTGGAACATTCTGGCAAAGCTGTTTTCACTCAACAAGGAATTCAACATTAAAACAGCAACTTAATTTTTAGCTTTTAACGGAAGTTTTTAACAGTGGCTGCAATTGCCACTGCTCGGTTCTGCTGTCTTTTAAAAAAGTGGCTATTTATTTAAATAGGAGGTGAAAATTAAATAAATCAATGGTTTGAAGTTTTAAAAATAAAAAATGTGGTGTGGTACATTTGTACGACAAAGGATAAAACACAAACAAAGAATGATCTTAAAAGGGTATTTAAGATCAGTCGAAAAGGAAATTGATTTTAATGAAAAAGTTTATTTTAACGGTACAAAAAAGCATATTGGCAACGGCAGTTTTAACGGCTATGTCCTCTGCTTATTCGGGAACTGAAAGTGCTGAAATTGCACAACTCAGACAAGAAGTTCAAGAGTTGCGCGCCATGCTGCAACAGTATGTAAAACAGCCTGTTCCGACCCAGTCGACGCCTCAAGTCGCGGTTGCAGCTGCGCCACAGGCGACCGAAACACAGGTGCCAAAACTGAATATCAGCAAAGGTGGGGCTGAAGTCAATTTATATGGTTATCTCCGTGCCGATGCTTCTTATCAGGCTAAAGGTGCATCCACCATGTATAACAATATCAGTGGCGTACCACTAGAACATACTGCTGAGGAAGCTCAACAAAAAGATCGGTTGCATTCAACCGTCAACGTCACCCGTTTAGGTTTGAATTTTAAAACACCGACAGCCGCTGGCGATGTTGGTGGCAAGCTGGAAATGGATTTCTTTGGTGGCAGCACACGTGATCAATTCCGTATTCGTCATGCTTATTTAACCTTTGATAAATGGTTGATTGGTCAGACTTGGTCCACTTTTATTGCACCTGAATATTATCCAGAAACCATTGATGCAGGAACCTATGTCGGTGGGGCATTACAACGCTCACCTTTGGTACGCTATAGTGATAATTTATCAGCCAATACCAGCTTTGCTGTTGCGATTGAAGATCCCAAATACACGGCAACTTCCGACCCTGATAATGAAATGCGTTTGCCTGCTTTGGTGGGGCGATTGAATCATAAATTTGAGAATGGTTCCTTGCTGTCTGGCCGAAGCTTTATGGCTGAGAAAAAAACCAGTAATGATGAGGAATGGGCATGGGGTGTGGGGCTCGGGGGCAAATACCAGTTAACGCCACAAACCTTCTTAAAAGCCGATTATTACCATGTCAAAGGTGATGGCCGTTTCCTGCTTTGGACCAATAACAGCTATGTGATTGATGACAAAAATCATATTCAGAGCAATGAATTCGATACTATTTCAGCAGGTTTAACTCATCAATTTAATTCACAGCTTCGTTCTACCTTGGGATACGGCTATATGAAAGCCAAGGATGACAACACCTTTGCCCAAATCCAGAAAACCAACCTGACTCAAAACAAAGAACTTTGGCAGGGCTGGATCAATGCCATGTACAACCCCTATAAACCAATTACTTTAGGGGTGGAGTATGTCTATGGCGAGCGTGAAACTTTTGAGGGGCGGAAAGGGATTGATAACCGCTTCAATATGATGGCGAGTTACGATTTTTAATCAAGAGCTTGAATCATCAGTTTTTTCTTTAGGGTGCAGTATGTCGTTTTAAAAATGAACAAGAATTTATCTCATAGAGGAGATGATTAAATGGCAACATCGACGTTGAATGTCAATGCAATTATTGACCAAGCAAAATTTACCCCTTTTCACTGGAGCATTTTGCTTTGGTGTTTACTGATTATTATTTTTGACGGTTATGATCTGGTTATTTACGGCGTGGTTTTGCCTGTATTGATGCAAGAGTGGTCACTCACAGCAGTACAGGCGGGTATGCTGGCCAGCACCGCCTTATGTGGCATGATGTTTGGTGCCATGCTATTTGGGGCTTTGGCAGATAAAATTGGTCGCAAAAATGTGATCTTGATTTGTGTGACCTTTTTCAGTGGTTTTACTTTCTGGGGAGCTTTTGCATCGACTCCGTTTGAATTTGGGGTGTTACGCTTTTTAGCAGGTTTGGGGATTGGTGGTGTGATGCCAAATCTGGTGGCGTTAACCTCTGAATATGCCCCAAAGCGGATGCGCAGTACCTTGGTGGGGAGTATGTTTAGTGGCTATGCCATTGGCGGGATTATTTCCGCGTTATTAGGAAGCTATCTGGTGGAAAGCCAAGGTTGGCAAATCATGTTCTTGATTGCAGGCATTCCATTGTTGTTATTACCGATTTTATGGAAGTTCTTACCTGAGTCACTGACCTTCTTAGTAAAAAGTGGCAAGACCGAGCAAGCCCATGCCATTATCCAAAAAATTGCCCCAGAGCAGGCACTAAGCCCTGAGACACGCTTATGTTTGAATGACGATAATTTAGGTTCAGGCAGTTCTGCCAAAGCCTTATTTCAGCATGGTCGAGCTTTAAGTACTTTGATGTTTTGGCTGTTATTCTTTATGTGTTTGCTGATGGTCTATGCATTAAGTAGTTGGTTGCCGAAACTGATGCTGGCAGCAGGTTATTCATTGGGCAAAAGTATTTTATTCCTGTTAGCACTGAATGTTGGTGCCATGATCGGAGCAATTTTGGGTGGAATCCTCTCAGATAAATTCCATTTAAAACCCGTAATTTTAACCATGTTTGTAACAGGGGTATTTGCACTGGTTGGTTTGGGCTATAACTCGCCAGCCTATATTTTATATGGTTTGGTGACGATTGCAGGAGCTGCAACCATTGGGACTTCAATCCTGCTGTATAGTTATGTAGCACAATACTATCCATTGAGTGTACGCTCGACAGGAATTGGCTGTGCATCTGCGGTTGGTCGAATCGGTGCCATCGTCGGGCCGATTCTAACAGGGATGCTGCTGACCTTAGGTCTACCACATAAGCTGAACTTTGTGATGATTGCCATCCCCGCGATTATTGCGATTTTTGCGGTGTTGGTACTGAAACGGCATGAGTCAGATAGTGGGAGTAAAAGTACGGTCAATCCTGCGACAAATATTGCTGAAACTGGTGAAGCATAGCAGTGCATTTTTGATAAAACAAAGTCGATGAGCCCAACGCATCGACTTTTGTATTCTAGTCTGAGTTAAGTCAATGGCATGATTCGGGTTTTTAGGATCTCCATAAAGGTTTTTAAAATCATATTGTAGTTTTTGCCTTTATGGGTGATCAGGCAGATCGGGGTACTGTAATGCATCACGTCCTGCAAAATAGGCTGCATAAAACCATCTTCCACCCATTTTCTCGCATAATGATCGGGTAAAAAACCCAGAAACTTTCCTGTTAAGATCAGAAAGGCGATGCCTTCACGGTCACTGGCAGTGGCCGAACAATCAAGCAGTTGGTGCAATTTCGCCGCTTCTGCTGTTGTTGCATAATTGGGTAATACTGCTTGCCAGTTTTTTAAATCCGCAGTGTGAATATCACCTAAATGTTGAAACAGCGGGTGATTTTTACCGCAGTAGAGCAAAGACTTTTCGCGATATAAATCAAAATAATCTAAGCCAGACAATGGGGTGACGAGGGGAATGGCACCTGCATGTAAGCGATTATCTAAGACACGACATTCAATATCCGACAAGGTGCTCATACTGATATTAATCAGCACTTCGCTATTTTCTTCGGCCAGCACAGCAAGCGTATTGGTGATATAGGCACTGGGCATGGTGACCAAGTTATTAATAATCCCAATATTAAACTCACCTTTGAGTTGATTGTGCATTTGATTGATCTTGGCACGAAAGTCTTCAATCGAAGCATTCAATACTTCAATATATTCTAGAATTTCCCGACCTTCATCGGTCAGAGCAAAGCCAGCTCGACCTCGTTGGCATAACCGAATTCCGAGCCGATTTTCCAGATCACTCATGTGCAGACTAATTGCTGAACGACTGATGCCAAGCAGACTTTCCGCAGCGCTAAAGCTGTGGCAGTCACACACCGTTTTAAAAATTTTAAGAAGTTTTATATCAAAATCAGTCACTTGATTTAATTTTTTCGGCTTCATTTAGTTTTACTTTTTTATATCTAAACTCAAGATCATTTGAATTTATCAAAACTATATCGCGCTGTACACTCCAACAATAACCCCAAAACAAGAAGAGTGATTATGTTTGATATCGACACCGCAAATGACCGTGATGATGCATTGGAAGCAAGTCCGTCAGAGGTCCCAATGCGCTTAAATTACCAAGCACATTGGATGCCGTTTACTGCCAACCGTAATTTTCATCAAGATCCACGCATCATCGTAGCGGCCAAAGGCTCATCTTTAATTGATAGTACAGGACGTGAGATTTATGATTCTCTGTCAGGTTTGTGGACCTGCGGTGCAGGACATAGCTTGCCTGAAATCCAGCAAGCGGTAACGCGCCAATTGGCAAAACTGGATTATTCACCTGCCTTCCAATTCGGACATCCATTATCTTTTCAATTGGCTGAAAAAATTGTGCAGCACATGCCTGAAAAACTCCAGCATGTTTTCTTTACCGATTCGGGTTCTGAGTCAGCAGATACTGCGATCAAAATGGCGCGGGCGTATTGGCGCATTAAAGGCCAACCAAGCAAAACCAAGCTGATAGGGCGCGCTCGTGGCTACCATGGGGTCAACGTGGCAGGCACCAGTCTGGGCGGTATTGGTGGCAACCGTAAAATGTTCGGTCAATTGATGGATGTGGATCATTTACCGCATACCTTGCAAGCACATCTGAGCTTTACCAAAGGCTGTGCTGAAACAGGTGGAATTGAACTGGCCGATGAAATGCTCAAGCTGATTGAGCTACATGATGCATCGAATATTGCCGCAGTGATTGTTGAACCTGTTTCTGGTTCGGCGGGTTGTATTGTGCCACCGACAGGTTATTTAAAACGCCTGCGAGAAATCTGTGATCAACACAATATCCTGCTGATCTTTGATGAAGTAATTACGGGCTTTGGCCGTATGGGCACATGGACAGCAGCAGAATATTTCGATGTAACACCTGATCTGCTGACTTTTGCCAAACAAATTACCAATGGTGCCATTCCATTAGGGGGCGTAGTCGCAAGCCGTGAAATCTATGATGCCTTTATGCAACAAGACTTGCCTGAACATGCGGTTGAGTTTACTCACGGTTATACCTATTCAGGGCATCCCGTTGCCTGTGCCGCTGCTTTAGCCACATTAGATGTACTAGAACAACAGAACCTAATCACTCAATCTGCGGCCTTAGCCCCAAGTCTTGAAAAACTGATACATGAATTAAAAGGTGCCCCGAATGTGATTGATATTCGCAACTGCGGTTTGATTGGTGCCTTACAACTGGCACCGCGTGATGGCGATGCCACCATTCGTGGATTTGAAATGGGTATGAAGTTGTGGAAAGCCGGTTTCTATGTGCGTTTTGGCGGAGACACCATTCAGTTCGGTCCAATGTTCAATAGCACCGAAGCGCAATTATCACGGTTGATCAATGCTGTGGGTGAAACCCTTTATCAAGTGAAATAAAGCTTGGGTGGAGACCCGCCAAAAGCAAATGGAAAATAAGACACAGAGACAAGGAATACAGATGAATAATTTAGAACATTTTAATGCCAATGCGTTCAGCAATACCGATTCAGCTCAAACACCAGCCACTCATTTGATTGGGCATTTTATCCAAGGTGGTTTGGTCACCAAATCCAACCGAAAACAAGCGGTTTATAATCCAGCAACGGGTGAGATTAGCAAAGAAGTAGCCTTGGCGGATAGACAGTTGGTGAATCAGGTAGTGCAGATTGCAGAGCAGGCATTCCCTGCATGGCGCGATACGCCGGTGATCAAACGTGCACGGGTGATGTTTAAGTTCAAACAATTGCTTGAAGAGAATGCTGAAACATTGTGTGAATTGATTGGGCAGGAGCATGGCAAGATTTGCCATGATGCCAAAGGTGAATTACAACGTGGCATTGAAAATGTGGAATATGCCTGTGGCGCACCTGAGTTTTTAAAAGGCGAGTATTCTAAAAATGTTGGCCCAGATATTGATTCTTGGAGTGAGTTTCAACCTTTAGGTGTGGTTGCAGGGATTACCCCTTTTAATTTCCCAGCAATGGTGCCGTTGTGGATGTTCCCAATGGCGATTGTGTGTGGCAATTGCTTTATTTTAAAACCCTCTGAGAAGGCGCCTTCAGCGGCACTCTATTTAGCTGAATTACTTAAACAGGCGGGCTTGCCCGATGGGGTGTTTAATGTGGTCAATGGCGACAAAGAAGCTGTCGATGCCTTACTACATCATCCTAAGATCCAAGCCATCAGTTTCGTCGGTTCAACCCCAATTGCGGAATATATTTATCGAACAGCGACCTCGACAGGAAAACGCTGTCAGGCCTTAGGCGGTGCAAAAAACCACGCCATCATTATGCCCGATGCGGATATTGATAATGTGGTGACCTCTTTACTCGGTGCCGCCTTTGGTTCATCGGGTGAACGTTGTATGGCCTTGTCCGTTGCGTTGGCCATTGGTGATGAAGTGGCCGATGTGGTGATTGCCAAGCTTAAACAAGAGATGCAGCAATTGAAGTTTGGACATTATGCCGATGCCAGTAATGACTTCGGACCGCTCATTTCGCAAGCACATAAACAGAAGGTACAAGCTTATATCCAAAGTGCCGAGCAACAAGGTGCTAAAATTGTGGTGGATGGACGTGATGCCAAAGCCGTCGGTTATGAACATGGATTCTTTGTCGGGCCGACCTTGATTGATCAAATTTCAGCAGAGATGACCAGCTATCAACAAGAAATTTTTGGGCCTGTATTACAGGTGATTCGTGTCGAAACGATGCAAGAAGCCATGCAGTTGATTAATGATCATGAATATGGCAATGGCACCTGTATTTATACCCGAGATGGTGAGGCGGCGCGCTATTTCACCAATAACATCCAAGTGGGCATGGTCGGGGTGAATGTGCCATTACCAGTTCCTGTTGCTTATCACAGTTTTGGTGGCTGGAAACGTTCACTGTTTGGTGATCTGTATGCCTATGGGCCAGATGGTGTGCGTTTTTACCCCCGCCGTAAAACCATCACGCAACGTTGGCCATCTGCACAGATTCGTGAAGCCAAACAATTTGCTATGCCAACTTTAAATTAATTTTTGTTGGAGGGAAGACCGTTGGTTTTCCCTTTTTATTTTTGTAGGAATTGAAACATGTAATTAACGGTTTTATAAGTATTTTTAAGGAATAAAATATGAATAGTGATAAAACAACAAAATTAGGTGAAGGACTTTCTAACCGCCATGTCACGATGATTAGTATTGGTGGTGTTATTGGTGCAGGTTTATTTGTCGGTTCATCTGCTGCAATTGCCAAAGCAGGTCCCGCTGCGGTATTGGCTTATATTATTACCAGTATTCTGGTTTTTTTAGTCATGCGTATGCTCGGTGAAATGGCCGTTGCACAGCCTGACACAGGTTCATTTTCGACTTATGCGCGTAAAGCGATCGGTCCTTGGGCAGGGTTTAGTGTGGGTTGGCTGTATTGGTGGTTTTGGGTGTTGGTGATTCCAATTGAAGCCATTGCAGGTGCCGAAATTTTACATGCTTGGTTTCCACAGGTATCCAGTGCCATTTACGCTTTCGCATTTATTATCTTACTCAGTTTGGCCAACTTCTTTAGCACCAAAAGTTTTGGCGAGTTTGAGTTTTGGTTTGCACTGATTAAAGTGATTGCCATTCTCGTGTTTATTGTGATTGGTGCATCAGCCGTGTTTGGACTGTGGCCTTTAGCCAAAGATGTCAGTGGAGTGGGTCATCTCTTTTCCAATGGCGGCTTTATGCCACATGGCATGGGCGGTGTTCTATCTGCGATTTTAATCTCTGCATTTTCCTTCTTTGGCATTGAAATTCTTTCGATTGCGGCGGCAGAGTCTAAAAATCCTGAAGAGAAAATCAAACGGGCAACCAATTTAGTCCTGTATCGGATTATCTTATTCTTTGTGGTTTCAATTTTCCTCGCGGTTGCCTTGGTCGATTGGCGTTCACCTGATTTACAAAAATTGGGTACTTTTCAGTATGTCTTGGTCAGTCTGAATATTCCTCAAACCAAGTTAATTATGGATACTGTGGTATTTATTGCAGTGGCGAGTTGTATGAATGCGGCCGTTTATACCTCTTCACGGATGCTATTTGCTTTAGGTGCCCGTCAAGAAGCACCAAAAATGGTCACGAAAATTAATGCTGCAGGTGTGCCAACCATCGCAGTATTTGCATCGACTTTGATCGGATTGATTTGTTGTGCGGTGAATTACTTATTTCCTGGACAGGTATTTGGATTTTTATTGTCAACCACCGGTTCGATTGCATTGGTGGTTTACCTAGTGATTGCAGTGTCACAACTCCGTTTGCGCACCCAATTAGATAAAGTTGGGGCTGCTGTGCCTTTTAAAATGTGGTTATTTCCGTGGCTGACTTGGTTTGTGATTGTGGTGATTATGAGCGTGCTGGGCTATATGTTCCTGTCACCTCAATATAGCTATGAAACCACTTTATCTTTAAGTGTCACCTTCATTGTCGTGATCTGTGGACTGATCGTGACCCGAAAGAAGAAAAGTAATCGAACAGTCGCACTACATCTAGACTGATCAAACATCATCATAAGGCCTATGCTTTGAAGTTTAGGCCTTATTACTTTTATAGGAAAAATAGGAGCAGCCCGCGCACGAGAGCATGATGATGGCAATGCCCGTGATTTGATATAGATTGAGGTGTTCTTTTAAGATCAACCAACCTGCAAGGGCACTGACCGCAGGAGAGGCGCTCAGTAAAATTCCAAACACTTTCGGTTCGAGTTTTTTCATGGCAAAGATATCCAGTAAGAACGGAATGGTACTGGAAAGCAGCGATACCAAAACACAGAGCAGTAAAATCCAATAAGAATGAAATAGCTGATTCAGATCAGAAATACCAAAGGGTAGTGCAAATAGAGTTGCCACCAACATGCCAATCGCTACTGTATTGCTGCCGCCTTTTGCGACTTTCGTACCGAAAATGATATATAAGCCCCAACATAATGCTGCGGCAAGCGCATAAAGCATGCCGATATAACTAAAATGCTGATTGCTACTGCCCAAAGGTAATAACATCAGACCGATAAATGACAAGGCGCCCCAAAGTAAATCCTGTTTTTGTTTTGACATGACAATGGCAACGGTGAGTGGACCCAAGACTTCAATTGAAATGGCGATGCCAATCGACAAATGGGAAAAGGCCTTATAGATCAAAAGATTCATGAGACTCAGAATCAGTCCATAAATGATCAGATTCTTCCATTCCATTTGAGGAGGAAAGCTGCGCCAAGGTTTGAAGATCATCCAGAGCAACAGCGCTGAAAAACTTAAACGAATCAGGGCAACCCCTTCAGCGCCAAAGATGGGAAATAGGGTTTTCGCAATCGCAGCCCCAATTTGTACTGATGCAAGTGATAGACATGCTGCAGCCAAGGCCAGTTCTTGTTTATTTTGAGCAGAAGCATGCATATCGATGACCCATAGAGTGATCATGAGATTTTAATTCTAGAACGATGATTAAATCGTGCTAATTGATTGAGCTGAAGGAGTGATTCACTCTATTATTGGAAAAATATGAGGGATTAATTCATGGCTGAGCTATCACTTGATCATTTTGATTATGCAATTTTACGATTATTACAGCAGGACAATAAAAGCTCACATCGGCAGATTTCGGAGCATATCGGGTTGTCTCAAGCATCGATACAACGGCGTATTGTTCGAATGGAACAGGAATCCATTATCGAAAAAAATTGTGCAGTACTGAATCCAAAGCGATTTGGAGAAAAGGTGACTTCGATTATTGAAGTGCGTCTTGCTGAAGATCGCTCTGTGGTGATGGATCGGGCTGAACAATACTTTGCAACAGTGGATGAAATTCAGCAATGCTATTTCGTCAATGGTGGGGTATCTTTTATCATCATTATGATTTCAAATAATTTATCGTATTTTGAAGCTTTGGTGAGAAAGCATTTTGCAGATAATCAAGATGTCAAAACCTATCGGACTTTAATCGTTTTAGATCGGGTCAAAGTCAGTTTAGATCTTTGCTTTTAGTTTGGAATATATCAATGAATAAGCTTCACTTGGTTTAGCGATGGGGCAAGAAAAGACGTACGCCCTAAACCAAGTGTTATTCTGCTCTAATCAACGGCTCTGGGGGAACAGCTCAAGACCGTTTTCAATCAGACATTGACGTAAAATACTAAAAGCAAAAGTCATATCCTGTTCCTGAACACAGGCAAATCCAAGCAATAGGCCCGATTGAATTGGGGTATCGACCCCTGAATAATATTGTGACAATGGGCGAACATTGACCCCGCGCGAAAGTGCGAGTGCAGATATTTCAACATCATTGGCGTGATCAGGTAATTTGAGTACCAGATGCAGCCCCGCATCATGATTAAATTCATGGACAAACACATCGCCCAGATAACGGTGAATCAGTTCAATCAGAAATTTACGTCTTTTACTATACAGTAGGCGCATCCGGCGGATATGCGCTGCATAATGTCCTTCACGAATAAATTCGGCTAAGGCGCGTTGAGTAAGTAAGTGACCGCCTCGATACAGTTCAGCCGAAATCGTTCGTAAGGGCTGTACCAATTGTTTTGGAACCACCATATAGCCAATGCGCAAGGCGGGGTAAATGGTTTTACTAAAGGTTCCAATATAAATGACGGGTGGATTTTCTTCCAAACCTTGTAAGGAAGGATAAGGCTGACCTGAAAAACGGAACTCACTGTCATAGTCATCTTCAATAATCCAGCTACCATGCTGTTTAGCCAAATCCAGCAATTTTCTTCGTCTAGATAAACTGAGATGCGAACCTAAAGGATATTGATGAGAGGGGGTGACGAAAATCAGGCGAGGTGGGGTAGACGGATGTTCTTCTGGAATAATGCCTTCGGCATCGACAGGCATCGGAATAATATTGAGGCCATTGATACGCAGAATATTCTTGGCACCCCAATAGCCTGGATTTTCAATCCAGACATGATCATTTAAATCACATAAAGCCCGTGACACCAAATCCACTGCCTGATGGATGCCTTCTGTAATAATAATCTGGTCGGTTTCACAATTGACGGAACGCGCAATTCGTAAATAATCGGCTAGTGCATGGCGTAATTCCGCGCATCCTCCTGCATTGCTGTAGATCAAATTGGCAATTTCAGGCTGGCGACTTAAGCGTGATTTGATCCGATTAAATTCGGCATGTGGAAACTCAGTTACATCAGGCGCACCGGGTACAAAGGCACCCCACTGATAAGGGGATGCGGCTGCATGTTGAAGTAAACTTGCGCCACGATGAGAAAGTGTCTGTGTAGTCTCTTCTTTGGTTGCAGCAGCATAAGTGAGTGTTGTGCTGACCTGAATATAGCTCTCAGGGAGTGTTTCGGATACCCAAGTACCTCGACCGGTATGCGCTTGAATATAACCTTCAGCACGTAATTGTTCATAGGCATTGAGTACGGTATTCCGTGAAACATGCAGCTCATTGGCCAAATCACGTGATGCAGGAAGACGAGTATTCGGCGCAAGAATGCCTTCCAAAATGGCAGCTCTTAAACAATGAAAAACCCGAGCGGGTAAAGTCCCTTCACTGGCCTGTTGTAAATGCTGCAACAGGTAGTCTCCTAACAGAGTACGCAATTGGCTCTCTCCTTTAGTCCAAAAGTGGCTCTCGTCTATTCCTTATAAAAGGTACACATTAAGTACCCATAGCGCATTTTAGCCTTGTTTCAGCAATACATTGCCATGAAGCAATTTAAATGCCCAAAAAGATGATTGTTTTGTCGTATAGAGGTAACAAAATGGATGCAAAGCATATTGCAATAAATGCTCGTAAACAGCAAGCAACGCCACGTGGTGTTGGCGTGATGTGCCAATGGTATGCTGAACGTGCGAGCAATGCGACTTTGTGGGATACGGAAGGAAACGAATATATTGATTTTGCTGGTGGAATTGCCGTTTTAAATACGGGGCATCGCCATCCAAAAGTCATCGCAGCGGTGGCTGAACAACTGAATAAATTTACCCATACGGCGTATCAAATTGTACCGTATGAAAGTTATGTGTCTTTGGCTGAGCGAATCAATGCCCGTGCACCGATTGAAGGTCCTGCGAAAACAGCATTCTTTACCACAGGCGCAGAAGCGGTTGAAAACGCAGTGAAGATTGCACGAGCAGCAACAGGCCGTCATGGCATTATCACTTTTGGTGGCGGTTTCCACGGCCGTACGTTTATGACCATGGCGATGACAGGCAAAACAGCTCCTTATAAACGTGACTTTGGTGTCATGACAGCAGGTGTATTCCATGCCCGTTATCCAGTTGCGTCTAAAGGAATCAGTGTTGAAGATGCACTGATTAGCTTAGAAGAAATTTTTAGTGAAGATATTGCGGCGCATGATGTGGCAGCCATTGTGCTTGAACCTGTCCAAGGTGAGGGTGGATTCAACGTTGCGCCAGTTGAATTTATGCAACAACTGCGCAAGATTTGTGATGAGCACGGCATTCTTTTAATTGCGGATGAAGTGCAAACCGGTTTTGCCCGTACTGGCCAATTGTTTGCCATGCAACATTATCCAGTTAAAGCCGATTTAATTACCATGGCGAAGAGCTTGGGTGGTGGTTTCCCACTGTCAGGAGTAGTGGGACGTGCTGAAGTGATGGATGCACCAAACCCTGGTGGTTTAGGCGGTACTTATGCGGGTAACCCGCTTGCGATTGCTGCAGCCAATGCCGTGATTGATGTGATTGAAGAGGAACAATTGTGTCAACGTGCCAATAGCTTGGGTGAAGAACTCATAACCATGCTAAAAGCGGCACAAAAATATTCAAACGATATTATTGATATTCGTGCATTGGGTTCGATGGTGGCGGTTGAATTTGGTGATCATGTCACGGGTCAACCGAAACCAGAAATGGCGAAAGCGATTCAGCAATATGCGATGGATCAGGGCTTATTGCTTTTAACCTGTGGCAAGCATGGCAATGTAATTCGTTTCTTGTATCCATTGACGATTCCTGTGGTTCAGTTCAATCAAGCGCTGGTGATTATCCAAGATGCAATTGCAGCGCAACAGCCTGCACTGCAAAAGCTCGCAGGAGCTGAAGCATGATTGATCTCAACTTGCAGGCTCTATTAAAGCATCCAGATATTCGTTTTGATGCAACGCCAACTGAAGATTATTTTGTAGTGGACGATGCAGCGACAGGACAAGCTTTGGCTTGGGTCAAGGCATCTGACCAAGCAGAGGTTGAAGCAGCGATTGCACGTTCAGCCATCGCTCAAGCCCAATGGCAGCAGCAAACTGCTTTGGCGCGTGCTGATATTTTGTTGGCATGGCATCAGTTGATCTTGCAACAGCGTGAAGGCTTAGCCCAGATTCTCACGGCAGAACAAGGTAAGTCACTCGCGGAAGCACGTGGAGAAATTGCTTATGCAGCCTCGTTCATTCGTTGGTTTGCAGAGCAGGCGCGTCGTGTCGACGGTTCCGTGTTGACGCCTGTTCAATCACAGCAGCGTTTAATTGTGCTTAAGCAAGCGATTGGAGTGACCGCAGCGATTACGCCGTGGAATTTCCCAGCCGCGATGATCACCCGAAAAATTGCACCTGCTTTGGCGGTGGGGTGTTCGATGTTGGTCAAACCTGCGGAACAGACTCCGTTAACTGCCTATGCTTTGGCGGTACTGGCAGAGCAGGCAGGCTTACCCGCTGATTTATTTATTTTGATCAGTGGTGATGCGGTGGCTGTTGGGCAAACTTTATGTGCAAGTGATACGGTGCGTAAACTCAGTTTTACCGGTTCAACCGATGTTGGTCGTATTTTGATGAAACAATGTGCGCCAACCATCAAAAAGCTTTCTTTAGAGCTGGGTGGCAATGCCCCTGTGATTATTTTTGATGATGCCGATATTGAGCGCGCTGTTCAGGGCATTATGGTCAGCAAGTTCCGTAACAGTGGTCAAACCTGTGTCTGTGCCAACCGTATCTATGTTCAGGACGGGATTTATGATGCGATTTGTGAGCGCTTAAAAATAGCAGTTGAACAGCAACTTCGTGTCGGCGATGGACGTGATGAAGGGGTGACACAGGGGCCATTGATTGATCAAGACGCAGTTGAAAAAGTGCAATCGCATATTGCCGATGCGGTGAGTCAGGGGGCTTCGATTGTGGTTGGTGGTCAACCACATGCCTTGGGGAAAACTTTCTTTGAACCGACCATTTTAAGAGATGTTACTCAGCAGATGAAAGTTGCCAAAGAAGAAACTTTTGGTCCATTAGCGCCGTTATTCCGTTTCAATGATGAAGCTGAGGCTGTTGCAATGGCCAACGATACGGAGTTTGGTTTGGCGAGTTATATTTTTACCCAAGACATGGCACGCCAATGGCGGGTAGGTGAAGCGCTGCAATATGGTATGGTCGGGGTGAATACAGGGCTGATTTCCAATGAGATCGCACCTTTTGGTGGAATTAAACAGTCAGGTTTAGGTCGTGAAGGTTCGCAATTTGGGATTGAGGAATATCTGGAACTGAAATATATGTGTGTTGATATTTCTTAACATCAACGGTTGATGGTCTGAATGAGCGTACTCCTTTCTTTAGACCTTTTTATCTACAAAGCACTTCAGAGATGAGGTGCTTTTTACATGGAAAATTTTAACTAATTCTGGAAAGATCCATTACATCTCGATCTTTACGCTGATTTAAATGGTACCTATGTTTTCAACCAAATTGGTTCTCGGTTTTGTTGAAAAATCACAGACAATGAAAAGTGCAAAAATAAATATGGATAATGGAATAACGGACTTATGAAAAAGAAATTATGCTTAGGACTCAGCGTTTGTATGATGACCTTCGGGACTCAGGCACAAACACCACAAGCGGATATCATTGTGATGAATGCAGATATCCGAACTTCAAATCCAGCCAAACCGAAAGCACAAGCATTTGCAATTAAAGATGGCAAGTTTCTGGCTGTTGGTAATAATACCTTTATTCAAAATATGGCAAGTTCAAAAACACAGGTGATTGATGCCCAAGGCAAAACAGTCCTACCTGGTTTGACCGATGCACATACTCATTTATTAGGTGGTCTGGAACTTTGGGAAGGTGTGGATCTGTTTGGAATCACCGATCGGCAAGAATGGTTTAAATTAATTGCCAAACGCGACAAAGAGTTACCGAAAGATACATGGTTGGTCGGTGGGCGTTGGGATGTCAGCGCCATGAAGGACAAGCGTATGCCAACACGTCAGGAGCTGGATGCAATTGTGCCTGATCGACCTGTGGTGTTACAGGATATTGATTATCATACCGTTTGGGTAAACAGCAAGGCAATGCAATTGCTGGGAATCGATAAAAATACTAAAGCACCAGAAGGTGGTGAGATTGTTAAAGATCCACAAACAGGTGAGCCGACAGGAATTTTTAAAGAAACGGCAGCCAATCAACTGATCTTAGCAAGCCCTCAATATACAAAAGCATTACTCTCAGGCAAAGCCGCAATCCCAGTGGTTGAAAAAATCGTTGCTCATTTTAACAGCTTGGGAATAACCTCCGTGCATGATATGTGGGCTGAACTCGCTACAGTTTATCCAGCTTTGCTTGAGTCACAGAAACAGTTACCGATGCGGATTCGTTTTGGATTAATGGCTGGTGAAGATCAGGCAACGCTGGCACAACTGCAAAGCTATGCCAAACAACGGGATCAACTCAATCAACGTTTTATCCAAAAAGAGCAGCAGTGGCAGAAAGGGCCGCAGTTCCGTTTTGGTTATATGAAATATTTTGTTGATGGTACGCTGATGAGCTATACCGCAGCATTGAATGAACCTTATGCAGATCGACACCATTTCAACATCGAGCCTATTACTTCGCAGCCAAAATTGAATGACATCGTGAAAAATGCCAACGACGTGGGCTTTCCTGTGGCGATCCATGCCATCGGTGACAAAAGTGTCGATATGGCGTTGAATGCGATTGAACATAGTCCGAAACACCGTCAACTGCTCAATCGGATTGAACATATTGAAGTTACCACTAAAACGGCAATCCCTCGCTTTGCTCAATTAGGCGTTGTCGCTTCCATGCAGCCAGACCATGCGATTGCTGGTAATTATCAGGAGTCACGTCTCGGTGAAGCACGCATGCCATATAGCTATGCGTGGCAGTCGTTATTGAGTAGTGGTGCGTCGATGGTGTTGGGCAGCGACTGGCCAACGGCCCCTGAAAATCCAATGCTACAGTTAAGTGATGTCGTGTTCCGCGAATATAATGGCAAGACGCGTTATAGCGATAATGCCTTGAGTTTAGATGAAGCCTTGTATGCCTATACCCAAGCACCCGCCAATGTCGCAGGCTGGGGCAATGAAATTGGCAGTATTAGTGTAGGAAAATGGGCTGATTTTGTGGTTTTACAAGGGGCTTTGCAAACGCCATTAAATAAAGACATTAAAGACTGGAAAGTGGCTCAAACTTGGTTTGCGGGAGAAAAAGTTTATGACGGCAAGCTGAACAGTAAATAATAAATTGAGTGAAATAAAAAAAAGCCTGCGGGCTTTTTTTTATTTTTAGCGACTTGATTTTAAATCATGGCTAAATGCATTTTGGTTAAAAAGTAAATGGTTCCTATATTTTTATTTAAATTGGTTCTCGGTTTTATTTCAAAATTAAAGACAATAAAAATTCAAAAATAATCATGTACTAATGGAATAAGTGAATGATAAAAAATACAGTGCTGCTAGGGATTTTCACATCGGCAATATTCTCAACAATTAATGTGCAAGCCGCAGAACAGAAGGCATTTAAAGATCAATTTGCGGTCAGTGGTTCAATGGCATTTTTAACGGAATACTACTGGCGTGGCACAACTCAGACGCAGAGTAAGCCTGCCGTTCAGGGAACGTTAAGAGCAGATCATGATTCAGGTTTATACGCACAACTCTTTGCTTCGAATATACAACTTGATATCGGAAGCAGCATCGAATTCGACTATTACCTTGGCTATGATTACCACTTCAATGATCACTTAAGGCTGAATTTACAGTACTTAGATGTCAATTATCCTGGTGCAGACAAAGCTTTGCCACAGGTCGATTTTGAAGAATATTCAATTGGGCTATTTACATCAGGGCTGTTAAATCAACAAGATGAACTGAATCTTTCATTTTATTATTCGCCAGACTATACCCTTGAAACAGGCAAGATGCTGCGTTATGAAGTCGGTTACCGTTATCCTGTTGCTGATCAATGGAATGCTTATGCACAAGCCGCCTATAACCGATTTGCAAGCAATGAAGCCTACGAGCTGCTGTGGGCGACTGATGAAAAGAAACATTTTTATGATTATAAAGTAGGTGTCGATTTTAATTATCAAGATTTTATTTTTGATCTGTATTATGCCGATGCCAATGTGAATAAGGCCTTGAAAAATGCCGATTCAACTGTGGTGTTTAGCTTGACCAGAATATTCTAATTATTGCAATCAGTCTTATCATTGATTCCAAGCTAGCCATTTTATAAAAATGGTTAAGACATGCACAGTCTGCAATTGATTGAGCTTGTTGAAAGCCAAATATTGCATGTTTATTTTATATAATGAACTTATGGCAAAGAAAAAGCCCCCATCATTTCGATGAGGGCTTTTTTGAATTTGGAACAAGGAAGTAGAATCTAACTTAGTAAGATAGTTTAAATTTCTAGTTCTGGATCATATTAACCAGCAAACCAAAGAGATTGTTGATCACATAAAGAGCTAAAGTTTTTAACTGGTCGGGTCTCTGCTCCAAGTTGGCCAAAGCCACCAGCAATATCTAACTCTTCACCTAAGGTAATTTTTTTACCTTTATAAGTTAAAGTGTGATTTTGATCATCCCACTGTGCAGACTGATCGGGAAATATAATGAGCGTATCATTCACATAGAGACAGTTACCTTTGAGTTGTAAAGGTCCTTTTAACCGTGCAGAGGCAGAGAGTCCATTGGATGAATAACTCGGTATTTTTACAGCATTTAAGGATTCATTTTTTTCCTGCTCAGAGGGTAGTTGCCGTTGACATGCGACAAGTAGCCCGACAGTGGCAAGTATGAACAGTGTTTTATTGATAGACAAGTTGTGCTCCTAGATCGTTCAGATAATCCACACTGGTATAAACAACGGTATTTGTGATGGTTTCACCGCTATCTTTCCATGAGCATGAGGACTGAATACCAAAAGCTGTATTTAATGCAAACCATGGACCACCACTATCTCCACGTACGCAACGCAAAGTACCTAAGCCTGAGGTATGGTTAGTGCCTGCTCCACTTTGAGTATTGCTAACGACTATATAGGTGTTACCACCGTTATGATTTGCTCCTGTAATTGATATTACCTCACCACAGCTTTGTATCAATGCTGAATTTGTTGGTGAAGTTTGTCCAAGGTGACAAACATAAGATCCCTTTACTGTTCCACTTTTTACTACTGTACTGGTTCTATTGCGTTTGCCTGTTAAAGCACGGGCAGGGGATGTTGTATCGGCGTAAAATTCTGGTACAGCCTGTTGGGCTGTGGTTGAACCTGCTTTCATAAAGGCAAGATCCATTGCTGTATCATTACGATACATACCTGTAACTGGTGAAATTGCATATTGAGTTCCATCTTTGTCTTTATAATTTAAAGGAGTTGATGAATTAATACAGTGACCAGCTGTAATTACACCGAGTTCACCTGTTGAGTTTCTTTTTGCTGTAAAGCCTGTCATACAATGATTGCTGCCAGAATTATTGACTAACCAAGAACCACCACGGGTTTTAGTCGGTTGAATCCCTGTTGGAATTTCAGATAATTCCACTTGCATATTAAGTAATTTTTCTAGGGCCAGTTGATCGATTTGTTTTAAGGATTTTACATAGATTAAGGCTTTTGCATTTTGCTCATCATCCACAATCATTTCGACGGTTGGATAGGCTTGTTTAATGGCTG
This sequence comes from Acinetobacter gyllenbergii, assembly GCF_001682515.1. Classification (NCBI taxonomy): domain Bacteria; kingdom Pseudomonadati; phylum Pseudomonadota; class Gammaproteobacteria; order Moraxellales; family Moraxellaceae; genus Acinetobacter; species Acinetobacter gyllenbergii. The sequence continues at coordinate 298,079 of NZ_KV575262.1, read as the reverse complement.
AAAATGATTGTTTAAGTTGATTGACGCGTTGTTGCTTGGTATTTGTAGCTCCTTGAATCAAGCTAATCGGTGCACTTACACCACGTTCAATGGCTCTATATGCCGACTCAACTTCAGTTTCAGTTAAATTGGCGAGTTTCCTAACTTGGATACGCTCTTGAACATTTTCATTTTTTAAGAGTTTGATGCTGCTATCAGGCTTTTTTCTAATTTAAAAATCTGTTGAGGATGGTTGTTACCTACAACATTTATTTTTAAACCAAAGTCTGAACCATTATCAAAATAGATGCCTGAAAGAACATTTTTATATTGATCATTTAAACTGGCGACTTGATTATTTGTATCATGCATAATTAATAATCTTCGCATCGCCTCATCTAAGGTGACGCCATAAGAGGCTGCATAATGTTTTGCATCAAACGCTAAGGTCTCTGCGACATTCATTACTGGTTTTGCAATATTATCTGCTGCAAGTGTATGGGTGGACATAAAGATAATCAAGAGGCTGCTTAATTGTTTATTAAATCTCAATTCCTTGTACTTAAATCTCATTGTTATCTCACTATAATTATTTTGAAATTTGAAACTAGCATATGATTTTATCTGATTCTAATCTTCGATATTTAGATTGTTTATCATAATTTTATTCAAGTTTTTGATGTTTTTATAAAAAATAGGCTTTTAAAAGAATTGTTTTATTGTGTAATTAAACATTTGATACGGTTTTAATTGTTTAAAAAAGCTGATCATATTTTCGCCCAATAAGACCAACATGTTTTACCTATAAAACAGAACAATAATTGTATAAACCAATCCTCGTTTTGCACGACTTGAAGTGGCTTAATAATAAGCATTTAAACACTTTGAAAAACATAAATTGCTTCATTATTTCATTGCTTATTTTATTGAAAATTAAAGTTTTTTTGGGGTCTATACGAAGTCTTTGAAATTGGTTCCTAAAAGAGTGGTGAAATTGGTACTCGTCTTTTTTTGAATTATTTATCAAAGTGGATGCTAAGGCGACTCTAAAGATATTTAAAAAGGGATGTGCAAGACAATGAGAGTGAATGCAGAGCGATTATGGCAAATGCTCATGGAAATGGCAAAAATTGGTGCGACGGATCAGGGTGGCAATACTCGCTTAGCACTCAGCGATGAGGATATTGCGGGTCGAGCTTTATTGTTGGAGTGGGCGGACAAAATTGATCTTTCTGTACATTACGATGAAGTCGGAAATTTAATCTTACGTCGTTCTGGCCTAAATGATACTGCCTTGCCGATTGTGATGGGAAGTCATTTAGATACTCAACCTAAGGGTGGCCGTTTTGATGGAATTTATGGTGTGCTGGCGGGTATGGAAGTTTTACAACGTTTAGCCGAAGAGAAAATCAGCACCACTCATCCACTTGAACTTGTGGTTTGGATGAATGAAGAAGGTGCTCGTTTTACCCCAGCGATGATGGGTTCTGCGGCTTTTGCAGGAGTCATTCCTAAACAACACATTTATGACAGCACAGATAAGCAAGGTGTTTCAGTTTTTGCGGAATTGGTGCGTACAGGTCAACTTGGTAATTACCCACTGGCTCGTCCATTCCAAGCCTATTACGAAGCCCATATCGAGCAAGGCCCAGTACTGGAAAAAAATGAGATTTCGATTGGTGTGGTGACCGGTGGACAAGCGATTCTCTGGTTAGATGTTGAAACCAAAGGTCGAGCAGCACACGCAGGCACCACGCCAATGAATCTGCGGAAAGACACCATGGTCGGTACGGCTGAAATGATTGTGGCTTTAGAGCAATGTATTTTGGAGCAATTCCCTGAAGGTCTGGTGACTTTTGGTGAAATGCAGGTCGCGAATTCATCACGTAATACCATTCCTGGTCAAATCCAGTGGACCATTGACTTACGCAATCCTGATGATGCCCAGCTCAAAGCGATGGAACAAGCAACACATCAACTATTGCATTCACTCGCAGCACAACGAGATTTAGAGATTAGCATTTCACAACATTGGTTAAGCCCGGCGACTTATTTTGATCGTACTTGTGTTGCAACCGTACAAGATGCTGTGGACAGCTTGGGATATAGCAATCAGACCATTGTTAGCGGCGCAGGCCACGATGCAATCAACATTGCCAAACACTGTCCAACGACCATGATTTTTATTCCATGTATTAATGGGCTGAGCCATAACGAAGCAGAAGACATCTATGCGAACGATGCGGCACAAGGTGCCGATGTATTGCTGAATGCCATTCTAAATTATGACAAACAACATGCTGCGCAAAATTCATCAGCGCATGCAGCAACTATTTAACGATTTTAGCCAAGAGCAAAATGTAGGAAATGCAGGCTTCTAACAGAAGTACTGCGAATATTGAGGACGGACAACGATGAACTCTAAATTACCAGTAGAAATTGATATTCAAGATATCTGGCAAAAAGATAAAGACCATGTAATTCACCCATGGACCGATTTTTCGACATTTAAAGACGAAGGTTCTTTAATTATGTCTAAAGGTGAAAATGTCTATGTTTATGATGCACATGGCAATAAATATCTAGATGGTATCGGTGGCTTATGGTGTGTCAATGTCGGCTATGGACGTAAAGAAATTGCAGATGCGGTTGCTGAGCAAATTATGCAATTGCCTTATTACTCTCCATTTGGACATCAAACCACTGCGCCAGCAGCGAAGTTGGCGGCCAAACTGGCAGAGTTAGCACCGGGTAACTTAAACCATGTGTTTTATGGCTGTGGTGGTTCAGTGGCCAATGATACCGCTGTGCGTTTGATTCATCATTATTTTTATCAAATTGGCAAGCCATCTAAGAAAAAGCTGATTGCACGTAAAGATGCGTATCACGGCAGTACTTATATCAGTATGACGTTGACTGGGATTGAAGCGGATCATGTGGGGTTCGAAATCCACAATCAACTGGTTCATCATGTGTCATGCCCGAACCCGTATCGTAAGCCTGAATCTCAATCGATGGAAGATTTCTGTAATGAAAAAGTGCAGGAACTGGAAGATACGATTTTGGAGTTAGGCCCAGATAACGTTGCAGCATTCTTTGCTGAGCCGATTATGGGTGCAGGCGGTGTGATTGTTCCACCTGAAGGTTACCATGCCAAGACCTTAGCCGTGTGTAAAAAGTACAACGTGTTGTATGTGTCTGATGAAGTGGTGACTGCATTTGGTCGTTTGGGGCATATGTTTGCTTCAGAGGCGGTATTTGGCATCGTTCCAGACATCATTACCTGTGCCAAAGGTCTTTCTTCAGGTTACTTACCTTTAGGCGCGACTATTATCTCTGATGAGATTTATGATGCGATCAGCAAGCCACACCATGAAGGTGGTCTGTTAACCCATGGTTTTACTTATTCAGGTCATCCTGTGAGCTGTGTTGCAGCACTTAAAAATATTGAAATCATTGAAAAAGAAAATATTTGCGAGCATGTGCAAGACATGGGCGCTTATTTCGAAGAACAGTTAAAAACCTTGGCTGATCTTGAAATTGTCGGTGAAGTGCGCGGCAAAAAGTTCATGATGTGTATTGAAAACTTACGTAATAAACAAAGCAAAGAGCTATTTGATCGCTCAGTGGGTGTTGGAAAACGTATTGCCAATCATTGTCAAAAATTAGGTCTGATCGTGCGTCCAGTCGGTCATATGAATGTGTTGTCTCCACCACTGATCTTGACCCGTGAGCAAGTTGATTTTGCCGTGAAAACCTTACGCCATGCAATTCAAAACACCATTCAAGAGCTTAAAGCCGAAGGGCATTTATAAACTGAAAGATCATTGTTTATTTCCTATCACTTCAACTTGCTCTTAGGAGCGAGTTGAAAGTCTCAACCAATAGGGTGAGGTGAAACAAAAAAACATGGACCGAGATGGCTAAGTAATAAAGGTTTAGACCGTTGTGGAGTCGTTCTGAAGTAATTGCGGTCAGAGCACTTTAAACGGATGTATGAGCTGAAGGCGAGTAAGCAGATGAAGAATTATATCAATGGAAAGTGGCAGGCAACCACAGGTACAGCACAGATTGCGGTAATCAACCCGAATAATGAAGAGCAAATCCTTCATTATACTGCTGCTTCTACACACGATGTTGATGCGGCTGTCAATGCTGCAAATCAAGCGCTTGATGCATGGAGTATGACCACGCCTCAGCAACGGGCAGTATGGTTAAATAAAATCGCGGCCCAGCTTGAAACTGCAAAAGCCAAACTGATTGAACTTTCTCATCGAAATAATGGCAAGTCATCTGAGCAAGCACAGGTTGATGTTGAAAATAGTATCAAGTGCTATCGCTATTATGCAGATTTAGTACAGAACATGGCGTTTAGTAAAACCACGCAATGTGAAGATGGGGCTGAACTTACTCATCAACAGAACCCTGTGGGTGTGGTTGCACTGATTACACCGTGGAATTTTCCGTTAATTACCAGTGCATGGAAAATTGCGCCTGCGCTGGCAGCGGGCTGTAGCATTGTTTTTAAACCTTCAGAATTGGTGCCGTTACCTGAATATGCCTTTACTGAAATTTTAGATCAAATCCAATTTCCACAAGGGGTGTTTAACCTGATTCTTGGGGATGCTGTTGCTGCGCAACATTTAGTGGTGCATGCAGATGTGCAAAAAGTTTCATTTACGGGCAGCACTGAAGTCGGAATTCATGTGATGCAGGCTGCAGCACCCTCTGTCAAACGTGTCACTTTGGAACTTGGTGGAAAATCACCGATTTTAATTCTGGAAGATGCTGATTTAGATGAAGCAGTCGATAAAGCTTTAGGTGGAATGTTCTATAACAGCGGTCAAATGTGTTCTGCGACCTCACGCTTATTGGTGCATCAATCTATTGCTAAGGCTTTCTATCAAAAATTGAAATTAGCTGTGGAGTCGATGCAGCTTGGCACGGACCTTATAGGACCCTTGGCGATGGGGCCGATGACCACAGAAAAGCAATTCAATAAAGTGCATGAATACTTAGGCATAGCGCAGGAAGAAAAACTTCAAGCATTGATTGATCTAAATCAAATTGCTTTACCGAGCAAAGGTTTCTTTATTCAGCCGCATGTCTTTATTGATGTGCCTACTGACAGTCGATTGTGGAAAGAAGAAATTTTTGGTCCTGTGATGTGTTGCCGTAGTTTTGCAACCGAGGATGAGGCTGTGCGTCTCGCCAATGATTCTGAGTTTGGCTTGGCTGCGACCATCATCACGGGTTCTGTGGAGCACGGTAAAAAAATTGCTAAACGCTTGCGTTCTGGTCATATCTGGATCAATTCACATCAAATGATTCATCCCGGCTCATTGTGGGGTGGTTTCAAAAAGAGTGGCATTGGTCGTGAACTCGGTGAGTCTGGCATTCAAAGTTATTTAGAGGAAAACGTCATTACGATTTAACCCATTTTAAACAGGTTATTGGATCGAGAAAGGGACTTCTCTTTTCAATACAACGCCGATTCGGTGAAAAAACAATGCACTAAATAAGAGTTTGCATTGATGTAGGAGAAATATGCATGGAAAGCGAGAATAATCGGAAAGGACTTTCACTTTGGCAAGTCGTTGTCATTGGCGTAGCCTATATGGCACCCGCAACGGTATTTGATACCTTTGGTATTATTTCCAGAGTGACAGAAGGACGTGTCCCACTGGCCTATGTTTTGGCGTTAATCGCCATGCTGTTAACGGCTTTCAGTTATGCTCGTTTTAGTAAATTATCGCCAAAATCAGGTTCTGCCTATACCTATACCACGGAGACCTGTGGCAAGACCGCTGGCTTTTTTGTGGGCTGGTGTTCTCTGATTGATTATCTGCTGATTCCATTGGTCAATGTGCTATTGGCATCGTTTTACCTGAATGCATTAATGCCAGATATTTCCTATACCGGATGGGTGCTTATCATGGTGGGGCTGCTAACCCTGATTAACAGTTTCCGCATCAATATTCTCGCCAATTTTAGTTTCGTATTTATTGCTGCCACGATTGCAATGATGTTGGTGTTTATCTTTTTGGTGGTCACAGGCATTGGTAATTCTCACGGCTATGGCAGTGTGATGACGCTCACACCACTGTTTAATGGTAATCCTGAATATCTGACTTTACTCACAGGCGTCTCACTGGTTTGTTTCTCATATTTAGGCTTTGATGCTGTTTCTACCTTGGCCCATGAAAGCAAGAATCCAACCAAGACCATTCCGCGCGCAATCATACTCACCACGGTATTGGGCGGGATTATTTTTATTACCGTCTCTTGGTTTGTGCAATTGTCTTTCCCATCTCTGGAACAGTTTAAAAATCCAGATGAAGCTTTACCTGAAATTGCATTGTATGTCGGTGGGGTATTCTTCCAATCTGCCTTGTTGACGGTACAAATTATGAATGCATTTGCATCAGGTTTGGCCTCACATGCCAGTGCATCTCGGCTGCTTTATATCATGGGACGCGATGGGGTATTCAACCAAAAAGTTTTTGGTTCTGTGAATGCTAGATTAGGTACACCTTTATATTCGATCTTTTTTGTCGGCATGATTTCTTTGTTGGCGATTGTCGTCGATTTAGCAACAGTGGTGAGTTTGGTGAGTTTTGGTGCCTTGATCGCCTTTACCATGGTGAACTTTTCGGTCTTTATGAAATTTTTCGTGATTCGCAAAGAACGAACTGGATTTAAAAATATTTTCTTTAATTTATTGCTGCCATTGGCCTCAGTGCTGTGTTTGTTAGGGTTGTGGTTACACCTCGAAAAATCAGCATTGCAGTTTGGTGGAATATGGCTCGTCACAGGTATCTTGCTACTACTCTATAAAAAAATGAGAAAGCAGCCGATCTCCTTTGGTGCAACCACCTAATCAAATCGAAGATTTGCTGAGTTAAAAATTTATTGCTAAGGATTTAAAAGTTGTGGAAAAACAGGATATGCAACAGAAAATGAACACACCGAACCAAGATGGTTTTCAAATGCCGGGTGAATGGTCACCTCAAGAAGCTGTATGGATGATTTGGCCTTACCGTACTGATAACTGGCGCGCCAATGCTCAACCTGCTCAACAGGCTTTCGCTCAAGTTGCTGCGGCAATTGCTCAAACCACACCTGTATTTATGGCAGTTCCATCCGCTGAAATGGATAAAGCACGTCAAACGATGCCAGAACAGGTGACATTGGTTGAAATGGAAAGTGATGATGCGTGGACGCGTGATACGGGGCCAAGTATTGTCAAAAATGCTGCAGGAGAGCGAAAAGGGATTAATTGGGTGTTTAATGCGTGGGGTGGAGAGAACGGTGGTCTGTATTTTCCATGGGATCAAGATCAATTAATTGCCCAAAAGATTTCAGCACGACATGAGCTTGAAACCTATTCGACTTCTCTCATTTTGGAAGGTGGTGCCATTCATGTCGATGGCGAAGGGACGTTGTTGACGACCTCAGAGTGTTTGCTTAATCCAAACCGAAATCCATATCTGACTCAGACTGAAATTGAAAATACCCTTAAAGAATGTCTGGGTGTAAGCCATTTTATCTGGTTACCTGAGGGGGTGTTCAATGATGAAACCGATGGACATGTCGATAATATGTGCTGTTTCGTCCGTCCGGGTGAAGTGGCACTGCATTGGACCGATGATCCTAATGACCCACAATATAAGCGATCTGTTGCTGCATTAAAGGTGCTTGAAAGTACCCCAGATGCACAAGGGCGAAATTTAAAAGTGTGGAAGTTGCCTTCACCGGGGCCTTTATATGCCAGTGAAAATGAAACGATTGATGTTGAAAAGGGCAATGCGATTGAACGTTTTGAAGGTAATCGTTTAGCGGGCTCCTATGTGAATTATCTGATCAGTAATCGACAGATCATCTTTCCTTTATTAGATGAAAGAACGGATGAGGAAGCTAAAGCATTGTTCCAGCAAATGTATCCTGATTATTTAATTACGGGTGTTCCTGCACGTGAGATTTTATTAGGCGGTGGTAATATTCACTGTATTACCCAGCAGATCCCAGCATAAATGCATTCTAGACAGCTATCTATTTGTATAGCTGTCTAGAACAATCTAAGTCTCTATTCAATTGGGCTTAACTGGCAAGTTTTAAGGTAATCACACCCGTGACAATGACACCGACATAAAAAAACTTTTCAATGCTTTTCCGTTCACCCCAAAAGAAAATACCCATTAAAATGGTGCCGATCACACCGATACCTGTATAAACAGCATAGGAAATCGAGACATCAATATTTTTCATCGCCATATGCAATAAAAACAACGATGCTGAAAGTGACACAATGTAGAGTGGAATCGCAGTTCGGTATTTTTTATGAATCAGGTCACGAATACTTTTCACGACAAATATTTCTAATATCCCAGATGCAATTAACAATAGCCAGCTCATGCTTTAGTCTCCGATCTGTTTTAATTTGACCACACCAATAATGATCATCACAATTGCAATCACGGAAATAAAATTGACTGGATTCTCAATAATATAAGTGTCAAACAGAAAAGTTCCTAAGGTACCGAGCACCACAAAAAAAACATAAGCATAAGAGGGCTTCATTCGTTTTGCTGCTAACAGTAAAAACAGGAAACTTCCGACAATAAAGAAAATCGTAAATGACCATTCAAATAAGTTTCGAGAATACTTCAGACCAATGGCCCAAAGTATTTCGAATGAACTCGCAATGAATAAATATAACCAAGCCATAAAAACTCACCGTAAGTAGATTAATGAACAAATAAGCAATCTAGATAGATGCTATTTGGGAATTTGTTGGGTAATACAATGAATATTTCCGCCACCTAATAAGATTTCTCTCGCAGGTACGCCAGTAATTTGATAATCGGGATACATCTTGTGGAACAAAATATAGGCTTGATCATCGGTTCTGTCATCCAATAAAGGAAAGATAATCTGTTGATTACTGATCAAGTAGTTTACATATGAACCCGCTAAACGATTACCTTCAAAACGTTCAATCGCATTGCCTTTTTCAATGTCAACCGTTTCATTTTCACTGGCATACAAAGGCCCTGGTGCGGGTAATTTCCACACTTTTAGTTTTCTACCTTTGGCATCAGTAACGGATTCAAGGATGTCTAATGCTTTTCTCGAACTTGCATACTGTGGATCATTAGGATCATCAGTCCAATGTAAGGCGACTTCGCTTGGACGGACGAAACAACACATGTTGTCGATATGCCCATCGGTTTCATCGTTATACACGCCCAATGGTAACCAAATAAATTTTTCAACGCCGAGCAAGGTGGAGAGTTCATATTCAATCTGAGCCTGCGTCATTTCTGGATTCCGATTGGGATGGAGCAAACACTCGGCTGTTGTCAGTAATGTCCCTTCACCATCTACATGAATCGCACCACCTTCTAAAACCATGCCTGATTGATGTAATGGGATGGAATGAAATTGAGCAACTTGGTTGGCGACCTCAAGATCTTTATCCCAATTGGAATATAAGCCGCCATTTTCGCCCCCCCATGCATTAAAAACCCAATCGACAGCGACATTGTTTCCTGTGTGATCTTGAACAATGGTTGGGCCTGTATCACGCATCCATGCATCATCACTCTCCATTTCAACTAAGGTGACATGTGCGGGAATCTTCGCTTTTGCTTTATCCATTTCAGCATGGGGAACAGCCATAAACACAGGTGTGCTTTGAGATATAGCTTCAGCAACTTTGGCAAAAGCTTGCTGTGCAGGTAATGCACCTAGTCTCCAGTTATCAGTACGATAAGGCCAAATCATCCAAACACATTGTTGTGGCATCCATTCAGCGGGCATTTTGTATATATGATTTTTCATTTGCTTAAACGTCATATCAGATTTCATTGATCTGATATTAGTTCAGATATTTTGATTGTTAAATAAAGGAGCTATCAGTTTATTTGAAATCTCAAGGTTTAAATGCAGCTTAGATTACATATTTAAAGCGCAATAATAAATAAAATGAATAAAGATATGAATGAGTTGCTGGGAGTTTGGGTGCGCATAAAAACAGCATTTATTCTATAAATAGTGAAAAAAAATTATAAATAAATGGCCTAAACTGTATAAAAAATAAAGAAAATAGAACTATTTCCCTCTCACCCATATGGAGGGGGAGAACGCATTTACTGACAGAGCAGAAACAATGACGGCGGATTGTATACATTCATAATGTGTACAAAAAACGATTTATCGGTTATCCAATCTGATTGTGAACTGAATAGCAGTTTGGATTGGATATTCTAGCATTATGATCAATATGTATATGTGGTCTATTTATGTTTTATTGAATGGATTTTGAGTTTTATATTCAATTCTAAAATAAATTTATAATTTTGTCCTAATCTGTTTTTATTTTGCGTTTAATTTGTTAGATCGGCATTTAGAGGGTTTTATTATATAAAGAAAAGACTATTTTGTTAATTTATTAGGTTTTTTATGTCCACTTCCTTGGGGTGATTTTTAATATGATCTTCCTTTTGATCTAGAGAATTGATAGTGAAGAAATGGGTATGTAAGAACTGTGGTTTATATAAGAAAGTTATTCCAAGTAGTATTAAGTCAGGACGAAAAGTTTTTTTTATACATGACGCTGATAATATCGGTAAGCCAAATAAAATAATAAGTAAAGGGACAGTTGTTAGCCGTAATCAAGATGTCTTGATCATACTGAGTGAAGGCGTTTTATTCATGATTAAAGACAGCGATGTCTATCCAGAAGATGCACCTGTATATTTTGTTTATAACATGTTTGGCACTTGTGAATGTTAAGCAGGTTATTCGCTTTATTTTAGTTAAAATTATGCTGTTTATATTGATAGAAATTGGCACAAAAAGTCAAAATAAAGATGCAACGTCAAGATAAATCATAGGTCATCTATATAATGATCAGGAAAGCGGTCCCGAAAATTATATGAATAAGCTGCTCATAGCGTGCTATTCAGGTTTTGATTTAAATCTGAGCGAAGTTGGCTTTTATATCACCTAGTTTTCGGGTGAGACGATGAGAAGGATGATGTGAATGCCAAAATTTGTTGTAATGAAACAAAGCTTTAATGCACCAGTAGATCTTATTTTTCATCTTTTTTCTAAACACCAAACCTTTAATACGGTTTTATGGCCCTTGCAATCAGTTGTGATTAAAACCGCTACGGATGATCATAATACAGATGGTGTGGGTTCAATACGAAAGATGGGCTTCGGTGTATTTAAACCGATTCAAGAACAAATCATGAAAAGTTTGCCCAATCAGATGATTGAATATCAAATGCTAAAAAATTGCTTATTCAGTTATCATTTGGGTCGGTTGGAGTTTGAAGAATTAGATGGGCGTACACATTTGACCTATACCATCTGGTTAGAGAGCAAAGTCCCATTGCTTACAGAAATAACCTTGATGAAGTTGAAGACATCGGCAAACCATGGGCTAAAGAAAATTGCAGCTAAAATTAACCAGTTTCAAATTAAAGCCTTATAGCGAAGTGAGCATCTAATAAAAATAGAATACAACATAAGTTTGATCAGGATAGGCTACAGTCACGGTAGGATCAGAAAATCAACAGATGTGGAGTGCTATTGTGTTCAAGGAGAAAGCAATGGATGTAATGGGTAAGACGATCATTATTACGGGGGCTTCAAGTGGAATCGGAGAAGAGGCTGCAATGCAACTGGCTCAAGCGGGAGCAACGGTTTGCCTGATTGCACGTCGTTTAGATGAGTTGCAACGCATTCAAAGCAATATTCAAGCACAAGGTGGACAAGTCTCCATTTACCCAGCAGATCTGACGGATGTAGAACAAGCGCAAAGCTGTATTGCTCAGATTTTAGCTGAACATCAAAAAATTGATGTTTTAGTCAATAACGCAGCGCGTTCGATTCGACGCCCGATTCTTGAATCACTTGATCGTCTGCATGACTATACCCGTACCATGCAGATTAATTATTTTGCCGCAGTGAATATGACACTACACCTATTACCTCATTTCTTGGCTAACGGTTCTGGGCATATTGTCAATATTTCGACCATGTCTACACAAGTGCCGATTCCCTTATTCTCGGCTTATTTGGCCAGTAAATCTGCATTAGAATCTTTCTCGCGTTCCTTGTCGATGGAACTGAAAGGCAAAGGCATTGATGTCAGTATTGTATATTTTCCAATGGTCAGAACACCGATGTCATCTAAGACAGCAATTTACAAGCATATGAAAATGTTGGATACACCTGCCGCTGCAGGCTGGATTGTGAAAGCGATTCAAGAAAAATCCTATCGTGTTAGCAGTAAATCAGGTCTGGTTGCCAATGCGTTATTAAATACAGCACCGACATGGATGATGAATCTGTCACGTCCTTTATTTGATGCGATGGATAAGCGCTTAAAGAATAAATTAAAGACCGATCAGCCATCTTCATGAGGTCAGATTAAAATGAATGCTGGCTATAAAAAAGCAGCTTTGGCTGCTTTTTTATGCTCTAGATTTAATAAATAAATTTTGAGATTTTATCTGCACTCTGAATCACCGTTTCGGCAATTTCATTTCTAAAATAATGTTCATCATAACTGCCTAGAGGGCAACTCACTGATAACACTGCCGCCATTTTTTGGGTGGACTGTTTGAAAATTGGTGCAGCACAAGCCGCCATATCGTGATTGTAATGCCCCCAACTGACCATAGAGCGTTGAGTTTTGACAAAACTGAGGCGTTGTAACAGCTCTTTGAGATTTTTGGGTGTGAGTTCTGAGAAAGTCTCCCACTGATTAAAGTTTTTATAACGATCACGTATTTCAGTTTCACTGAGATCTGCCAGCATCATTTGCCCAATCACGGTGGCATGCGCAGGCCAACGCGTACCAAGACCAATGTTACTGGTAAAGGTACCATTCGATTGAATGTTGTTAATAAAAACAATATGGGTGCCTTCCAAAATGGATAAATGCACAGCCAGTTGTGTTTGATCACGCAATTCTTTCATCAAGGGTGTGGCTAAATCCAATAAGGATTGTTTGGCCAAACTATTAAAGCCAAGTTCCATCACCTTTGAATCGAGTGCATAGGTCTTTTGTGAGGCTTTGCGTAGAAATCCGCATGATTCCAGTGTATAGATCAGTCGAAAGGCACTGGAACGGTTGACATCCAGAACTTCGGCAATTTCAGTAATGGTCATTTCTTGGGTTTGTTGATTAAAGGCTTGCAGAATTGCCAAGCCACGCACTAAGCCAGGGACTAAATAGCGATCATCATTTTTTGTGAGTTCAGATTCTTGAGAGTCTGTTTCAGTGCTTGAATTCATCAGTTTAATTTTCCTACAAAAAATGCAAATCATAAAAATTTAATTTTCTTAGGATTCCTATTCTAACTGCAAAGCATAAAGAAAAGATAGTTTTATATATGAAACAAAATTTCTCAAGCAAAACGTAAGATAATGTGTAATAAATATCAAAATTATGATTTTTAACGATTTATATTGTTTGACATAAAAAACAGCATAGGAGTATTCTTTATTAAAGTTTGTTATATCAAATATTGTTTTATATATAAAACAAATGAGGATGCAAGGATGAGTTGGATCTCAGTTTGTCAGCAAGACGACGTTACCGAAGATGAGCCGAAAGCTATCGAAGTCGACGGTAAGAAAATTGGCGTATTTTTCATTGATGACAATTATTTTGCCATTGAGAACGTTTGCCCACATGCCTTTGCCTTACTTACAGAGGGCTTTATTGAAGATCAGACCGTGGAATGCCCATTACATGAGGCCATTTTTGATATTCAAACCGGTGCGTTGAAAAGTGGACCAGGATGCCGTGATCTATGTACTTATCCAGTACGTGTTGAAGGGCAGGACGTTCAAATTCAACTATAAGTCTTATTTATAAGGATGGAATCTCATGGAAACATTTAATAAGAAGCTAGCGAACTGGATTCATGCCACGCCAGCGACTGAAGCAGGGATCAACAATATTCAGATACCAGGTCAAGCAGAGCTTCTGGTCTGGCAAACACGTTATAAAGTGCCAACGGCCTATGAACAGGATTTTGTTCAACATCTCATCAAAGCCTTTTCTACAGGCATTACAGAACTTACAGATTTAGTGCAGTCTTTAAATCAGCAAGGTTTTCGTTGCGAATCGGGTGAGCTGTGGACTTCTGAAACCTTCTCAGAAGAAATGCAACGTTTAGGTTATTAATTCAAGGAAGAATAGTGATGAACGCAGCAGTATCAGTGACACCGAGTGTAGAAGAATATTTGGATTTGGGTTTACGTGACCAATGGCATCCCGTGCTGGCAAGTTGGGAAGTGGCAGCCAATCCTGTCGGGATTACTCGCTTAGGCGAAAATATTGTGGTTTGGCGTGATGCAGAAGGTCAGGTTCATGCCTTAGAAGATCGCTGTCCGCATCGTGGCGCACGTCTCTCTTTGGGTTGGAATCTGGGTAATCGTGTGGCGTGTTGGTATCACGGTGTCGAAGTTCGCCATGATGGAGTGGTAGAAGATGTGCCTGCGGTGCATGATTGTCCAATGAAAGGCACTTCATGTGTCAAAAGCTATCCAGTGATTGAGCAGCATGGTGCCATTTTTATGTGGTTCGGCATTGATGCCAATGAAGCACCGAAGTCACTGGATTTTCCTGAACAACTGGCAAGTGAAGAGTGGAGTTCATTCTTGTGTCAGGCGGACTGGAAAGTGAATCATCAGTACGCAATTGATAATGTGATGGACCCGATGCATGGCAGCTATTTGCATTGCACCTCACACTCAATGGCAGAGGGCGACCGTACTGCGGAAATGAAACACCGTTCAACCCCAAATGGCTTTATTTTTGAAAAAGAAGGCCAAGTCGGTGTGAATTTTGACTGGGTTGAATATGCCAATACTGGTGCAAGTTGGCTACGTCTTTCGATTCCATATCGTAAAGATTTTGGTCCAGGTGGTGAGTTCTGGATTGTGGGTTATGCAACGCCAATTGATGCTAACAATACCCGTGTATTTTTCTGGCGCTGCCGTAAAGTCAGTGGCTGGCAACGCAATGTTTGGCGTTTCCTTTACCGTAACCATTTAGAAAAATTGCACTGGGATGTGTTGGAGCAAGATCGCATTATTTTAGAAAATCTTGCACCGAATGCCCGTCAACATGAATTTCTTTATCAGCATGATGTTGGTCTTTCTCGTTTACGCCGTTTAATGAAAAAAGAAGCGGAAAAACAGTTAAAGAAAATTGCAGCATTGAATACCTCAAATCGTATTGAAATGCAGGAACAAGTTCATGGTTAATGTCGCATTGTTGCAGGACAAAAAAGTCCTTGTCACAGGTGCGGCAAGAGGCTTGGGTCGAGACTTTGCACAGGCGATTGCGGAAGCAGGTGCGCATGTGGTGATGGCTGATATCTTGACTGATCTGGTGCAACAAGAAGCTGTTGCTTTGCAAGCACAAGGCTTAAAGGTTAATGCGGTAAGCATTGATCTGGCCAATGCAGAATCAATCCAGCAGGCCGTACAGCAAGCAGCTGAACGTATGGGTGGCATGGATGGTTTGGTGAATTGTGCGGCACTGGCAACCAATGTTGGCGGTAAAAGCATGATGGATTATGACGCTGACCTTTGGGATCGGGTCATGAACATCAATGTCAAAGGCACGTGGTTGGTGACCAAGGCATGTGTGCCTTATCTAAAGCTGTCTCAGGCTGGCAAGATCATTAATGTCGCTTCGGATACCGCTTTATGGGGCGCACCGAATTTGATGGCTTATGTGGCGAGTAAAGGGGCATTGACTGCGATGACGCGTTCCATGGCCAGAGAGCTTGGGCCATTCAATATCTGTATTAACACGCTATCACCGGGTTTAACCCTCGTTGAAGCAACAGAATATGTGCCGCAGGAACGTCATGATTTATACGTGAATGGGCGTGCGATTCAACGTCAGCAATTACCGCAGGATTTGAACGGAACAGCCCTTTATTTACTGTCAGAGTTGTCCTCATTCGTGACTGGACAAAATATTCCAGTAAATGGCGGTTTTGTCTTTAATTAAGGAGTCATCTCATGATTACAGGGATTGAGATTTTAAAGTTTGGCGTTGAAGACAGAGCTGCTTCGAATAAGTTTTTGGCAGATTTCGGTCTTAAGCAAAGTCAGTCAGATATCGAAGGGACGGATCTTTATCAAACGCAAAATGGCAGCAAGATCTATTTATTTGATTGCGATGATCAGCGTTTACCTAAAGCGATTGAATCAGGTTCAACGTTACGTGAAGTGACTTGGGGTTTAGATGATGCCGCACAGGATTTGGCAAATTTAGCATTAACCCTAAATGATGTTGAGGGCTATCAAGCCAGTGTTGATTTAGTGCAATGCATTGATCCGAATGGGATGACCATTCGTTTTCAAAAGAGCTTTACCCAAGAGTTACCTGCTTTACAGACAGAAGGCATTAACCAATACGGCAATGTACAACGTGTCAATGCAGCAAGTCCTGTGTATGACAAAGGACAACCGGTTGCGATTGGGCATGTGGTGTTTTTCACGCCTGATTTAGCAAAGACTGAAAATTTCTATCGTGAGAAACTTGGTTTCTTCTTATCAGATGCTTATCGCAATCGTGGTGCATTCTTACGCTGTCGCGGTAAAGGTTTCCACCACGACCTGTTCTTGCTTTCAGTGCCAAATAAACCTGCAGGACTCAATCATGTGGCATTCGTTGTGCGTGATATTCACGAGGTGATTGGTGGTGGATTGCACATGAACCGTTCTGATTGGTCGACTTTCATTGGCCCAGGGCGTCATCCGATTTCTTCGGCTTATTTCTGGTATGTCAATTCACCGCTCGGTGGTGCGTTTGAGTATTACACCAATGATGATTACCTGACCGAAGAATGGCAGCCACGTATCGAAGAACATCGTCTGGAACTCTTTACAGAGTGGGCGATTGAAGGCGGTCTGGATGATCACACGCGTCGTCAAGTCAAACCTGCATAACGCAACATAGAGCAGGGAGTACAAGCAATGGAAAGAATCGTAATCGTGGGTGCAGGACAAGCCGCGGGTTGGGCCGTTAGTACTTTACGCCAAAATGGATATTCGGGTGAAATTCATGTGGTCTCTAATGAGGATCGGGTATTTTACGAACGTCCCCCCTTATCCAAACAAGTATTGTCCAAAGAGGCCAGCTATGAAAGTTTGCATCTGTTTTCTTCAGAGCAGATGCAGGACTTCAATATTCAGTGGCATAAACCTGCGTTAGCAACCCAAGTGGATCGCCAGCGCAAGCAGGTGGTTCTGGAAAGTGGTCAGGTTTTAGCCTATGACAAATTGTTGATCGCAACGGGTAGTCGAGCCCGTGTTCCTGTGAATACTTGGCAGTTTATTCCGAATGTGGTGACTTTACGTAATGTTCAGGATTGTGAACGTTTATCTGAAATCTTGCAGCATTCGCAAAAGTTAGCGGTGATTGGTGGTGGCTGGATCGGGCTAGAAATTGCGGCGACTGCACGTAAGCAGGGAAAAGAGGTGCATATTTTTGAATATGGTGATCGTCTGTGTGCACGTAGTGTCAGTCCAGATGTTTCAGATTTCTTAAAACAAATGCATGAGCAGCAGGGTACTCAGATTCATTTAGACAGTAAAAATTTGCATTTGATTGAAGCCGGTCAGCAAAAAGTTGAAGTGGTGAATCATCCGAATGCAAGTGAGCTGTTTGATTGTGTCGTTGTAGGTGCAGGTGCGGATATTGCCAAAGAATTGGGCGTCAATGCGGGTTTGGACGTCAAAGATGGCATTGTGGTGAATGGTTTTGGTCAAACCTCAGATCAGGACATTTATGCCGCAGGTGATGTTGCGATTCATCCAAGCTTGGGCTATTGCATTCAGTCTTGGGCCAATGCGCAGAATCAGGCGATTGCTGCTGCAAAATCGATGTTGGGTATTGAAACCGAATATAGCGATATTCCATGGTTATGGTCAGACCAATATCACTTCAATATTCAGATCTTAGGCACCTATCAAGCTGAAAAAACTGCCCAGATCGTGGTTCGGAAAAGCGCGGATGATCAATGCAGTTATTTGTATTTAGATGATCAAAACCGTTTACTCAACATGATCGCAATCAATGATTCCAAACTGGTCAAACTGGCAAAGCGCTGGATGCAGTCGAATACCGTGTTAGACCCAAAATTATTAGCAGACCCAGAATTTAATGTGATGAAATTAAAACCATAAGCATTAAATCCGGTTCATGACTCAATCGAAGGAATGAAGTATGAGTAATGAAGAAAAAAGTGGATTAAAGCATTGGGTTCCTGCTTTCGTCCTGATGGTATGTGTCGTACTGGCATTCTTCGACAAAATTAGTATCGCGGTCTTGTTTGCTGACCCGCACTTTCAGGGTGCGATGGGGATTGCAGAAGACAAGGCAAAACTCGGATGGTTGATGACCAGCTTCTTGCTGGCTTATGGCTTCTCTTCGGTGTTTTTGAGTTTCCTTGGTGATATTTTCAATCCGAAGAAAATGCTGTTTTGGAGCGTCGCATCATGGGGTTTGCTCATGTTTTGTATGGGTTTTACCACCAACTATACAGGCATGTTGATTTTACGAGTATTACTTGGTCTGGCTGAAGGACCCTTGTTTGCACTGGCCTACGCCATTGTGAAGCAAACCTATACCGATCGCCAGCAAGCACGTGCTTCGACCATGTTCTTATTAGGCACACCGATTGGTGCATTCTTGGGTTTTCCAATTACTGCTGCGGTCTTAGCAAAGCATGATTGGCACACCACCTTCTTTGTGATGGCGGGTTTAACGGTGATCGCATTGCTTGCGATTGCATTCGGCTTGCGTAATTTACAACTCAAGAAAACCATTGAATTGGAATCGACCAGCAAACGTGTCAATTTCAAAGGCCATATTCATAACACCAAAGTGCTCTTACAGAACCGTGCGTTTTGGTTGGTGTGTATTTTCAATATTGCACTCATGACCTATCTTTGGGGCTTAAATAGCTGGGTGCCTTCTTATCTGATTCAGGACAAGGGCTTTAACCTGAAAGAGTTTGGGGTTTATTCAAGCTTTCCATTCATTGCCATGCTGATTGGCGAAGTGATTGGTGCATTCCTGTCGGACAAATTGGGCCGCCGCGCTGTTCAGGTCTTCAGTGGCCTGTTGGTGGCAGGCATCTTTATGTATGTCATGGTGATTATGACTGACCCAATTCTGGTGATTGCAGCAATGTCTTTAAGCGCCATGGCTTGGGGCTTTGGGGTCGCCGCAGTATTCGCTTTACTTGCCCGTGTCACAACTGCCGATGTTGGTGCAACTGCGGGTGGAATTTTCAATGGAATGGGTAATTTTGCCAGCGCAATTGCGCCTGTTCTGATCGGCTACATCGTGATGCAAACCCACAGTTTTAATTTAGGAATTACCTTCTTGGCAGCCGTCGCTGTGATTGGATCGTTCTTCTTAGTTCCTTTATTGAAACGTTATTAATCAAACGATTTATCGAAAACCTAGGAGTTAAAACATGACTACTCAACAATTCGAATCATGGACACAACCTGAAGGGACAAATTTACAAGATTGGTTGAATACCCGAATCGCACGTTTCGAAACACGTAAATATGATTTTGATGCTTTGAAGTTCCAAGCGGACTACGACCCGAAATATCGCCGTGCACAAATGCGTTATATGGGGACTGGTGCAACAGGTGTGGTCAATGATGGCAATACAGTTCCAGCTGAAAACTTTACCTTCTCAACCATGGTATTACCTGCGCAATGCGAAGGGCCTTTGCATATTCATCACGATGTTGAAGAAGTATTTTTCATGTTGCGTGGTGAGATTGATCTGTTTATTGAACATAACGGTGAAAAGTTCGAGACCCGACTGAAAGAGCGTGATCTGATTTCAATTCCACCAGGTATTTATCGCGGTCTGTTCAATCCGGGTCAGGAAGATGCCTTGATGTGTGTGATGTTAGGTGCAGGTAAACCGACTATTCCGAACTATCCACCTGAGCATCCGTTGTCGCAAATCAAACGTTAATTCGACAGATTAGAGCAAATACAAGGAAGGACATGATGACGCTGATCGAATCTTTAGCCAAATATCCAGTGAAAACCATTGCAGTGCATGGACAGGTGCAAGCCTATCGTGAGGCAGGCCAAGGTCAGCCGTTGATTTTATTGCATGGGATTAGTTCGGGTTCAGCTTCTTGGATCAATCAGCTAGAGACACTCAGTCAGCACTTTCATGTCATTGCTTGGGATGCACCCGGCTATGGCTTATCTGGCAACCTAGATACCGAACAGCCGAATGCAACTGATTATGCAGAACGTGTATTGGGCTTGATGGATGCGTTGAACATTTCAAAAGCCATATTGATTGGTCATTCATTGGGTGCCTTAAAAGCCAGTGCGTTTGCTCATCTTTATCCTGAACGGGTACAGACCTTAATCATTGCCAATGCAGCACAAGGCTATCAACATTTCGATGAAGAAACCAAAGCACAGGTCTATCAAAAGCGCCCGAATATGTTGAAAAGCTTAGGCAATGCTGGCATGGCTGCCAGCCGTGGACCGCATTTGATTTATAAACAAGACGCTCAGGCACTGGCTTTGGTCAGTGAGGTGATGGGGCAACTGACATTAGACGGTTTTACCCGAGCATCTTATTTGTTGGCCTATGACGAAATTCGAAATTATTTAACAGAACTTAGTGTTCCTTGTGTGGTGATTGCAGGTGACAAGGATGGCATTACGCCTGCGCAAGCAATCGAGGAATTAGCGGTAGAAATGCAATTGAGCCGATGTCATCTCATTACAGATGCCGGTCATCTAAGTTATGTCGATCAAGCTGAACAGTTTAACGACATTGTTTTATCGGCACATTAAGACTTAAACGAGAGATATGGATATGAGCTTCCAAGTTGAAGGAAAAGTAGCAGTTGTCACAGGTGGCTCGTCAGGCATTGGTTTGGCTGCCGTCGAAATTTTAGTTGCAGAGGGTGCCAAGGTGGCGTGGTGTGGTCGAGATGAGCAGCGTCTAGCTTCATCAAAACTATCTATTTTAGACAAATATCCGCATGCCAATATCTTCACCAGTATTTGCAATGTTTTGGATAAAGAGGATGTCAAACGCTTTGCACAACAGGTCAACCAAAATTTGGGCAATGTTGACATGCTGATCAATAACGCAGGTCAGGGACGTGTATCTAATTTTGAAAACACCCAAGATGAAGACTGGATGAAAGAAATTGAACTGAAGTATTTCAGTGTATTACATCCAGTACGTGCCTTTTTAAATGATTTAAAACATTCGGCCTGTGGCTCGATTACCAATGTGAACTCTTTGCTGGCACTGCAACCTGAACCACACATGATTGCGACTTCATCTGCACGTGCAGCATTGCTGAATCTAACCCATTCACTGGCACATGAATTTACCCAATACGGTGTTCGGGTCAATTCGATCCTGTTGGGCATGGTGGAATCAGCACAGTGGAAACGCCGTTTTGAAACCCGTTCAGACCCCAATGCAACATGGGAACAGTGGACAGGCAATATTGCCAAAAACCGTGGCATTCCAATGCAACGTTTAGGCAAGCCAGAAGAACCCGCGCGAGCCTTGGTGTTTTTAGCATCGCCTTTGGCATCGTATACCACAGGTTCGACACTGGATGTTTCTGGTGGATTTAACAAACATTTATAAGGTGTGCACATGAAACAGTTGATGATGATTGGTTTTGGCGCGATGGCGGCAGAAGTGTATGCCCACATGCCACAAGACCTGCAACTTAAATGGATTGTGGTGCCTGCACGCAGTGTCGAAAAAGTACAGGCGCAGGTTGCGGCTGATGTGCAAGTGATTAGTTCAATCGATCAATGTCAGGGTACACCTGATTATGTGATTGAAGTGGCAGGTCAAGCTGCAGTGAAAGAACATGCACAAAAAGTCTTGGAAAAAGGCTGGACCATTGGCCTGATCTCAGTGGGCACTTTGGCCGATAACGAATTTTTAATTCAACTGAAAACCACTGCTGAACAACATGATGCACATCTGCACCTTTTAGCGGGTGCCATTGCTGGGATTGATGGGATTTCTGCTGCCAAAGAAGGTGGTTTAGAAAAGGTCACCTATAAGGGCTGTAAGAGTCCGAAAAGCTGGCGTGGTAGCTATGCCGAGCAATTGGTTGACCTCGATCAGGTCAGTGAAGCAACAGTTTTTTTCCGTGGCACAGCCAGAGAAGCAGCCTTGAAGTTTCCAGCCAATGCCAATGTGGCAGCTACGATTGCACTGGCAGGACTGGGTATGGATGACACCATGGTGGAACTGACGGTTGATCCAAATATCAACAAAAACAAGCACACCATTGTGGCAGAAGGTGTATTCGGTGCAATGACTATTGAACTGGTGGGTGTGCCGTTGGCAAGTAATCCAAAGACTTCAACCTTAGCCGCATTGAGTGTGATTCGCGCTTGTCGCAATAGTGTTGAAGCAATTCAGATTTAAAGGATTTGATCATGATCAAGGAAATTTATATCGCTGGTGAATGGCGATTAGGTAAAGGTGGGATGATTCAAAGTGTATTTCCAGCAGATCAATCGGTGAATGCGGAAATTTCAACGGCGAGTCTGGAAGATGTTAATGAAGCGATTGAAAAGGCTGATGCCGCTTGGCGTAAGGCCGAGTGGCGTAACAGCATGCCGCATGAACGGGCCCGTATTTTATATAAAGTGGCCGACATTATTGAAGCGCGTGTGGATGAACTTTCAAAGCTGCAAACCCGTGATAATGGCAAGCCCTTGGCTGAAACCCGTGCCTTGACCCTAAGTGCGGCGGCAACAGCACGTTATGTAGCAGCAGCCTGTGAAACCTTGAATGACGAGTTGACCACGCAACGTGCTGTAGATTTTATGACCATGAGCGTGCATGAACCTGTAGGTGTAGTCGCTGCAATTACCCCGTGGAACTCACCAATTGCCAGTGAAGTGCAAAAATTAGCACCTGCGCTTGCCGGTGGTAATGCCGTGATTCTAAAACCTGCGGAAGTCACTTCTTTGATTGCATTGGAACTCGCCAAAATCTTTGAAGAAGCGGGTTTACCGAAAGGTTTGCTCAGTGTATTGGTTGGACGCGGTTCGGTGATTGGTGATGCAATCGTAAAGCATCCTTTGGTACGTAAGATTTCATTTACGGGTGGAACCACTACAGGGCGTCATTTGGCACATTTAGCTGCCGATAAACTGATCACAACCTCTTTGGAGCTTGGTGGAAAATCACCAACGATTGTATTGCCAGATGCAGATATTGAATTGGCTGCAAAAGGTGTGGCTTACGGTATTTTTAGTTCAGCAGGACAAGCCTGTATTGCCGGTTCACGTTTGTTTGTACACAGCAGTATCTATGATCAATTTCTCAGTCGTCTGGTTGAAATCACCAAAGGCTTGCGTGTTGGACACCCTGAAACCGCAGGTGTACATCTCGGCTCTTTGATTAATCCGAAACATTTGGCTTCTGTCGATGACTATGTACAGCTCGCGAAACAAGAAGGTGGGCAAGTCCTAGTGGGTGGTCATGCCTTAACCGAAGGTGAGTTGGCCAAAGGTAGTTATTACTTACCAACCATCATCACAGGTTTAAGTAATTCAGCACAAACCTGTCAGGAAGAGATTTTTGGCCCTGTGCTGGTGGTGATGAAATATGACGATGAACAAGAGTTGCTTGCACAAGCCAATGACAGTTGTTTTGGTCTTGCCGCAGGCATCTGGACTGAAAACTATCGCAAGGCATGGCAAATTGCGCGTGCATTAGAAGTCGGTACGGTCTGGATCAATACCTATAAGAAATTCTCGATTTCTGCGCCATTTGGCGGCTTTAAAGAAAGTGGTATCGGGCGTGAAAAAGGTCGTTTAGGCATTTTGTCTTACATGCAACAAAAAAGCATCTATATGGGATTAAGCGAGCAGCCAAATCCTTGGGCGAATTAATACATTCATGGAATGAACAGTTTTTGAGGAATATAGCAATGACAGAACGTGTAAATGTCGGCGAAGCCATCGCCCGTGTTTTAGAAGCACACCAAGTAGACAGTATCTATGGGGTGATTTCGATCCATAACTTACCGATTGCCGATGCAGTCGGTCGCCGTGAAAAAATCCGTTTTGTAGCGGCACGCGGTGAAGCGGGCGCGGTCACTATGGCAGATGGTCACTCGCGTTTTAAAGGACTCGGTGTAGCGCTCACCAGTACGGGTGCGGGTGCAGGTAATGCAGTCGGTTCACTGATTGAAGCGATGAATGCAGGCAGTCCTGTATTGCATTTAACAGGGCAAGTTGAGCGTGAATATTTGGATCGTGATGCCAGCTTTATTCATGAAACCAAAGATCAGCTGACCTTCTTACGTGCATCGAGTAAAGCTGCCTTTCGTATTACCAGCCCTGACAATGCGGTGGGTGTGATTCGTGAAGCGATTCGTGTAGCAACGACAGTACCGATGGGGCCAGTCAGTGTTGAGTTACCGATTGATGTGCAAGCAGCAGAAATTGATTTGCCGCTGAACTTAGGGCCAGTAAAAGCCCTTGAATTGCCTCAAGCTGAACAGATCGAAGTCGACTTAATCGTTGAAGAACTGAAAAAAGCCCAACGCCCAGTGTTCTGGATCGGTGGTGGGACGCTGAACAGTGTTGCGGAAGTTAAAGCCATCGCTGATCTCGGCATTCCTGTGGTGTCATCAACACATGCGCGTGGCGTATTGGCCGATGATCATCCACGTAGTTTAGGCGCATTCCATAACTCGGCTGGGGTTGAGCAGTTGCTTAAAGAGGCTGATCTATTGGTGGTGGTGGGTTCACGCTTACGTAGTAATGAAACCAAAACCTATTCCGTGCAGTTCCCTGACAATATTATCCAGATTGATGCCAATCCCGTCGCACAACAGCGTAATTACAAGGTTCGTAATTTCATCTGTGGCGATGCCAAAGATGTGTTGCAACGCGTATTGACGGGCTTGCAAGGTATCTCCAAAGTCGATACGGAATATGATGCAGCGGTGGTGAAGGCAAAACAGGCCGCAATTGAGGCATTACGTACGCAGCTGGATCAGTACGCTTTAATCTGTGATCACTTACGTGCTGCATTACCACAAGACGGTATTTTTGTACGAGACATCACCATGTCAGGCAGTACTTGGGGCAGTCGTTTATTCCCAGTGCAAGCACCGAATCAGAACATTCACTCTTTAGCAGGGGCTATTGGTTTGGGGCTGGCCACTGCGATTGGTGCGTCGATTGCCAATCCTGACAAGAAAGTGATTGGTTTGGTCGGTGATGGCGGTTTGATGCTAGGTATCGGCGAAATTGCAACCATGGCGCAAGAAAATACCAACATGGTGCTGATGATCATGAATGATGGTGGTTATGGTGTGATGCGTGGTATCCAGAAGAATTACTTCGGTGGTCGCCAGTATTTCAATGAATTGCATACCCCAGATTATAAGGTTCTAGGTGAAGCCATGGGCGTGAAGAGCTGGAAAGTGGGCAGTGCTGAGGAATTCAAGACGGTGATTCAAGAAGCCGTTGCTTTCCAAGGGCCAAGTGTGATTGAGCTAGACATGCATTCAATTGGGCCATTGAACTTTGCTGGCCCACCACAGAAAAAATTGTATTAATCCCACTGAGCATTGGCAGTCCGTGCTGATGTGAAGACCGTTTTATGGGCAATTTTTTTTGCCCATAAAACAATAAAAACTATGTTTTACAGGTAAAACAAAAACAAGACCAACAGGATCGTTGGGACGAAGGGAAGTAGATATGAAAAAGACATCAATGGTCGCGATGCTTGCTGCACTGTATTTGGGTTTGACATCCCATGCATTTGCGCAAAGCTCAGCCCTCGAATGGAAAAGTGAAGATGGAACGGATTCGGTAAAATTGGGTGGCGTGGTGCGTTTGAACCAACGCTATGAAAATTGGGAGGGACCTAATGGCGGTTTTGGTAAGCTTTATTTTGATATTTTTAGGGTCGATCTGAAAGGCAAATTTGACGATGCCTATTTTAACGCCAGTTATTTATTTCAAGATCAAGAGAAACGCTCGATTGAGAAAGCTTATGTTGGCTATAATCTCAATGAAAATAATAGTATAGAAGCTGGTTTTGTCTATAAGCCATTTACGATTTATCCTTATCCGCAAAATGGCTGGACTTATCATATTCCATTTTTCTTGGGCTATGGCAATAACATTGCACCCGGTTTGAACTGGAATTTTCACAACAAGGATTGGGATGTGAAACTCGGCTATTATCCGCAAATGTTGGAGACCAGCCTACGTTACTCGCCTGAAAGTGCCACCTATGATGACCTAACGGACAATGCATTTCCCACTCAGAAAGCCTATCAAAATGAAAAACGCCATCAATTTAACACCCGTATAGTACGTAAGTTAGAAACCGAGTTTGGTAAGCAAGAATTTGGTGTATCAGGGGCAATCGCGCAATTGCATAATAAAACGACTGATAAAAATGGTCAGTATTATGCGGTCGGTTTGCACACCGACAATAATTACAAACGTTTTAATTTACAAAGCTCTGTGATTCATTACCAATATGATGCCAAAAATCCAGATGGGGTCAATAATGACATGACCTTGATGGGCAATAATGGTTTTACCCCGGCCTATTTCATTGCTTCAGAAGCCACAGTGGCCAGCTTAAACTTGGCTTATACCTTACCTGTACAGGATATGGGCAAACTTAAAGCCATTCGTTTCTATAATGACTATAGTTATATGGACAAGAAACGTGATGATTGGTCAGATTCACAAATGAACACGACAGGGATGATGTTTATTGCTTCGCCATTTATGGTCTGGGCAGATTATACCTGGGGTAAAAACGCCAACATTATTGGTGGCGCATCCAATGCAACGGGGTTCACCTCAACAGTTTCTCCATATAGTGATCAATGGTTATATCGCATTAATCTCAATATTGGCTTTAGTTTCTAAATTTTAAATCAAGACTTTTTGAAGGGGTGAGTCATGTCGATGATTCGCTCCTTTTGCTTTTAAGCGGCTTTTAGTTGAGATGGTTTTTCCGATATTCTGACGGGGTCTGATTTTCCCACTGTTTAAAGGCACGGCTAAAGGCACTTTGTTCAGCATAGCCGAGTAACAGTGCAATTTCAGTGAGTGACAATTCGGATTTGACCAAATAGCTTTTTGCCAGTTCTAAACGAATGCTTTTTACGAGATCACTATACTGCAGGTTATAACCGCTCAGCTTACGATAAAAGCTTCTTAACGACAGATTCATCTGTTTGGCAATATGCTCCGCCGAGGGTTCACCAATCTTGAGCATATTCACAATCATTCGCTGTAAATCTTTTAAGAAAGTATCAGGATTTGGAATACTTTTGAGGAGTGCTTCAGCCTGTTGATCCAACAGTTTTTTAAGATGCGGATCATGACTTGGAACAGGAAGATAAAGAATTTCGAGTGGTAGCCATAATTTTAACACATCAGCATCAAAACTGACGGGGCAGCCATAGACCTGTGAGTAGGGGGTGGTATCCGCAGGCGCAACAGCCGAGAACTCAATCTTTAAGGGCTGAATATTTTGTCGATGTAAAATTTTTCGGATGGTACTCAATACGCCTGAAAGTAGAACCTCATTGGAAAGCTGAGAATTTTTATGTACCACGGGCGTCCAGCACATACAAAAACGATCTTCTTTCTGCACAATCGAAAATGAAGCAGAGTTTTGCAAAAGGGGTTGGAAATTCTTAAAACAATTCAAAAAGCTGAGTAGATTAGGGCTGGATAAGGCCAAGTAACCTAAAATATGAATATGGTGAGGTTCCGATAGTTCACCAATATAATGACCCAAAACAGGTGTTGGATGTTGCTGGTAGATTTGTTCGAGCAGATTCCACCATTTGTGTAATGGCATTCTTGGCTGATTGGCATACTGCTGCACAAGTTCATTGAGCTGATGATTCGAAATATTTTGTTGCTGAAGATACTTGTCGATGAGTTCTAACAGCACCGATGGAATACTTGGAATTTCAGTCATAATTGCTCTACTAGTTTTCAAGTCAAATCCTTTAACCCAATTATAGATAAATCATCGTGGCGATAACGTTGTTGATTTACCGCTTTATCTTAGCCGATTCAATTCAAAGTTTTTGTATCATCAAGGGACAGAATCATGAGCTTTGATCTCAAAATCTCTCATTAATAATCAATAGAATAAGACATGATTTGAGTGTAGTTCATTCATTTGACTTTGATTATTTTAATCTGGCATTGACGGTCAAGTCTTTATTGGACAATCAAATTATTTTCCACAGATAGGTCTGTTTATAAATTTGTTGATTTATGAATGGGTTGAACTGACAAGATTTTATATTTTGGAGTGGAAAATGTCAGATTTAAAGCAGGATGTGGTAGTAAATAATCATCAATTTGATGTAGTGATTATCGGGGCTGGTTTTTCTGGAATTGCCGCTGGGATTAAACTGAAACAGCAAAATATCAATAACTTTATTATGGTCGAAAAATCACATGAAGTGGGTGGTGTTTGGCGGGAAAATACCTATCCAGGTTGCGAGTGTGATGTGCCATCTTCGATTTATTCCTATTCATTCGCACCGAATCCAAACTGGAGTCATATTTTCGCGAAACAAAAAGAGATCCAGCAGTATATTCAAGATGTCAGCAAGCGCTTTAAGCTGGATCAGCATATTCTGTTTAATACCGAATTACAGCAAGCCTCATGGTCGCATGAGCAACAGTGTTGGCAAATTGAGACCAATCAAGGCATCTATCAGGCACGCTTTGTCTTTTTTGCGGTTGGTCCGTTGAGTGAGCCGACAATGCCGACTGTAAAAGGGTTAAATCGTTTTAAAGGTGAGGTCTTCCATTCCGCGCAATGGAATCATGCGGTTGATTTAAGCCATAAACGTGTCGCCGTGATTGGAACAGGGGCATCGGCGATACAGATTATTCCTGCGATTCAACCGATTGTGAAACAGCTTTATGTGTTTCAACGCACTGCGCCATGGGTGATTCCGAAACCGAATCTGGTGCTGCATGATGCATCTAAAAACGTTCAGCAAAAAGTGCCCTTTACCATGCACTCTCTACGCAAATTGACCAGCGTGTCTATGGATATGTTCAGTTCCAGTGTCAATCAACCAAAAACCTTGGAGGCTCTAGGTAAGGGGCTGATTCACTGGATGCACTATCAGATTCAAGATCCAGCATTACGAGAGAAAGTCAGACCAAAATTTACTTTGGGATGTAAGCGGATTTTATTTTCAAACACCTATTATCCTGCACTCGCTGCCCAAAATGTGGAACTGATCGATCAAGGCGTGAAGGAAATCACTGCAAAAGGTATTCTGGTAGATGGTCAAGAAATTCCTTTGGACATCATTGTGTGGAGTACCGGTTTTGAGGTGGCAAAACCGCCGATTGCCAAACGGATTGTGACCAAAACAGGTGTGTTGCTAGATGATGTTTGGCAAAAAAATACAGTACAGGCCTATAAAGGCTGTGTGGTGAAAGATCTACCCAATGCCTTTATGTTGCTTGGTCCCAATAGTATTAGTTATAACTCCTTAATTAGCGCAGCTGAAAACCAGATTGATTATGCAGTGAAAGCCATACGGTTTGTCTTGGACAATCACTTAAGCAGTTTTGAAATCTCTAATTTTGCGGATGATCAATATAATCAAAAACTGCAAAATAAGTTGAATGGAACTGTGTTTAATCAAGGTGGCTGTGCCAGTTATTATTTGGATGCTCAGCAAGTGAATGTGGCGAATTATCCGTGGACGATGCAGTACATGAAAAAAGATATGACAGAATTCGATAGCTATAGTTATCGCTTTTATCGCTAAAACCTTAATTAAAAGCCTTATATAAATAAGGCTTTTTTATGTCTGTTTTTCTCGAAAATAAAAAAAAAGGCACATCATGTGCCTAAAAGAGGAAGATTTTAGATATTAACTAGCGCGAAGTTTGGTTAAGGCTTTCACAGCAGGAGAGTGGTTTAACACCTGTAAGGCTTTGTTGGTATCACCTTCATAAAATGGGTGATAGCTGGGTTTAACCCAATGTCTTAAGCTAGAAATCATCGCGAAAAAACTGGGTACTTGTTTGCTACGGGCGTTTTCAATCGCTGTGTGCCTTAATGCCCGAATCAGTCCGTAGTTTTGATAAGGATGGGCATGCTGGTCTTGTTGCGCTAGTTTTTTAAAGCAATGATAAATGGCAAAGGTGAATAGTGGAGCAATAGCCAACATAATCGTTTGGCGTTGCAGATAGGCAAAGGCTTTGTTATGTTCGCCGCATAAATGCATATATAGATCGAACGCCACGCTGCGGTGTTCAACTTCTTCAGCCAGATGCCAAGTCATTAAATCCGCCATCATTTCATCAGCAGTTTTATTTTGCCATGGTTGGTCATCGAGACACCACGTGCCTAACATGGTGGTGAAGTGCTCAACCGCAGCAGCAATACCCACGCGAATGGTTAGCCAACGATATTCTAGATTTTTGGAAAGGGCTAAACCAAATGGTGCTGTATTGATTTGTTTAAACATGCTGTCTAGAGAGAGAAGAAATTCATCAATCTCATAATCATAGTGGCGTAAATAGTCTTGAGCGACTTTATGAGCGGAGGCATGGTGCGCTTCTTGATGGACAAAACCTTTTACATCGGCACGTAGCTTTTCATCGCGGACATAAGGCAAGGCTTCATTAAAAGAACGGCACATCCAAAGTTCACCCACAGGTAAAATTAAATGAACTGCATTAATTAAATGAGTGGCAAAAGGATTGTCATAGATCCAATGCTCGGGCGTATGGCTAAAATCGAATTGCACACGGCGTTGCTCAAGATAATGATTTTCCAGTCGTTGTTTAGGATGCATGGTGTTCTCCCTCATTCACGGCATTGATAAAATAATGGCTGAGTTGCTCGGCATTCTGGGCAGGAATCCAATGCGTGGCATCTAGATAGATTTCTTGATATTGACCCGTAAAAAACTGTTTATTCAGCTGCGCACTTTTTTTGCCAACCGCAATATCTTTATTGCCCCAAATAAATAGGGTGGGGACTTTTACCTTTTTAAAGCTGGAGCCAATAGGCGCCAAAGGCATGCTGCGATACCAGTTAATGGCTGTGCCGATACGGTTTTCTTGAATGAAATGCTGCTGAAAATCTCTGATTTGTTCCGTATTCATCCCTGAATTTTTCAGCAATAACTGGCTCAGTGATTTGGCTCTTTTAAACAGCAGTTCAGGTATAAAGGGGAGTTGAAAAAAGCCAATATAGTAGGAGGTGAAAATTTGCGTACTGCTGAGCATGGATTTTAAAAACGCACCTGTATGTGGTACTGAAACCAAAGTCAAATGTTTGACTAGATTGGGATATTGTTGGGCCAATTCACAGGCCACAATTGAACCCCAATCATGACCTATCACATAGACGGGTTGCCCTAATAAATCGATGAAAGTTTTGACATCAGCAACCAGTTCCGCAATTGCATACTGAAAACGACCCTTGGGAGAGGCTGCTAAGCTGTAGCCACGTTGTTCAATGGCAAAGGTTCGAAAGTTCTGCTGATTGAGAATGGTACTGGTGGCTTGCCAACTGTGTGCGGTTTCAGGAAAACCATGTAATAGAATGACAGGTTTACCATCGATTGGCCCCGAATCAATCACATTAAAAACCAGGTTATTACGACAATACTGGCTGTATCGTTTTTCTGTCTGTTTTGCCATGCTGACCTACTTATCAAAGATGTCTATTTCAATTGATAGTAATCAGCGCTATAGGCATAGTCTTGACAGTAGAGGACGGAATTTAACTTGTTGTGCCATGGCATATATTTTTGGCACATGCAGCATATGACTTGGCACTTAAAGACGGTTGATTGCAAGATTGAGCGGGTATTTCTATTTAATCATTCGGCTTTGCTTTGTTCAAAGCGATGTTGCAGCACCGTGGTCATCTGCTGTAATAGAATTGCGACCAGTCCTTCTTTATCCCAAGCATAGATGGAAACGGTCATGGCTTGTGCCTTACCCAAAGGTAAATATTCCCGTACCCGATGACCTGTGGTGGTGGCAACGGGCAAAAGTGATAAACCGAGACCTGTTTCAACCCCGACCAATACGCTGGCTAAACTATTGCTGGTAAAGGCGATATAGCCATGTAGGCGCTCGCGTTCAATTCGTTCAAACATTTCATCACGATAGAGCCCACCTTGTGGGAAGGTCACCAAGGGTAGTGGATCAGACCAATCCCCGCCATGATCGATACTTTCAAACCAAGCCATTTCTTCGGGGAAACTGGCATGATGGTCTGAACTGGCCGCTGTTTCTTTAACGATCACAATATCAAGTTGTGCATTGCGATAACGTTCCATCAAATCACGGCTGAGTCCAGCCGTCACATCCAGTCGAACAGTACGGTGTTGTTTGCTAAAAGCACTTAAAGCCAAAGCCATATCTGTATTCATAATATCTTCTGGTAAACCAATCCGAATGGGAATCGTACCTGAAGGATCACCCAAAACGGTTAGTGCTTCGTGTTGCAAGGCCAAAATCCGCCGTGCATAGCTAATCAGATATTCACCTGAATTGGTCAGTTGTAAGGGGCGCGAATTACGGTCAATCAAGCTCTTACCCACAGACTCTTCTAATCTAGCGAGTTGTTGGCTGATTGTGGATTGGGTCATATGCAAGCGCTCGGCAGCTAAGGTAAAGCTGCCTGCGTCAAAGATACTGACAAAGGCGCGGAGTAAACGTGGATCAAACATATCGAAATACTCAGAAAACCGAAGTTTGAAATGAGATTGAACTTTGTATTCATAATCTTAATGCATTTCATTAAATAATTTAATTTTTAAATAGCAATAAAGCTGATTATGCTAAACACAGATTCTATTTCTCACCTGTCAAACAAGGCTGATCCATGGAGGGTTCTATGCACAAATCATTTTTGTCTGTTGTATTTGCAATTGCATTGACTGCATGTAGCCACGCAACTTCGGGAGATGCTATGCAAGAAGAGGCCTTACATACGGCGGCTGCACAGAATAATGTGGCACAAATCCAGCAATTGCTCGCTCAAAATATTCAGATTGATGCACGTGATGCGTCAGGTTCGACCGCTTTAATGCTTGCAACACGTGCCAATAATCTCGATGCCGCACAAGCCTTGATTGATGCAGGTGCGGATGTCAATGCCAAAGATCAAATTCAGGACAGCCCTTATCTTTATGCAGGGGCACGTGGCTATTTAAAAATATTAAAGCTGACCTTACAGCATGGAGCCGATTTAAAAAGTACCAATCGCTATGGAGGCACAGCCTTGATTCCTGCGGCTGAACGAGGTCATGTCGATACCGTACGTACTTTAATTGAGGCAGGTGTTGATGTCGATCACATCAATAACTTGGGCTGGACCGCTTTATTGGAAGCGATCATTTTAGGTAATGGCAGTCAACCCTATCAGCAGATTGTTGATGTGTTGATTGCTGCTGGTGCTAACGTCAACATTCCTGATGCTGATGGGATTACGGCACTCGAACATGCACATGCACGTGGTTATAGCACTATCGAAAAAGCTTTATTGCGTGCAGGCGCAAAAGCAACGTTATTGGAGCGTTAGAATGCAGCAGGATCATGATTTTCTGCGTCAGGCGATTGAACTGGCGTATCAAAATTGCGAGCAAGGTGGGCGACCCTTTGCTGCAGTCTTAGTGAAAGATGGCCAAGTGATTGCGTCAGGTGTAAATGAAATACTGAAAAGCAATGATCCAACAGCACACGCAGAACTCTTGGCGATACGCGCGGCAAGCCAACGATTAGGAACAGCTAATTTGGATGGTTGTGTTGTATTCGCCAGTGGGCAGCCTTGCCCCATGTGTTTGGCAGCCATGCGCATGGCGGGAATTAATCGTGTGATTTATGCACATTCAAATGATGATGCTGAGGCATATGGCTTATCGACAGCAGCAATTTATGCGGATTTAGCAAAACCTTTTGCAGAGCAGTCTATGATGATTGGTTATGTTCCTATAAGAATCGAAGCCAAGCCAAATTTGTATGGCTATTGGAAGTCTATCTCATGATTGATATACGGTTAAAACCATGAGTGCGATCAAACATCGATCATTGTTGATCATCACCGTTGCTTTGGTTGGATTAAATCTTCGGCCATTTATGACCAGTGTCGGACCTGTTGCCAATCAGATTCGTGCGACTACGGGTTTGAGTCTGCAAGGGATTGCGCTATTAACCTTGGTACCAATGTTATTAATGGGACTGATCGCCTTCGTTGGTCCAGTTCTGCAAAACCTGTTTGGTGAACGTCGCGCGATTGTTGGCGCATTGGTCATGATTTGCGTGGGCTGCGGTTTACGCTTTTTTACTGTACATGGCTGGGCTTTAATCTTCACCGCTGCCGTAATAGGTTTTGGCGTTGCTATGATCCAAGCAGCTTTCCCAAGTCTGATTAAAAGAGAGTTCCATGAACATCTGAGTCCGATGATGGGGCTTTATTCAGCCACGTTAATGGGGGGTGGTGCACTTGGGGCATTGCTTGCCCCAGTAGCGACAAACAGCAGTGGTGACTGGAAAATCGGGCTGGCTGTTTTTGTATTGCCTGCATTACTGGCTTTGATCTTTGCAACGTGTGTTTTGACTCAGACAGCACAGCAGCATAAAAAAATGCCTTCGGTGATGCGGTTGTTCAAGCAGCCAAGAACATGGTTGCTGATCTGCTGTTTTGGTTTAATCAATGGCGGCTATAGTTCGATTGTGGCTTGGCTTGCACCTGCTTTTCAAGCACACGGTTGGGCCGCAACGGCCAGTGGAAATCTGATGGCTGTGTTGACACTGAGTCAAGCAGGGGCAGCATTGCTGTTACCTTATTTATCTCGAAAACAGCGAGATCGTCGAATCTGGGTAGGATTAACTTTAATTTTGCAACTGATTGGTTTCACAGGCTTGGCATTTTGGGCAGATACTTTGCCTTATCTCTGGGCAATCACCGTAGGAGCAGGTTTAGGGGGATGCTTTGCTTTGTTGATGATTGTGGTGCTTGACCATTTACCTGATCCTGCACATGCGGGACAACTTTCAGCCTTAATGCAAGGTGGTGGATTTTTATTGGCTGCAATTGCACCTTGGTGGCTAGCGGTATTGCATGATATGACAGGGACTTATGCAGCAGGATGGATCTGGCATTTAGCTATGGTCGTGATTGTTGCGGTATTGATGCTTCGACTCAATCCAAAACATTATGATAAAGTGATGGCCTAAGCGTTTGATCAAAAACAAATCCATGAACATTGATTAAAATTACTTTTAAGGCCTGTTATGAATGAAATCCGTAGCTTAAAGTATAGCAAGAAGAAGCATCGTGATTTGAGAAAACATGAGAAATCGAAGTCTTATTTTGATTGTAATGCTTTTTATATTGGGTTGTTCTCAAGCCAAGATGTCGTATAAGCACAGGTTTTTAGAGCAGGTCGAAACACTTACACCCGTTCCATATAAAGCATGCATGGTGAACTTTATTGACCAGAATTGGGAGAGCGTTTGGAAGGACTATCATTTCAAAAAGAAAAGAGAACCTAAAGCACAGGCCGATATTGTTGAACTGATGATCATGCTAAATCTTGATCAATGTAAGCCATGATTAAATACTTTATTTTCAAGGCGAGATGTTGATGCTCTAAGCTGAGCACAGAAGATGATTTATGAAAAAAAATATAGCGATTACTTTTTTAATTCTTTTAACGTTGATTCAATTTCTCGTCATTTTGTATTTATGGAAATACCTTGCGACACCTAAAATTCATGTTTTGGAAAGACCTTTAAGCATCGCATCAAGTTTTGATAACTATTCAGACTACACCATTTTACCTGCAGGGACCGTGTTATATGATGATAGTGACGCATTGAATAGAAGAGTGATGGTGTATTTCAATTTACAAGGCGTTGATTTTAAGTTTATTGAACAAGATGCAGATATTCTCAAGCAGCCCAGTGAAGTCGCGGCGATTAGAGTGACTGAATTGGCAGACCTATTAAAATCTGTACCCTTAACCAAGAAAGATATTTATTTAATTATTCAATATGATGAAAGTTTGAGTGAGGCCGAACGTTTGTTGTACTTTAAACAATATCAGATTGATCGCAACAGCTTTGAATAGATCGGAAATGTTACTCAGCGAAAAAAGCTCAATTTAGTCCATTGTTAGGGCGTTAGTTAATGGGTTCAGTTAAAATTGAATCGATAAAACGCAACTGAAGGTTGCGTTTTTAGCACCGCTAAGTAAGGTGTAATACTCAAGCAGGAAAGTCTTTTATTGATTGATAAGCGACCTAAACGATTTTAATGTCGACATATTGCTGGATTAAATTGTCATCTAACATATGCACATAGTCCAAAAAGGCCACATTAAAACTGCCCACTGTTTGTGCATGGTCATAAGCCAATTTTCCTGCAATGGCAAAATGAATATGTGAGGCAAGTGCAGCAATGGTTGGACTGCTGACAGCATGATAGGCTGCAGTTAATGCACCTAAGGCGCAACCTGTTGCGGTAATTTTAGGTTGTAAAAAACAACCACCATTGACTTGAATCACAGCATCAAGCTGTTTCGAGATAATGAAGTCTGATTCACCTGAAATCGCAATACATTCTGTATGTTGTAACAGGCTCTTCGTCTGTGCATAAACCTCATGACTATTTAAAGTGCTATCCACGCCTTTAGACTGAATCTGGCTGCCTGCTAAAGTACTGATCTCAGAGGCATTACCACGAATGATACTCGGCTGGAACCTTAACAATTGATCAACAGTCTCACTGCGCCACTTTAACACTGCCCCATAACCAACTGGGTCAAGCACCCAAGGCACCTGATGTTGTTGGGCTGTTTGGGCCGAAATCAACATCGCTTGGGTCTGTTCGCTGGTCGGTGTGCCGATGTTGATGCTTAAGGCTGCACTGATTTTAGTAAAATCTTCGGCTTCGAAGGGATTATCAATCATGGCAGGTGAGGCACCTGCTGCAAGTAAAATATTTGCCACATAATTATTGGCAACACTATTGGTCATACATTGCACTAAAGGTGTTTGTTGTTGTAAGGCGCGCCAAGCATCAATGACTTGATCAATCAATTGTTGTTTGTGTGACATGACATATCCTGAATAAAGTCTTTATTAACGGGTGAAATAATGATCTTGATGCTTACATTGACGACAAATTAATGACACATAATCTGTGGCATCATAATCCACGATTAAGTCATTTGAACCGCAATACATGCAACGTTTAACCGAGTAAAAACTTAAACGCGGTTCTATTTTTCGCCAAGACTTCCAGACCGGCTGAATAAAAATACTCTCGTCATAACCTAAAAATTTAAACAGCAGGATTTCACTCATTTTGCTAAATGGAATCATGTAAGGTCTTGGTAATGTCGTGGTTTCCCAACGTTCGGTCAAAGCGCGTTCGCGATATTGTTCTAAAGTCTTTTTGAGCAAGCTGGTGTTGATAAATTTATCATTTTTTGGCTGCAATGCGTTCTGCTTATGCAGATATTCTAAAGCGGTTTGGATCAGGTAAAAAATCTGCCCCACAGCCAAACCTTCCATTAAACGGTAGCAAAAAGCTTGGAAGGGTCGATTACCTGCAATTTGGATACCCCAAGTTCGACAATAGAACTGCATGAACTGCACAATTTCCTGATAGAGCACCAGATACAATGCGTCTTTGACTTCGTCTGTACTTTTAAACGGAATTCCTTGGCTTAGATTTTCATAAAACCAATGGCGTAATTGTTGGGCCACACTAAACAAGCTTGGATCTGAGTAACCATCCAGACGGACATTGAGATAATAATGCTCCGTTTCTAAGCCTGTATCTTGTGATTTAA
Organism: Acinetobacter gyllenbergii; assembly: GCF_001682515.1. Lineage (NCBI taxonomy): Bacteria > Pseudomonadati > Pseudomonadota > Gammaproteobacteria > Moraxellales > Moraxellaceae > Acinetobacter > Acinetobacter gyllenbergii. Next base: position 260,126 of record NZ_KV575262.1, on the reverse strand, counting down.
GTATCCCTAATTTCAATAACTCTTGAACTAAATGATTCTGAAATAAATAGTTGGGTGTAAATTCTCGATATTTAATATTCTGCCAATGAATCAACTCATCATGTTGTACATCTTCCCGCGCATAGCTGTCCAGCAGGCTAAGCAAGAATAGTTTATGCAAAAAGCTCAGTTGATTCAGGCTGTAAATCACTTCATCTTTGACTTTGTATTTACGTTGTTCTTGTAAAATGGTCTGCTGGGTTTGTTTTTTTCGTTGCGCCGTACACTGAGCACAGTGACAATTTAGTTTGCTGTCACTTCTAAAAACGCGGTGCTGGCAATGGCTGCATTCGTGAAATTGAAATTCTTGGCTGTATTGTTCTGCCTCGACCCAGAACATTGAAGCGTGGCACAGCGGGCAATGGCTACTTTCATCTAACTGTTTTTGTAGAATCTGTAAATCCATTGAGATTAAACCTATGACCATTAAATAGGGGATTATACATGCTGTATCAGTAGAGTGATGCAAAGTTTATAGATAGATAAAAATTATGACTAAAATGAGACCTAATCTACTGAATTTTATATAAAAGATAAGCCTATAGCTTTGTAGTTTTTTAAACTATGCTAAATTCCTGCGCCAATGAGAATCATAACGTCAAATCAATTGGACAAAGCAAAAGCAGAGGGGAAAACATAAATAACCAGATATGGATGCAATGTATGCTCGGCCTAATGGCTTGTTTGAGCAGTATTTTAACCTATGCAAGCCTAATTGAAGGCTCTTGGCGCGGCATTATTAAAAGCAAAACAGGCAAGGTGTATAAAAGCAAAGCGCGTTTAACCGCGGATGCTAAACAATTACATATGCGAGACTATGTTGGAATTTCGGCTTTAAGTCGTACTGTAGTGTGGATTCGAACCGACAGTGCCAATCCATGATCATTTATTTTTAATTGTGTGAATTACTTAAAATTTTGTTTGATTTTAAGTAATTAAATATCCCTTGCTTGTGTTGACTGTTTCTGTACATTTGCATAAAAATGAAGTGATAGACGGATTTATTTTGCATTACGGAGCTTATTATGCAAAAACACACACTCATGAAAGGAATCATGGGCATTTCTTTGACTGTATTCGCGACATTCGGTTTTGCTTCTACACCTGAAGGATTTTGGAAAAGTATTGATGATCGTACGGGCGAGCAGCTTTCAATCGTAGAAATTAAGAAAAAACCAGATAATACCTATACGGGAACGATTGTGTATCGTTATCCTGTTCCAGGGGGTGGCAATGTCTTGACACATTGTGTGAAATGTCCTGAACCTTTTAAAAATAAGCCGATTCAGGGATTACAGATTGCATGGGGATTGAAAGAAGATCCGAAGAATCCAAATCAGTATATCGATGGTCGGGTACTTGAGCCTAAAACGGGCAATATTTATAAAGGTAAAGCACAACTGAGTGCAGATGGAAAGCGCTTACGTATGCGTGGTTATATGGGAATTTCAGCTCTTGGTCGTACCCAAGTCTGGATTCGTACTGATAGTGCGAATCCTTAACGCTATAAACTGCTTGTTAGTCAGCCTAAACGACCCGTTTAGGCTTTTTTTATTTGTACTAAAGAATGCATATATAGATGTCAGATTCAGCCATTAGATCAGTTATTTCTTATACAAATGAACGCTAGCGTACAGTGTAACTTGGGTAAAAGTGTGATAATTTCCGTGCATTAAACCTATAAAGATGAATAGGTTACTTTTTTAAGACGGGGTTAATATGCTAAATCGTATGCTCATGAACGGAATCATGGGGCTCACTCTTGCTTGTGCAAGCGCAACAACTTTCGCTGCTTCGATTGAAGGCTACTGGAAAAGCATTGAAGAACGTACAGGTGAACAACTCTCAATCGTAGAAATCCGTAAAGGAAATGACGGCCGTTATCATGGGAAGATTGTTTATCGTTATCCAAACTCACATGGCATTGCCCTTACCAATTGCACCAAATGTGCAGCACCGAATACCAATAAACCGATTTTAGGCTTAGAGATTTTATCGGGCTTTAAAGAAGACCCAAACAAACCTGATTCATATATTGATGGTCGGGTTTTGGAACCGACTTCAGGCCGTATCTATAAAGGTAAAGGTGTGGTGACTGGAGAAGGCAAACGTTTACGTATGCGTGGTTATATGGGCGTTTCAGCACTGGGACGTACGGTCGTTTGGCTACGTACTGATAACGCAACACCATAATTAGATATTTATAAAAAAACCTCGAATTGGCTTCGAGGTTTTTTTATGGTTAAAGTAAGTGATTAAACAGGGCATGGTAAGTTTTCGTCCTCCTGACCGATTTTTTTAGCTGCAATAAGCGCTTGTACTTTTTTACTTGGTAGCTTTTCTTTACCAAGTGCATCATAGGTGTTCACGATATTGGTCACTTCTAAAGTTGTCAGTTCAATTCCCTCTGCTGTTAAAAAAACGGAGATTACATGATGATCCACGCCAGCTTTAGCAAGATCGTGGATCGCCTTGATATTTTCTAAACGATATAGGTGTGCTTTTAATTCCATCGTCTTTACCCTCATGTGTTTTATTGTATTTACCTACATTGGCATATTAGGTTAAGCAATAACCGTGCACAAAATGTAAAACGCAGGAAAAAAATGTAAGTTGAGTGATAAAACCCATTTGGTTGTGTAGCATTTATTTAAGAATGGAAAACGATGTTGTAATTTTGTCTAAACGGCATGTGATTTGCTCAATAAATTTGAAAACCTGAAAACTAAACCCAATAAAATTCTTAAAACGGGTGTGTGACCCTAAAGACAGCTTTTGTAAGTTGGCGTATGATCGACTCATCAAGAGTCTTGCCAACAAGACCATCCGACATGATGAAAGATAAGGAATACTGATGAATATTGCGGCGCAACCTCCAGTACAAGCAGATCAAACCATTTATTTAAAAGACTATCAAAAGCCTTCTTTCTTGGTTGAATCGATCAATCTGGACATCCAAGTTTATGATGATCATACGCTTGTTGATTCTACGCTGGTGATGAAACGCCAAACGACTGGTACTTTGGTGCTTTTGGGGCGTGATCTGGAATTAAAATCGATCCAACTCAATGGGCAACTCCTGAGTGCAGAGCAATATCTGTTAGATAGTGAACAATTGCTGATCGCTGATGCACCAGATCAGGTCATTCTACAAACTCAAGTGATCATTCATCCTGAATCGAATACGCAATTAGAGGGTTTATACAAGGCAGGTGATTTATTTGTCACTCAAAATGAACCTGAAGGTTTCCGTAAAATTACTTTTTATCCTGACCGTCCTGATGTATTGGCCGAATTTACCACACGTGTAGAAGCGGATAAGAAATATCCAGTACTGCTTGCAAACGGCAATTTATTGGAAACTGGAGAGGCTGGGGAAGGCCGTCATTTTGCAATTTGGCAAGACCCAACCAAAAAGCCAAGCTATTTATTTGCCTGTGTGATTGGTGATTTGGCGGTATTGAAGGATCGTTACACCACTTCGGAAGGTCGTGATGTTGCCTTAGAAATTTATGCAATTGAAAAAGATATTCCGAAATGTCATATCGCGATGGAGGCTCTAAAGCACTCAATGCGTTGGGACGAAGAACACTATGGTCGCCCGTATGATCTCGATAACTATATGATTGTCGCCGTCAGTCAGTTCAACATGGGGGCGATGGAAAATAAAGGTTTAAATATCTTTAATACGTCTTGTGTACTTGCCGATGAAGAATACACTACTGATGCTGCGATTATGCGAGTTCAGTCAGTCATTGCACATGAATATTTCCATAACTGGACAGGCAACCGAATTACCTGTCGTGACTGGTTCCAATTGTGTTTAAAAGAAGGTTTAACGGTTTTCCGTGACCAGTCTTTCTCTGAGGATTTACAATCAGCAGCCGTACAACGGATTGATGATGTAGCGGTATTGAAATCGCATCAATTCCCAGAAGATGCGGGCCCCTTATCGCATCCGCCTCGTCCAGACCATTTTGTTGAAATCAACAACTTCTATACCGCGACAGTGTATGAGAAGGGTGCTGAAATCAACCGCATGATGGCAACTCTATTAGGTAAAGAAAAATACCGTCAAGGCACAGATGAATATTTCCTACGCCATGATGGGCAAGCGGTCACAGTGGAAGACTGGGTGGCTGCATTAAGTGCAGGTTCGGGTGTTGATCTCTCTAATTTCCTGACGTGGTATAACCAACCTGGTACACCAAAGTTAGAAGCTAAAGGTGAATATGATGCTGCTGCACAGACGTATCGTTTAAGCTTCAAACAAAGCTTGAAAGCACATCCAAAATATCCAAACCTTAAAGCAGTACCAATTCCTGTGGCTCTGGCATTATTTAATGCCAATACGGGTGAGCAATATACCTTGCACAGCACTGATCTGTTTGTGAATGAGGTCAAAGATGGCGTGTATTTATTTGATCAAGATGAAGCAACAATTGAATTTACAGGGGTGACTGAGCAACCTGTAGCTTCGTTATTACGTAATTTCTCGGCACCTGTGAATTTAGTCTTTGATTATTCTAATGATGATCTTGCCTTCTTGATTCAGCACGAAACCAATGGCTTTAACCAATGGCAAGCAACACAAACCTTATTGGAACGTATTCTTTTAGAAGACCATAAGGTGGATACCTATATTCAGGCAATTAAAAATACCTTGCCAGACTTAGTGAATAAAGATCCGTTATTGGCATCGCGTTTATTTGATGTACCAAGTGAAAACTATTTAGGCAGTCGTATTGATCAAGACTATGAGCCTGAACTGATTCGTGAAAAGCGTGAAGCTGTGCTGGATCGTTTAGCACGTGATTTAGGTTCATTCTGGAAAGAGACTTATTTGGCTTTAGATCCAGACCAGCAAAAAGAGTTTTCTTTGGCGATGGGCGTACGTTCATTAAAGAATATCACTCTGAATATGTTGGCGCGTCAAGGCGATGAATCTGTATTTGAGTTGGCTTATGCACAATACCAACAAACGGGCAATATGTCTGAGCGTTTAGGTGCATTACGTGTTTTGGTCTGGAATGACGCACCCCAAGCACAAGCGGCACTTGCAGATTTCTATAACCGTTTTAAAGATGAAGCTTTATCTTTAGATCAATGGTTTAGTATTCAAGCATCGAACCCGTGTGCAACAGCAGAAACCATTGAATATCTGACCAAGCACGCCGATTATGATTTGGGAACACCGAACCGTATCCGTGCCGTAAGTGGCGGTTTGGCGGCAAATCCAGTCAATACGTGGAGCTTTGGTGTCGATCATTTCATTGGGTTGGCTGCTTATCTGGATGAGAAAAACCCAATCTTAGGTTCTCGTTTATTACAAGTGCTGTCACGCTGGTACACCTTGGCTGAACCACAACGTAGTCAGGTGCAACAAGCCCTTAAGGCATTGCAACCTAAAGTAAAATCGAAAAATGTAGCTGAGACATTGAACAGTTTACTTAGTATTTGATTGATTGAATGAATAGGAAAAGGATGTCGTCAGACATCCTTTTTTATTTGACAATTAGTATTGTCAGAAATAGTATGGAAATCATTCGAATGTAACGGATGACTGCAATGGAAATAAAAACAATCACATTACCAACACGTCAAATTGAAGTTGAAGTGTATGCACCCACACAAAGCTCTGAAAAAACGCCTGCTATTTTATTGTTACATGAGTTATTCGGTATTCTCGATGTCTATCGTGAAGATGCCCAAGACTTGGCGGATCGGGGCTATTTGGTTTATGTACCTAATCTATTTAGTGGCGGTGCAGTTAAATATTGTATTCGTGCCATGGTGAGCAAAGCTGGCCGCATCAATGCTGCGGATAGTGAAGTTAATCAAGAAATTCATGTATTACTGGATGCTTTAAAGGCAGATCTTCGATCCAATGGTCGCTTAGGCATGTTAGGGCAGTGCTTAACAGGGGGCTATGTAATTCAGATGGCGAAGCGCGAAGATATGTTGGCACCTGTGGTTTATCATCATTCTTTAGGTATTCAAGGTGCTGGTGTTCCAAACAAAGAATCTCTGGATGAGGTTCGTATTTTACAAGGGCATTGGTCTACGGTTGATCCATTTTGCCCAGCGACCAAGCGTAATAAATTAATCCAGCAATTGGGTGATCGGGTGGAAGCCTATACTTATAATATGCCACATGGCTTCCGTAGTGTGAGTCGGGGATTGCCTGAATCCCAAGTCGTGTGGCAACGTACGCTTGATTTTTTTGAGCGAGAATTAAAACAAAACACAATATAAATCATTGGAAAAACAGCGTATTATTCAATTGAACTAAATTTCTACAATTAAAAAATGAGGGAAATATGTCTCATAAATATGAATATGCAGGCTTCTGGATACGTGTGGGTGCCGCCATTATTGATTCCATTATTGTGATTGTTGCCATGATTCCATTAACCATGATTTTTGGTGGTGGCAATACCACAGTTGCCTCTGATGGTTTTTCATCATTCCAATTTATGTCTACGGCAGATTGGATTTGGCAAATTCTCGCCGCAGTCTTTTATATTTTCTGTTGGATTAAATTTGCTGGTACACCAGGTAAGCGTCTGCTTCGATTAAAAGTGCTGGATGAAAAAACAGGTGAAAATGTGACTGTTGGACAGGCTATCATTCGTTATATTGGTTATATCCCAGCAACATTAGTATTTTTTATTGGTTTAATCTGGGTGGCATTTGATGCGAAGAAGCAAGGCTGGCACGACAAAATGGCAAAAACTGTAGTGGTAAGAGAGCTTTAATTTAGCGCGAAATTTTATCATGTAATAAAAAATTCATACGATAGGGCTTGTGAATCAATTCGCATGTCCTATAATGCCGTTGAGTTTATTCACGGAGATCCTAAATGGGAAGTTGTTCGAGGTTCGGGTTTAATAAGGGATTAAGCCAAAGCGAATACTGAGCAAGTGAGCTATTTAGGTCGGCTATCTTGCAATGAGATAGCTTTGCTAAAAATTATCTAAACCCTCCTATAAAATTTTGCTGTATCCACAAAATTTATTGTATTGACTGCATCCTGTTTAGTTTCTCACCTAAAATGGGGAGAAGCCTATGTTTTTTCACGCTTCCATTCAATGGCTTGCTATTGTTAACGTATTTATTTTATGTGGATTATTGCTGACTCAAAAGAGTAAGGCGGGTCCACTCATCAACACCGATGATGTCTCCATTACAGCAGCGCAGCAATGTCAGCTAGAAAGCACTTATAGTTATAACAAGGATGGAACTTGGTCTTATCAAGTTGTCCCTGCTTGTAATCTCAATCAAAATTTAGAAGTATCGTTGGGTTATCACTCCAGTAAAGATCAAGACCAGATTCATGGCTTTTCGGTTCAAGCGAAAAGCATTTTAAAGTCAATGGACAATGACTGGGGGGTTGCCAGTAGTTTACAGCTATCACGTGATGATGTTGCTCATCATGGAGATTTAAACTGGTTTTTGAATGTTCCTGTCAGTTTTCAATTCTTAGATCAACGTTTAGCATTGGATACCAATCTCGGTTATCAACAGGCCGATGAGCACCTAGTTCGCTGGGGAATCGCTTCAACTTATACGCTGACCGAGCATGTCGGTGTAACAGTTGAAACGTATAATCAAGATCGCCAAGCGCCATTCTTCCAAACAGCATTACAATACAGTTTGATTCCCAATGTTCTGACTTTAGAAGCATCCTTTGGTGATCGCTTACATCGCCTAAAACAACATTGGTTTGGACTCGGCTTAAGTTATACGCCTTCATCCTAATTGTTTCAAATCTAGTTAATCTGTCATTAAAAACATTGATAATAAATAGGTGTAAGATGCAATTAAAATTTTTACAAAATGTTGATTTATCGAATATTGCTGACACGCTGGTCAGCTTATCCGTTGCTTTTATACTGGGTGCATTGATTGGCGTAGAGCGCCAGTATCGACAACGCACGGCTGGACTCAGAACCAATGTACTGGTTGCTGTCGGTGCTGCAATTTTTGTCGATATTGCGACCAATTTAACGGGTGCAGAAGGCGCAGTCCGCGTGATTGCCTATGTGGTTTCAGGGATCGGTTTCTTGGGTGCGGGTGTGATTATGCGCCAAGAAGGTAATATTCATGGTCTAAATACCGCAGCGACTCTCTGGTGCTCCGCAGCTGTGGGGGCTTCGGCTGGTTCAGACCTCATTATTGAAGCAATACTGGCAACTGGATTTATTTTGGCGGCAAATACGTTATTAAGACCCATTGTCCATGTCATTGACCGTCGTCCGATTGATGATGACACCGAAGTTTTACATGTCATCTATATTATTTGTGACCGTAGTCAGAGTAAGGTGGTGATGGATGAGTTGAATTTAACCTTGCAACACCATAATTATCCGGCCAAAGATATTGAAGTCACACCGTTTGGTGAAAAAGAGGTCGAGATTGAAGTCACTTTGATTGCAACCTCCATTGATGCAGAAGAAGCGCAGCATATTATTAATCATTTGAATGCCATGCCACAAATTAGACAGGCATTTTGGGATAAAAATACCATCAATTAAGCCTTGGAAATAGTTTCTATATCATGTAGTTGAGATAGATTGTCCCAAAAATGATATATAAAATGTCTATTGTTTCACATAAAATGAAGCCAGCTTGATAACAATGAGAACTGTATGAGTTCAGAAGCACATTCAATTAGCTTAATTGCACCCGTGGTTTTATTGGCTGCGGCAGTGATTGCAGTACCTATTTTTAAACGGATTGGCTTGGGTTCCGTCCTTGGTTATTTAATTGCAGGTCTGATTATTGGACCCTTTGGTTTTGCTTTTTTTCATGATTCGGCTTCGATTTTACATATCGCAGAACTTGGGATCGTGATGTACTTATTTGTGATTGGTCTGGAGATGCAGCCCTCACATTTATGGGGTTTAAGGCGTGAAATCTTTGGACTAGGCACTTTGCAAATTGTCGCCTGTGCCTTGGCATTAACAGGTGTCGGCTTATTGTTTGGTTTTAGTTGGCAAGTTGCCTTTATTGGCGCAGCAGGTTTTGTACTGACTTCAACAGCCATTGTGATGCAACTGCTAGGAGATCGTGGTGATATCGCTCAGCCGCAAGGGCAAAAGATTGTTGCCATTTTATTATTTGAAGATTTGCTGATTGTGCCGTTACTGGCAATTGTTGCTTTTATGGCGCCAAACCATGTAGTGGAAAGTACTTCGACACGCTTGGAAAGTGTCGGCATTGGTTTAATTGCGATTGCAGGTCTCATTGCCGCAGGGTATTGGTTGCTGAACCCATTATTTAGACTGCTTGCCGCGGCAAAAGCCCGAGAGGTGATGACAGCGGCAGCGCTGCTGGTGGTTTTAGGTGCAGCCTTGTTAATGCAAGTCAGTGGTTTATCCATGGCGATGGGGGCTTTCTTGGCAGGGGTATTGTTATCTGAATCGACTTTTAGACATCAGATTGAAGCAGATATTGAACCTTTCCGTGGCTTATTATTGGGCTTGTTCTTCCTCGGTGTCGGGATGTCGCTGGATTTATCGGTGGTTGCTCAGAATTGGCAACTGATTGTCAGCGGTGTTTTAGCGATGATGTTTGCTAAGGCCCTGATGATTTATATCGTTGCACGTGTCACCAAAAGCTCTCATACCGAGGCGCTTGACCGAGCTTTGCTGATGGCACAAGGTGGTGAATTTGCCTTTGTTCTGTTTGCCGCTGCATTGAGTGCGCAAGTCATTGATAATTCAGTCAAGTCGAATTTGACTGCGATTGTGGTGTTATCAATGGTGTTAACCCCGATTTTAGGCATTGTATTTAAACGTTTTACTGAAACCAAAGATCAGATCAATTTAGACAATGTCAATATTGCTGAAGGCTTGAGTGGCAGTGTACTGATGATTGGCTTTGGTCGTTTCGGTCAGGTGACCAGTCAACTGTTATTGGCAAGAGGAGTAGATGTCACCATTATTGATAATGACATCGACATGATTCAAAACGCGGAAAAGTTTGGTTTTAAAATCTATTATGGCGATGGCTGCCGTTTAGATATTTTGCATGCATCGGGTGCATCTTCAGCCCAAGCCATTGTGGTTTGTGTCGACAGTAAGGAAACCACCAATCGAATTGTTGAGTTGGTCACGCATGAATTTCCATTGGCTAAGCTGCTGGTTCGTTCTTATGACCGCGAACATTCGCTTTATTTAGTGAAGCATAAAGTGGATTATATGATTCGCGAAACCTTCGAATCTGCAATCAAATTTGGTGGCGTGATCTTGCAAGAATTAGGCGTTGATGAAGATGAAGTACAACGCATTACGGATGAAATTCGTGATCGTGATGATGAGCGTTTTGAAACAGAGATCGCTGCGGATGATGTCTATGCAGGTGTAGGTTTACAATATACCCATACGCATCCGCGTCCAACAGCGCCATTAATTCGTCCTAAACAAGCTGCACGTATTTTAAATGATGAAGAAGCACAGAAAGATTTAGAGGAAAAGTAATCCGCAATGCTTTCCGTGCATGATTTGAATAAGCCCAACTAGGGCTTATTTTTTGCTTTAAATCTAAATAACACTAGTACGAAGATACCTAATAACAAACCCCAAAACGCTGAGCCAATACCCCAGAATTGGACACCTGAGGCACTACATAAAAAGGTGAGTAGCGCAGCTTCACGTTCTTCTACATTTGAAAAAGCAACGGCAATGTTGTGGCTAATCGTCGCAAATAGGGCAATCCCTGCAAGCGCCACAATAAAGATTTGCGGGAATGACATCAGTAGGCTGACCAGCGTCGCTGCAAAGAGCCCCATTAAGATATAGAACAGACCACAGCTGATTCCAGCAATATAGCGTTTGCTTGGATCGGGATGTACTTGATCATCTAGGCTTACCGCTGCACTAATTGCCGCTAAATTGATTGAGAAACAGCCGAAAGGCGCAAAAATAGTATGTGCGACACCTGTCCAACCCACCAACTGATTCACATGCGGGTGGTAGCCATAGCTTTTAATCATGGCAATCCCGGGCAAGTTTTGTGAAGTCATATTGATGACAAACAGTGGCAAAGCTAAGCCTAAGATGGCAGACCACGAAAATGAAGGTTGCATCCACACGGGTTGGGTCAGTGACCACGTGATTGATTGAAGTTTAAAGTCGATAAATAGTGGGCAGATCGCTGCACCTAAAATCACCGTCAGTACAATGCTATAACGTGGAAATAAGCGTTTTGAAACCAAATAGATCACAAGCATACTGAGAATAAAGCCAAGATGGCTTTCTAAGCTGCTAAAAATTTGAATACCAAATTTTAATAAGATCCCTGCCAGCATGGCACAGGTCAGACTTTGTGGAATATGGGCCAATAGTTTTTGGAAGATTCCTGAAAAACCAACAATGGCAATGGCAATACCACAGACCAAGAAAGCACCAATCGCTTCATATAAATCATAATGCCCAGTCGAGGCAATGATCAATGCAATCCCTGGCGTCGACCATGCGGTGGCAACGGGATATTTATATTTCCAAGACAGGATCAAGCCCGAGAGACCAATGGCAAGTCCCAATGCCCAAAACCAAGAACTGATTTGAGCAGTATTGGCACCTAAAGATTGTGCGCCTTGAATGACGAGGATGGCGGAAACACTAATCCCGATTAAGAAAGTAATAAAGCCAGCAAAAACTGCTGGAATTGAAAAATCTTGGAGGAGACGTTGCATCTATGCATCTATACTTGTTTAAAATTTGTTGAAAAGTATATCGTTAATGCGACCTAAATCGTAGTTCTAAAGTGATTGAATAAATTGATCATTCGATCAAATTTATGCTTAGGTGAGCGTTGACGTTGCCAATCTTAAACCAAAACCAAAGAACAAGATTCCGACCACACAAATCCCAGTAGCTGCAATTTTATAATTATGTTTGAAAAAACTAGCCAGTTTAATCCCAGAGAAAATCAAAGCGGTTAAATAGCTAAAACTTACAATTTGCACAATCAATGCCAATACTAAAAAGCTTAATGCAGGATAGGCATAATCAGGTTCTACAAACTGCACAAAAAAAGACAGGAAAAACAGAATCGCTTTCGGATTAAGTAAGCTGATACTGAGTGCTGTACGGTAAGGATGAACTTGATCAAGTTTCGGTAAATCAGCTAGCTCGGCATGGTGAGGCGGCTTATTCCAAGTTTGATAAGCACCTTGTAATAATTTAAAACCTAAGTAGGCGAGATAACAAGCCCCTGTTAATTTGAGAATAATGAACAGAATCGGGAAGGCTTTGAGTAAGGATGCCGCACCTAATACCGTACACAGGATTAAAATAGAATCGCCTGTAAATACACCGCAAGCTGCCGCGTAACCAGTACGAATGCCATAACGAGAAGCTACGGACATGACATAGAGAGAGTTAGGGCCAGGTAATAACACAATTAAGATTGTACCAATAATATATGTGGTTAAATCTGTTATACCGAACACAGTGAACTCATTAAAAAACCGATTTTCGCTAATATAACAAAAATCGGTTTTTATTGGTGAAAAATCGACTAATTATGGTTTGATTTCAGCATCAATCCCAAACGACTGACGTAACAATAAACTAAGCTGATCACGGGCTTTGATAAAGCCATCAATACCCCCTTGTAGTAATTGAAAGGCCATCAAATCTTGTTCAAGTTCAGCTTTAAAACTCTCTTTACTTTGTGCTGGACGTTCAATGCTTTCTGCTTGTTGAGCAAATTCGGCACTTAGTTGAGGTTCAACAAGCTGTTGATCTTGTTCCAACTGAGCCAAAAGATTTGGGGCAATCGTAAGTAAGTCACAACCTGCTAAACCAAGCACTTGTGCGGTACTACGGAAGCTTGCACCCATCACTTGGGTTGGAATGCCTTGCTGTTTGTAGTAGTTATAAATCTTTTTCACAGAAAGTACGCCAGGATCTTTGGCAATTGGATATTGCTCTACACCTTCAGCTTTTTTATACCAATCTAATATACGACCTACAAAAGGTGAGATCAGCGTGACGTTTGCATCAGCACAAGCCTGAGCTTGATGTAAACCAAACAACAAAGTGAGATTACATGGAATACCCTCAGCTTCGAGTACTTCTGCCGCTTGAATGCCTTCCCATGTGGACGCGATTTTAATCAGAATACGTGATTGCTCAATGCCGTAACCTCGATAGAGCTGAGAGAGCTCACGTGCTTTGGTAATTGTTGCTTCCGTGTTGTAAGAAAGAGAAGCATCGACTTCTGTAGAGACACGACCCTCGATCAATTTTAAAATTTCGACACCAAACTTCACAGTCAAAATATCAATGGTACGTTCAATCAGTTCATCACGTTGATAGCCTTCTTGCTTGGCTTGAGTATAAGCATCTTCTATCAGCTCGCGGCTTTCTGGTTGTTCAGCTGCAGCTGTGATGAGTGATGGATTGGTCGTTGCATCAAGTGGACGAAATTTTTCAATCGCTTCTAGATCACTACTATCGGCAACAACGGTGGTTAAATTTTTTAATTGGTGTAATGCATTCTGAGTCATTGATATCGCGTTCTTACATAAACAATATTATCGGTAACTTCTGTTATAACACAATCTGGATGAAAGCAAAGCCCCGCATTTGTTTGCAGAATTGTTCATCCTGTCTACACTTGTACTTATGTCTCATTTTTTTGACGTTGTTGTCGAATGTGGTCAATTAAGTATTTTGCAGCAAGTCCTAATTCACTTTCACGGCTCCATACTAGATCGACGTAGTATTCAAATTTTGGTGTGAAATCATACATTTCCAAAATCTTCAGTTTCTTTTTAAGTTCTGGATTTTCATTGAACATTTGTAAGGGGAGGACACCCCAACCTAAGTTGCGAATAATCATCATGCAAGCAGAATGATGATTGTCTGTGCGCCAATAGTCTTTAGAATAGAGCAACTCTGGCTTGATACTATGATCACGACTTGCGACTACAATTTGGCGTGTTTGTACGATTTGTTCAAAAGATACGTGATCTAGTTGTGCTAAAGAATGATTTTTAGCAATGACAGGAACAAGCGCTTCTCTTTTTAGTTCCACAAATTGTTCGCGGCTATCCAATTGTTCACGTTCAAACATCAATGCAAGTTGTGCAGATTGATCAAGTAACATCTGTAAAGCATCTTCTTGTGGGGCTGAAAAAATATTCATTTCAAGACTTGGAAAACGCTGCTCCAGCAAGGTGATATAGTCAGTCCAGTTGGTATAAAGCAGCTCAGACACTACCACGATATTGAGCGTCGACTCCAAACCAGTACTCAAGGCATGCGCATGCTGTTTCCATTGATTGATTTCAATCAATAATTGTTGCGTTTTCTCGTACAGGACGATGGCTTCTGCTGTTGGAATGGGTTCACGTCCGACGCGTTCAAACAGATTAAGATTGAGGTCAATTTCTAAATTGGCAATCGACATGCTTACTGCAGAGGGGACCTTGCCTAATTTACGGGCAGCAGCAGAGAAAGAGCCTGTTTCAATCACGGTTTGAAACATGATGAGTTGTTCTTGATTAATATTCATCTGTCAAAAATACTGAAAGAATCTGATTGGATTAATCAAAATTATAAAAATAAAATAGCCTCAATCCAAATAAAAGAGTGTTATGAAATGTTGATTTCCAAAAGAAGACTCATTCATGCAATTAGCTATGAAGTGATTTTATTGGTCATCATCGCAATTGCGTTAAGTTTTATTTTTAGTATGCCGCTTGAAGTCACGGGGATTCTGGGTACGATCATGGCGGTCATTTCAGTGTTCTGGAATATGATTTTTAACCATTTCTTTGAAAAAGTGGAACATAAATATCAGTGGGAAAGAACCATTCCAGTCCGCATTCTGCATGCAATTGGGTTTGAAGGTGGTTTGATGCTGGCTACCATTCCAATTATTGCATATATGATGAAAATGAGCTTTATCGAGGCCTTAATTCTCGATTTCGGTTTGACCATGTGTATTTTGGTTTATACATTTATCTTCCAGTGGTGTTATGACCTTGTAGAAGGTCGTTATTTCCCAAATGCAAAACTTGCTTCTTCTTGATGATGAAACAAAAGCATTCTTCGGAATTTTCTGAAGAATGCTTTTTTATGGTTTTAGAAAAAATGGTTTGATTACAGTATTGATAAAGTCAGAACAATAAAGTTTATTTAATATTGTGTAAGAAAGTAGCAAACATAGTAAAAATAAATAGATATCACAACGCAAGATCGTAGGAGAATAACAATATGCCAAGTGTGCTGATCGAAGTCAGGCAGCAATATCCAGTCGAAGTTGAGCTGGAGATTATGGAAGCGGTGCATACTGCGCTTAGAGATGCGTTTAAAATCATGGCCAGTGATCGAAATGTGCGTTTAATTGTCCATGAAGCACATCGTTTTCAATGTCCGCCAGAAAAGGCAAAACCTGAATGTTATACCTTGATCAGTATTGATGCTTTTCTTGGACGTTCCTTAGATGCCAAGCGTCAGCTGTATAAATTGATTGTGCATAATCTTGAGCCGATAGGCATTCCCAAAGATCATGTGAAAATTATGCTTCGTGAACTGCCTTCGGAGAATTTTGGTGTTCGTGGTGGACAAGCAGCATGTGATGTTAATTTAGGATTTAAGATTGATGTTTAGAACAAGGTTTTAAAGAGGAAAGCTCGATCAGGGCTTTCTTTTATTTGAATATGAAAATAGCCTAAGTAATTTTAAAAGATGAGATAAATAAAAAGATGTTCAAATTAATTTTGCTTATTCTATTCATTGTTTGCCAAGTCAGCTATGCGGGCTATGATTTACATATTACAAAAAAAGAATTTTATTTTAATGAAGGGGAATGTATTACTCCTGCAGAATGGCACGCTTATATGATGCTAGATCCATCAGTAAAAAGTGATCTCCAGAATTCAGCACAAGACTTTCTGATTCTTATTGATAAGCAAGAAATTCCATTAATATATAGTCATGATTCTTGTAGTTTATCGATTAAAAATCCAAGTCCTGAAGCGATTAGGAAAATGATCGAGATTGCAAACAAACTGCATGCAACAGTACAAGGTGACGATGCTGAAATTTATATCACGCCGGAGGAAATAATTAGACGATAATTTATAAGAAGCTGAAGCTTAAATCAGTCGTAGAAAAACTCACACTCCTCAAAAAACATCATGCTAAAATAGGGTACTTATCTTTTTAGATTGCATGATTTTCTCTATGTTTCAACAAGAAATTTCTCAATTAAACTTACAACAATTCAAAGCGGGCGAAAAACGCTGGATTGGTTCCTTGTTAGGGTCATCCGCAGCACTATTATTCAAAGAAATTGCCTCACAAAGTTCAAACCTATATGTCATTGTTGCAAGGAATAATCAACATCTTGCTCAGCTTGAGAGCGAACTCGAATTTTATGGCATCAAGCCCATTATTTTCCCGGATTGGGAAATTTTGCCTTATGACCGTTTATCTCCGCATCAAGACATTGTTTCTGAGCGTTTGGCAATTTTATCGAATATGCCACAAAAAGGGATTTTACTGGTTTCAGCCAGCACTTTAGCGCAACGCGTTGCACCTTATTCGTGGGTCGTGGGCGAACACTTTGATATTAAAGTGGGGCAGAAACTCGACCTTGAAGCGCAAAAGAAACAATTGGTTCAAGCAGGTTATCGCTTAGTTGACACAGTTTATGATCACGGTGAGTTTGCAGTTCGCGGTAGCATCATGGATATTTTTGCATCTGGACAAGATCAACCGATTCGAATTGACTTATTTGATGATGAAATTGACAGCCTAAAATTCTTTGACCCAGAAACACAAAGAACCACCGAATCCTTAAAAAACTTTACTGTTTTACCTGCAAAAGAATTTCCTCTGAAAGAGGGGCGTTCGACTTTTAGAGACCGTTATGCAGAAAGCTTCCCAACTGCAAATCCGAAGAAAAATCCGATTTATCAGGATGTATTAGAAGGAATTGCAACCCCGGGTTTAGAGTTTTATTTGCCATTATTCTTTGATAAGAAGGTGATGGAAGCACAAAGTATGCTGACGACATACTTACCAAAGAATTGCGTTGTCATTACAAATAGTGAAATTGAAGATGATTTTGTTCACTTCTGGAAAGAAGTGATGCGTCGTTATGAAGATCGACGCCATAACATTGATCAACCGATTCTACCGCCAGAAGACTTATTTTTAATGCCCAACCATGTTTTACAGGCATTAAATCAATTCCCTCGAATTTTGGCTTCAGCTGAAGCTTTCGATGCCAAGGCAGGTGTACTCAACATCACTGCTGAACAGCCACCTAAATTGGCTGTTGATCCGAAAAAAGAACAACCTTTTGAAGCAGTAAAACATTATATCGACCAAGCCAAGCACCCTGTTTTATTGGTGGCAGAGAGTGCGGGTCGTCGAGAAACGCTAAAAGATGCGCTACGTGGTGTGTTGGGTGAAATTCAAAATGTAGATAGTTTTGCTCAATTCCAAAAAGATAAGTTACAGGTTGCGATTACCAGTGCGCCACTGGATCGAGGGTTGTTACTGAGTAATCAGTTGTCGGTGATTTCAGAAAACCAGCTTTATGAACACCGTGTGGTTCAACGCCGCCGTAAACGCCAACAAGAAGTATCTGAAGAGTTTTTGATTCGTAGTTTAACCGAGCTGAGTATTGGTGCACCTGTGGTGCATATCGATCATGGTGTAGGGCGTTACGCAGGTTTAATTACTTTAGAAATCGATGAGCAGGATCATGAGTTCTTGCAGCTTGATTATGCAGATGGCGCGAAAGTCTACGTACCTGTAACCAATTTGCATCTGATCAGCCGCTATAGTGGTGGCGATCCTGATTTAGCCCCATTGCATAAATTAGGTACAGATACATGGAGTAAAGCGAAGCGCAAAGCTTTGGAGCAAATTCATGATGTGGCCGCAGAGTTATTGCATATTCAGGCCCGTCGTCAATCCAAACCAGGTTTTGCCTTTGAGCTGGACCATACAGGCTATATGCAATTCTCCAGTGGTTTTGCCTACGAAGAAACTTTAGACCAAGCCAATGCCATTGAAGCAACCCTCCATGATATGCAGCTTGCCAAACCGATGGACCGTTTGGTATGTGGGGACGTGGGCTTTGGTAAAACCGAAGTGGCGATGCGTGCAGCCTTTGTTGCGGTACAAAATAATAAGCAAGTTGCAGTTCTTGTACCGACGACCTTGTTAGCACAGCAACATTATGAATCCTTTAAAGATCGTTTTGCCGATACGGCAGTAAGGATTGAAGTATTGTCTCGCTTTGGCAGCAATAAGACCCATTTGAAAACCATTGAAGATTTGGCTGAAGGCAAAGTCGATATCGTGGTAGGAACGCATAAAATTCTGCAAGAAAACATCCAATTCAAGAATCTTGGACTCATGATTGTCGATGAGGAGCATCGTTTTGGTGTTCGTGATAAAGAACGGATTAAAGCCCTACGCGCCGATGTGGATATGTTGACTTTAACCGCGACGCCGATTCCACGTACCTTGAATATGGCATTTTCTGGGATGCGTGATCTCTCGATTATTGCAACACCACCCGCACGCCGTTTAGCCGTAAAAACTTTTGTACAAGAACATACCGATGATTCGGTCAAAGAAGCAATTCTGCGTGAGTTATTACGTGGTGGTCAGGTGTACCTATTGCATAATGAGGTAGACACCATTGAACGCGCTGCTGAAACCATTCGTCATTTAGTTCCAGAAGCACGAGTTGCGGTTGCGCACGGTCAAATGCGCGAACGCGAACTTGAGCAAGTAATGCAGCAGTTCTATCACAAAGAATATAACGTATTGGTCTGCTCAACCATTATTGAAACGGGTATTGATGTGCCGAACGCCAATACCATCATTATTGAGCGTGCGGATAAATTGGGCCTGGCGCAACTGCATCAATTGCGTGGTCGTGTTGGACGTTCGCATCATCAAGCCTATGCCTATTTATTGGTTCCATCGATCAAACACCTGAAAGGCGATGCCGAAAAGCGTTTAGATGCGATTCAACGTGCTTCCACTTTGGGGGCTGGCTTTATGCTGGCAACTGAAGACTTGGAGATTCGAGGCGCGGGTGAATTACTCGGTGAACAGCAAAGTGGTTCAATGCAGGCAATTGGTTATAGTCTGTATATGGAGATGCTCGAAAAAGCGACCAAAGCCATTCAAAAAGGCAAAACGCCTAATTTTGATGCGCCGTTGTCATTAACTGCTGAAATTAATTTACATATGCCAGCACTGATCCCAGATGATTACTTGGGTGATGTCCATCAACGTTTGTTGTTCTATAAGCGTATCAGTAATACCGATAGCCAAGAGAAGCTCGACAATATCCGTATGGAGTTGATTGATCGTTTTGGTATTCCACCACAACCTGTGAAGCAATTGTTTAGTGTGCATCAGCTGCGCTTGCGTGCAGAGCAGTTGGGTATTACCAAAATTGATATTAACAGTAATGGGGGGTATATCGAGTTTTCACCGGATACTCCTGTGCAGGCGATCAGCATCATCCAACTGATGCAGAAAAATCCAACTTATTACCGAATGGAAGGCGGTCAACGTTTGAAAGTCACGGTGCAATTGGCTGAATACGATAAGCGGATTCAGTTCATTGTAGATTTGCTGAACAAGCTATTGAGTGAGTTAAATTGAGGCTTTTAAGCATTTGATTTGCTGGTTAATTGAGCAAGTTGTGTTTTTTAGCAAATGCGATCCTGTTTTTGATCAGATGTTCATGCAATAAATGAGGAAAATCATTGTTATTTGTAATCAAACAGGTTACTAATAATATTCACATCAAAACTGATGTGATAGTATTGATCATCATTATTCTGCATCATTTATAAAGATATGTTTAGTTTGCATCCACAACTTGCTCAAGATACATTTTTTGTAGGCGACTTCCCGCTTTCAACATGTCGTTTAATGAATGATATGCAATTTCCTTGGTTGATCCTGATTCCACGTGTTCCAGGCGTCACAGAATTATATGAATTAAGCCAAGCAGACCAAGAACAGTTTTTACGTGAATCAAGCTGGTTATCAAGCCAATTGTCACGTGTATTCCGTGCAGACAAGATGAATGTTGCCGCTTTAGGAAACGTTGTTCCTCAGCTTCATTTTCATCATGTAGTACGTTATCAAAACGATGTTGCATGGCCTAAGCCAGTATGGGGAACACCAGCTGTGCCTTATAGCAATGATGTACTTGCGCATATGCGTCAAACATTAATGTTGGCATTGCGTGGACAGGGTGATATGCCATTTGATTGGCGTATGGACTGATCCAGAAAAATAGAATAAATACAGTATTCTATAATAAGAAAAGGAGGATAGGGTGCCACTAGATAGGTTGATTGATAAAGAACCTAGACAGTTCGCTTATTTTCATCGTTTGATGGGATATTCGATTCTGTCACTTATTTTGGTAATTTATGCATTTACCTCAACCAGTGCTAGCTATCAACTCTACCTTCTTCCTTTATTATTCATTTATTTTTTGCTCTGTCCTCGTTTAGAAAAATGGCTGCAATATAAATTTGATAAAAAAATAGAAAAAAATGTTCTGTTTGCCAATGAGGCGGTGATCGTCGCATTGGTGCTTGCTGCAATACATTTGAGTCTAGTTCCGACCTTTACCATTTTATTTGCACTGCTCTATGTCGGATTGAATAACCGAATTTCTTTGCCTGTTTCCTGTTTGATCGGGCTGATAGGTGTCATTACATTCTACTTCAGTACCTACATCATTTTTGGTGCAGAAGAGTATTTTGAACCTACCAATCCAGAACTGACTGTTGTGAGCCTTTTAGGCTTAATGATGTTTATTGTGATTGGTAATTATTATCAGCATCGTCGTTTGAATATTTTGGGGCAGCAACGCCAGCACTATCATAATCAAATGACGCGTTATATTGCGTTCGCCAATCAGTTGAGCCGTTATGCGCCGTTACAGTTGTGGCAATCAATTATGCGCGGTGAGGCAGAGGCAAAAATTGAATATAAGCGTAAAAAATTAACCATTTTCTTTTCTGATATACAAGGTTTTACTGAGTTGTCAGAAACCCTCATTCCCGATGATTTAGCCTTCTTGCTGAATGATTATTTGAGTCATATGACTGAAATTGCCAAGCAGTATGAAGCAACCGTCGACAAGTTTATGGGCGATGCGATTCTTATTTTCTTTGGGGATCCAAACTCGCAGGGTGTCGAACAGGATGCAAAATCCTGTGTCGAAATGGCTATTGCGATGCGCCAGCAAATGAAATTGTTACGTGAACGCTGGAAGAAGATGGGTTATCCTGCTTTACATATTCGTATGGGCATCAGTACGGGTTATTGCCACGTCGGTAACTATGGTGCTTCACATCGTATGGCTTATACCATTGTTGGTCGTGACGTAAACTTGGCAGCCCGTTTGCAGTCTGCGGCAGAAGTCGATGAAATTTTGATTGCCGATGACACCCATCAGCTGATTAAAAATGAGTTTTTGTGTGTGCCTAAAGTACCTATTTATTTAAAAGGTATTCAAGGTCCTGTTAAAACCTGGCAGGTGATGGAGAAATTCACAGGCAAGAAATCAGATACACAAAAATGGTTTGATTTCGATTATAAAGGTTTCCATTTAGTTTTGAATTTAGAAGAAGTACAGAACTATGAATATCCTGAACTGGTCGAGATCTTGGAAAATATGGTTCAGCGTATTAAGACCCAGCAAAAAATTACCAATGCACAGGGTATTCCTAAATTGACTTTAGATGATGAAGTTCGATAATTAAACCCCATCTATTCTGTCAGTTCATTCTTAATGTATATGAATCTCATATAAATGATCAAATTCAGCAGCTAACGATGCCAGTGTCGTGGCTTTGAGTTGTTGCGTCAGAATATTTTGTGCATCTTGTATTGCATGATTTAAAGCGGAATTCACCACTCGTTCGACTAAGCATTCTGGATTTTCTCTTTCATTGCCAATCGCAAAAATCGTTGGCTCACCCACGGCTTGATAAATATCCCACAGCGTAATTTTTTCTAAATCACCTGTTAACTGCCAACCACCACCTGCGCCTTTTTCTGAATGGACAAAACCTGCCTTTTTAAGACCTGACATGGTCCGTCTGACCACAACTGGATTAGTGGAAAGCATTTGTGCGATTTCATCAGAGGTAAAAGTCTTGTTTTGTCTTGCCATGTGAAGTAGCACATGAAGCATTCGTGAAAGTTTACTGTCTGTACGCATTGAATTTATAAAAATATAAAAAGGGATTACATTAAATGTAACATCAAAAGTTGCAAATTAAAATAAAAAGCATTAATGTAACTTTTAAAGTTACATTAAGGGTTGAACTTATGCAGTACGATGTTGCGATTATTGGTGGAAGTTATGCGGGTTTGTCAGCAGCGATGCCCTTGGTAAGAGCGCGTAAAAAAGTGGCAGTGATTGATGCTGGGCAAAGGCGGAATCGCTTTGCAGCGCATTCACATGGCTTTTTAACACAGGATGGGCGTAAAGCCAGTGAGATTGTGGATATTGCTAAGCAGCAGCTTTTAGCTTATCAGATGGTTGACTGGGAAGATGGTCAGGTGAAGCGTGTAGAAAAAGTTGAGGGTGGTTTTGCAATCTGTATTGATGCCACTCGTTCAATCACCGCAAAACGTTTGATCATTGCCGCAGGCATCAAAGATCGGCTACCTGAAATTTTAGGTTTAGCTGAGCGTTGGGGGAAAAGCATTTTTCATTGTCCTTATTGTCATGGTTATGAGCTTAATCAAGGTAAGATCGGGATTATTGCCAGTTCAGAACATGCGACACATATGGCGATGATGTTGCCAGATTGGGGGGATACCACGCTGTTCTTAAATGATTATCCTATAGCCGAGGAATTGTTTGATCAATTAGCCACCCGAGGTGTCCGCGTAGAAAAACGGTTGATTCAAGAAATTATCGGGCATAGCGATGTGTTACTCGCAGATGGTTCTGTTATTCAGTTGGATGGTATTTTTGCAACCACAAAATGTAGCATCGCTCAGGACTGGATATTCAAGTTAGGTTGTGAGATTGAACAGAATGCGATGGGTGAGGCAATAAAGACCAATGCAATGAAAGAAACATCAGTGACAGGAATTTTTGCCTGCGGTGATGTTGCTCGTTTAGGCGGTTCAGTACCTTTGGCTGTTGGAGATGGCACCATAGCTGGTGCTGCTGCACATCGATCTTTAATTTTCGCTTAGCAAATAAAAAGCTAGAGATTGACTCTAGCTTTTTATGTCTGAGAAAATCAGTTGAATTAATGATTTTCCGAAGCATGGTTGATGGTGTATTTAGGAATTTCGATTTCTAAATCTTCATCTACAATTTCAACTTGGCAAGACAGGCGAGAATCAGGCTCTAGGCCCCATGCACGGTCAAGCAAATCTGCTTCAACGTCATTCATTTCTTCAAGGCTGTCAAAGCCTTTACGCACAACCACGTGACAGGTCGTACAAGCTGCTGACATGTCACAAGCATGTTCAATTTTAATGCCGTTTTTTAATAAACTTTGGCATAAATTGGCGTTATGTTCGACTTCAAATTCTGCACCTTCAGGGCAAATTTGTGCATGAGGAAGAACTTTAATACGTGGCATATTGATCACCTATACCTTTAGTTTGAGTTTGACCAATCTTCAAGTTTTGTACCTTTTAAGGCATGGTCAATATGTCGGTTCATACGCAATGCAGCAAAGGCATCACTATGAATTTTAAGTTGCTGAACAGCATGTTCAATCGCTGCAAGCTCATCGGTTTTCAGACGGGCTTTTAACGCTTCAGCGGCAAGAATTAAATCTCGAGCTTGTTGCTGTGAGAGTAAATCCGTATCTGCTTTTAACGCTTGTTCGAGTGCTTCTAGCTCACGTTGCGCTTCTACTTTGGTTTCTTGCAAATGACGAAGGTGTTTGTCTTCTTCGGCATATTGGAAGCCTTCAACCAATAAACGTTCAGTATCCGCTGCGGATAAACCATAAGATGGTTTGATATCAATTTGTGCTTGAACACCAGAGGTGGTTTCTTTTGCTGAAACGGTGAGTAAACCATCCGCATCAACTTGGAAAGTCACTTCAATACGGGCTTGACCAGCAGTCATTGGTGGAATGCCATGTAACACAAAACGGCCCAATGAGCGGCAATGCTCAACTAAGTCACGTTCACCTTGCACTACATGAATCAACATCGCAGTTTGACCATCTTGATAGGTGGTAAATTCCTGACGGCGCGCCACAGGAATTGCGGTGTTTCGTGAAATCAAACGTTCAACCAGTCCACCCATGGTTTCTAGACCAAGAGAAAGTGGGGTCACATCAAGCAATAATGAACCATCTTGGCTATTACCAATCAACTGATTGGCAGTGATTGATGCGCCAATGGCAACCACTTCATCAGGGTTAATGGTGCATAATGGTTCACGTTGAAATAATTCACCCACCGCTTTCTGTACGGCATAAGAGCGCGTAGAACCACCGACAAGGACTACATGTTCGATTTCGTCGAGATCAAGCTTGGCATCACGTAATACACGTTTGCACACACTCATGGTTTTATCGAGTGCGACTTGAATAATTGCTTCAAAGGTTGGGCGATCTAAAGTGAGACGATCATCCAGTAATTTTAATTCGGCAGATTCGTGATCGGTTAAATATTCTTTGGCTTGACGTGCTGCTACAACAAAAACGGCATATTCTTCATCAGTTAAGGTTTCGATGTTGAGCTGTTTTTTAGCCCATTTTACGATTAAGCGATCAAGGTCATCACCACCAAGGGCAGTGTGTCCGCCAGTCGCAAGAACTTCAAACACACCTTGTGAAAAACGTAAGATCGAGACGTCAAATGTACCGCCCCCTAGATCGTAAATCACATAGTTACGATCGGTGCTGAGATTGGTGTCTTGATCCAATCCATAAGCAACAGCCGCTGCTGTAGGTTCGTTCAATAAACGTAAAACATTCAAACCTGCAAGCTGTGCAGCATCACGTGTTGCTTGACGTTGTGCTTCGTCGAAATAGGCTGGAACGGTAATCACAGCACCATTCACAGGGTTGTTGAGGCTGGCTTCGGCACGGTCTTTTAACTGTTTTAAAATTTCTGCAGAAATTTCGACAGGTGTTTTACGACCAGCCGCAGTTTCAAATGCAGGCATTTCATTTTCTGCACCAACGAGTGTATATGGGTGCTGGAATTTGATATCTGCTTGTGAACGACCCATAAAGCGTTTTACTGAAACAACGGTATTTTTTGGATCAGTCAGCATAAAGGGTTTAGCTTCATAGCCAAACGTCGTTGCATCCTTTGCATAGTGAACAATAGATGGGAGTAATACTCGCTCTTTGTCATCTTGTAGAACTTTCGGTTTTCCCGATAGCACTGTCGCCACTAAAGAGTGGGTTGTCCCCAAGTCAATGCCAATCGCAATACGATGTTGATGCGGGGCAGTAGATTGACCAGGTTCAGCAATTTGCAAAAGTGCCATGCGTGCGGTATCCCTTGAAAATAATTGGTAACAGCGGATTAAAAATCATCATCGAGGTCGAAGCTTTCTTCTTCGTCCAGCATGCGATCTTCAGCTTTATCAATATCATTCATAACACGTTGGAAAAAACGTAACTTACGAACAGTATCACGTGCTTCAGCCCAGTCTTCGTCAGCAAAATCAATTTTAAATTCGCGAACTAGACCATCGATCCATTGCTGAATTTCAACTTTTAAAGTGTGAAGTTGCTCTGTTGAGGTGGCTTCATCAAGTTGTTCGCGCATTTCGAGTGCAGATTGCAAAAATTCAAAATCGCTAATGGATTGGTCAAGATGGTGATCTTGTTTTTTTAAGGCAAGTAGATATGCCGCACGACTATCAACTTGTGAGAGTACTTTATACGCTTGGTTGATTTCGCTTGACTTGATCAAGGCCTGATCTTTGTCAGTGGCTTTATCTGGGTGATATTGCTGTTGCAAACTTAAAAACTGTTTTTTTAAAGCTGCTAAATCTATATCGAGTGCTTCGGGTAATTGGAACAACTCAAAATGATTCATGGGAGATGAATTCCGCTATTGATAAATACGTTAAAACAGTGCGGAACACACTGTTTTGACGAAAAGAAAGAGGGTGTTTGCTTAGACGGTAAATGATTCACCGCAACCACATTCACCTTTTTGATTAGGGTTGCTAAATTCAAAACCTTCGTTTAAACCATTTTTGACATAGTCCATCTCTAAACCATCGAGATAAACTAGACTTTTGGGATCAACAAAAACTTTAACACCAAGTTGTTCAAAGACTTGATCATGTGTATCGACATCGTCGACAAACTCAAGTACATAAGCCAACCCAGAACAACCCGAAGTTTTCACACCAATACGAATCCCTTCACCCTTACCGCGGTTTTGCAGGTAATTGCTGATGTGAGTCGCAGCATTTTCAGTTAAATGGATCATGAAAACTCCAATGTTATTTCGGTCATCAATTAAGCTTTCGCTTTTTTACCGCGATAATCTTCAATCGCAGCTTTAATTGCATCTTCAGCTAAGACAGAGCAGTGTACTTTCACTGGTGGAAGTGCAAGCTCAGTCGCGATATCAATATTCTTGATTGATTGAGCCTCATCAAGCGTTTTACCTTTTAACCATTCGGTTACCAGTGAACTTGATGCAATTGCAGAACCACAGCCGTAAGTTTTGAAGCGAGCTTCTTCAATTACGCCATTGTCATCCACTTGAATTTGCAAACGCATTACGTCGCCACACGCTGGTGCACCGACCATACCTGTACCTACGTTTTCTGCATTTTTGTCTAAAACACCAACGTTACGTGGGTTTTCGTAATGATCAATTACTTTTTCGCTATAAGCCATGTCGCTTCTCCAAACCTCGGGGTCAGCCTAATATTAATATGAGGGTTAAAACACGTTTTTCAATGAAGTGCTCAATTGAGCACTCAGCAAATTAGTGTTCAGCCCATTCAACTGTTGAAAGGTCGATACCTTCTTTGTACATATCCCAAAGCGGAGAAAGTTCACGCAATTTCTCAACCGCAGCTTTGGTAATTGTCAACACATGGTCAATGTCCGCTTCAGTTGTGTATTTACCAAAACTGAAACGAATTGAACTGTGTGCCAACTCATCAGATAAACCTAAAGCACGTAAAACGTATGAAGGTTCTAAAGTTGCAGATGTACATGCTGAACCACTTGAAACAGCAACATCTTTCAGTGCCATCATCAGTGATTCACCTTCAACAAAGTTGAAGCTGACATTTAGATAGTTTGCAACGTTTTGCGTTGGGTGACCATTCAAGAACACTTGTTCAAGGTCTTGTAAGCCATTCCAAAGTTTGTCGCGTAATTTACGAATGCGCTCTTGTTCTGCCTGCATGGTTTTGCCTGCAATTTCAAAAGCCTCACCCATACCAACAATTTGATGTGTCGCTAAAGTACCAGAACGCATGCCGCGCTCATGACCACCACCGTGCATTTGTGCTTTTAAGCGAACACGTGGGCTACGGCGAACGAAAAGTGCGCCAATGCCTTTAGGACCATAAACTTTATGACCAGAGAAACTCATTAAGTCGATTTTCATGGTTGAAAGATCAATCTCAACTTTACCCGCAGCTTGTGCAGCATCGACATGGAAGAATGTCTTGTTGGCGCGTGTTAATTCACCAATCGCAGCAACGTCTGTCACGGTACCGATTTCGTTGTTTACCATCATCAGTGAAACAAGAATCGTGTCTGGACGTAAAGCAGCTTGAACCATTTCAGGGGTAATTAATCCTGTGCGTGGTTCAGGCTCTAAATATGTAATTTCAAAACCTTGTTCTTCAAGCTCACGGCAAGGGTCTAACACAGCTTTGTGTTCGATTTTACTTGTAATGATGTGTTTGCCTTTTGAACCGTAGAACTGAGCAATACCTTTTAATGCTAAGTTATCAGATTCTGTTGCGCCTGAAGTCCACACAATTTCACGTGGGTCAGCTTTGATTAGGTTTGCAACTTGCTCACGCGCATATTCGGCTTTTTCTTCTGCTTGCCAACCATAGGCATGTGAACGTGACGCAGGGTTACCAAAAGTTCCCTCGAACGTTAAACATTCCATCATACGTTCTGCAACTTCAGGCAGTACAGGAGTGGTTGCTGCGTAATCAAGATAAATTGGACGTTTCATGTCAGATACCTGTAACCGATAGAAGGGCTGAATCTAAACTTGGTGAATTTTGGCGTAGAGCAACGGTTTGAACGTTGTCACGCGCAATTAAATCAGCAAGGGTGATTTTTGCGAGATAATCGGCAATATGGTGGGAGAGTTCTTGCCATAAGTCGTGCGTTAAACACATTGCACCATTCTGGCAGTTGCCTTTGTGGTCACAACGAGTCGCATCAACAGTTTCATTTACAGCTTCGATAATTTCTAGCACTGTGATTTCACTTGCATTGCGCGCAAGGTGATAGCCACCATTTGCACCGCGAACGCTTGAAACTAACCCATGTCGTTTAAGTTTTGCGAATAACTGTTCTAAATAAGCGACTGAGATGGATTGGCGTGCTGCTATTTCCGCAAGCGTGATCGTTTGTTCAGTTGGCTGCAAAGCTAAATCAAGTAGAGCAGTCACTGCGTAACGACCGCGAGTTGTAAGACGCATGATTCGGTACACATGGTTAGACTAGATGACTAAATTTTATGAATTCCGACTAAAATAGTCAAGTTTTAAATTGCCATTATCAGCGTGAAAAGTAAAATATATTGGAATTATTGTATCCACGTATTATAAACAAAAAAGGCGATGAAAATAAAGCTCAATACCGCAAAGCTGATATTGATCAAGCGCTGACGTTTTTGTAGGCGGTGAATACGATTTTGATATTGTTTTACTTCAACCAGCAAGGTATTGATTTCTGAGCGCTGCTGGTCAATTTTATCCAAAAGTGGGGCAATACGTTGCTGAGATGCAACGGCTTCAGCTTCGTCGTTAAATAAATTGAGCCATTGTTTCCAGTTTGCCAGAATACTAGAGAGTGTGAGATGTGGAACTAAATCTAAGAACTCTTCTGCAAGAACGGCATCACCGAGAATGCGCATATTGCTAATACTGCGCTGATTGTTAAACACAAAAATCTTAATCAGATCGATGAGTGTGCTATTAATTTCCAAATCGATGTTTCGATCCAACGCTTTCATATCAAATAAAAGACCTTTTTCGGTAAATTGGATATAAAAGTCGAAGAACGGAATATAGCTATTGATGCGAATGGTGATTTTTTTGTCGATCAATTTTTTCGCGTGCAAGCGCAACCCTGCATCGTGCGTCAGCATGAAGGAGAAAAAAGTTTCTAAAACAATGATGACAATGTTTAGCAACAAATGGGGGTGTTTATGTCTTTGTTGCGTATCACTCATAGATCTCTTTTTCCTTACCAATAACGTTATGAAACAATAAAATCTGTAAACTTGAGCATCCGTACTCAAATTGTGAAAAATAATTTACATGACTTTATTGCTTTGTAGAACAGTTTTTTAAAACGATCAAGTCTTAACTTTGATATTATAAAAACATTTTTATGGTTAAATACGACATACTGTTTGTAAAGAGCTTAGGAGTAATAGTCAATGGATAACTCAAACATAGAAAATCCTAGTGAAGAAGCTGAAGTAAAAACTAAGCCAAAATCAAAGAGTTCTAAAAAATCTGCACTTGATTTCAAAAAATACACACAACAAATCTGGCTGGCTGGTTTGGGTGCTTTTTCACGTGCGGAAGAAGAAGGAAATAAATTGTTTGACTCGCTGGTCAAGGTCGGTGAGGAGCTTGAATCAAAAACAGTCGATTTTGCCGATAATACCGTAGTAAAGGTAACAGAGAAGGCTAAAGAGTCAGTTACAGATACCAAAGACAAGGTTGAAAAGATTCTGGATACAGGTGTTAATCATTCTTTGAATCGTATTGGCTTGGTTACGCCCAAGGATCTCCAACACATCGAGCAGCTCCTTGTTCAGCTTCATATCAAGGTCGATGCGTTGATCGAAGAAAACCATCAATTGAAGGCTAAATTGAATAAAAAGTAAAAAAAAGGCAGGTAACTCGTCTGTTTATGTCGTATTTCAGTATTTATTTTAATTAAAAGGTCTTTCTAGTATTGCGTTCTCCCCCAAAGCATTGCTATAAAGGCGTCATGGCCTTTTAAACTATAGCCTTGGATCTTAACAAACGATATTAAGAGGATATTTTTTATCATGAATAAATCAGAATTAATTGATGCGATTGCTGAAAAAGGGGGAGTGTCTAAATCGGATGCTGGTAAGGCACTCGATGCGACAATTGCATCAATCACTGAAGCACTTAAGAAAGGTGACACGGTTACTTTAGTTGGTTTCGGTACTTTCAGCGTGAAAGAACGTGCTGCTCGTACAGGTCGTAACCCTAAGACTGGTGAAGAGCTGCAAATCAAAGCAAGTAAAGTACCTAGCTTCAAAGCTGGTAAGGGTTTAAAAGATTCGGTTGCGTAATCTTTTTAAATCAATAAACGCACCATTTAGGGTGCGTTTTTTATTTATTGAATGAAAAAGTTAATTTGATCCTTATTCTGCATTCATTCGTCTTTGTTTTTCAGTTAAAATTGCCCCGAAATAAAATATTGGAATTCTTATGGAATCGTTTCGTACTCTCATTAAGGGTTGGCTTGGCAAAGTCCTGCTAGTTTTGTTTTTGACCCCTTTAGCACTTGTAGGTATTGAAGGATATTTTAGTGGTAGCAATAAAGCAGACGTTGCGAAATCGGTAAACGGTCAAGATATTTCTAATAAAGAATTAGAAAGTGCAACCAAGAACTATAAAGACCAGTATTTGTCATTGGTCAAAGGTGACGAGTCCCTTTTAAATTTACCTGTCATTCAGGAAAAAGCATTGGATGCACTTGTTGCACGCAGTCTTTTGCAGCAGCAAGCTGAAAAGCTGGGTATGACTTTAAGTGATGTACAACTTGAACAAATGTTGGCACAGCAACCAAGTTTTCAAGAAAATGGACAGTTTTCGCAAAAATTATATGAAAACTATTTACGTTCTGTTGGGATGACTAACCAAGCCTTAATCGCGAGTTTACGCCAAGACCATGCATTGAAGATGATTTCAACATCTTTGATGGATTATGCATTGGTGAGTAAATCAGATGTGCAACAGTTAGCTAATCTACAAACAGAACAACGTACCTTACATCTAGCAAGCATTAAGTTAGATGATTATAAAAAAGGCGTAACGGCATCAAATCAAGAAATTACGGATTACTACAACAAGCATAAAACTGAATTTAAGCAAGTTGCCAGTGTCGATGTTGATTATGTGGTGTTAACCCCAGCATTATTGCCTAAAGCAAATCTTGCGGTAACTGAAGCAGATTTACAGCAGGCTTATACGGCTTTTGTTGATGAGCAAAAGAAAGCGATTAAACCTCAGGTTAAGCATATTTTAATTACCACGGATGCACGTGATGACGCTGCGGCGCAGAAACTTGCCAATGAAGTCTATGCAAAAATTCAGGCAGGTATGAGCTTTGCTGATGCTGCTGCTCAATTCTCCGATGATCCAACCTCTAAGACCCAAGGTGGTTTAGTTGAGGCTTATGCGCCAGGCGCATTCTCGGCGGATTTTGATAATGCAGTCAATGCCTTGAAAAATGGTGAGATTTCAAAGCCTGTTAAAACGCAATACGGTTATCACATTATTGAAACAGAATCACCAATGCTCAAGTTACCATCGTTTGAAGCTGAAAAAGCACGTTTGACTGCTGAGGTTGAAAAATCAAAAGCTGCGAATTTATTTAGCGATACGGTTAACAACCTTAATGAAATGGTAGTTGGTGGTGATTCTTTAGATGTCGTTGCACAAGAAGTGAAGGGTGCGCGTGTTGAATCTGTAAATGGTGTAACACTGACCACTGATAATCCATATTTAAGTGATTTAGGTGTAAAAGCAAAATTGTTTAATGATGATGTGAAGAACGGCGACCGTAATGCATCTTCAAATATTCAATTGGCGAATGGTGATACCATTTGGATTAAAGTTCGCAATTATCATGCAGCGGGTATTAAACCTTTGGATCAAGCAACTGCTGATGTGAAAGCAAAAGTGATCGAAGCGAAGGCTTATAAAGCTGCGCAAGCGAAAATTGCAACGATTCTTGCAGACTTTAAAACTCAACCTGCGGCACAAGTGGTTGCGAAATCTCAAGTCACTTTTGAAAATGCAGGGACATTTGCACGTTCACAAGGCTTGAAGCGTGCGATTGAGCGTGCTGCGTTTAGCATTCCTGCACCAAGCAAAGAAGGGTTGTGGTCTGCAACCACTGCGAAACTTCCAAATGAACTCGTGATTGTTGCTGTTTCAAATGTAAATAGCAGTGTTGCGAGCACATTACCTGCTGAGCAGTTGCAAGAGTTGAACAAGCTTTATCAACAGTTCCGCGGTCAGCAAGTTTTGGAAGATTATACCGAATACTTGAAGTCGCAAGCAAAGATCAAATAATTTTGTTCTAAGCATAAAAAAGCCAGTTTGTAAAAACTGGCTTTTTTATTGGCGACTGTAAATTACTTTTTCTGAATGAATTTGGCTTCTTCAGATTGTGGGTATTGACTGAGCAATTTACTTCTGTATTGATTTGCCAAGGCTGTATTTTTATCGACTTCTTTGGCAATACTATATAGTTGATAAACTGCACGCGATGCTTTGGCAGAATTTGGATAGCGTGTTGCGACAATATTATAGTTTTGCTTGGCTGCTTTGTAGTCAACAGGCTCAACGGCCAAGTAGAATTCAGCTAGCCAAAAATATGCATTGCCGACATAAATACCATTGGGGTGATTTTTAATGAAGTTTTGCATAGGTTGAATGGCTTTTTTGGCACCACCTTGCTTATAGGCATCAAGCGCAACGGTATAGGCTGCTTTTTCTAGCTCAATTTGATTGGTGGTATTACTTGTAGTCGCAGTGTTGGCTTGTGATGGTTGCTCGGCAGTTGGTGCTTGTGGCTTCACAGAAGGTGTTTGTTGCTGTGTTGCGGGTGCTGTTGGTGCAATCACTGGAGCAGCAGCGGTATCCGTATTGCTTGCTCCGGCTACAGCACCATCTTGAGCTTCAGGGTTATCTTCTGGTGGATCAATTTTTTGAGATAAAAGCTCTAAGCGCTGATCAAGATCGGTATAGCGATTGGTTAGTTCTTTTTTTAGCTGTTCAATTGCATTGTCATGTTCTTCAAGTTGACCACGTAACTTACGAATTTCTTCTTCAAGCTTCTGGTTTTTTTGCATGATTTCCCAGTTTAAACTTGGAGAGCCTGCAACAACATTATTGGCTTGTTGTTGACTTAAAGAGCGCGATTCAATTGGAACATTAGCATATAAGTGCGCACTACTGAGCAGGGCAATAAAAAGTACGGAATGCTTTTTTAGCATAAAAATTCATCCATAAGTTGAAATTAAAGCTGTGGTCGAACAAGTCTTCACTTTTTACTTGCAACACACCAGATATAGATTTTTGATTTAGCCATTAAAACAGCAACTCATTTAAATGCAATAAGCATTTACAATCTTCAAGCACTTTTACAGGAAATTACTGGGTTGTTGTTTAATGTTTGTTCATCTTGAAAGTAAATAGATAACAAATATATAGCAGTTGATGATGAATTAGGCAGTTGAATGCAAAACTCGCTGAAAAACAGCAACAAGGCTTGCAACTCGGGTAAAAATCTCTATACTTTGTCAGGCAATGGTAGCCCTGCTGGTAGCTTCGCAATTGTACTCTACGAACCCCGCCAGGACCGGAAGGTAGCAACGGTAGTAGAACTATGATGTGCCGAAGTCATGCTAGTAGGGCTGCCACCAGTTATTCTTCTTCGCTCGTTCGAGCAATCGCTTTCATAATTACCCCCATATCAAACCCACGATATTGTAAAAATCGAATCTGTTTTGCTTTGATTTTTGGGTCAGTTGCAACTTCTTGTCCAAATTTTTTCAGTTTGAGTTGATATGCTTGGTCAAGCCAATCGACGTCTTGCAGCTCTTCAGTAATTAGCTCCGCATCCAGTTGCTTTGCTTTTAATGCCTGTTTGATCCGTTGTAAACCTTTGCCTTTTCTGAGTTGACTTGCCAGCGTCAGTTCTGCCACGCGTTGGTCGCTCTGATAATTTTGTTGTGCTAATTCTTCGACCAGCTTTGTGACTTCCTCTGGGTTGATCGCATATTGATTGAGCTTGGTGATTAACTCAGCTTGAGAATAGTCACGACGCGTGAGCAGGGCAAAAGCATAAGAGCGTAATCTTGAGCCTGTGAGGGTTTTGGGTTTTTCGGTTTTTTCGGAATTAAACATGCTTTCCTCATTAAAGAAAAACGCCCCGAAGGGCGTTTCAGTTTAGCTTTCTAAGAAATCTGGTTCTTCTTCTTCAATATCTGTGTTTTCGGCTGGCTTGTTCTTGGTAAGCAATTGTTCACGAATCAGCTTCTCAATTTCTTGAGCCATTTGTGCATTCTCTTCAAAATGACGAATTACGTTATTTTTACCTTGGCCAATTTTATTGCCTTGATAAGAGTACCAAGCACCCGCTTTTTGTACGATATCTTGTTGAACTGCAAGATCAACCAATTCACCGAGTTGGTTAGTCCCTTTACCATACATGATCTGGAATACAGCTTCTTTGAACGGAGGCGCCATTTTGTTTTTCACAACTTTAACGCGCGTTTCGTTACCCGTAATTTCGTCGCCTTCTTTTACTTGACCGATACGACGGATATCTAAACGTACAGAAGCATAGAATTTAAGTGCGTTACCACCTGTTGTGGTTTCTGGGCTACCAAACATCACACCAATCTTCATACGGATTTGGTTAATGAAGATCACCATACAGTTCGAGCGTTTCGCATTACCTGTAATTTTACGCAGCGCCTGACTCATTAAGCGTGCTTGCAAGCCCATATGTGAGTCACCCATTTCGCCTTCAATTTCGGCTTTCGGGGTCAATGCGGCAACAGAGTCGACAACGATAAGATCAATTGCACCTGAACGCACCAACATATCGGCGATTTCGAGCGCTTGCTCACCATGGTCTGGTTGTGAAACCAAAAGGTTATCAATATCTACACCGAGCTTACGTGCGTATTCAGGGTCCAATGCATGTTCAGCATCGATAAAGGCACAGGTACCGCCATTTTTTTGACATTGAGCAATGGCCTGCAATGTCATGGTCGTTTTACCTGATGATTCAGGGCCGTAAATTTCAATGATACGGCCTTTAGGTAATCCGCCAATCCCTAATGCGATATCGAGTGTTAAAGAACCCGTAGAAACTGCTTCAACTGCTTGTACGGTATTATCACCTAAGCGCATCACTGTATTTTTACCAAATTGTTTTTCAATCTGGCTCAATGCAGCTTGTAACGCCTTACTTTTATTATCATCCATCTCAAAACCTCAAAACTTTATTTCTTAACGACTAACCCAAGTGGATGTATTGAATCTCAACTTGTTGGGACTTGAGTATAGTGGCAGATTCTCATTGTTTATTCTACATCTGATCTGTGTCTATGCGACACAAGATGACGCATCCAAAATGAGAAAATATCCATCTCATCTATTCATCATGATAAGACCAGGATTGGACATTTTCTTGCTTAAAACGATTGATATCACGACGATCTTTTTTACTAGGTCGATGATCGGGTCGGGCTAGATTATGCAATTTTCGTTGTGATGCATGCAACTCTCTACGCGCAATACTTTCTGTTGTTTCTTCATAAAGTAACTGAGCTGCTGGAGCACCGCCTCGGACGGCAGAAAGTGCCTTCACCACCACCGTTTTTTTCTCGAAACCTTGTTGAATGGTCAGTTCCATTCCAATTCGGACATCTCTAGAAACTTTAACCCGATCATTGTTGTGGTGAACTTTACCACCTTCAATCGCGGCCTTGGCAATCGAGCGTGTTTTAAAAAAACGAGCTGCCCAAAGCCATTTATCAATGCGCATGGCATCCATGCTGTCTGGTTCATGCTGTTTTGGCATCTGTTACCTGTTGGTTGGTTTCAAGATAATCAAAAAGTTCGGTTAAATGATCAAGGGCAGGGTACGGCAACTCAGTTGCGGCTCTTGCAGCTTTACTGCTGGAAGGCTGTAATATACTGAATAACTGTTGGATACCGAAGTCTTCTGCGCCTTTGAGTACAGCAACTGTGTCATCAATAAAGACCGCTTGTGCAGGGTCAAATGGATGTTGTTGCTGCAACTTTTGCCAGAATGCCACTTCTTCTTTGGCATGCCCGAGTTCTTCACTACTGATCATAAGTTCAAAGTAGGGGCTGAGTTCGACATTTTCAAGTTTAAGTTGTAGACCTGCACGATCAGCATTGGTCAATAGCCAACAACGATAGCCATGTGCATTCAACTGTTGCAAGAGCTGATGACAGCCAGTTCGTGCACGTATTTTTTCACGATGCTCGTACTGCAGTTGCAACACATCAACACCTACTTTAGCCGTCCAGTGCGCCGAAGAATACCAAGATAGTGTATGCTTATGTTGTTGGTAGAATTGAAATAGTGTTTGCTGGCTTTGCTCAAGTGTACATTGGTGAACTTGGGCGTGTCGTTCAGGCAGACAATGATTCCAGATAAAATCATCAAAGGCTAAATCGAGTAATGTACCGTCCATGTCAAACATGGCAATCGGTTGCTGCTGTAAATCTGAATATGACATAAGGTTGGTCTATGTTTATTAAAACGCTTGCTCCCCAAGATCAGTTAATCTCTCAACTTGTTCCGATCATGGCGCAGGCTAGTCAAATATTGCTGGAAGAATACCAAAGTTATTGTGCTGGGTGCGAGTTTAATATTCAGGAAAAAAGTGATGATTCGCCTGTCACACAAGCTGATTTAAAGGTAAATCACTTTTTATTAAAGCACTTAGCCACAGTTACACCACAATTACCTGTGTTATCAGAAGAAAGTGATTATTCTGCCCGAGCGGCATGGCAACGCTGTTGGATGTTGGATCCACTGGATGGAACTAAAGAGTTTATCCATGAGCGTGATGAATTTACGATTAATCTTAGTTTGATTGAGGATCACCAAACCACGTTCGCGATTATTGCGGTGCCGTGTGAGCAGGTGATGTACATCGGACATACCTCGCAATTACCGTATAAATATAGTTTTAGCCGTCAAGAATGGTTCCAATATCAGCTTGAAGATCATGATTTTGCTGCACCGTTGCAAATTGGTTTGAGTCATAACAGTAAAAATCCAAAGTATAAAAACTTTATTGAGCCAATTTTACAGAGTCGTCAGGTAGAGCGTCGTGAAGCAGGCAGTGCTTATAAGTTTTGTATGATGCTGGAAGGGGAAATTGATATTTATCCTCGTTTCCATCCAACTTCGGAGTGGGATACGAGTTCAGGTCAAGCCCTGCTTGAAAGTATTGGTGGTGGTTTGATGACTTTGGATGAAAAACCTTTTATTTATAATCAACGTGAAACGGTTTTAAATGGTGGCTTTATCGCTTATCGAGATCAGCATTGCAAAAATATTGCATATGATGCGTTAAGTCGGTCTGGCATTTTAGATTGAGACTTATCTGGCTCATGCTATAGTGGGTTAAATTAAAGCTTGTATGTGAATATGACTCTGCATTTATTGCCTAAAAGCATGTTTGAAGCCATTGATTTACTTCCTGATGCTTCTACCCCTGTAACTTTGTTTACGCGTCACTCTTTGCGTGAATTGGTCAATGGACAAGGTTTGGCTGGTTATGATCTTCAGTTAACTGAACAAGGTCGTGAGCTGGCCTATGCTTGGGGGCAATATTTAATCCAGAATACCGATCGGGCGATTCAACATTGTATTTCTAGCCCGATTCAGCGTTGTGTTGATACGGCAGCTTTAATGATTGAAGGTGCCGATGAAACGCGCAAAGCCGTCAATACGCATCAAATTGAAATTGTTGAGCAACGTCTATTGGTCGAACCCGGCAGCTTTGTTTTGGATATCCAGCAGGCAGCGCCTTATTTCCGTAAACAGGGTGCGCTAGGGTTTATCAATAGTTTTGTGAATAATGCCTTACCCGGAATGAAGCATCCGATCACAGGTGTATTTGATGTCTTAGAGCTGCTTTATCATACCCATCCGACCCAACAGGGTGGTTTAAGTTTGGCGGTGAGTCATGACACCATTCTTGCAGCAATCGTTGCGGTGATCTCTGGTAAAAATCAAATTGAACAAACCGATTGGCCAGAGATGATGGAAGGCCTGTTTGTATGGTTTGAAGGTGATGATTTTGCGGAAAGTCAATTAAAATGGATCTGGCGTGGTGAGCGGCAAGCCTTAGAAATAAAGCAGTTTTTGAATCGTTAGTTCGATCGATCATAGCAATGTTGCTTTGAAATGTTTAAATAAAATCACATAGTGACTCGGCTGAGACATAGAGTGAAATTGCTGTTGATGTTTGAATCCAAACCTAACATCTGGATTCAAACATCAACATGATTGAATTAAAGTCTGATTAACCGCATTTTCCAATTTTTTGCCCTTCGATATGACTGAGCTTTGCTTGTAACTGAGTTGAAGCTGAGCAGTGAATATTGCCTGAAATAATCGACTTATCTAAACTCAATGTTGTTGCAGCTTGTGCAATATCTATGTCACCACTGACACTTGAATTGATTAATCTAATTGCTTTTGCTTGCTTAGCTTGAATGCTGCCTTGGATAGAAGAACTATTTAAAATTAAACTGCCACCTTTCCCGATATTTACATCGCCTTCAATTGATGAATTGTTGAGTGTGCAATGTGCACCTGCGGGAACGCTGAGATCACTGATCGTGTTGTTCTCGATGGTATTTGTGCAGCTTGCAGCAAAACTTAGACTACTGCATGAAAAAAGTGTTACTGCGATGATGAGCTTCCCATTCTTGTTCATTTGGCTCTCCAATTTTTGTAGATTGATTATTGCTCAAAACTTAAATTTAAATGAATTCTAACTGGATACAATAGGTGGTTTGAGTGAGGGAAATGTGGTGCTGGTGGGTGAGTTGTGTTTAATTTAGAAATGTACATAAAATTGAATTGGGTTAAAAGTGTAATAAATCCAGCATTTCTTGTTTTTGCGATAAATTAATTTCCCTTCTTGTTGGTTAAGTTGCTAATATATATAACTATATGATTTATATTAATTTTAACTATTTAACGTAATTTGTCATTAACGATAATTTATCAAATTTTTCTTGGGGAAGTGTGATGCAATTGCAACTTAAGCATTTAACGGTCTGCTTACTGTCGATTATGATGGTTGCTTGTGGTGGTGGAGGTTCAGATCATTCGGGCGCCACAACCAATACTGAACCACCAAGCAATAATAATGTTGCTGGTGGCGGTAGCAGCATAATACCTGGTGAAGGCAGCAATGAATTACCAGGTGATGGAACATCCGAAACGCCTGACCAAGGTGAAGAAGAAACACCTTCGATTCCACCAGTGGGAGAAAAGTATCCAGAGCCACAAAGGGATATTGTTGATGAGGCCGTTTTAGGCTTTTATGATTACGATAAACTTGGGTTACCAAGGTTATTACGCAATGATTTAAATGGCAGTTTTGCTGCGATGCTACAATTTGCACAAAGTCATGTGGTGAATCCTAAAAATAATGAAAAAGATTCAATGCCGCGCTTAACCACAGAAAAAGATGCCTTGTTATTGGTGACACCACTTGCGGAAATGGGTGACCTACAGAAATTACAAGTTGAGATCTATCAAGGTAATCAACTGCTCAGAACGGTTAAATTAAAAGAACCATCAAGAATTGCAGCTTCTGATCAGTCCAATACGGATGGCCGTCCGCCTGTGAGCTACTCGAAAAGAGCGTGGACAGTTGCCTTAAAATGGAGTGAGATCCGAGCAGGTCTACATCTTCGCGTAGTTGATCCACTGAATAATCGTAGTGGTGATTTAACTGCGAACAATATTGATTTAGCCGCACCGGGTGAATTGGTATTGCAAAATATCCGTCTAGGCCTATTGACCGACCCACCGAAATCTACAGGTCATTATATGCTGCTCGAGCCTGCAAAGGCGGGTACGGATTATTTCCAGACCATTCCTGCTGCTAGGATGATTGTCGCTAAATATGATGACTTGAAACTGAATAAAGTTATGGTGGCAAGCGGTGTCATTTATGATGCGGTGAGTGCTACGACAGGTGATGTATATACTGGTGATATGCGTGAAGATACTGCTAAATCGACCTTTGGTGTGGGGATTAATTTGGCGAATGCTGGTGTGACCAGTGCATCTATGCTTGATCAAGTACAGCCATTGGTATTTGACGAGGTGGCGAAAGTCGATAGACCACTTGCTCAGAGCGTGGTAGCACATTATGCACGTGGTAAATATAGCAACGGTGAGGCAACTCATGGCTTAAGTGGTGGTAATGGCATGTTGACGCTGATTGATTCTGTGGGCAATGAATTTAGCCATGAGATTGGCCATCATTATGGGCTTGGGCATTATCCTGGCGCTGCGGGTACAAATATGTTTTGGGCGGCACATCATGCGGATAGTGGTTGGGGCTATATTGCCTTTAGAAATAAAATGCGTAGTAACCTCAATTGGACCACCACCAATTTAGGCGATGGCGCCAATGGCGTACCGAACTTCTTAAATAAATATGCCTATGGTTGGGATGCGATGTCGGGTGGTGCAACTACAAGTAGTATCTCTAAATATACCCATTACACTGGTTATAGTACTTATTCAAGAATCCAACCTGCATTTGATCGTTATGTGTGGGATGCCAGTTCACCAACAGGCTATAAAAAATGGAATGCAACAACACGCGTGATGGAGGTTGCACAGCCTAAGACCCCAGACTCGGGCAATGTTTGGTATAACCGTACTGATGGCAATTACTTGAAACCCAAAATGTTTGGTGTACCAGTCTATACAATCTTGGGTGGATATGATCCAGAGGCGCAGATTGGCTTGGTTTATCCTGCCGCCAAAGGGAACTGGGGTAATGTATTTGATTTACCACAAGCCAATCCGAATGCAGCAACAGCAAGTTGTTGGCTGAATGTGCAGTTTGCCAGTACGAGTCAAAATATTGCTTTGGCGCCGCAGCGTATGGGTGCTAAAAGCAATGCCAATAAATTTCATGTCAACCTTGCACAAAGTGAGGCACCACAGCAAGTCAATCTATATTGTAAAAAGGCCAATCAGGCGGCGGTATTATTGTCGAGTATGTCGATACCTGCCAATACCACTGTCCTAGCGCCAGCAGTTGAGATTGGTAAAGAGGCTGAATATTCAGCTCTGAGAACAATAGAACTGCCACAGTTAGAACAGGCTTTACTAGAGAATAAAGATAAGGCAGTTGTCAATCTTTCGCCTGAATCTAAGTTGTTGTTTGATTCATACCGAACCTTTAAAGATCAACTATCACCTGATGCACAAAATGAAATGGTGCGTTATACCCAGCAGCAAATTAAACTGTATCGTCTCAATCGCTGGATCAATGTCTATCGTTCTGATTTAAGTAATTTAAATGCAGATGCAGTGAAGGCATTTCAGAGCTTTGTCGAAAAACTAGCGCTTAAAGGTGATCTGAATGTTGCATCGAGTACCAGTCTATTGAATCGGAACAACTGCCTCAAAGCTGAAACGTTAGCAAATGGTCAGCTCAATGCATTTATCAGTGGCCCGACAGGTTGTGTGGGAGATGATTCTGAGAAGTGGGTCTATGATGCCTTGGGTAAAATTCATAACAAACAATATATTGATCAATGTTTAACGACGACAGCAGGCAATGTGATTAATCTGATGCCGTGTAGTGGCGTGAGTAGTCAGGTTTGGGGAATTGATGTGACTGCACAAGCGATTAAGCAGTCAAATCAGTGCTTTGATTTGGAGGGCGGTTATTTAAGCAATAATCGTGCACGCTTAATTCGTTATCGTTGTACCAGTGGTGCAAATCAGAAATGGACGATCCCTGTGGTAAATAACAGCTTGATCCTTGCTGGATTGTCTGCAAAGAATTTACCTGTTGCAATCAAGGTGCTGGCTGTTAGCCCTTAATTACTTAATAAGTTTATTTAAATGTCATAAATCAATGATATGAAGTTCTGTGGGGCTTCATATTTTTTTATCCAGAATATAATTTTTGGAAAGTTAAAAAAATAATAAAAGTGCACTTTCAAAATCTGTCGTTTTTCGTCATGATAGGCTTATAAAAAGAGAAACTTGACACATAATTGGATAAAAAGATGTTATCAAACACGATTTATTTATGGGAGCCTGAAATTTTTACAGGTAAGGTTCCTGCAGAAGATGATTCACATCAAGTTGCCTTTGAATTGCATCAACAATATCGTCATATTTCTAGTCATGGCAGAACTTTGCATGCGTGGTTGGACTTATTTAGCAACAAGATTTGTGATCCACAGTACCAATCTTATTTTTCTGAACAAACGCAGCAATGGGTGCAGGGGATTAAGAGCAAGTTTGCTCAAGGATTGTATGCCAGTGTGCAGGTGGATGTTTTGGATGATGAGGCACAAAATGATGCGGTCTATCGAGTCTTTTATGAGGCCGCACATGAAACAGGAATTGGTTTCTATGAGTCGAATTATAATGTCTGGGCCATAGGGGAGTTACAATCTCCTGAAAATGCGGTGTCCAATATGTTGCAGCCTTATTTACTCGAGCCTTTGCAAGTCAAACAGCTTGAGTTTGCTCCTGAAGTTGAGCCTGCTGTATTGGTGAGCGATTTTCAGATGCCACAGAATATGCCTGAAGCAGAACAATTAATTAGCCAGTGGTTTGAACAACAAAAGGATACGCAGTATCTTAAGCTTGATGTCTTTAATGTTGCGCATGATTTTATTTCGAATTGGGGCAACATTGGCCGACCTGAGTTGGCATTGGATACAGGTTATCGTTGTTTTTTGCTGACCCAAAAGCAGTTGGGTGTTTTTTATCAAATCAAGATGGTGCTTAGAAAGTTAACAGTTAGTCCAATGCTGTCTTTTGCGATGGATTTTACCGATCGGTTTATTCCTGAGCAGTTGCAAGAGCAGTTGTCTGAACGTTTGAT
This sequence comes from Acinetobacter gyllenbergii, assembly GCF_001682515.1. Lineage (NCBI taxonomy): Bacteria > Pseudomonadati > Pseudomonadota > Gammaproteobacteria > Moraxellales > Moraxellaceae > Acinetobacter > Acinetobacter gyllenbergii. Next base: position 216,939 of record NZ_KV575262.1, on the reverse strand, counting down.
TTTTCGCCTACGTTCAATGGATATCCATAAAAATACAGGACAGAAAAATAATAGTGAACTTTGTTTTGCATTGATGGGACGTTGGGATTCGCAGGCTGATATTCAGAATTTTTTCAAAAATTTAGATGCTTATATTGATTTTATCTTTACAAATCTAGGGCAAGGCCGACTAGAGGTGTTGCAGGCGTGGGCCTATGGCGAGATGCCGGCAGATTTTAAAATTGATCTGGATTTTCGTTTTGAGTTGATGATGATTGCATTAAGCCAAGATCTCGCATATTTAAAACAACGCTATCAATACCATAAGGCCGTATTGATGCAGAATAACGCACGGGCCAGTGATTTGGGTTTATTGGAAGAAAGCTATAAGTTCTGTCGGAAATTGATCAAGATTGTGATTGAGGCGGGTACAGGTTTACAGCCCTATATTCCAAAATAAAGACAATAAAAAAGCCCGAAAAATTCGGGCTTTTTTATATGCTTCAAATTAGTTAGCTAATGCTTTAACTTGAGCGTTTAAGCGGCTCTTATGACGAGCAGCTTTATTTTTGTGGATGATGCCTTTATCAGCCATACGGTCGATAACTGGAACAGCAGTTTTATAAGCTTCTGTAGCAGTAGCATAATCACCAGCAGCGATCGCGTTTACAGTACGTTTGATGTAAGTACGAACCATTGAACGCAAGCTTGCGTTGTGTTTACGTGCTTTAACGTTTTGACGAGCACGTTTTTTAGCTTGAGCAGAGTTTGCCACTCGTGCACTCCTTGAAAATAAGTTGGTCTGGGCGGGCTGAAGTTAAAACCAAAATAACATTGGCAACATTCACCAGCCCGTAAACAAGTGCCATATTTTGAGGAAACTAAGCCCCGAAGTCAAGCCTTGTGATACTTTTAAGTACATTTTACAGGTGATAATCGTGCAAGAAAACGTTACATTAGGTTTATTCATGGCTTAGAGCGAATAAAAATGAAAATAGGTGAGAAAAAAGCAATTATCATTGGTGCGACAGGATTGGTCGGTCAGGCGCTTGTAGATGAGTTACAGCATTCTGATGACTTCAGTGATATTACCGTGGTCGTAAGAAAAAAATCAGATACATTAAAAGCTTATAGTAAGGTCACTCAGCTTGTTTTAGAAGATTTTCTGCTGTTGAATGATGAAGATGTCAGTCGCTATACCCATGCATTTAGTTGCTTGGGAAGCACCATAAAACAGGCGGGATCGAAAGAGGCCTTCTATGCAATTGATTATGAAATCAATGCTCATTTTGCAGATTTGGTTCAGGATAAAAATATTCATTTATTGGTGGTCAGTGCGTTGGGAGCGAACGCTAATTCACCAGTTTTCTATAATAAAGTAAAAGGTGAGCTGGAAAATTACCTGAAAAGTCTGTCAATTTATAAGCTATCGATCTTCCAGCCTTCACTTTTAATTGGAAAACGCAGTGATGTTCGCTTATTAGAAGATCTGGCACAGACAGCATTTAAGTTGGTCGAAAAAGCGTGGACCAGACCGTTTAAACTTAAACCTGTATCGGCAGAGCAATTGGCGCATACTATGTTGCTTGCGGCACAAACGCAGACAGCTGCATTCAAATGCTATGACAATTTAAGTATACAACAAAGCAAATAATGGAGAATTTCAGTGACAACGATCCCTTTTGTAACTTGTGATTTATTAGATGATAACCCTGAAAAAGACTTGCAAGTGGTCACACCATCCTTAGATGGCAAATTTTTTAAAAGTTATGGTGCGCGTAAAACTTTTGGTGGGCAAGTCGTCACTGTAAAGTGTTTTGAAGATAACTCCCGTGTAAAAGAGTTGTTGGCAACCGATGGTACAGGCAAGGTCTTAGTTGTTGATGGTGGTGCTTCAATGCGTTGTGCCTTGATGGGTGATTTAATTGCGGAGTCGGCGGTTAAGCATCATTGGAATGGTGTGGTGATTTATGGCTGTGTGCGTGATGTCGATGCCATTGCAGAACTTGATTTGGGTGTGCATGCATTGGCTGCGATTCCACAAAAAAGTAATCGTAAAGGCATAGGTGAAGTGGATATCACGTTGTATTTTGGCGGTGTAACCATCAATTCTGGCGATTATATCTATGCAGATAATAATGGCATTGTGATTGCAAAAGAAAAACTAACTGACTGTTAAAGGATAACCCGATGCTAAAAATGGTGAGCCACCAATTCAAGGTTTTACAATCTGTATGTGCAACGCTGATTGAAGGTGGGCGAGGTGTCTCTGGTACACCATTTCCCAATCAACCTGCAAAAGCACTTAAGCTCTATGAGTTTGAAGGTTCTCCATTTTGTCGCCGTGTCCGTGAAGTGATCACTTTGTTGAATTTGGATGTGGAGATTTATCCATGTCCAAAAGGTGGTCAAAAATATCGCCACATCGTGAAAGCTCAAGGTGGGAAAAGGCAGTTTCCATTTTTGATTGATGAAAATACGGGTGATCAGTTATATGAATCACAGCAGATTATTCATCATCTGTTTAAGCATTATGGGAAAACGGGTCAAACACCGAAAAAGTTTAGTCATTATCCAAAACTTCCTTATATCTCTGCGTTAGCGACTGTGGCGAATGCAGCACGTGGTGTGTGGATTAATCCGCAGATTGTTGAGCGTCCAGCACCAGCGCAGTTATTAGAGCTGTGGAGCTTTGAGGCAAGTCCTTATACACGTTTGGTGCGTGAAGTTTTGACTGAGTTGGAATTGCCATACATTCTGCATAATGTGCCGAAAGAGCGATGGCAGGATATGGGGCCTGCAATTTTGCGTTTAAAACCAGGCCAATATATTCCGTTGCCTAATGGTAAGCGTGAAAAGATTGTTGAACTGATGGGCCGTGATATTCAAGTTCCGTATTTGATTGATCCCAATACCGGCGTGAAAATGTTTGAGTCGGCTAAAATTGTGGAATACCTTAAAAAACAGTATGGCCAATAAATTACGAGAAAGCATCTTTTAGAAGATGCTTTTTTTATAGGTGCAGTCAGTGGTTGCTTCAATGGATGATTTAGCGGTTTAATAGGCTTGAAAATCGCTATATGATCAGTCCGAAATGTTAAGCCAACTAAGCAACCTATTTAAAAGTTCCAAAGCAACGCCTGAGCAATTATTTTTGCAAGAATATGCTTTGAGCTTTGATGCTGAACAAGGGCCGATTCTGAATGGTATCGTCTTAAATGAGCTAGGCTTTCGTTTGGAATATTTTTCAAACCGAAAATTAGACCGGTTTGATGATTTAGAAAAGCTGTTTCGAATCGCACCGCAAATCAATGAAAAGATTGATTTGGAATTACACTCTCAGCGTTTTGTTGAGCGATTGGGGAATACAGAGGAAAATCTTAGAGAACTTAAGCAAGTGATTAAAGTTTTAAATGATTATTATGTGAAGTTTAAACGGGCAAGATAAGTCCTAGATTACAGACAAGACGGATGGATCATATGAAAAGATCGCTCAGTTGTTTGTCATTTTGTATTTGATTGAAAGTTAATACGAGAATAATTGAAATTCAATTTATAATTCAAAACATCGAGTGAATATCTGTTCGATATTTCTCTTGAAATTCTATATTTCAATTTATAAAGATAATGATTTAGGGTCGATAAATGGCGCATCGTATTTATTTATATAATGTTGATCACGATAAACAAAATACTTATTCGGGATATTTAGGCGAGTGGAAATATGAAATTCCACAGCTGTTACTTCCTCTGTTTTTTATACAGCCAACACGCAAAGGGCATTTACTTTACTTTGATCGTTTGGGGGGTATTGCTTATTTACAACGGTTCTATGATTTGTTGAATGCAACCTATCAATTGGATGGTCAAGCTGATTTTGTTGAGGCTCAGCAGACGATGTTTGAGCTCTTGCAAAACTTACCTTATGAACAGTTTGAAATGGATGCAACTGATGTTTTTAACATGAATGAGGACAGCCATCGTCAACAAGCTCAGGACTGGCTAGAGGAAATAGTAGAAAAAAAATTCTTGTATGACCAAGCGATCACATTAAGGGATTTATCTGTTTTAAATCCGATATTGGCCAGAAGTGGTTATGAAAGCTTTCTTGAGATTTTACAGACAGATTGGATTCAGTGGGGGCTTGGTTATTGGGAAGCATGGCTTTACCGAGACGCAACCGAAAGTTTCGAAAAAAACGGTCTATGGGGGTTAAAGAATCGTAAAGGAGAGACGGTTGTTACACCGCAATTTAGTCAGATTTCAGCATTTAATCAGGACGGAATTGCCGTATTTACCTGCAATGAAAAAAAGGGTTACATCAATCATTACGGGAAGATTTTACTTGAAGCTCAATTTTCTGAAGCCTATGAAAGTTTCCAAATTGAAGAACAAAATTATGCCGTAGTACATCCACAACACGCGCCTGAGCGGCAAGGGGTCATTTGTCTCGATAACGGGGAATGGAAGATCCCAGCTTGTTATGATGCTATTGAGCAACTACTTTATTCTGATACTTTTAATATTCTACATCAAGCTAAATATCAACTTTTTAATCTTCAGCATCAACTGGTTATTACAGAATCTTCGGGTAGTCCCTTTGAGCAACATTATTTAAATGAACAGCACAAGCTTTATTCTTATGAGCTAGTAGGAACAACAAAGAGACGGTATTTTCTGAGCGATGGAACTTACTTAGGCGAGTTTCTTGAAGATGTACTACAACCACTCAGTCATGGTTATTTATGGATTAATCCGAATAAGTTTCAACGCAAGATCTCGATATTAAAACCGAATGCTGAATTACTGATTGATGAGGTCGATCAACTCAAAGATTGGTCTGCCTATGGCTATACCAGCTTTGCTTATCGAAAACAAAAGAAATGGTATGTATATCAAACCGAAACCCATGAGTTTTTGCTGCAACAGGGAGTGGATAAACTAATAGAAGGTAATTATCTAAATGATCTTAATGATATTTACCCATTTGAAGATGCTGGGAAATATGGATTGTTTGATGCAGCTCAGCAAAAATGGTTAATTCCTCTTTCTCATCAGTTTGAACGTATAGAGCATGTCAGTCATGGTTTCTTTCAGTGTGTGGCGGCAACTGGACGCTCTTATTATGATGCTCAGACAAAGTATTTAAGTGAACATTTTGATTACATTGCGCCTGCGATTCTCCGTTATGACCTTGGATTAGGGCAATTGACATTATTTAAAGGGTTGGAATTATTCTTTATTAATCAGCAACGCCAACTGGAAAAAGCAGAACCAGATCAAGTCGGTCAATTTTATTTGCAGCGTTTTAATTTCCAAGGTAAAGATTTCAAGTTTTTCGAGCAATTTTATTTACGCTGGAAGACTGCCCAAGGCGATATTTATTTTGACCAACTCAAAGCCAAGACTTTGTTGAAAATTGCCCAATCTTTTGAAGAACATGATGATATTGCCCAAGCCATACAATATTATCAGGCTGCTGTAGATCAGGGTGATTGTGAGAGTATGGTGGCATTAGGCCTGATGTATGATAACGGTGAAAGCGTCGAGCAAGATTATACGCGAGCGTTGAACTATTATCAGCAAGCAGCGCATCAGGGCAATGCTTGGGGATGGAATAATTTAGGCTGCATGTATCTGAAAGGGCATGGTGTAGATCAGAATATTCAACAAGCCATTGACTGTTTTAAACAGAGTATACAGTTAGGAAATGGCCAAGCCTGCAAAAATTTAGCAGGACTGTATTATGATGGTGTTGAGGTTGAACAAGATTTTGAAGCCGCGCAAGACTATTACCAACGTGCCGAGAAACAATTGTATTTCTGTGGGGAGCAACTCGCTGATCTTTATTATAGAAAGGCGGCCTATGACCAACTGGCTAAATTGATCAAACGAGATAAAACTGATGCTTATACTGCAATCTATTATGGGTTGATGTATGAGGCAGGACATCAGTTTAAACAGAATATTAAAAAGGCAATTCAATATTTTGAAAAAGCATTAGATTATGCTGATTATCATTATGTATTGAAGCAGTTGCTTTTTTATTATGGAGAGTCAGAGCAATTTAAAAATCCTGCAAAGTATAAACATTGGAAAAATTATATTGACAGCAATGAAATACAATTGAGCTAATTGTGTCCTGATTCAACAGGGTATGGTCATCATAGAAACACCAGAAATAAAAAAGCTGAATCAAATGATTCAGCTTTTTTATGGGCAGATGAACAATTATTTTTCAATAATCGCCGTTACACCTTGACCACCAGCAGCACAGATCGAAACAAGAATACGACCTGAACCTTTTTCATTTAAGATTTTCGCAGCAGTCGCAATGATACGACCACCTGTTGCAGCGAATGGGTGACCTGCAGCTAAAGATGAACCTTTAATGTTCAGCTTGCTACGATCAATTGAACCTAAAGGTGCATCTAGGCCTAAACGCTCTTTACAGAATTTCTCGTCTTCCCATGCTTTCAAGGTAGAAAGAACTTGTGATGCAAATGCTTCATGGATTTCATAGTAGTCGAAATCTTGAAGTTTAAGACCAGCACGCTCAAGCATACGTGGAACTGCATAAGCAGGTGCCATCAATAAGCCTTCTTTCTTACCAACAAAATCAACCGCAGCAGTTTCAGAGAAAGTCAGGTAAGCAAGGACTTCATGACCATTTGCTTTCGCCCATTCTTCAGACGCTAAAAGTACACATGACGCACCATCAGTCAATGGGGTCGAGTTACCCGCTGTCATGGTTGCAGCTTCGCCTTTACCAAATGCAGGTTTTAATTTTGCTAATTTCTCAGCTGTAGAGTCAGCACGTAAGTTGTTGTCACGGCTTAAACCCAAGAATGGCGTGATTAAGTCATCGAAGAAACCTTCTTCGTATGCTTTTGCCATTTTTTGGTGAGAAGAAGCAGCAAGAATATCTTGCTCTTCACGTGGAATACCCCATTCAAGCGCAGTGATTGCTTGATGGTCACCCATTGATAAACCTGTACGTGGTTCACCATTCTTAGGTGCATCCATAAGATCTTTTACATTGATTTTCGCTAACGCTTTTAAACGGTCTTTACCTGTTTTAGCAATGTTAAGTTCAAGTAGAGCTTTACGTAAGCCATCACCGAAAGCGATTGGTGCGTCAGAAGTCGTGTCAACACCACCAGCAACACCCACTTCGATTTGACCTAAAGCGATTTTGTTTGCAACGAGGAATGCTGCTTGTAAACCAGTGCCACATGCTTGTTGAATGTCATATGCAGGTGTTTCTGGTGCAAGTTGCGTATTTAAAACACATTCACGTGTCATGTTGAAATCACGGCTGTGCTTTAATACTGCACCCGCAACCACTTCACCTAGGCGTTGACCTTGTAGGTTGAAGCGCTCAACCAAACCGTTTAACGCAGCTGTAAACATGTCGATGTTAGAAGCTGTGAAATAAGCGCCGTTAGAGCGAGCGAAAGGAATACGGTTACCGCCGATAATGGCAACACGGCGCACAGTGTTTTGGCTCATGGTTTTATCCTGTTGAACAGAAGGTTTGGTTGTTTTAGCTGTAGCTGCTTTGGTCGTTGTAGACGCAGCAGCACTTTTTGTCGTACTCGCACTACGTGTTGTAGAGCGAGCACGCGTTGTTTTTGGTGTCGTCGTTGCCGCTTTCGGAGTTGTGCTTGCAGTTTTACGTGAAGTTGAAGCTGCTTTTGATGTATTTGACACAGTCTCTTGAGCGGAAGTCTCGACTGCTGGATTTTCTTGAGTTGTTTTGCTCATAAGGCTTTTCCAAGCATAATTGCGATATTCTTGCTACAAACATACCATATTTCCGATAGTGCTGTATTGACTAGAATGACGCTTGAGACCACATTCAGGTCAAGACATCTAGACATGAACTCAAGTATGATTTGCTATGAGTCAATCAGACATTGATTTCATGCCATATCCCAACATGATTCATGTGTTTGTAACAAATTCATTTGTATGAGAGATAATAACCATGACTGATCAGTACCAAGCATTTACACAATCACCTTTAGGTAAGTTTGTCGTAAAAAACCTAGGTTTACCATCACCAGTAGCACTAGATCGTTTTGAAAGTGCTCAACCAGTTGTAAATGGTGCAGTATTGCTTGGCGCAGCACCATCTAGTACGATTTCTGCTGCGATTGCTCAAGTTTTGAGTAATATTCATGCAGATAGCTATGTCGGTAATAATGTTGAATTACAACAAACGGCTGCAAAGGTCGGTTTAAATCTTCGTCCTCTTAATGCCGATGACAAAGAATCTAAATTTAAAGCGGTTGTATTTGATGCATCTGGTATTCAAGATTCAGAACAATTAAAAGCGTTATACGACTTCTTCAATCCAATCGCGCGTCAAATCTCAAGTTCAGGCCGTGTGATCGTGATTGGTACCACACCTGAAACTGCCAAAACAGTCAAACAAGCGATTGCACAACGTGCGCTTGAAGGCTTTATCAAGTCGGTTGGTAAAGAATTCAAAAAAGGGATTACTGCTCAAGTGGTTTATGTGGACCAAGGTGCAGAAGCAAACCTTGAATCAACTTTACGGTTCTTGATTTCACCGCGCTCTGCGTATGTCTCTGGTCAAGTGGTTCGTGTGTCTAAAGCAGATGTGGTTGATTTAGATTGGGCGAAGCCACTTGCGGGTAAAACAGCATTAGTGACTGGTGCGAGTCGTGGTATTGGTGAAGCGATTGCACATGTATTGGCGCGTGATGGTGCACATGTCATTTGCTTAGATGTTCCACAACAACAAGCTGATTTAGAGCGTGTTGCTGGTTCAATTGGTGGTTCAGTATTGGCAATCGACATCACTGCTGCCGATGCAGGTGAGAAAATCAAAACTGCTGCTGCAAAACAAGGCGGTTTAGACGTGATCGTGCATAATGCAGGGATTACCCGTGACAAAACTTTGGCAAATATGAAGCCAGAGCTTTGGGATCTCGTGATCAACATTAACTTATCTGCAATCGAGCGTGTTAACGATTACTTACTTTCTCATGATGGTTTAAATGCAAATGGTCGTATCGTTTGTGTATCATCAATCAGTGGTATCGCAGGTAACCTTGGTCAAACCAACTATGCTGTGTCAAAAGCAGGTGTCATTGGTTTGGTTAAATTTACTGCGCCGACATTGAAGAATGGGATTACCATCAATGCGGTTGCACCAGGTTTTATCGAAACACAAATGACTGCCGCGATTCCATTCGCGATTCGTGAAGCGGGTCGTCGTATGAACTCGATGAACCAAGGTGGTTTACCAGTAGATGTGGCTGAAGCAATTGCTTGGTATGCATCAACGGGTTCAACTGGTGTGACAGGTAACGTTGTTCGTGTCTGCGGTCAAAGCTTGTTAGGTGCGTAAGCATTAGGGTTTTGAAGAGGGGTGCTTGTGCATCCCTTTTTTATAAAAAATATTGAAAGGTTTATTATGAATACACGTCATTTTAGTCAGTTGCCAAAACCTTATTTAGCTTATCCAAAAGTCATTCAAGGTCTGATTTTTAAAAAGCCAAAGGGCGAAAAGGTATTGCCACAGGTTGAATATGTGGTGGATACACTTAAAATTGATGCCAAGCATTTAGAAAGCTATAACGAGATTTGTGGTTTTAAAAATGATGGTTTCGTGCCAGCAATCTATTTGGCAGTTTTGTCGCAAAGTCTGCAAATGCACATGATGACCAGTGAAGCATTTCCTTTCCCGATCTTGGGCTTGGTGCATATTCGTAACCAAATCAAGCAAACTCGAAAAATTGCTGTGAATGAGCAAATCACTTTATCGTGCAAGTTTGGCGAGCTAAAACCACATGACAAAGGTTTGCAGTTTGATTTCATCACGACTGCAAAAGTCGGTGGTGAAGTGGTGATGGAAAGTTTAACCACTTATTTATCACGCCAAAAAACAGAGAAAAAAGCGACTGAAAAAGCCAAAGAAGTGAAAGAACCTGCTTACCAGCCCCAAGCAGAATGGAATATTTCTGAAAATACAGGCCGTCGTTATGCCGTGATTTCGGGTGACTTTAACTTGATTCATATCCATGCTGTGACTGCAAAAGCGTTTGGCTTTAAACAGGCGATTGCACATGGAATGTGGAGTAAAGCTAAAGCTTTGGCAAGTATTGAGTTGCCAGCGGCTTATGAGGCCGATGTTTGGTTCAAGTTACCGATGTTCCTACCTTCTACAGTAGAGTTTTTAACTGCAGCTGAGCCAAAACAGACCGACTTCTTGATTCGTAATGTGAAATCGAAAAAGCCACATGTTGCGGGTACAGTAAAAGCCCTTTAATACCATCATCTAGTGCAAATGATCCCTGTTGTACACAACAGGGAGATTATAAAAAACATAAATATCATAAGGAATTGAGCTGTGATTAAAGAAATACTATTTGCCGATACGCAACATTATCATGGCAGTGTTGATGAACGCTTTATTGATTTAGCAAGCCAATTTAGTCGCTTGCAAGATGCGCGTAGCCAGCAAGGTGGTGCGGCATTGGTGGTGTATTTCCAAGGTCAAAAAGTGGTTGATATTTTCACAGGTAAGAAATCTCAACAAGAAGATTGGCAATCCGATACTTTAGCGATGTGCTACTCAACCGGAAAAGGTATTCTGGCAACACTTGCCCATATATTGGTCAGTGAAGGTGTGCTGGATTATGAACAGCCGATTGCCTATTACTGGCCTGAGTTTGCTCAGAATGGCAAAGCCAATATTACGCTACGTCATGTCCTGTCTCATCAAAGTGGTCTATTTGATATTCGCAATAGCATTGAAACTGCAACAGAAATGCTGGACTGGTCACATATGTTGGAGGTTATGGCAGCAGCGACACCACGTTTTGCAGCAGGACAAAGTTTTGCTTATCAGCCTTTGACCTATGGTTGGATTTTGGGTGGTGTGATCGAGAAAGCAGCTAAACAACCCTTAAGTTGGTTGATGCAACGTTATCTGGTGCAACCGCTTGAGCTGGATGGTGCGTATTTTGGTACACCAGCTTCAGAATTGGGTCGAGTGGCTCGTTTATTGGAAAAACCAAAAGCACCATCAACAAGTGCGCCACAAAGCAAGAAAAACAATGCCCCACGTAAAGCATCTTTATCAGAAAGATTATTAGAGCTTTCAGGTCAAAACCCACAAGATTTTCAGGATGCCATGATCCCTAAAGGCATGCGCAATTTTAGTTTCTACAGTGATGAAGGATTGCAAGCTGTCATTCCTGCGGCCAATGGCGTATTTACTGCGGATAGTTTGGCAAAAGTCTATGCCATGCTGGCCAATCAAGGACAATGGCAAGGGCAGCAACTGATTCGTCCAGAGGTATTTAAGCAACTTAGTACCGTACAAAGTAAAGCGCGTGATCGCGTAATGCCGATTCCAATGCATTGGCGTTTGGGATATCACCGCATTCTCACCATGGGCAAACGTGCGCCACATGGCTTTGGACATGTGGGCTTTAATGGTTCAGGTGCATGGTGTGATTTTGATCGTGAACTGAGTTTTGCTTATACGCATAACTTTAACGTAACCTCGGCAACAGGGGATTATCGTCTGTGGGGCTTGAGTCAAGAAACCATACGCTGTGCAGATGAACGATTAACAGGTCGCAAAGGCTGGTTCTAATTCGCCTGATTTTGATAAGGCGGAATATGGTAAATCACTGCTTTATATTTCCGTTCAGTTTTGTATGCTGCAACAGTCCCACCTAAAAATTCAGCCAGTTTACGACTCGGTTGATTTTCGATTGCAACAGGATATAAGAAATATTGCGCGGAGAGATGCAAAGAAGCCCATTTGAATACTTCAAACAAGGCTTCTTTAGCAAAGCCTTGCTGATGGTAATCTTCTCGAATCCATAATCCTAATTCGGGTGTTGGGTTATCTAAATGATGTACGCCAATTAAGCCAATAAAGACCTGATCTTGTTTATTCCGTAACACAAAATGGCGATCTGTATGGTTGGTTTCGGCGATCAGCCATGTTTGCCCAATCTGTTCGAGTTCGGCAAAGCTCTGCGCAGGTTCCCATGCCATATAACGGGTTAAAGTTGTTGTTACACAAGGATAGATGTCAATCAGATCATCCATTTCAAATCGGTATAAATCGAGTCTTGATGTGTGTAGTGTTGGTTGCATCATTTATTACTCATTTTACTTTTTAAATAGTTCGGCTTGAATAATGGCTTCGGTATGACGCTTAAAATCAGTCTCATTCAACCCCAGCAAACCTAATTTATAAATACCTTCTAGACCACAAACAAATGCGATGAGCCGCCATGCAATGTCATGGCTATTCGTATCAAATTGAAACTCGCCGTGTGCTTGGCCTTCATCAATCATACGGACAATGGAGTGGTGCCAATCTTGCATGGCGATATTATAAGCCAGTTTGATTTCTTGATCTTGGTCGATTAAAACTTCTGCTTCGTTCCAAAGGCGTAAATAGGGTTGGATTTGTTCAATATTCTCACATCCAAGAAATAATGAGAGACGTTGTAGGTAATTGGCAGTCTGGACCTGATTTTCAATTTCGTCCAATTGCTGCATCAGTTTAATAAAAGCTTCAGCTTTGAGATGTGAGCTAGAGGCAAAGTGATGATGTACTTGCCCTGTTGAGGTTTGGGCTTCAGTGGCGATACGGCGAACCGTCATCGCAGAAAAACCTTCGTTTAAGGCAACCTGCATGGCGGCTTGCAAAATCATTTCACGGCGTTGTTCACGGTTCAAATAAGCCATTCTTTCTCTAGCACCTATCAGCATATACAAATCAGAAACAAACTCACTTAAACCCAAAAGTTGGACGAGTGTTCAATTTTGGTTATAATAACGCCAATTTGAACGGTTGTCCAATTTAGAGGCATTTATGTCACGCAAGTGGTTAATTCTTGCAATTGTTGTATTGATCTATATTCCTGTCGCGATTGATGCAACCATTTTACACGTGGCGACACCTACTTTAAGCGAGTCGCTTTCTTCTTCAGCCAATGAGTTACTATGGATTATTGATATTTATTCACTGGTCATGGCAGGGCTGATTTTACCGATGGGTGCCTTAGGGGATCGTATTGGTTATAAGCGTCTGATGATCATTGGTGCGGTGTTATTTGGTCTGGCCTCATTGGCAGCTGCATTTTCACCAACGGCATTGGCATTGATTGCTTCGCGTGCTTTATTGGCGGTAGGCGGAGCAATGATTCTGCCCGCAACCTTATCGGCAGTACGTAATACCTTTCTGGATGAAAAACAACGTAACTTTGCTTTAGGGATCTGGGCAACAGTCGGTGGCGGTGGTGCAGCTTTTGGTCCATTACTCGGTGGCTTTTTGCTTGAGCATTTCCACTGGGGCTCAGTCTTCCTGATTAATGTACCTATCATGATCACCGTGGTGGTATTGGCTGCATTTTTGATTCCAAAACAAACAGGTCAGCCAAAACAGAATCTCAATTTGTTACAAGCATTGGTCTTGGTGATCGCCATCCTGAGTATGATCTATGCAGTGAAATCGGTGATGCATGGCTTTACTGTGTGGTCGATTTTAATTTTTGCCGTTGGTTTTAGTTTGTTGGTTGGCTTTATTCGTCAGCAGTTAACATCAAAATCACCAATGATTGATATTCAATTGTTCAAACACCCCGTTATTGCGACTGGTGTGGTCATGGCAATTGTATCAATGATGGCTTTGGTAGGATTTGAGCTGTTGGTTTCGCAAGAGCTGCAATTTGTGTATCAGCTTTCGCCATTGGCTGCTGGGGCATTTATTTTACCGTTCATGATTGCGATTAGTTTAGGTGGTCCAATTGCCAGTCTGTTGGTGAACCGTTTTGGTCTACGTTCTGTGGCTTCACTGGGTATGCTGATGAGTGCGATCAGTCTGTGGGGCTTGGCCAATACCGACTTTATGCAAGCACAAATCCACGCATGGGCATGGATGGTGTTATTAGGTTTGAGTGTGGAAATTGCCTTACTTTCTTCAACTTCAGCAATTATGTCCTCTGTTCCACCAAGTAAAGCGACAGCTGCGGGTGCGATTGAAGGGATGGCATACGAGTTAGGTGCAGGTTTGGGCATTGCATTTTTTGGTCTGATGCTCTCATGGTTCTATGCCAACTCGATTGTGATTCCAAGTGATGTACCGAATAACATGCTGCAACAGGCGAGTAGTTCAATTGGAGAGGCGATTCAAGCGGCGAAACAATTACAGCCAACGCTTGCTGAACATTTGATTCAAGCAGCGAAACAGGCTTTTAGCCAATCGCATCGTTCCGTATTGAATGTGGCTGCATTATTGTTCTTGATTCTGTCGATTTTTATTTGGTTTGCTTTACCAAAAAGAGTCACCGTGGTTGAGGAATAATGATTGACCCTGATCTAAATTAAGTTTAGGTCAGGGTGTTTGTTAAGGCGCACTTATTCCAAACTGACGTAAGATCTTACACAGTTGAATCATGGGTAAGCCCATCAAGGTGGTTTGATCATCACCAGCCATTTTTTCAAATAAGCTAATCCCCAAGCTTTCACATTTAAAGCTGCCCGCACAATGCAAGGGTTGATCAATTGCAATATAACGCTCAATCTCAGCCAGTGTCAGTTGACGGAATTTGACTTGGTAATGTTCGACCAATGTGGTTTCAAAGCCAGATTGCAAATGTTGAACACTGAGTGCTGTACTGAAAAACACGGTTTGACTCGAATTTTCCTGTAATTGCTGAATGGCATTTTCAAGGCTTAAAGGTTTACCAATAAAGTCATAGGGGGCATGTTCGCGCCAGGCCACTTGATCTGAACCAATCACAATCGCATCAGGATGTTGTTGCGCAATGACACGGGCTTTTTCATAGGCCAGTCGCTTGGCTAAATCATCGGCATGTACTTCACCATCTGCTGACTCATCAATATCAGGTGAAATACAGCGATAATCGAGCCTTAAACGATCCATCAGATCTTTACGGGTTTGACTGCTTGAAGCCAAAATTAGTTCAGGTTGGTACATTAGACCGCGTATTCCACAAGAATATTCAAAGGAACATAATGTAGAACGGCATTGTGGCAAGCATTCAATTTAATCGGTGGCGCTTGTCCTGCCTGATAAGCCTCAACCCAACGGGTCACACAGATACACCAGAAATCACCTGGTTTAAGCCCTGGAAAGCCCACTTCAGGTAAGGGGGTGATCAGGTCATTGCCGACTTTTTGTGAGAAATTTAAAAACTCAGAAGTCATTTGCGCGCACATGGTGTGCTGACCAAGATCGGAGACCGCCGTGTGACAAAAACCATTACGAAAATACCCTGTAATTGGGTCATAACAACAGCTGGCTAAAGGTTCGCCAAGGACGTTTAAACGATTAATTTTAGGATCTGGATGAATAGACATAATAATATAAAAATTTAGTGATCCCGATTATCATAATCAAATCTGAAGCTTTCGGCAGCTTTTCTGCAAAAAAACTCACCTTTATTTCAGAGAATCATTTAAAATTACGCCGTTTTTAAAATCAACTAGAGAGCCATCCATGAATTTTCAGCGCATGACTGATCTTGATTTAGCAGGTAAACGTGTCCTTATTCGTGAAGACTTAAACGTTCCTGTAAAAAATGGGGAAATTACCAGTGATGCACGTTTACGTGCAGCATTGCCTACAATTAAAGCGGCTTTAGAAAAAGGCGCGGCAGTGATGGTATTTTCTCATTTGGGTCGTCCTGTAGAAGGTGAGCCAAAGCCAGAACAATCACTTGCACCAGTCGCTGCTTATTTAAGTAAAGCATTAGGTCAAGATGTAAAATTATTCACAGATTATTTAGAGGGCGTTGAAGTTGCTGCGGGTCAAGTGGTTTTACTTGAAAACGTTCGTTTCAACCATGGTGAAAAGAAAAATAACCAAGAACTTGCAAAAAAATATGCAGCTTTATGTGATGTATTCGTGATGGATGCATTTGGTACGGCGCATCGTGCAGAAGCTTCAACTGAAGGCGCAGCACGTTTTGCACCAATTGCAGCAGCAGGTCCTTTATTGGCTGCTGAGCTAGATGCACTTGGTCGTGCAATGCAAACCCCAGAAAAACCAATGGTTGCGATTGTTGCAGGTTCTAAAGTATCAACTAAACTTGACGTCTTAAATTCATTGTCTAGCATCTGTGATCAACTCATTGTTGGTGGTGGTATTGCCAATACTTTCCTTGCAGCAGCAGGTTATAACGTTGGTAAATCACTCTATGAAGCTGATTTGGTCGAAACGGCAAAACAAATTGCTGCAAAAGTAAGTGTTCCATTGCCAACGGATGTTGTGGTTGCTGATGCAAGCCAAATCAACTTTGAAGACTTCTTGGGCTCATTGGCAAACGCTCAAGCTGTGGTGAAAAACGTTGCTGATGTAACTGATACCGATATGATCTTGGATGTTGGTCCTGAAACTGCCAAAGCATTTGCAGAGATCTTAAAAACGTCAAAAACCATTCTTTGGAATGGCCCAGTGGGTGTATTTGAGGTAGATCAATTCGGTGAAGGGACTAAAACACTTTCATTGGCAATTGCTGAATCTGCTGGTTTCTCAATTGCGGGTGGTGGTGATACGCTTGCTGCGATTGATAAATATCAAGTTGCTGATCAAATTGGTTATATCTCAACAGGTGGTGGTGCATTCTTGGAGTTCGTAGAAGGCAAAACTTTACCTGCTGTTGCAGTTCTTCTTGAGCGTGCATAATCAAGTTTCAATGAATTGATTAGTCAAAAGATATTTCAAAAAGAGTCGATGTTTATCGGCTCTTTTTACTTTTGTACAACGTTGTCGTCATCAAAATGTCATATATCTGAAATATACTTGTCATAAGTTAACCAAGTAACTGTGGAAAGCCGTGATGAAATTTAAATTAACCCTTGCCGCTCTTATTATTGCTCCAATTATGCTGACTGCATGTGCAAAGAAAGAAGAAGTGAAAAATGCTGAACAGCAAGATCAAGCAGCTTCTGCTGTAACAACACAAACGACTCCAGAGCAACAAGCTGCAATTGATGCGATTGATAAACCGAATTTAGATGAAAACAATACTGATGTTGCAGAGCAAGGTGCAGCATCTGAAGTTGCTGCGAGCGAAGCGCACTAAGTGACAAAGCACAAAAAAGCCGATGTATCTACATCGGCTTTTTTGTGTTTACGCGTTGGCTTTACAGTAGAAAGTCAAGGTCGTTTGATAATCATCATCTTTTGCTAAAGAGGCATTTTTACCAGTAATCGTACCAATGACGCCTGCTGCTGCCTCAACCATTTTACCTGTTTGTTCATCGACAACACCTTTTAATACCCCTTGGTATGCAGTTTTTTCATCTACAACTACAGGGGAAGTGTTACGGGTACAGGTTTTCTGAGCAGCAGTAACTGCATTATTTTTCGCAATTAAGCTGGTTTTACCAATACCAGTCACTTCATATTGATTATTTTCTTTCTGGATCGCCAATGTGTTAGTTGGTGTTGATGCACACGCTGTTAAACCAAGGGTTAAACCACCCAGTAAACTCATGATGAAAGTTTTTTTCATGTTTTTCTCAAGTTGCTGTTTAATTGTATTATTTGAACACAGAAATTCTGAGCGCTTTTGCAGGTTCTGTACAGTTTATGCAGGGACTCTGTTAATTTTTTCAAATGAATGATGGATTTAGCATCAATAGTATTTTCAATTTAGCTACCAAAATCTATAAATACACTTGATACAAGCACGAAGAAAGCATAGTGGAAATCATTCAGATTATGCTAATCTAGCGCCATCCTTGTGTTAGTTAGATTCATTTCAATGACGGACTCAAATATAGAGACAATTCATCAAAATATTCATCAACGTCAATCTATTGGACAACTTATTGAGCCAGCGCCAAATACAGAACAACTCGAAAAAGCAGTGCAGGCAGCACTGACTGCGCCTGATCATCATCGTTTGAAACCAACCCGTTTCGTGATTATTACACCTGAACAGCGTGCGGCTTTTGGTGAGCATTTAGCTAAAGCTTTGGCTGACTTGGGTGAAGTTGATCCAGCGCAGCTTGATCGAGTTAAACAGCATCCTTTCCGTGCACCATTATTGGTTTTAGCTTTAACAACGATTCAAGATCATCCTAAGGTTCCGCATTTTGAACAGATCTTAAGTACGGGTGCGGCAATTCAAAACTTCTTGCTGTCTTTACAAGCACAAGGTTTTGCAACAATGTGGCGTTCTGGTGCTGTGGTTGAATCGAATTGGCTAAAACAGCAGTTAGGTTTGAAACAACAGGATTTAATTTCAGGGATTATTTATATTGGTACGGCAGCTAAAGCGATTGCACCAAGAGCAGAAATAAGTAGCCAAGATTTTGTAAAAGAATGGCAAGCGAGCTAAGCTTTTTCAGCGATTTATTAAAGAAAGAAATTCGTTTCAGGATAAAAAATGTCAGAGTTAAATTTTAGCGATTTGGTCGAGCCAGTTGCCGTAGATCAGAAAACAGCATTAAGAATTACCGTCTTAGGTGGTGGTAGTTTTGGTACGGCCATGGCAAATTTAGCGACCAGAAATGGCTGCGATACCATGATTTGGATTCGTGATGCTGCTGTTGCCGAAGAAATTAATCAAACGCATATCAATAAACGTTATTTACCTGATTATTCATTGGAACAGGGGTTACGTGCGGTTGCCGATTTAGAGCTTGCTGTGCGTGATCGTGATATTATTCTGGTTGCGATTCCAAGTCATTCATTTCGTGATGTATTAAAACAAATTGCACCGTTTATTAGCTCACAAGCAGTCGTTTCATTGACTAAAGGGATTGAAGCAAAAACCTTTAGTTTTATGAGCGATATCATTCGCACTGAATTGCCAGAAGTACCTTATGGGGTACTATCAGGTCCAAACCTTGCCAAAGAAATCATGGCAGGCATGCCATCTGGGACGGTGATTGCCAGTGAGTCGGAGTTAGTCCGTTATGCCGTTCAACATGCGCTACACAGTGCATTATTCCGCGTATTTGGTAGTGATGATGTACATGGTGTTGAATTGGGTGGTGCATTAAAAAATATTTATGCAGTTGCCATGGGTATGGGTGGTGCGTATAAGATTGGTGAAAATACCAAGAGCATGATTTTGACCCGTGCTTTGGCAGAAATGAGCCGTTTTGCGGTGAAGCAGGGGGCTAATCCTTTGACTTTCCTCGGTCTGTCTGGTGTCGGTGATTTATTTGCCACCTGTAACAGCCCATTAAGCCGTAATTACCAAATTGGTTTTGCGTTAGGCTCTGGGAAAACCCTAGATCAAGCGACCAAAGAGCTTGGTCAGACGGCAGAAGGGATTAATACCATTGTTCAGGTGCGAACCAAAGCCGAAGAACTGGATGTGTATATGCCGATTACCAATGCATTGTATGATGTGATTTTTGAAGGTGCACCGCCAATGACCATTGCATTGTCTTTGATGAAAAATGGGCATCGCAGTGATGTGGAATTTGTTTTACCGCATCAAGAAGTCTAATCAAAAAACTGTCATCAATCTTGGTTATGATATAGGAATAAAAAATAAGGTCGTTTTATGCAGTTAACTTTAGTTCGTCACGGTGAAGCATCTCCAGCTATTAATGGAAATGATATGCAGCGTCCATTAACAGTGCGTGGACATCAACAAGCTGAGCAAACAGGACACTTCTTAAAGGATGTGATTCAACCTGAAATCTTTGTGGTGAGTCCTCTATTACGTGCTCAGGAAACTTTGGCTCACATCAAAGCACATTTTCACGGTATTCCTGTGCTAATTTGCGATAAGATTAAACCCGATGATGATGCCAAAGATGCAATCGAATGGTTGTCAAAATTACCCTATGAGTCAATTGCAGTGGTTTGTCATATGAATGTTGTGGCGCATATTGCAGAACAATTGACTCATGAAAATTTTAATCCATTTGCATTGGCCGAAGCGCGTATTTATGATCAAGCGGTGATTGCGAATGGCTTATCGACGCAAAAGAATCGTTTTACACCAACATTATAATTTTATCTATCCTCAATAGGATAAGGGTACTGAACACCGATGCTGTATATATGGATGCCCGAAACCAATGGAACATGGTATTGGTCGGCAGGGGAAAATTGGTTGCAGGCACAAAGTCTTGAACAGTTGATTCAGGACTTGCAAGAGCATCATGGAAAAGAGGCTGTGGTTTATTTTCCAAGCCGAAATGCACAATTATTACAACAACCTATGACCAAAGTGCATTACAAACAATTGGGACAGGAAGGTGTTAAATACCTCTTGGAAGAGTTTGTGACCTTGCCAATTGATCAAATGAAAGTGGTTCATCATTTTCAAAATGATCAGCTTAACATCTTGGGTGTCGCACAATATTCGATTGAAACATGGCAACATGCACTCAGTCTTTTGCCGATCCAGATAACAGCATTCTTACCTGACTTTTTGATTGCACCTGAGCCAGAGCAGGATCAAGTAGTACTGCTCAATCTCTATGATCATTTATTGGTGAGAGAAAATGTCTGGTCAGGAAACTCGGTGGATGACCTCGCCTTATATCTTGAGTTTCAAACTGCAGAAACACAGTTTAAATTTGCGAATTTAAATGTAGGGCAGTTAGAAAGTTTGGCGACGGCATCGAGCAAAGATCAGCGTACTGAGTTCAGTTATCAATTCGCGCCGTTATTAAGACCGAAACAGCATCCTTTTAATGTTTTACCCAAAGCAAAAAATGCAGAAACGCAATGGTCAGGTTATTGGAAGGCTGCTGCAGCCATATTATTGGCCGTGATTATCGTACAACTAGGGTATGACGCTCTACGTTGGTCAAAGCTGAAAAAAGTGGCTGATCAAACTGCAAATCAAGCGATTGAGCAATATAAAGCTTGGTTCGGTGAAAATATACGAGTGACTGAGCAAAACCTGAAAAGCTCGTTTGAAGCGCAACTGCGGATGAGTCAGTTAGGTGATACACAAGCACTTTCATTATTAAGCCGTGTCGGTCCAATCTTGATGCAAAAACAAATTGTTGCGCAACAAGTGAGTTATGATGCCTCGACTTTAGCAATGTCACTTAAAGCAAAATCTGCAGACGATTTACAAGGATTAACGCAACAATTAAACCAACAGGGTTTCCAAGCCGAGCTCGGTAATGTGCAGGCGGATAGTGTTGGGGCAATCGGGGTGGTGAAAGTAAAATAATGAAAGCATTAACTCGATTACAAAACAGCTTCGATCAGAAAGTTGAAGCATTAAATGAATATCTACAAAGTTTATCTGTTCGAGAACGGGTAATGGTAATTTTTACCACAATTTTTGTGATTGTTGCTGTCATTGGCTTTTCTTTGTGGCAAATGCATGCCTTGGCAGATAAGCAACAGAAGCGTTTAAACGATTTAAAAGATATTACCGTGTGGATGCAGAGTAATGCGGCGACCATGAAACCTGCTGGCGATTCAGGTTTAACTGTAGCGGATAAAATTCAACGTACTGCACAACAACAAGGTTTGGCTGTGTCTTCGCAACAAAATGGAGAACAAATCCAGCTGGTGGCTGAACATCAAAACTATGCGGTATTGGCTAACTTTTTGATGCAACTGTCACAAGCAGGCATCAGTATTCAAAAAATGGATATGGTGTCTAATAATAATCAGATTAAATTAACGGCAACAGTACAATAGTATTTATCTGTGTTTTGGCTATGCGCTAAATTTTTAGTTGATCATTTTAGATGTCTGATATTAATGTTTGAGTTGGGGCGATTGATTTTATCAAATTGACGCCCTTTTTTATTTTAATTGTTGAATTATTAATTGAATTGTTTTGTTTTTAATTATTTTTTTATTTTTATTTTTCTTAATTGTTTTTCGTTAAAACAAACCTAGTGAATAAGCAATATTAATTGCTTTTGAGCGACTGTCTACAGAAAGTTTTCCATAAATATTACGCAAGTGAGATTCAATGGTGTAACGTGATAATCTAAGTGAGTTTGCAATATCTTGATTATTTAAGCCTTGTGTTACAAGTTCTAAAATTTCTAACTCTCTAGCAGAAAGAGTTTCCGTCATATTTGATCTTGTAGGTGAGGGTTTAATTTCTGTTGATAAAATCATTTGAATTAAAAAGGGATCGATTGGTAGTCCCCCTTTTAAAATTTGTTTAATCGACATTAGCACTTCGAAATCATCACGCTCTTTAAGCAGGTAACCTGTTGCACCAGCTTGTATTGCCTTTAAAACGGCCTCTTTCGTGTTCAATGCTGAGATAACTAAAATTGGAATAGTGGTGTTCTTTTGTCTTAATTTTTTTATTAATTTCGTTCCATCTCCATCGGATAAACTTAAATTGACTAATGCAAAAGAGATATTTTGATTTTGTGCAATTAATAAGGAGTGATGGAGGCTTTCTGAAAAAATCAAATCATTATTTTTATAATTAAGCTCTGTTAATATGTTTTTTAATCGTTCTTTAATTATTTTATCGTCTTCAGCAATTAATACCGGTGCAGACGGTATAAAACTGGAAGCGTGTGTCTCTAAGGAGTTTTCTATTGCCCTTGCTTGTGAGATCATAATATTTTCATTTTTTAAAAATAATTATGATTATAAGCGTGAAATATTTATTTTCTATCATTATTGTTAAATAATTTTAAGTGTTTAGATTATTTAAATAGTTTTTAAAAAATATCTCTATAATTTTAGAATCAGGCCTAATTAATATTAAGCCTGTTTTGAATATGACCGTCATATGCTTATTAGCAAATTTTAGCGACTGTTGCACTCTAAAGCGGCTGATCATTTACATAGAGCATAATTTTGAGACCAGTTGGAACGCCCCATGTGGTACAAGCATCACCACAGACACATTAACTGGCACTTACGGGAGTACTAAGTAATAGCGATACTTACACAAACATTTCCAAAGATAGGAAAGTCAAAGCATACATCTCCATGGCGATAAGAAGTATGGATACATGCGCTGGGGCCTAATGCCGCTACATTTGTACTACGCAGTTGGTTTTGTACTGACTCAATCGTATTCGTTGATTTAATAGCAGATCATTGTTATTTATCGCTACCTTCACCATTAAAGCCAACTTTTGTATAGTCTGGTACTACTTGTAGGGCACATTGACATCCGCTCAAGATTTTTACTTCCTTTAATATTTATAAAAGTGATCGCTCATACTTAGATGGTTTTTCCAAAATTCGCCCCATTTTTTGTGGTTTCTGGTGTCCACAACAAATCCTAATGCGACCAGATGAGATCGCATTAAGATTGAAATCGATGTGTTTAAATTGTTTTATTGGCGAGAAGGGTAGATACCTTCTAAACTGATGATGTAGTACAAAGCCAAATAAGGATTGGTAATATCAACAGGTTGGTTAGCCCCTGTGAATGATGTGGTTTGTTGTGGTAGGGAGACTTGAGCTGTTCCAGCGACTGTCTTCATATTCACCAATGAGTTTGTACTTTGAGTAAAAGTGTCATATACACTCCCTGTACTTGAATCATTGGCATTTGCCCAAACAGCATTGCTTGGATCACTGCTGCTTCCACCGAGTCCGCTTGCTTGTGGTGTTAAGGATACTGTCGAATTAATATTTTGAGCTGCAATAAGGTGATTATGTGCAGGCAAATTATTGAGGGTTAGAGTCGTGGTTTGACTACCAGCTGTTTGGCCAATTTGAAAATTACTATTTACTCCAAGTGCGAAACGACCACCTAGGTTTGGTAGGGCGAAATTGCTCACCCCATTCCCCCCATAAGTCGTACCTAATAAGCTAAATAGCGCTTGATTTTGAGCAATTGGTAATAGTTGTCCATTACATGCAGCCCATCCTCTTGGGACGAAGTTGTATGGAACGAGTATAATTTCACCAAGATATGGGTCGGCGCTCATATTTTTCCCCTTTTAGTTTTTAAGACATGTTGTTGATGTTTTTGTAGTTTTAATTTAATGGCATTCTTCTAGGGTGAATATCCCCAAAACATCGTATTTTATTTGAATGCACTTATATTTTCGGTTGATTGATTTTCTGTAGCTGTAGATCGTTTCTATGCTTAGATTTAATCGTAGTGAAATGTCTGTACTACAAAGATCTTGAGCTAAGAGCTGAGCAATAGTGTGTTCTCTTGGTGAGAGGGTAGTTAGAAATTCAGAATAGTAGGGGGAAAACTGAATTAAACTGGCGCGATGGTGGATATTAAGCTTTTGATAAATATTTTCTTGATGCGTGGTAACGGTTCGTTCACTGATATGAATTTTTTTCGCTATTTCTTTAATACGATAGCCATGTACCAACATTTAAAAAAATCTGGCATTCGCGTTTGCTTAATTGACTTATAGTTTCCATTTTGAATCCTTTTTATCTATCGTTGTTAAAAAAAGTTGCTCCGTAGCGTTGAGTTATTAAAGATAAATTAAGATGTTTTGACATCATTGAAATTTGTTATTTAGACGATTTTTTTGAAGTTTTTTTAATTTTTCTACCAAATTTCAATGATTCATTTGTGCGAAAAATGTTCTCTAATTTATGTGGTTATATTCACAAAATGAAGGGAATAATATGAATACTATCTTTAAAAAAATTTGGAGTAGATCTCTAGGGTGTGTGGTTGTTGTTTCTGAAAATGCAACCAGTGAACATAAAACAAGTCGAATAGGTCATGTAAGAAAAGATTCTCAAACTTTCAAAAATGATAAACCTCAAGAAACATTGCGCTTAAAACCAATTGTTATTGCTCTAGGGGTTTGCATATCAACGTTAATAACTCAGCAGGTTTTTGCGGAACAAGTGATCACATGTGGCGCAAAAGGTGCAAATACTAATCCAGGGATTGCTGCTACAACGCACGGAAATTCTATTGTGAGTCAGCAATATTGGGGAGCCATCAATTGTTATAACAATTCACCAATTTCTGACGACAAAATAGTAAATGATGATTTTGATGTCACAGTCAATGCCGATACGCTAAAAGTTGGAGCAGGAGGTATTACTTCTAAAGGTTCTTTAAGTGGATCGGCGGGTAACGGAACGATTTCTTTTAATAATAATAAAATTACAAATTTAACAAATGGAACGTCTGCAAATGATGCGGTTAACTTCGGGCAATTAAATTCGCTAGCAAGTGTTTTTGGAGGAGGCGCTGGTTTTAATAATGGCGTTTTTTCAGGACCAACATATACGATTCAAGGGTCTAATTATAGCAATATTGGGAGTGCTTTTACTGCAGTCAATACGAAGTTGACTAGTTTACAAAGTCAGATTGATGCAATACCGACTGGGGCTGGTGCAGATGGTAAAAGTGCTTATGAATTAGCAGTCGCTGGTGGATATGTCGGTACCCAAAGCCAATGGCTAACCTCACTTAAAGGCGATAAGGGAGATAAAGGTGACAAGGGTGATAAAGGAGATGTCGGAGCTCAAGGTGCACAGGGTGTAAAAGGTGATACTGGTGCTACAGGAGCACAAGGTGTCCAAGGAGACAAAGGTGACAAAGGAGATGTCGGAGCTCAAGGTGTACAGGGTGTAAAAGGCGATACTGGTGCTACAGGGGCGCAGGGTGTAAAAGGTGATACTGGTGCAACAGGAGCACAAGGTGATAAAGGTGATAAAGGTGACAAAGGGGATGTCGGAGTTCAAGGTGCACAGGGTGTAAAAGGCGATACTGGTGCTACAGGGGCGCAAGGTGTCCAAGGAGATAAAGGCGATAAGGGCGATAAAGGAGATATCGGTGCGACAGGTGCTCAAGGTGCACAGGGTGTAAAAGGTGATACTGGTGCGACAGGAGCACAAGGTGTCCAAGGAGATAAAGGCGATAAGGGGGATAAAGGAGATATCGGAGCGACAGGTGCGCAGGGTGTAAAAGGTGATACTGGTGCTACAGGGGCGCAAGGTGTCCAAGGAGACAAAGGCGATAAGGGTGATAAAGGGGATATCGGAGCGACAGGGGCTCAAGGTGCACAGGGTGTAAAAGGTGATACTGGTGCGACGGGAGCACAAGGTGTTCAAGGCGATAAGGGTGATAAAGGAGATATCGGAGCGACAGGGGCTCAAGGTGCACAGGGTGTAAAAGGTGATACTGGTGCTACAGGGGCGCAAGGTGTCCAAGGAGACAAAGGCGATAAGGGTGATAAAGGAGATATCGGAGCGACAGGTGCTCAAGGCGCACAGGGTGTAAAAGGTGATACTGGTGCGACAGGAGCACAAGGTGTCCAAGGAGATAAAGGCGATAAGGGCGATAAAGGAGATATCGGAGCGACAGGTGCTCAAGGCGCACAGGGTGTAAAAGGCGATACTGGTGCTACAGGGGCGCAGGGTGTAAAAGGTGATACTGGTGCGACAGGAGACAAAGGCGATAAGGGTGATAAAGGAGATATCGGAGCGACAGGTGCTCAAGGCGCACAGGGTGTAAAAGGTGATACTGGTGCAACAGGAGCACAAGGTGTTCAAGGTGATAAAGGTGACAAAGGAGATGTCGGAGCTCAAGGTGCACAGGGTGTAAAAGGCGATACTGGTGCGACAGGAGCGAAGGGTGCTCAAGGAGATAAGGGTGATAAAGGGGATATCGGAGCGACAGGTGCTCAAGGTGCACAGGGTGTAAAAGGTGATACTGGTGCGACAGGAGATAAAGGCGATAAGGGTGATAAAGGAGATATCGGAGCGACAGGTGCTCAAGGTGCACAGGGTGTAAAAGGTGATACTGGTGCGACAGGAGCACAAGGTGTCCAAGGAGATAAAGGCGATAAAGGAGATATCGGAGCGACAGGTGCTCAAGGCGCACAGGGCGTAAAAGGCGATACTGGTGCAACAGGAGCACAAGGTGTCCAAGGAGATAAAGGCGATAAGGGCGATAAAGGAGATATCGGAGCGACAGGGGCTCAAGGAGCGCAGGGTATAAAAGGTGATACTGGTGCAACTGGTAAGAGTACTTTTGACATCGCTGTCGATAATGGCTTTAAAGGGACAGAACAAGAATGGTTAGCATCGCAAGGTGGAAAAACCCCATTCCTTGACGCTCAAGCAAATAGTGCAACCTCAGGTGCGAAAGCAACAGGCAATGGCGCAATTGCGCTTGGTGATGGTGCCAATGCTGATGGTGCAGATAGCACTGTGATTGGGGCTGGTGCTTCAGCCAAAGGGGAGGCAAATACGGTTATTGGTAAAGGCAATAAAGTCGAAGGTAATCGCTCAGGCGCTTTTGGTGATCCAAATGTAGTTCAGGCTGATGGTAGTTATGCGATTGGAAATGATAATACCATTACGGGAGATAATAGTTTTGTTGTTGGTAATAACGTCAATACTTCAGCAAAAAATGCTGTGGTTTTAGGCAATGATTCAGCTTCATCTCGAGATAATACTGTTTCAGTTGGAGCCGCGACTAAGGAACGCCAAATCATTCATGTCGCAGCAGGAACTGAAGATACTGATGCTGTAAATCTAAAACAAATGAAAGAAGCGGACGTTAAGACCTTAGCTGAAGCGAAAGCTCATGCTGACGCCGGAGATAAAGCTACATTAAATAGCGCAAAATCCTATACAGATGAACGTGAAGTCATTGTGCGTAAAGATTATATTACAGCAGATGCCAAAGTCCTTAATGATGCAAAAAACCATGCAGATGAGGGGGATAAAGCCACCTTGAGCAGTGCTAAAACCTATAGCAATGAACGTGAAGCTGTGATGCGCCAAGAGTACAAAACAGCAGATGCGAAAGTATTATCCGATGCAAAAGCATATACCGATACTAAAGTCACTGATCTCGAAAATAATTTTAGAGATGTTTCGAAGCGTGTCGATCAAACCAGTCAAGACCTAAGAAGAAATCGTGAGATTGCTGCACAGGGTATCGCAGGTATTAGTGCGATGACCAACATTCCAATGCCTGCAGATCAAGGTGCCTCATCAGTTGGTGTCGGTATGGGGTATTATGATAGTCAGTCTGCAATTGCAGTGGGGGCGAGTCATTATTTTGATAATGGTGTCGCAATCAAAGGTGCTTTTTCAAGTGGCTTTAATAATGGCAATACCGCTGCCGTTGGGGCAGGTGTTTCCTATTCTTGGAAATAATAGAGCTTTAACTGAGTGGTTGGGTAAAAGTAGGTGTCTTAAATGCACCTACTTTTTGTTAATGGGTATACGCATTTCGACTTTCAAAAGTAATGAATAAAGTAGACATATAGTCATCATAAATTCATAAAATTGCTTAAACGTGAAGCATTAGAGCAAGCTCTCTACAAAATAACCCTATGTCAGGCATGGCGTTTTGATACGCCTATGCCTATAATATGCCTACTTGAAAAATTAGTAGACTGTGATTGGTATGTTATATTCATTGGCTCGCCCTTTGTTGTTTACTTTAGCGCCAGAGCGTGCACATGAACTCACACTTTCTATGCTAGATAAAGCCCATAAACTTGGCTTTATGCATCAGAAAGTTGCTGCAAAACCTGTGACTTGCATGGGAATTGAATTTCCAAATCCTGTTGGTCTTGCTGCTGGTCTAGATAAAAATGGTGCACATATTGATGCTTTGGCGGCACTCGGTTTTGGTTTTATCGAGATTGGAACCATTACACCACGCCCACAGGCAGGCAATCCTCAACCTCGTTTATTCCGTATTCCTCAAGCTAAGGCTATTATTAACCGTATGGGTTTTAATAATGATGGTGTGGATAAACTGATTGAAAATGTAAAAGCGTCGAAATTTAAAGGTGTTTTGGGCATCAATATTGGCAAAAATGCGGATACACCTGTTGAAGATGCGGTATCTGACTATCTGATCTGTCTAGAAAAAGTTTATAATTACGCTTCTTATATTACGGTTAATATTTCATCTCCAAACACTAAAAATCTTCGCAGTTTGCAAAGCGGCGATGCGCTGACTGAATTGTTGCAAACTTTAAAAGATCGTCAGCTTGAACTGGCAGATCAATATAACCATTATGTTCCATTGGTGCTTAAAGTTGCACCTGATTTAAGCTCCGAAGATATTCACTTTATTGCAGCACAATTATTGCAATTCAAGATTGATGGTTTGATTGTGACCAATACCACTTTAGGTCGTGATGGTGTGGAAAACTTGCCAAATGGAAATGAGGCAGGTGGCTTGTCTGGTGCGCCAGTATTTGAAAAGAGTACTGAATGCTTACGCCAATTTGCTGAAGTATTGGCAGGTCAAATTCCATTGATCGGTGTTGGTGGTATTTTAATGGGTGAGCAGGCGGTTGCAAAACAGCAAGCTGGTGCAAGCTTGGTACAAGTGTATAGTGGCCTCATTTATACTGGCCCAACATTAGTCAAAGACTGTGTTGATGCGATGACTGTGTGAAATGAACACACTTGATATCATCATTCTGATCATCTTGCTCATTGGAGGGCTGAACGGTTTGCGTCAAGGATTTATAAAAGCCTTTGCGAACTTGATCGGATGGATATTCGCATTGATCATTGGGGCAAAATACGCTGTGGTGTTGGCACCTGCAATGAGCAGTCTCAGCCAAGACCCTGTGGTGCAAAAAATTGCAGCCTTTGCCTTTATTGTGCTGATCATTGTGGTGTGTACATGGATTGTGTCTGCATTACTGAATGGGCTCTTGAAAAGTTTGAAATTGGGCCCATTAAATCGTTTAGCAGGTGGTGCATTTGGTTCCCTCAAAGGGCTTCTTATTGTGCTGATCGCCATGCAGGGTTTAGGTCCTTGGGTCGAGAGCTCACCGCATTGGAAACAGTCTAAATTCGTACAAATTTTATTACCTTACGCACCTTTGGCGACAGAGTTATCCAAAGATGCGGCAAATCAAGCTTTAAATCAAATGACATCAGAAGGTGCGTTATTACATCGCCCTTCGCAAGAAATGGACGAATCGGAACGTGCTTCTGTGAATGAGCGTTCCGATCATTCGACGAAAAATCCTTTTTATTAATCGCTAGCTTGTCGCGAGGTTGCTATGTGTGGAGTTGTTGGGATAGCCGGTAAATCACCAGTGAACCAAATGTTATTTGATGCCTTAACGATGCTGCAACATCGAGGACAAGATGCTGCAGGGATCGTAACCTGCCATCAAGGGCGTTTATTCCTCCGCAAAGATAACGGTATGGTACGCGATGTATTCCATACTCGTCATATGCGTGCATTGCTTGGAAACTATGGGATTGGGCATGTTCGCTACCCAACTGCAGGTTCATCAAGCAGTGCTGAAGCGCAACCCTTCTATGTAAACTCACCCTATGGTATTACCCTTGCTCACAATGGTAATTTGACCAATGCTGCTGAAATTCATGATGACCTGTTCAAAACGGATTTACGTCACATGAACACCGATTCTGATTCTGAAGTGTTACTCAATGTGTTTGCACATGAGTTACAGAAGATCGGTACTTTGAACCCAACACCTGAAGATATTTTCCACACAGTATCTCGTGTGCACGAGCGTTGCAAAGGTGCTTATGGTGTCGTCGCGATGATCACAGGCCATGGTCTGGTTGGTTTCCGTGATCCAAACGGGATTCGTCCTTTGGTTTACGGTTCGCGTGAAACCGAGCAGGGTGTTGAATATATTATTGCCTCTGAATCAGTAGCAATTACTGCGCTTGGTTTTAAGGTTGAACGTGATATCGCACCAGGTGAGGCAGTTTTCATTGATGCCAATGGTCAATTATTCACAAAGCAATGTGCTGCAAATCCTGAATATCGTCCATGTATTTTTGAATATGTGTACTTTGCACGTCCAGATGCAACCATTGATGGCATTTCAGTATACAAAGCCCGTTTAAAAATGGGTGAGAAATTGGCGCACAAAATTCTAAAAGAATGGGGTGAGCAACATGATATTGATGTGGTGATTCCAATTCCTGATACCAGTCGTACTTCTGCTTTAGAATTGGCGAACATTCTAGGGGTGAAATTCCGTGAAGGTTTTATGAAAAACCGTTACATCGGACGTACCTTTATTATGCCTGGTCAGCAACAACGTAAAAAATCAGTACGTCAAAAGCTAAACCCTGTTGAGCTTGAGTTTAAAGACAAGAATGTACTGTTGGTCGATGACTCGATTGTTCGTGGTACTACTTGTAATGAAATCATTCAAATGGCCCGTGATTCAGGTGCGAAGAAGGTATTCTTTGCTTCTGCTGCGCCGATGGTGAAATATCCAAACGTCTATGGTATTGATATGCCAGCCAAGGCAGAATTGATTGCATCAGGGCGTACAGTCGAAGAAATTCGTGAAAATATTGGTGCAGATCGTTTAATTTTCCAAGATTTGGAAGATTTAAAAAATGCAGTTCGTACCAGCAAGGTGCCTGATCTTACTGAATTTGATTGTTCTGTATTTGATGGTGTCTATGTTGCCGGTGGCATCGACAAAGAATATCTCGATGCACTTGAGCAAAAGCGAAGTGATTCTGCGAAAAAGAAATCAGATGGCTATATTGATGTGAACATTGATGCAGCCTCAGTTGATCTCACTGGGATTAAAGAAGAGTAATCATCTTAATCTATAGAAAAGCGGGAATTCCCCGCTTTTTTATTTTATGATAGGCAGTACGACAACCCTAACTGAAACAATGTAATCAGGAAAACTTACATTGAAAGAAATGAGCCATTATCTAATTGAAAATAAAAATATTGCATGGTCAGTCAGTTTCTGTCTTCTGGCAATGTTACTTACCGTCTTTATTCTCAATTTAATTTTGGGATTGGTTGTTCATTTCTTTGATTATTCACAACCGATTTGGTGGCATGTTCTCAGCCCATATTTTATAGTCCTACTCATTTTTGTTTTAGTGTGGTCTGTTGGTGCGGAACTTTATGTGCTGCGTGAAGGTGGTCACTCTTTAGCAAAACAGCTCAAAGCACGTCGTTTGGTCTTTGATGAAAGTACCCCAGAAGAAAGTACCGCATTAAAAGTGGTTGAGCAGGTTGCAAAAAGCTTTGATATCGATACGCCCGCAGTCTATGTATTGCCTGATGAAGTTGGGGTAAATGCCTTAACAGCAGGATTTAGATCGCAGGATATTGTAATTATTTTGACGTGGGGAGCATTACAAAATCTGGATGAGCTTGAGCTATATGGTTTGCTCAGTTATGAATTTAACCAGATTCTATCCGGTGAAGCGGTTGAAAATACCAAGCTGAAAATTTTATATAGCGGCTTAACTACCTTTAGCCAATGGGGGAGTAAGCTTGCTCAGGCGGGCTATAATCCATACGCGACCTCGTATCGAAATAAGTTTGAGACGATTTTTGTGGCGATTGGTGGAGTAATTTGGCTGATTGGGAGCTTGGGTATTCTCATTACCCGTTGTATCAAATATCTCACTTTGAGTGGTCGTACCTTCCGTAATGATCTTAAAACTATGCGTTTGATGAATAATAATGCCAATATTCAAACCTTATTACGGATTTATGTTCATCACTCAGGCTCACAAATTCATAGTGCTTATTCTGAGTCGATCTCACATATGTGCTTTGCTAACTCACTGAGTCCGCAAAGCTGGATGAACATTCATCCGAGTATCAAAGAGCGGATTTATGAGTTGAATCCAACTTTATTACAGGATTTACAATTAGAAAATTTAAGAAAGCTTCGCAATCGTCCCTTATTTAGTTTATTCCGCTCATTAGAAGAAGAAAGTGCGGATATTACAATGCCGTGGAGT
The DNA here is from genome assembly GCF_001682515.1 of Acinetobacter gyllenbergii. Classification (NCBI taxonomy): domain Bacteria; kingdom Pseudomonadati; phylum Pseudomonadota; class Gammaproteobacteria; order Moraxellales; family Moraxellaceae; genus Acinetobacter; species Acinetobacter gyllenbergii. The sequence goes on along the minus strand of NZ_KV575262.1, from coordinate 184,304 downwards.
TCACCACAGCCATTACCTTTGTTGCGATTATCTCCGATTAGTTTTGCTTTAAATGATGCAATCAAACCCCTCAATCCAGAAGTACGTAAAAATAAAAAGCGTCCTGAATTAATTCAGCGAGCGATGCAGACTGCTACGGGTTCACGTGAGGTGATGGTTGCGATTTTGATGATCCGCCAATATCGTGAATTTATTCCACAAGAAGCGCCTGTGAGTCATGCGATTGTTGATGCATTGTTAAATCTAGATGGTCGTATTCATGTGCAGATTTTCCATGATGCCTGTAAAAATATTGGACATATGCCAACCAGTATTGCACGTCAGTTTTTAACTAAGCTGGCTTGTATTATTCAAGAAGATGGCGAGGTGGGGTTGCTTGATGCCCTATTATTGGAACGGGTGAAGCAAGAGTTGAATTTAATGCCTGCACATTTGCCTGCTGCATTTGAAGATGTGAAATCCCAAATTGTGCATTTGATTGATGCGCTGTTACATGTTCAACAGATCAATAGCCCAAATCAGCTCGAGGTTCGCGAACGCATTTTGCAAATGCTTCTAACAGCAGATGAAATGCAAACCTATGCCGACATTTCAGACGAGCCACTTGATTTGGCTGAAATTCTAAATGATGTTTCTGGTTTATTGTTACGTGACCGCCTCAATATTCTGTCGATTGCAGAAAGATGTCTCTGGAATGATCGAATCATTACCCAAGATGAATTAGACGTGTTGGAGCTTTTGTATTGGCGTTTGGGTTTTGATACCCATGAAGTGGTTGAACAAATGCAAAAGAAAAATAGTTTGATGATTATTTAATGCATTACTTTGATGAATTGGAATCTGTTTATTCAACCGTTACGTGACAATCACATAAAGAGCTTACATTTCAGGGTAAGCTTGCCATTTATTTTATACTTGTATTACCTACTTTTTGAGTAAGTTATGGAACATATTGAAATTTTAAAAGCCTTATTTTTAGGTTTTATTGAGGGTCTTACCGAATTCTTACCCATTTCAAGCACAGGTCATTTGATTTTATTTGGTCATATGATTGACTTTCATTCTGATGATGGTCGTGTATTTGAAGTTGTTATTCAGCTTGGTGCAATTTTGGCTGTGTGCTGGTTATATCGTCAAAAGATTTTTGACTTGGTCAAAGGTTTCTTTAGTGGAGATGCAGAAGCGCGGCATTTTGCCTTTAGTGTCTTACTCGCTTTTATTCCAGCTGTTGTGATTGGTATTTTTGCGGTCGATTTCATTAAGAGTGTCTTGTTTAGCCCGCTTGTAGTGGCATTTGCTTTGATTATTGGTGGTTTAATCATTTTCTGGGTTGAGTCCAAAAACTTTGATCATAAAACCACAGATGCCACCAAAATCACTTACAAGCAAGCATTTTTGGTGGGGTGTGCGCAATGTGTCGCGATGATTCCAGGGACTTCACGTTCAGGTGCAACCATTGTGGGGGGGATGTTTGCAGGCTTGTCTCGTAAGGCAGCAACCGAGTTTTCCTTTTTCTTGGCCATGCCAACCATGTTGGGGGCAGCAGTCTTTGACTTAGCACGTAATGCCGATGTATTGACGCAAGACAATATGTTGAATATTGGTGTTGGTTTTGTGGCAGCCTTTATTTCAGCGCTGTTGGTGGTGAGTGCGCTGGTAAAGTTTGTTGAACGCCATACTTTACGTGTGTTTGCTTGGTACCGTATCGTGCTTGGTATTATCTTATTGTTTGTATTCCTATAAAAAATAAAAAAATCTCCCTTTTTGCAACTGCAGAAAGGGAGATTCTCCGCTAAAATTTTTCTTCTTCATTTCTACATCCCAAATCTGGTTCGATAGCACAATGACAATAGCGAAAATGAATGCTCGAGACTTAATTATTGATTTATTGCTAGGTCTTCAGGGACGAGCGATTTCCATTAAGCAAATTATTCTTGCGGCGCAACTTTTTGAAATTAGTGAAAACAGTATTCGGGTTGCTGTGACGCGACTCTCGAGTGAGGGTGTGATTGAAGCAATTGAGCGTGGTGTATACCAGTTTACCGTTCAATCACATGAGTGGGCCAATGTCATGCTCAATCGTAAACATGGTATTCAACAGACCAAGAAGTGGAATCAGCAATATTTAGCCGTTTTTACTGGTGAATTGGGGCGTGTTGATCGTACAGCCTTGCATCGTCGAGAAAGAGCACTCAAGCATTTCGGTTTTAAAGAGCTAGAACAAGGTATTTATCTTCGTCCAGATAACTTAGTCATTGGTTTTGATCAGCTTGTCGTTGAATTAAAAAGCTCTGGTTTAGAAAACAGTGCAAAGCTTTGTCAAATTAGTCATTTTGATGCCAAAACCCTAGCTGCAATTCCTGAACTTTGGTCAAGGCAAACCTTAAATCAGAATTATCAGAAATATAGTCAAATGATCCAAACATGGTTATCGACAGCACATCAATTGAGTTTGGAAGATGCGGCTAGGGAGTCATTGTTATTGGGGCGTCAAACGATTTCGTTATTGATGAACGATCCATTGTTGCCAGAAGGTTTTGTCGATGTGCAGCTTCGTGAACAATTTGCGCAAAGTGTGCAACAGCTGGATCAAACAGGTTTGAACTCTTGGCGAAAATTTTATGAGGGTCAAATCGAGTGATTACAAATATTACATTAAATTTAATTTTAATAGATTGACAGAAATATTACTTAATTTAGAATAAAAATATAAATTGTGTAGTTTTAAAATAAAACAAATACAGGATAGGGATATGAATACACGTGTGGCGATTAGTGATTTATTCTCTCGCGAAGAGATTACTGAATTAACAGCGAAGTCCGATGTTCATGGCAGTTGGGCCGTGTTTTCGACATGGGCCGTCATTGGCGGCACATTTGCTGCGGTTGCAAGCGCTTGGGAATATTTACCTGCTTGGGGTAAATTGCTTATGTGTATTGCAGCTTTGGTGATTTTGGCTGGTCGACAATTGGCATTGGCAATTATTATGCATGATGCCTCACATCAGAGTTTATTTAAAACCAAATGGTTGAATGATACGTTGACGGATTGGTTGTGTGCGCGTCCGATTTGGAATGATTTACATAAATATCGTGCACATCACATGCGCCATCATAGTAAAACTTCTACGGTCGACGATCCAGATTTATCGCTTGTAGCTGGTTTCCCGACGACTAAAAAATCACTCATGCGCAAATTTATGCGGGATTTGTCGGGTGTAACTGGATTTAAGTTTGCGGTTGGCCGAGTGTTGATGGATATTGAGAAGATGGAATGGACGGTCTCGAATGATCGTCGTTGGATTCCTCAAGAAGGGCGACATTGGACCGATTATCCCAAAGCATTCTTAAAGAATAGTGGCGGTGCAATTGTAACCAATGCGGCTTTATTTTCAGCATTGTGGGCGGCAGGTCATCCTAAACTCTATGGGTTATGGGTATTGGCTTATTTAACCCCGTTTCCATTGTTCCTACGTGTTCGTTCAATGGCGGAGCATGCTGGAATGGAGACTAGTCATAGCGCTTTAACCAATACCCGTACCACAAAGGCAGGCTATCTAGCGCGAGCTTTGGTCGCACCGATTAATGTGAACTATCATAAAGAACATCATTTAATGGCAGCTGTACCGTATTTTAAATTGCCACGGATGCATCAGATGTTACGTGAACGTGGGCATGTAGCTGCTCCACCAAGCTATTGGCAAGTATTGAATGAATTATCAGATAAAGCGGATTAAGCAATGGATTTTGGATTTCAGTTGTCAATCTGAAGAGCTATAACATAAACAATTGGAGTGATGCATGGCGGCTACGAAAGAGGAAATCATGGGATTCTTGGCGCAAGAATTTCCACAGGCGCTTAAGAAAAGTGTAATTGAAGAGATTACGCCCAAAGGTGCACAGCTACTTTATCGTGTTGATGCAGGGGATCTACGTCCAGGGCAAACTGTTTCTGGTCCAACGCTTATGTTGATCGCAGATTATGTGCTCTATATTGCCATCTTGGGGCATTTAGGTTTGGTCGCGATGGCGGTCACGACCAATATGACCATTAACTTCTTTCGTAAACCCAATGGCAATCGGGATATACGGGCGGTTTGTAAGTTAATTAAAGTGGGTAAAACTCTTGTTACAGGGGAAGTCTGGTTATATTCGCTAGATGATGAGGAACCTGTTGCACATGTGATCGGGACTTATGCACGACCACCTCAATAGAAACATGATAAAAACTAAAGTATTCATTTCACTTGCATCTGGTTTTAGCCATATGGCGGTGAAATTTATTCGAAAGCAAATTCTTAAATGAAATGATTTTAAAGATTGATTGACTGCAAATACATTAAAAATTGAAATCTCGTCATAGGATCGTGTCAACAAATAAGTTGAGATAAAGAGATAAAACAAATCTTATCTGGGAAGAACGAGATGATGATTAAAAATGGTTTAATTGCTTTGGCATTATTCGGGTTCGCGGCTACAACACAGGCGAAGCAAACGGTTTGTGTATTTGATCCAGTCGGTAAATCTGGTGATGCATTTGCATTGGCAAAGGATTATGCGCTCGAAGCTAAAAAATGGGGTGCGGATATTGATTTAAGAGCCTATGTTGATGAACGTGTCGCCGCAGAAGATTTGAAAGTTGGACAATGTGATGGCGCAATTATTAGTGGTTTGCGTGGACGACAGTTCAATAAATATGTTGGTTCACTTGATGCAGTCGGCGCTTTAACTGATTTGAAAACGGCAATTCTTGCTTATCAATTGCTCTCTAAACCCCAAGCGGCAAAAAGTATGATCAATGGCCCTTATGAAATTGCGGGTCTGGGAACCATTGGCCCAGCTTATCTATTTGTTGCAGATCGAAATATCAATACACTGGCGAAAGCCGCAGGTAAGAAGGTAGGGGTGTTTGCCTATGACGAAGCACAACCTAAACTGGTTGCTCAAATTGGCGCGCAAGCGGTTTCAGTCGATGTGACCAATGCTGGTGCAAAGTTTAATAATCATCAGATTGATATTGTGCCTGCACCAATCGTCGCCTACAAACCATTTGAACTGTATAAGGGGTTGGGAGATAAAGGTGGAATCGTAAAGTTTCCACTGACGCAAATCTCGGCAAATTTCATTATTCGAAAAGATAAATTTCCCGAAGGGTTTGGGCAGAAATCTCGTGAATGGGTGGCGGGGCAACTCGGTCGTACTTTTAATATTATTTCAAAATACGAAAAAGAAATTCCAACCAAATACTGGATGGTTATCCCACCTGAAGAACAAGTTAACTATATGAAGATGATGCGTGAAGCACGTATCTCACTCACTAAGGCAGGAATTTATGATCCAAAAATGATGAACTTCTTGAAAAAAGTTCGCTGCAAACAAAATCCAAACAACTTTGAATGTGCCCTCAATGATGAGTAACGCATGATTTGATTCATGAACCCTCTTTATTGATTGTAATTGAGAGGGTTTTTTATTGATAAATCAGCAGAAATTGTTAAAAATCATAACAATATTTAAGTATGCGAAAGCCTAAGAACATGCTACAACTAAAAATGTTCAAATTTATTTGTTCTTACGATTTCCAACGAATATGACGCTACCGCACGACTTAACACCTTTATCGCAAATTGAGTCAAATCAAGAACATATTTTAGCGATTAAGCGTAATGACTTATTACCTTTACTCAATGACCCGCATCGCCTCAATCATTATGCGGATCATTTAGTACAAGCCCAAAGTGTCTTATTGAATGGGGTTGATCCTAAGCTGAATCAACAGTTGAGTGAAGTGATTACTCAGATTATTCAGCAGCTGTCTTTATCAAAAAAACATTTGGGCACACGACGTTTTAATGCACTACAAAAATGGCTCGGGATCGATATTGAGTACGATGCGGGGCAGGTGAAGTATGTCAAAGATCTTGACCGTTTAATTCATGAGGCCAATCATTTAAGCCAACGCTTGCAGATCGAAATTCAAAAATCACAGTCTCGTTTGCAGCAGGCATTGGGTTTAAGGGAACAGATGGCTGCCTATATTCAGGCTGCTGATGAGTTTTTAATAGAGTATCCTCAATTTACCAAACAGCAAGTACTCGATCATTTTGTCGAGCGACTATCTAAAAAAATCAATACCTTACAGACATTACAAAGCAGTAATGATATTGCGATGAAACAGATGCAATTGTCACAGTATTTGTCTTTCAGTCTTCTGGATCGTTTTAAAGAAGCACAACAGGTCTTAATTCCAGCATGGCAATATTATTTAAAGCAAAGTCGAGAATCTAACTCGACAGCTACATTGGATCAACTCGATAAAAGTCGAGAGGATCTCATTCAAAATTTGAAAAAATCATTACAGAAATAAGAGGGAAATATGATGTCAGATTCAGAACTTAGCAAAGCATCTCATGAGCTTGAAATTAAGCCAGAGCAGCGTTTTGAGCAGTTGAACTTAAAAGACTTAGGCCTTCAACCTCAAGATTTTGCTGAAGTGATGGATGCACATAAAGAACTGGCCGATATTAGCACGACTGTTGTTGCAGAGTACGGCAAAAATATTGCTAATAAGACATCGACTTATACCGATGAATTATTGAGTTTAGTTCAAAATAAGGACTTAGATGCCACAGGTCAAAAGTTGAATGAGGTGGTTCAGGTTGCACAGCAGTTAAATACGTCAAGTATTTTAAATAAGTCTAAAAGTTCAGGTTTTTTCGGTGGTTTACTGAGTAAGTTTAAGGGTGCCAAGCAAAATTTTGATCAGCACTTTAATACCACCAAAGAACAGATTGATGTATTGGTTAAAGAGATTGAAAGTTCACAGTCGGGTTTAAAGGCACGTGTTGGAACGCTAGATAAAATGTTCGATGCGGTACAAGATGAATATAAACAACTGGGTGTTTATATCGCTGCGGGGCAATTAAAACAGCAAGATATTCAACAACAGATTTCGACGCTCACGACACAGGAGCAAGATCAGCAAAGTACTCAACAGATCTATGATCTGAATCACTTGGCCAATAACCTTGAAAAAAGAGTCAGTGATTTGCAGGTTCTGCAACAATCTGCGATGCAGACCTTGCCGATGATTCGGATTATTCAGTCGAATAATTTAATGTTGGTGGATAAGTTTTATGCCATTAAGAACATTACGCTACCCGCATGGAAAAATCAGATTAGTCTAGCGATTTCATTACAAGAGCAAAAGAACAGCGTGCAGTTGGCAAAAGCGATTGATGACACCACCAATGAATTATTGCGTCGTAACGCTGAGTTGTTGCATCAGAACTCTGTGGATACGGCAAAAGCAAATCAACGTTCAGTGATTGATGTGGAAACACTTGAACATGTACAAAACACCCTCATTAAAACCGTAAATGATGTGATTCAAATCCAAAAAGAAGGAATGCAAAAGCGGGCTGAAGCGACCACGCGTTTGCGTGCTTTGCAAGAGAGTTTGAATCATTTGGTGCTTGAGAATAGCCAACCACCTCAATCTTGATATGTTTTAGTCGTTAAAGGAAAGATCATTGTCACCCATAGAAGATTTTAGCGTACAACCGATTGACCAGCGTTTAGCGCTTTTAAAAAAGCGTCAGCGTCATTTGATGATCTGGTTTGTTCTCGCCAGTAGCTTAGTCGTTGTGACGGTTGCATCGTTATTTTTGCAAAAAGAATTTATCTATCGTTTCTTTGATCTTTCCACACATGTTCAGGTTTTAGATCTGCCTTATCATATTCAAGAGCTTATTCCATTTAAGCAACCTGCAGATTACTTCTTTAGTTTGTTGTCATGGTTCGGTTGGTTGTTGCTAAAAATTTTTGTTGCATTCATTGGTGCTTTTTTATTGGTCAGTTGGGTGAGGAAATTTAAGTTTTTTCAACAGCGTTTCCAGGCATGGTCACAACGGATTTTGGCTTGGATCATTGCATTTATTTTGCTTTGGTCAAGTCTCAGCTATATCCAATATGATTGGAAAGATGAAACTGAGCAGGCTTATCAACAATGGATGAGTTATCAAAGCAATATTGTTGAAAGCCGAATTGCACAAGATTTACAGCAAGCAGATATTGCGGCAACTGAAAAGGCCTATGTCTTGGCACAAGTCGCATTATTGCACCAACCTGTTGATCGGAAGACTGCTAATATTTATGTAAATCAATTGATTAGTGCTGAAAAAACGAATCCAACCCAATTTAAAAGCTACGATTTTAAGCCTGAGCAATTATGGGTCATGCAGCAGCAGTTGTATGGCAAAAGTATCACCTCAGTCACCCAACCTCTAGATCAACGTGCGCAGCAAGCAGAGCGTGTGTCTCAGATCATAAATGTGATCTTGTGGGGGATAACAATATTGGCAATTGCTTTAAGTACAATTTTATATGTACTTGCCAAAAATTTGAAAAATCGGCGTGTTCGAATTACCCAAAAGCTTGATGTCTCATAAATCTATATTCGATTTATCCGATCAAATCCATAAAAACATACTGTTTTACCTATTTATTACTTTTGCGTACTATAGCCTCATTGAATGAATTTAGCTGATTTAAAAGCCTTAGTCTTTGGAGAAATACATGTTAGATCAAAATATTAAAACTCAATTAAAAGCTTACTTAGAACGTTTAGAAAGTCCAATCGAGTTGGTTGCTGCTTTAGATGAATCAGACAAAGCTGCAAAAATCAAAGAACTCGTGACTGAAATTGCTGAACTTTCTGACCAAGTTACGGCGCGTTTTGACGGTTCAAACGCTCGCCGTCCTAGTTTCGGTGTGGCCAAAGCAGGTGAACAGCCACGGGTGTTCTTTGCTGGCTTACCGATGGGACATGAATTTACTTCTTTGATCTTGGCATTATTACAAGTGTCTGGTTATGCGCCTAAAGTGTCTGATGAAGTACTCACTCAGATCAAAGGTCTCAACTTAAGCGCAAATTTTGATGTGTTTGTATCTTTAAGCTGCCACAACTGTCCAGATGTCGTACAAGCTTTAAACTTAATTGCGATCAACAATCCAAATACCACAGCAACCATGATTGATGGTGCCTTCTTCCAAGACGAAGTTGAAGAACGCAAAATCTTGGCAGTACCAATGGTGTTTCAAGACAACCAGCATATTGGTCAAGGTCGTATGACTTTGGAAGAAATCGTTGCCAAGTTGGATAGCAATTCAGCTGAGAAAGATGCCGCCGCAATCAATGCCAAAGATGCATTTGATGTATTGGTGATTGGCGGTGGTCCTGCAGGTGGTACTGCTGCAATCTATGCAGCACGTAAAGGGATTAAAACTGGGATCGTCGCTGAACGCTTTGGCGGTCAGGTCATGGACACCATGGACATTGAGAACTTCACGACCGTTCAAAAAACCCTAGGCCCACAGTTTGCTCAAGACATGGAAGCACATGTGCGTGAGTACGGTGTGGACATTATGAACCTGCAACGTGTCAGCAAGATCACTGGTGCAGATCAAACAGCCAATGGTCTGGTTGAGGTTGAACTGGAGAATGGTGCCAAACTTGAATCGAAAACCATTATCCTGTCTACAGGTGCGCGTTGGAGAGAAATGAACGTACCAGGTGAAGCAGAATACCGTACTCGTGGTGTAGCCTACTGCCCACACTGTGATGGTCCATTATTCAAAGGCAAACGTGTTGCCGTGATTGGTGGTGGTAACTCGGGTGTAGAAGCAGCGATTGACCTTGCAGGCATTGTTGAGCATGTAACTTTGGTTGAGTTTGATACCAAACTTCGTGCTGACCAAGTATTGCAAGACAAGTTAAACAGCTTGCCAAATACCACTGTGATCTTGAATGCTCTCAGTACCGAAGTGGTGGGTGATGGTGCTCAAGTAACGGCCTTAAAATACAAAGACCGCGCCACAGATGTTGAACACACAGTCGAGCTTGCAGGGATCTTTGTACAGATTGGTTTATTACCAAACACAGATTTCTTGAAGAACAGTGCGGTTGAACTGAGTAATCGTGGTGAGATCGTGATTAATGATCGCAACGAAACCAGAAACCAATGTCAAAACCAATGTCAAAGGTGTCTTTGCCGCAGGTGACTGTACTACAGTGCCATATAAGCAAATCATCATTGCCACAGGTGAAGGCGCGAAAGCATCACTATCTGCTTTTGATTATATGATCCGTTCTGGCGTATAAATGATTTGATCTAAAAAAGCCCCACATTGTTGGGGCTTTTTTATTGTATTTAGTGCTTGGGTTTATATAAACCATGATCGACAAGGTGTTCACGTAAAATACGTCGTAACTCTAGAACAGCTTCAGGTGTCTCTTGGATTGAGTGACCGCCTGTGAAAATCTTCTCGGAAACGGCGCCATCTAAATGTGCACTTTTATAAGGAACAATCCCATCTGTAATGACATTTGGATCATCACTTTTGGTAATGTTACCCATAATCGAGTGAAAAATTAGTCCATTTTCTGGCGGAATAGAGGCAGTTAACTCCATAAATTTGGATTTTTTACTGAGATCACTTGGCCCATTTTGAATCACATCATTCGTGAGTGTTTTAACGAATTCTTTTAAATCCATGTCATCACTGGTGAGTGTATCTGCCAAAGTGGTCAAGAAGGTTGCAGGGAGTTTGATGATTTTACGTGCCGCCAGTGTAAACCAACGATCGGCAAAATCAGTACCTTTATGTGGAGCAGCCAAGAAAATCGCACGATCAAAATTAGTAATCGGTTCCATTTTGAGTCGTTCACCAATGACAGGGTGTTTACGTAAACGCGTTTGTTGACGGCTACTCATCATGGTGAGTGCCTGCTGGGAAATATCAGCTTTGCTCACCAAGAGTCGGCTGATAATCCCGCCCATACTATGGCCAATTAACACCGCATCTTGGGCTGCTGCATCCTTATCATTCAAGGAGCCAAAAGCTTGTTTTAAAAGCGCATAAATCTGAAAGCGACTTTCCAGAATTGGCATATTGGTTGAGTAAAAGACCTGCCATACTTGATAATGCTCTCGTAATACGGCATCACCCATAATGTCATTGGTTACGGCAATCCATGCTTCTGGGCTGCTGGCAAGGCCATGTACTAATACGATTACTTTTTTGTTCGGATTATAGGGTTCCAGCATATAGAGATGTGGCATGGTGAGATGCTGATCACGATCAATTAAGGTTAAATAGGCTGCTGCACCTAAATTATTTTCAGCTAACCAAAGACCATAAGGTGCAGAGAAATTGGCGGCAAGCGAATATTCTTTACCTGCAATACTCACTTTCTCTACGCTATAAGGGTCATAAACCTTTACTTCAAAGTTTGGGTTATTTAAAACATCGTTAATCGTTGCAGCTGCATTCTTGGGCTGCGCAATGATGGTTGCAGCCAAATAACGTGCTTTATGAATATTGGGGTTAAGTCCATTCGGATAGCTATAACTTAATGGATCAAGAATATATTTATTTTCACCATGGGCAGCATCCGTTGACGGAAATACTGCAACGAAATCTGAACCGAAACCATCTCGGCGGTTAATCGCTCTTAAGCCTGAAAAGTTCATGTTATAGCTGGAAATAAATTTTTCCAACTTCATATTTTGTAGACGTTGATAGGACTGAATATCGATGGTGTAGGTGCTTTTGCCAATCTGAATTGTGGGATTAATCGTTTTAGCTGGGTTTCTTAAACTATGCACATTCACCAGCTTGGTTAGAGCTTGATTGTAAAAGTCTCGAATTTGAACCTGACGGTTATCAAAAATGCGTTCTTGCGGTTGGCGTGCTGTTTTGAACAAATATGCATAGCTATAGCGAATACTTTTGTCTAAAGCTTCTAACTCTTGATCTAAGCATTGCTCATAAGTCTTTTGAATGGTTTTCTGTTCTTCTTCTGGTTTGTGTTTTGTCAATTTACTGATTTTGCATTCGGAAGAATCCGAAAGGGTGAGTGCCTTGGAAAGATATAATTCACTCGCAGTCGATAATAATTGCTCATCCTGAATTTGTGGGATTTTATGTAAGTCTGCAATGCACTCATTTGGTGTTTGCATACACACTTTGGCTTCTTTGCCAGACATCGACAGGACATTGAGGCTGGCTTCGCTGAGCTTTTTTTGCGTAAGAATACTATTACGTTCGTTAGCAATCGTTACATTCACTGCTTGCTGCTTAAGACTGACAACTTGGCAGCCACTGATCAGCATGGTGCTGAATAGAGAGATAAAAAATAAACGTTTATTGGGGTTAAATGCTAGCATGATATGTCAGCAAGTTCGTTGGGAGATTCTTGCTATAATACGAAAATCGAATGTTTTTTCAATGACAGATAAAAAAATAGACTGTACACGACAGTCTATTTTTACAAATCTAACCAGTTCCAATTAGTTGAGAACTTGCCATACATTCCAGCGTTTGCCAGTTTCAACTTCTTTGATCAAGCGGTCAGTCACTTCCGCTTCATCTGGATAGCTTACTTTGTAGTTTTTCAAAGTTTGAATCGCATTTTTCTTTTGCTCTAACCAGAGATAGTTGTTGGCAGCAGAAAGATAAGCTTCTTGAACACCACCTTTCATGGCTTTGTCTAAATAAGGAATGGCTTCACGTTGACCGCCACCTTCAGACAAGCCAAAACCAAACCAGAAGTTAGTTTCTGGGTCATTTGGGTTAATTGCAAGAATACGTTGTGCATAAGTCAAGGATTTTGAGGTGTAAGCGGTACCTAAGTCGAGGTTACGTGCCATCACACTTGCTTTAAAAGCACGCGTCAATACGTCTAGAGAGGCATTTGGCTTTTCAGCTAAAGCATCTAATTTCTGTGTCGTTTCTCTTAACTTGACTTCATAACCTTTACGTTCTTGACGTTCAGGGAAACGAGGTGGGTAGTGGCGGGCTTTACCTTCTACCAGTTGTAAAAAGTCATCAATTTCAGTGACATCAACTTCATTATCACCAGCAAGAACTGCATATTTCATGCTGCGTTGCTTGTTATCAATGGTTGGAATAATCAGTTTGTTGATATCCAGCGTGGTTGATTTTGTTGGATCGCTTTGTAAGGTCACGACCATTTTTGTGACAGGCTGAGCAGCTGCATCTTTGATCGCAACTTCAAAGCTTGGTGGAGCATCATATTTAACTGGATTTAAAGCATAGAATGCAGGAGTTGGATCTGGTTCCTTGAACACAAATGGTTCAGCAACCTTGTCTTTTTTAACTGGGGCGATGCCACAGGCCGTCAAAAAAGAAGTTGAAAGTACAAGTAATGCCAAAGGCTTAAAATTCATGCTTTACATCCATTAATTTTAGTTAAATGAGAAGTAGATCGTTGGTTTCACCAGTCTAGGAAAAGCAAAACCAACTTGCAATGAAAAGCGTGTTACATTTTTTATATATGTGACTATGTTGCTGAAGTTTTGTTCTGTGCTTCGCACTCACGTCTAACTTCTTCAATAATTTTGAGTTCTTCTTTACTCAATGGTTGAGTTTTTGAGTTTTGTGGTTTGAAACTTGGATCAAGTTCAGACAATCGCTTGCAGAGTACATTCATTTGTTGTTCATTTTTCTGCATACGATCTAATAAAACACGAATACCTTCCAGAATTGGATCAGATTGATCTTGGGTCGTGGCATAAGGTTGGAAACCAATGCTTTCAGCATAGTCACGACGGCTAGCTTCGTCTGGTTCAATTTGAGTCTTGTCTTTAAAAATATAGCGGGCAGGGTTGCCGACAGCAGTTACACCTTCTGGAACCTCTTTGGTGACGACAGCATTTGAACCAACCTTAGCGCCTTTATGTACCGTAAATGGTCCTAAGATTTTTGCACCAGCCCCAACCACTACACCATCTTCGAGGGTCGGATGGCGCTTACCTTTATTCCATGTTGTTCCACCTAAGGTCACGCCATGATACAAGGTGACATCATCACCAATTTCAGCTGTTTCACCAATCACCACCCCCATGCCGTGGTCGATAAAAAAGCGTTTGCCAATTTTTGCACCAGGATGGATTTCAATTCCAGTGGCAAAACGGCTAAATGAAGAGAGTAGGCGAGCACTGCCTTTGTATTCTTTTTTCCAGAGTTCATGCGCCATGCGGTGCATGATCAAGGCATGAATCCCAGGGTAGGTGGTGAGGACTTCGAGCGTATTGCGGGCCGCGGGATCACGTGCAAATACAGCTTCGATATCTTCTTTTAGCTGTTTAATCATGAGTATGATCCTCCGTATTTGTTTTTTTCCATGAACCTTTGGCAAGCGCCTGTACGCGACTGAAAATCCCGCGCAATAAATGGTACTCCATACGATCTAATTGTATCCTTCCGAACAGGCGACGCAAGCGTAATGGCAATAAACGAGGATTATTCGGATCAAGAAACTCGATTTCTGTCAGCATTTTTTCTAGATGGGGATAGAACTGTTCCATTTGCTGTTGCGTGACTAAAGGCTCATCCCACTCCATGCTTTGTTGCTGTTTGAGTTGCATGTGATCAGTTGCTGTTTCTGTCACAGTGCTGTTTTGTTCCAATGCAGCCATTCTAAGTTCATAACAAACCACTTGAATGGCTTGAGCGACATTCAAAACACCGTATTCAGGATTTACTGGAATGGTTAAGTGATAATTGGCTAAAGCCAATTCTTCATTGGTGAGGCCACGATCTTCACGGCCAAATACAATTGCAATATGCTGTGCTTTGGTTGCGGCTTGTAGTGCTTCCTGTGCAGCAGGGCGAACATCCAGTAATGGCCATGGAATAGTGCGGCTACGGGCACTTGTTCCAAAAACCAAATGACAATCTTGAATCGCTTGTTCTAAGGTCTCAACAATTTCAATTTGTTCAATTAAATCTTGTGCACCTGCTGCCAAAGCATCGATATCGGGATGTGGGTAGGTTTTTGGTGCAACCAAGACCAGTTTTGATAAACCCATGGTTTTCATAGCGCGTAAGGCGCTACCAATATTGGCTGGCAGAGTGGTATTGACCATAACAATACGCACATGATCCAAATGTTTGGACACGCTATTTGAGTCAAACAGGTTCATATATCATCCAAAATTAAGAATATTGAGAGACATCGGCTTGGTAAAGATCAAGCGCTTCATCCATAGACATATTGTCTGGTGGCGGTGGCACAACACTGACTTTCGGTGCTTCAGCGACTTTGGCCGCTTTTGATTTTACTTGGTATTCGATGAAGATCGATTCTTTACCAAAATAATCACGAAGCTTACCAAGCAACTCATCCAGTGGCACCACTTTCCATTGCGGACCGAGATGGAGTTCCGCATTTGCAAAGCTTTGTTCTAGTTGAATTTGTAATCCAATGTGCTGGCACATATCGACATTGCAATAAGGCAATAGAATATTTTGCAAATCTTTGGCCAAAGATTTGGTCATGAGATCATGAGGTAGGCGAACCTGAATACTTTGCGC
This sequence comes from Acinetobacter gyllenbergii, assembly GCF_001682515.1. Lineage (NCBI taxonomy): Bacteria > Pseudomonadati > Pseudomonadota > Gammaproteobacteria > Moraxellales > Moraxellaceae > Acinetobacter > Acinetobacter gyllenbergii. The sequence continues at coordinate 168,902 of NZ_KV575262.1, read as the reverse complement.
GCGTTTCTGACGAATTTCATTTAAGTTGAAGGCTTTGCTGAGGCGTGCCATTGGGCGATCAAAGCCTTCACGCTCGTAAATTTCACCTTCAATCACCACGACTTGTTCTAAGCGAATAATGTCTTTATAGCGCTGGAAACGTTCGTGGTTACAACTGATCTCAACACGGGCTGTACCATCATCTAGTGTGATCATGATACGGTTTGGGAAGTTGGCAATATCCACCACCAAACCCGCAAAAACCGTGGTAACACCTCGACGAGTCGGCGTCAGTTCATTGAGTTTTGCAGGGATAAATGATTTTAATTCAGGGCGATACACATCAATTGGATGACCTGTTAGGTAGAGACCAAGTGTATCTTTTTCACCTTTTAAACGGACTTCATCCGACCATGGTTTGACGGGCTTGGCGGGTTTGCGCTGAACTTCTTCAACTTCACCAAACAGATCCATAATCCCTGTTTCACGGTTGCTACGTGCTTGTTCAGCCGCTTGTACCGCTTCAGGTAACTGTGCCATCAGGCTAGAGCGTTCAATCCCCAGACAATCTAATGCACCTGCACGGATCAGTGCTTCTAAGGTACGCTTATTGATTTTTTTCAGATCAATACGATGGCAGAAATCAAATAAATCTTTATATGGACCTTCATTGATACGTGAATCGATGACCGATTGCATCGCTTGTTCACCGACACCTTTGATTGCGCCTAAACCATACACAATGGTTGCTTCGTCGCTGGCATGGAAATGATACAAAGACATATTTACGGAAGGTGGCAGTACCTCGAGTTTATTATTACGGCAGTCATCAATCAAAAACACGATACTGTCGGTATTCTGCATTTCCGAAGATAAAACGGCTGCCATAAATTCAGCAGGGTAATGCGCTTTTAACCAAGCCGTGTGGTAGGCAACCAAGGCATAAGCAGCCGCATGGGATTTGTTAAAACCATAGCCTGCGAACTTTTCCATATAGTCGAAGATATGGTTCGCAGTCGCTTCATCAATATCCTTTTTCGACGCACCTTCGATAAAGATCTGGCGCTGTTTCACCATTTCTTCAGGTTTCTTTTTACCCATAGCTCGACGGAGTAAATCGGCGCCACCGAGGGTATAGCCAGCACAGAACTGTGCAGCCTGCATCACCTGTTCTTGGTAAACCATAATCCCGTAAGTGGGTTCTAATACACCTTCAAGCAATGGGTGCAGATATTCAAACTCACCCCCATGCATACGATGGATGAAGTCTGGAATCAGATCCATCGGGCCAGGACGATACAAGGAAACGAAGGCAATAATTTCTTCGAATTTACTTGGTCTTGCTTCCTTGAGCATTTTTTTCATGCCCACGGATTCAAACTGGAATACCGCGGTGGTGTTGGCTTCCGCAAAGACTAAATAGGCATCTTTATCGTCAAGTGGGACATTGGAGATATTCAGTGGAATCTCAGATTTGATGCGTTTATTAATATTTTGAATCGCATCTTCAATGACGGTTAAGTTACGTAAGCCCAAGAAGTCGAACTTGACCAGACCCGCGGCTTCAACATCATCTTTATCGTATTGCGCAACACGGTTGGTGCCATCGGCATCACACAGGACTGCGGAATAATCCGTAATTTTCCCTGGCGCAATAACAACACCACCCGCATGTTTCCCGGTATTACGGGTGATCCCTTCGAGTTTGAGCGCCATTTCCCAAATTTCAGCCGCATCGTCATTGTCAGGGTTGGATGGGTTGGTGACGATATCTTTAAGCTGTGGCTCCATGTCAATCGCTGTGACCAAATCGACACCCAGCGGTTTAGTTGGAATCATTTTGGAAATACGGTCAGCAAGACCATAAGACTTACCTAAGACACGTGCCACATCTCGAATCGCACCTTTTGCCGCCATGGTACCGAATGTGGCAATCTGTGATACCGCTTGGCGACCATAGTTCTGTGCCACATATTCAATCACACGGTCACGGCCTGCGATACAGAAATCGACGTCGAAGTCGGGCATCGAAACACGTTCTGGGTTTAAGAAACGTTCAAACAGCAGATCATAACGTAAGGGGTCAAGGTCAGTAATTTTTAAACTATAGGCGACCAGTGAGCCTGCACCTGAACCACGGCCAGGGCCAACAGGAACACCGTTATTTTTCGCCCATTGAATAAAGTCCATGACGATCAGGAAGTAGCCAGGGAATCCCATTTTGAGGATAATATCGACTTCGTACTTGATCCGCTCATCATAAGGCTTGCGAATCTCGACCCAATCCTCATCACGTTCTTCAATTGGATAAAGATGGTTTAAACGTTCTTCCAAGCCCGTGCGTGATAAATGCTCGAAATAAGTATCGATGGTATAGCCATCAGGAATCGGGAAGTCGGGTAAGAAATAGGTGCCGAGTTGCAAGGCAACATTACAGCGTTTTGCAATTTGATAAGTGTTTTCAATCGCGCTTGGAATGTCTGAGAACAGCTCAGACATTTGCTCGCCCGTTTTAAAGTATTGTTCAGTGCTGTAGTTTTTGGGGCGTTTATCATCACCTAAGACATAACCATCAGCAATACATACCCGTGCTTCATGGGCTTCAAAATCGTCTTGTTCAACAAAGTGCACATCGTTATGTGCGACCACACCAACTTGATATTTGGCAGCGAGCTTGACTGCTTGCTGAATAAAATCTTCTTCACCGACGCGATCAGTGCGTGTTAAGGCCAAATAGACACGGTTACCAAACTTCTCAATCCACGCTTCTAACAAAGGTTCGGCTTTTTGCGGATTAGAAGAGCAGAGCATTTTGCCTACATCACTATGCTGTCCAAGCAAGACGATCAGATCATCGGATTGCTCAAGTACCCATTCTTTTTGCACGCATGGAATACTGAGTTGTTGACCTTCAATAAAGCCACGTGACACGATTTCAGTTAGATTCAGCCAACCTGTGCTGCTGGTTGCCAATAAGGTTGCACGGTGTTCTGCATCGTTGAGTCGAATCACGCTACCTAATATAGGTTTAATGCCTTTTTTTAAGCAAGCCTCATAAAACTTGACTGCGGCATGCAGGTTGGATAAGTCAGTGAGTGCTAAAGCAGGCATCTCATCTTTTATGGCAGCCTTGACCAAATCAGGTATGCGAACAATCGATTCCGTGATCGAAAATTCTGTGTGGATACCGAGATGAACAAACCGCATAGAAGGACTATCCTTTTTCAAAGCAACGCATAGTTTAGCATGCAAACCGAAAATGACATGCCTAATATTTTGGCAAACCGTGTTTTTGCTTTGTTATTTTTATAGAATATTAAAAATTAGTTTTTGATTTTTATGTAAATATAAATATTGGTTTACATAAAGTGTTTTGCCGTTAGAATATAACCGCATAAAAATGTAGCAATGTGAGCCAAATAATGAAATTAAAAAATATCGTACTTTCAATATTATTAACCAGCAGTTTATTTAGCATAAGCCATGCAGATGATGTGCCGTATAGCCCAGAATTGGTACAACAAGCTAAAAATGGTGATGCGATTGCTCAGAATAACTTAGGTGATGCTTATTATTATGGCATTGAAGTCGAACAGGATTTTGGTAAAGCATTGGAGTGGTTTAAGAAGTCTGCAGCAAAGGGTAATGCCGATGCAATTTTCTCTGTCGGCTATATGTATAACTATGGTGAAGGCACTGAAGAAGACAACCCAACCGCTTTAAAATGGTATACCCAAGCAGCGCAGAAAGGGCAGTTGAGAGCACAGTATTATCTCGGTTATATGTATCTGAATGGAGATGAAGGTGTTAAAGCCAATACCAAGAAGGGTTTAGAGTGGATGACCAAGTCTGCTGATGCGGGGCTGGATTTGGCACAAGTTGAGCTCGGTCATCTTTATAAAGAGGGAGATGAAGAGAAAGGTGTTGCTCAGGACTTGAATAAGGCGGTGCATTATTATCAATTGGCAGCTAAGCAAGATGAAGCTGGGGCGATCAATAATCTCGGTATTTTCTACTTAGAAGGGAATAGCGTGATTAAGCAGGACTATAAAGAAGCGATGCGCTTATTTAGTTTGGCATCCAAAGCGGAAGAGGCTTTAGGTTCTTATAATATGGCGTACATGTATGAAGAAGGCAAAGGCGTCGCGAAGAATTATAAAAAAGCGGTTGAATTTTATGAGCTGGCTTTTTCACAAGATGAAATGGATGCTTTGCTGTCTCTATCTCGTTTGTATGAAAAAGGCGGGTTTGGTTTAACCAAAAACTTAAAGAAAGCCAAAGAATACGAAGATTTATGGGATACCCTTCAATCAGCTGACGATTAATATGCTTTGATGGTGAATATGAAAATGAGGTATCTCCGCAAAAGATACCTCATAACTTAAATTTAGCGCATTTTTGCCAAGAAACGGCCTAAGCGATTAATAGCTTCACGCAGTTCATTTTCGGCAGGCAAGAACACCACGCGGAAGTGATCCGGTGTTGGCCAGTTAAAGCCAGTACCTTGAACCAGCAGCACTTTTTCGGCCTTTAAAAGATCCAGCATCAGTTTTTCATCATCTTCAATTGGATAAACTGTTGGATCAAGTTTAGGGAAGCAGTACATCGCACCATCAGGTTTAACACAGCTCAGACCTGGGATTTCATTCAGCATTTCCCATGCAATATTGCGTTGTTCGTATAAGCGACCGCCTGGGCGAATCAAATCATTAATCGACTGATAACCGCCGAGCGCAGTTTGGATCGCATATTGTGCTTGGTGATTGGCACATAGACGCATGGAAGCCAACATGTCTAAGCCTTCGATATAGTCAGCCGCACGTGCTTTGTTGCCTGTGATTGCCATCCAACCCGCGCGATAACCTGCAATACGGTAGGCTTTTGACAAACCATTGAATGAAATACACAGTTGATCGCCAGCCAAAGCTGCAACTGCCACATGCTCAATGCCGTCATAAACGATTTTGTCGTAAATTTCATCGGCAAATAAAATCAGGTCATGTTTTTTCGCTAGGGCAACAATTTGCTCCAACACATGGCGTGGATAGACGGAACCTGTTGGGTTGTTCGGATTGATAATTACAATACCACGCGTATTTGGTGTGATTTTGCTTTCCATATCCGCAATGTCTGGATACCAATAATTTTCAGAATCACATTTATAGTGAACTGCAGTTCCACCTGAAAGATTCACTGCCGCTGTCCATAGTGGATAGTCGGGCATAGGTACCAGCATTTCATCGCCGTCATCAAGCAGACCTTGCATCGCCATCACAATCAGTTCAGAAACACCATTTCCGACATACACATCATTGACATGCATATCAAAGATACCTTTCTGCTGGTAATACTGGCAGATGGCTTTACGTGCAGGGAAAATCCCTTTTGAATCGGTATAGCCAATTGCATTTGGAAGGTTTAATGCAACATCGTTAATAATTTCTTGAGGGGCTTCAAAACCAAAAGGTGCAGGGTTGCCGATATTTAGCTTGATGATCTTATGTCCTTGCTCCTCCATTTCATTGGCGGCGCGTAATACTGGTCCACGAATGTCATAACAAACATGCTCAAGCTTAGATGATTTTTTAATTTCTCGGCTTGATTGATTAGACTGGGAAACAACAGTATTTTTTGACATAGCTGGATTCACTTTTGCATATCGGTATAAATAACTTTTAAAGGTTTCGACGCTTACCAAATTCAGATCGTGTTGATCTCTCAACAATTCAACAATTTTTTCATGAGTAAAACCTGATTGTTGATATTGTCTGATCGTTGGTAAGAGGTTTTGAAAAACCACACTTTTTTTCTGAGACATTGTTTGCCCTATATCACCGTGCGAAATAAGCATAACACTATATTTGCTCACGAAGAAGACAATATTGTTAAAAGTTGCTTACTTTTGATTTTTAATTTGCTTTCTTTTTGCTATCAATAATTAAAGTGTTTAAATTTCACTAAATTATACGATCTGAGACTAGAGTTTTTTTTTTGAATGGCGTAAATATAAAACCTGATCATTAAGATAGTTCTAACATCAGAATAAAAGGTGCAGGTTATGGGAAAAGTGAATAAAACGGACCGAGAATGGCAAAGAGAATTATCACCTGAAGAATATCGCATCACTCGTCAAAAGGGCACAGAACCCGCATTTACTGGGCAATATTGGAACAATAAACAACATGGTACTTATGTTTGCCGTTGTTGCGGTGCGGAATTATTTTCTTCAGAAACAAAATATGATAGTGGTTGTGGTTGGCCGAGCTTTTTTAAACCTATTGATAGTGTTGCAATCGAAGAACATGAAGATGTATCACACGGTATGGTCAGAACAGAAATTGTCTGCCATGATTGCGATGCACATTTGGGCCATGTGTTTGAGGATGGTCCACAGCCGACAGGACTGCGTTATTGCGTGAATTCGGCATCATTACAACTTAAAACAGAAGAAAAGAACGACGAGGAAACGTATCCATGAGTAACATTTATCAGTTTGAAGCTGAATTGTTAGAGGGAGAAACAAAAGCGCTCGCTGATTATAAAGGCAAGGTCATGCTGATTGTAAATACTGCCAGCAAATGTGGTTTTACTCCGCAGTTTGCGGGACTTGAGAAACTTTATGAAAAATATAATGCTCAAGGCTTAGAGGTTTTAGGATTTCCATGTAATCAATTTGGAGGACAAGACCCAGGCACCAATAAGGAAATCGGGGCATTTTGTCAGCGCAATTATGGCGTCAGTTTTCCCATGTTTGCCAAGGTGGATGTGAAAGGACCTGAAGCACATGTGATTTTCCGTTATTTAACGCGTGAAGCGAAGGGGCTTTTGGGGAGTCGTAATATCAAATGGAATTTTACCAAGTTTTTGGTGGGGCGTAATGGTGAGGTTTTAGAGCGTTATGCACCTACTACCAAGCCAGATGCCCTAGAAGCTGATATTGAAAAAGCATTAGCGAAGAAATAAATGAGCAAAGTTTTGGTTGAGGTTTGAATTCTTTTGGACTCAACTGTTGAATTCTGGAGTGATCCAGACATGCCTTATGTGGAAACGCGTAGGGCATGTCAAAGTCGAATCTGCTATAAATCACATAGCCATCCGACCTTTTCGATTGGCGCAGTAGATGCGGGACAAAGTCATTTTTCAAGTTTTTTTGCCCAAGACCAACTGATTCAGGCTGGTAGTATTGTTGTTATTCCAGCTCATGTAGAACACTCCTGTAATCCTTTGCCAAATCAGGCATGGAGCTACCAGATGATGCATTTGGATGCGGCATGGTTGACTGCATTGATAGAGGAACTGCAACATCATACGGATCTAAACGTTGATTTTGATGCGCCGTATTTACCTCAATTAAAACCCAGTGTTATAAATGAGCTGAGTGTTTATCAGGCATTTTCGAGCTTAAATGCAGTTTTTTTTAATCCACAAATTTCACTATTAGAAAAAGAACATCATTTAATTCAGGTCTTAACCCATATATTACTCCCTTATTTTAACTGGGAGACAATTGAACCTCCTCGCTATTTTCAACAGTATTTACCTAATTTACTGGAATGTCTCGAGGACAATATTGAGGGACTGTCACTGCAACAGCTTGCTGAAAAGATGCAACTCAGCCGTTATGCATTAATTCGTTTATTTAAACATTATTTTGGCTTAACACCGCATGCCTATCAATTGAATGATAAGGTCAATCAAGCCCGTCAACGCTTGAGAAAAGGTTGTGATTTAGCGCAATTGGCATACGAACTGGATTTTACTGATCAAAGTCATTTTCATCGCGTTTTTAAACAACATACTGGCATAACGCCTAAGCAATATTATAAAAAATCTTAGTCCACGCAATTTTATACAAGAACGAAACGCAACACTTTTTTAAGCTGACTCCAATTCATTTGGAGAGTAGTTATGGAGCTATTTCTGAGCATTGCAATTACACATTTTATTGCGTTACTGACACCCGGCGCAGATTTCTTTCTAATTTTGAAAACCTTGATGCAGAGTCAGAAAAAGGCTGCGAGATTTACTTGTGCAGGTATTGCATTGGGGAATGCCATCATACTGATCAGCATCTATTTGAGTTTATTTATCATCGGTCAGGTGAATACCGAATTATTCATCCTCATGAAGTGGTTGGGTGTGCTTTATTTTGCCTATTTGGCGATTCAATGTTTTCGTTTGGCTCAATCAGCACAGAGGGTCAATCAACTTGCTGAGCAATGCGTTGATCAACCGCAAAAGTATGCTGAGTTGAAGGCTTTTCTATCAGGCCTACTTTCAAGTTTGTTAAACCCGAAAAATTTGATGTTCTATAGTGTCTTGGTGATCTTGATTTATCCGCAATATAATTTTGTTCAAAATGCTTTACTGTGTTTTTGGATGGTGGGTTTGGTGCTGATCTGGAATCTCGCTATCGTTCAATTGATCAGTTCAAACATTTACCTGTCTTGGTTAAATCGGCATCTACAGCATTTATATTATTTAGCAGGATTCAGTTTTTTGTTGTTTATGCTGGTACTGATTATGTATTAAATAAAAAGACGGTCAAATGACCGTCTTTTTATGCGAGTTTATTGAGTCTGTTCAACAGATTGAGGTGGTGTCTTCCTAAAGCTATGGATCTTGCGATTGATATCATCGATAAAGGTGTACACCACAGGAATCACCAATAACGATAAGAAGGTACTGGTAATCAAGCCACCAATGACCGAGATTGCCATTGGTGCACGGAAGCTTGGATCAGTCCCAATGCCGAGTGCAATTGGCAGCATTCCTGCACCCATTGCCAGCGTAGTCATGATGATCGGGCGTGCCCGTTTATGGCAGGCATCGAGTAGGGCATTGAATCGCGAATAATGCTTTTCATTCCTTGCGATAATCGCGTAATCGACCAGTAGAATGGAGTTTTTACTGGCAATCCCCATCAGCATAATCAGACCAATCAAACTTGGCATTGAGAAACTACTTTTGGCTAACAGCAGCATCACGAATGCACCACCCAGTGATAGAGGTAAGGCCACCAGAATGGTAATTGGCTGCAAGAAGTCTTTAAATAACAATACCAATACGACGTAGATACATAAAACGCCTGTCAGCATCGCTAAACCAAAACTAGAGAACAGTTCCTGCATCACCTCAGCATCACCAATATTGGTACGCTTTACCGTAGGGGGGAGATTCTTCATGGTTGGTAGTTGATCGACTTTGGCAGCAATATCCCCTAAAGGTTGATTATTTAGTTCAATATTAAAATTGATATTACGCAAGCGGTTAAAGCGGTCAATTTGTGATGGACCACTTTCAATATTAACGTCTGCAATAGTACCGAGCATCACAGGACCTCGACTCCCTTTCACCATCAAGCGTTTCATGAGCTCCTGATCTTGACGGGCAGTTAGTGGTAATTTAATCACTACAGGCACTTGGCGTTGAGACAGATTGAGTTTTGCCAAGTTTTGATCGAAGTCACCCGCAGTCGCAATGCGTAAAGTTTCCGCAATATCATAGGTGGTCACACCTAAATCAGCTGCTTTGGCAAAGTCTGGACGAATTACTAATTCGGGGCGAATCAAAGCCGCACTGGAGGTGATACTGCCTACATTTGGAATGGTACGTAATTCACGTTCAAGGCTACGGGCAGTTGCCATTAATGCTTCTGGATCATCACCTGATAAAGCCAGTTGGTATTGACTATTATTACCCGCTAAACCGACTTGAATACGTGCACCCGGAACTGGGGCAAGACGTTGGCGTAGTTGCTCCTCAATGTCTTGTAAGCTGGCACTACGATCAGAACGTTCCGTGGTTTGAATGGTGAGGGTCGCTTTACGTGGCTCACTGGATGCACCACCGGCAAAAGGATCTGTTCCCGCAGCACCACCACCAATGGTGGTATAGATGCTTTTAATCTCGGGATGATCTTTAATCAGTGTACGTGCATATTCAGCAGTGTTGAGAGTGTCTCCAAACTGTGAACCTGGGGTAAGCTCCAAACGAACCTGCGTTTGTCCTGTATCTGGTGGAGGAACAAAACCTGTTGGCAACAATGGAATCAGTAAAACTGAACAGACGAAGAAGGCAATTGCACCACTTAAAGTGAACCAACGATGATTGAGGCACCATGTCACCAATCGCATATAGCCACGCATGACTTTACCATCTTTGGCGCGGTCTTTGGCAAGACTGCTGCTACCTTGGTCGCTTATGACTTGGGCTGATGTAGATTCATCCTGTGGTTCGACTTTGCCTATCCAAGGTTTTAGCAGATAGGCGGACATCATCGGGGTGAGTAAACGCGCAACAAGTAGTGAAGCAAAAATTGCCAATGCCGCTGTCCAACCAAATTGAACAAAGAATTTACCTGCAATACCACTCATAAAAGCCGTGGGTAGGAATACCGCAATTAATGTGAAAGTGGTGGCAATCACGGCCAGACCAATTTCATCGGCTGCTTCCATGGCCGCTTCATACGGCGTTTTACCCATACGTAAATGCCGGATAATATTTTCAATCTCAACAATAGCATCATCAACCAGAATACCTACCACCAATGACATGGCCAATAGCGTCACTGTATTGAGGGTGAAACCAAAGAAATACATGCCAATTAAGGCAGGTAAAATTGATAATGGCAGGGCAGTTGCAGCAATGATGGTGGCACGCCAATCGCGTAAGAATAACCAGACCACCAAGATCGCTAATATCGCACCTTCATACAACAGTGACATTGAGCCTTCGTAGTTGTCCTGAACAGGTTTTACAAAGTTAAATGCTTCAGTAATTTTGATATCGGGATGTGCCGCTTTGAGTTTATCTAGAGCAACAACAACCCCTTTTTCAACATCGACCTCACTGGCACCCTTACTACGCGTGATTTCAAAGCCAATCACTGGTTGGCCATTCAATAAGGCTGCAGAGCGCCGTTCAGCCATGCCATCACGAACAGTTGCAACCTGATCCAAACGAATATGTCGGCCATCGCTGAGGGCAATATCCATTGCACCAATTTCAGCAGCGGTTTTTACCGTCGCAATGGTACGGATGGATTGTTCACTGCCTCCAATTTTGGTTTGACCACCTGAGGCATCTTGCTGAATCAAACGTAGTTGACGGGTAATGTCGGTTGCAGTTGCATTTAGTGCCAGCAGCTTTTCAGGATCAAGTTCGACTTCAACTTGACGCGTGACACCACCAACACGAGCGACAGCGCCAACACCTTTGACTTGTAACATGGCACGGGCAATATCATAGTCCACAAACCATGACAGTGCTTCTTCATCCATCTTTGGTGATTGGATGGTGTAGGTCAGAATCGGGGAACCAGAAAGATTGATTTTACTAACAATTGGATCTCTCAGATCGGCAGGGAGGTCAGAACGTACTTGTGACACGGCATTACGTACATCATCAACTGCTTCTTGCAGTGGCTTTTCTAGTTGAAATTCTGCTGTGACAGTGACGACACCATCTTGAATGTTGGTGTACTGATTCCTTAAACCTTGCAAGGTTGCGATTGAGTTTTCAATCTTACGTGCGACTTCGGTTTCAAGTTGCGGTGGTGCAGCACCAGGTAGGGCCGCAGTTACCGTCACCATGGGGAGCTCAATGTCGGGGAACTGCTGGATCTTCATCCATTTAAAACACAGCAATCCTGCCAAACCCAGCATAATAAATAACAGGATGCCGGGAATAGGATTGCGGATCGACCAAGCGGAGAAATTCATGCTATTTCTCCTGTGTAGTTACGAGCTGTTTGCTCAGTGGTGTTTCAGGAATTTCTTTGGCAATCGTGACCAGATCACCATCTGCCAAGAAACCTGTACCCGAGGAAACCACTTTCACGTTTGCAGCTAAATCTAACAGTTCAACACGATCTCCTAAACGGCGACCAACAGTGACTTTCTGTTGAGTGACACGATTCTTGTCATTAACAATAAAGACATAGGAAAAACCATCACGCAACAGTAGAGCTGTTTGTGGAACTGTCAATGCAAGTTTCTGACCTAAATCAAATTCACCTTTAACAAACATGCCCATACGCACAGCCTGTGTGGTTGGAATATCCACATAAACCAAGCCATAGCGGGTTTGTGGATCAATCACAGGTGCAATCATTCTGACTTTACCTGTCACTGCAGGTTGCGCAGGGTCAGGTGAAACAATATGTGCGGTCATGCCTTGTTTGAGCTTATACAAATCTGATGTGGTGACTTCCGCGCGCCATTCCAGACGATGATCCCGAATCAAACGGAACAGTTCTTGACCAGTTTGTGCAAGAGAACCGACTGTGGCTGTGCGGGCTGAAATTACGCCATTGTCTGGTGAAACCACTTGAGTCTGTGCTAAGCGTAATTGATTACTTTCGATTTGTGCTTTGGCTGCATCAAGCCGTGCTTGAGCAGTGGCTTGAGAGGTTTGATACTGAGTAGACTCTTGCGCTGAAATTGCGCCTGTGTTTTTTAATTGCTGGATACGTTTATTGTTGGTGATCGCATCAGCTAGGACAGCTTGTGCTTCGGCATAACTGGCTTTGGCTGCTGCCAAATCTGCACGGATAGTTTCACTATTAATTTCAGCCAAGACTTGACCACGTCGAACTTCATCGCCGACATTGACATTGACCCTGGTGAGGCGCTGGCCTGAGAGTTCGCTGCCAATCACCACTTCTTGCCATGCCGCAATGTTGCCATTGGCAGTAAAGGTTTGTTGCCAGTTTTGTTGTTGCGGCGAAACCACGGTCACGGTGAGTGCTGCTTTCTGTGCAGTTGGATTGGTATTTTTTTGCTTTTCAGTCACCGTTGATTTTGGAGCAGTTCCAATCCGCCAAATCCCGATTGCAGCAATTAAAAATACAGCAATGATTGCTAAAATGAGCCAACCCTTTTTCTTTATTTTCTTGGGAGTTTGTGAAGTCATCTTTCCATAGTCATCAAGTTTTGATGGCTAAGTATAGACGAAGATTTCAACAGTTGGTCAATCGCCCATAGACAGATAAAAAAATTAATAAGGTCACTTATCTATATTGCTGTTCAGTAGAATAAAAGTGTGAAACGCTTCAATTCCACTCTCTTATGCTGTCATAAAGGCGAACTGCTGCTTTAGAGTGGCAGTAAACGATTGGAGACCACGTTTTTCATAACAATGGTTGAGGTCAAACGCTGGACATTGGGTAAGGCAGACAGGCTGTCATCATAGAGTTTTTGGAAACTGGCCAAGTCTTTAGCCACAACATGCAGTAAATAATCTGGATTTCCAAATAAACGTTGCGCCTGAATGACATTGGCAATTTCAATGACTTTTTCTTCAAAGGCAGACAGGGCTTTTTTATCCCCATCTTTTAAGGTGACAAAGATGATCGCCGAAAAATTAAGGCCGATTTTTGAAGCCTCTAGATCGGCATGATAGCCCTTAATGACTCCACTTTCTTCCAATGCTTTAACACGACGATGGCATGGTGACAGACTTAAACCGATTCTTTCCGCCAGTTCCGTGATAGATAATCGCCCATTTGCTTGTAGTTCAGCAATAATTTTCTTATCAATGCGATCCATTTAGAAGAATCTCCCTTCGGGCTTTGAAGATATAGAAGTATTTGGAATAACATTTTCACCATTAAAGCATATCCTTTCTCAACAATCTTCACCAAATGGTGAAAAAGAAAACGATCAAAGGTCGTATTGTCGATGTGGGAAGGGCTTTGCTTATGGAACTTAGTGTGATTTTTGCTTTTTGGTGCGTTTCGATCTTATTCGTATTAACGCCTGGCGCCGATTGGGCTTATGTCATTCTTGCAGGCATCAAAGGTAAATTTATTCTAAATGCCGTCACTGGTTTAGTGTTTGGGCATCTCATGGCGATCTTATGTGTTGCAGCAGGTGTGGGCGCTTTGGTGCAACATTATCCGATTTTACTCACTGCAATGACGATCATGGGAGCCTGTTATTTGTTATGGATGGGCATCAATCTATTTATACATCCAGCGACCATTTCAACTGAGACCGATGCTACGCAATCGCTTGATTCAGCAGGTTCATGGCTGATTAAAGGGGTGGGAATTAGTGGCTTAAATCCGAAAGTCTTACTGTTGTTTTTTGCCTTGTTGCCACCGTTTATTCATCCACAAATGGCATTTTCACCAACGGTACAAATTATTTTGCTAGGGCTCATTCATTTAATCAGTTGTGCTGTGGTGTATATGTTTGTCGGGATAGCAGCCAAGAAATTACTTAGAAGCAGACCGCGTGCAGTAAAAGCAGTCAGTCGTATTTCGGGCGGACTGATGATGCTCATCGCAGCAATTCTATTTATTGGGCAAATTTAAAATAAATGTTCCATTCTGCCTATTTATAAAGCTTTAAATTTATCATCATTGAATTCATGATCTTAATTTTAATAGGGTTCGGGTTTTAAAAATCATAAAATTGTACAGTGGCACATATAGGTAAAAAATAGTGTAAAACGTATCAATTCTCATTTATTATGCGATTTTTTAAGTCGGCTGGTAAAGATCATGGGTAGACAACTTAAACCATTAGTGCTGATGATGGCATGTGCTTCAATGGGGACAACGGCTGTTTTTGCAGATGAAGTGCAACAGGGGCAAGCAGCGGATGCAACCGTGACATTAAATACAATTCGTATTACTGCCAGTGCGGATGCATCAGCAGATGGTTTAATGGATCCTTTTGCAGGTGGACAAGTTGCCAGTGGTGGTCGGGTCGGGATCTTTGGTAATCAGAAGAACCTGGATACACCATTCAACTTAACCAGTTATACCAATGAATATATTCAGTCCAAGCAAGCTAAAAGTGTAGGCGATGTATTAAAGGCTGATCCAAGCGTTCGTGTTGGGCGTGGTTTCGGAAACTTTCAGGAATCTTATTACATCCGAGGTTTTAATTTAGGGTCAGATGATACGGCTTATAATGGGCTGTATTCCATTCTACCACGCCAATATATTCCAACAGAGTTATTTGAACGTGTCGAAGTGCTTAAAGGTGCTTCATCTTTCTTAAATGGTGCGATGCCGGGCAATGGCGGAATTGGTGGGGCAATTAATCTATTGCCAAAACGTGCAGGTAATGAACCATTAAATCGTGTTACGGTTGGTACAGATTTTAACGGTGGCCAAATTGCCAGTGATATGTCTCGTCGCTTTGGCGAAAACCAAGAGTTTGGTGTACGTGTAAACACCGCTTATCATGGTGGCAATACCAGCGTTGATAATGAGAAAAATTCATTAGGTTTAGCTTCTATTGGATTAGATTACCGTGGCGATCGTTTGCGTTTGTCTGGTGATATGGGGTACAGCAATAACCGTTTAGATGCAACACGACCTAATATTTCTCTTGCAGGTTTGACTGAAGTACCTGCTGCAATAAAGGCGAGTCGTAACTATGCACAAAAATGGACCTATTCTAATGAAGAGGACGTGTTTGGTAGTTACCGTGCAGAATATGATTTAACTGATGCTGTAACCGCTTATGCAGCTTATGGTTTCCGTCATGGTGAAGAGCAAAATAGTCTGGCAAATCCGACTTTAACCAATGTCTCTAATGGTGATGCGAAATATTCACGCTTTGACAATGGTCGGGTCGATATGGTGAATACTGGTGAAATTGGTGTTCGCGGTAAGTTACAGACAGGTTCTATCCAGCATAATCTAGTGTTATCAGGCTCTGCATTCCAGCAAAATACCCGTAATGGCTGGGCCATGAGCGGAAGTAACACCACTAATATTCTGCATCCAGATTATAGCAATGCACCTGAATTGACGATTGGTAATCCAGAGCGTGTCAATGATCCTAAGCTTGGTACACGTACCCGTCTAAGAAGTATCGCGATTGGGGATAATATTTCTGCGCTTGATGATAAGTTGATCGTGATGCTTGGCGCGCGCTATCAAAAGATTATGCAGGAAACTTATAACTATCAGACCGATGGAAGTAAAATCAATCCAGCATATAATGAGGCGAAATGGACGCCTGCTTTAGGTGTGACTTATAAACTGACGCCAGAATTTTCTGTGTATGCAAACTATATCGAATCATTGGCGAAAGGGTTAAGTAATACTACAGTGGATGTCACTACCACTCTTAAACCTTTTGTTGCCAAGCAAAAAGAAATTGGTGCTAAATACGAAAATGATCGTTTAGGTGCGAGTATCAGTTTATTTGACATTAATAAGCAGCGTGGTGTCTTGCAAGATGGGGTATTTAGTGATGCTGGTGAATATGTTCATCGTGGTGTCGAGCTAAATACCTATGGCAAGCTGACTGATTCAATTACGGTATTGGGCGGTGCGTCGTGGCTACATGCCAAGCAAAAGAATACAGGATCTGCCTTATATGATGACAATAATGAAGTTGGCGTGCCAAAGTTCCAAGCCAATTTAGGTGCTGAATGGGCGTTGCCAGTTCCGCAAGATATCTCCTTAAATGCACAATTGACTTATACAGGCTCGACTTATGCAAGTCTGGACAATAAGTTAAAAGTGAATGACTGGACTACGCTGGATATCGGTGCGAACTATAAAACCCAGCTTGGACAAACACCAACCACTTTCAACTTTAACGTGAATAATGTCTTCAATAAAGATTATTGGTCTTCTGTTGGCTTATCTGACAATATCAATAGCACTTCAAATACCAATAATGGTTATGTTGTAGCAGGTCTACCGCGTACCTTTATGCTCAGCGCAAGCTTTGATTTCTAATGTATTGATTTAAAAAAAATCCCCGAATATTCGGGGATTTTTTTATTTATAGAATTGCTTTCAGGCGTTTGACCACTTCTTCACACTGTGCCAAATCTGCAACCAAAGCCATTCTGACATGACCTTCACCCGGATTACCTTGTTCTGTGTCACGAGACAGATAACGGCCTGGTAAAACCTTGATATGCGCTTTTTCCATCAACATTTTGGCAAAAGTTTCATCGTTATCGACTTTTAACCAGTAATAGAAGCCCGCATCTGGTTTTTGTAAAGGCAATAAATGACCGAGTTCAGACTGGAATAAATCAAACTTGGCACGATATTGCTGACGGTTTTCTTCAACATGTGCTTCGTCATTCCATGCCGCAATTGAAGCCAACTGATTTTGTACTGGCATTGCAGCGCCGTGATAGGTGCGATATTGCAGATATGGTTTTAATAAAGCCGCATCACCTGCAACAAAACCAGAACGCATGCCTGGTAAGTTTGAACGTTTAGACAGGGAATGGAACACGATACAATTCTTATAATCATCACGGCCTATTTCGGCACAAACTTCTAAAAGTCCGATCGGCGCTTGATCAAACCAAAGTTCCGAATAACACTCATCCGATGCAATCACGAAACCATATTGATCAGACAGGGCAATCAGCTTTTTAAACTGTTCTTTTGACAGGACCGTTCCTGTCGGATTGCCTGGCGTACACACAAACAGTAAGGCTGTTTTTTCCCAGACTTCCGCTGGGACAGCATCAAAGTCACCTAAGTAACCATTTTCTTCAGTACAGTTAATAAAATAGGGTTTTGCACCTGCAAGTAGGGCTGCACCTTCATAAATCTGATAAAACGGATTTGGCATCACCACATAGGGTGCATCTTCACGCTTAATCAAAGCTTGTACAAAAGAGAAAATACCTTCACGTGTACCAGAAACAGGCAGGATATGATCTTCTGCACTAATATGATTCAACTTGAAGCGATTGCTGAGCCACTGTGCAATACTTTGGCGCAACTCGGGCAGACCTTTACTGTTCGGGTAAGTCGATAGATGGGCAAAATTATCAATAATCGCTTGTTTGACGAACTCTGGCGCAGGATGTTTAGGCTCACCAATTGATAAAGGAATCAACGGTAAATTGGCAGGTTGCACATCTTTAAAAAGTTGGTTTAACTTTTCAAAAGGATAGGGATGCAATAACGACAAGCTAGAGTTCATTTAAACAGTTACCAAACAATAAAATTTAAGACGGATTACAAATTTGATTCGATGCTTCATCTAAAGCGGCTTTTAAGCTTTCCGCAAAAGTTTTCACTTCTTCATCGCTGAGCAAGACACCATTTTTCTTAGTGACAAAGAAAATATCTTCTGCACGTTCGCCCAGCGTGGCAATTCTTGCAGAATGGATATCCAAACCTTGCAGCATGAACAAACCACCAATACGCGCCAGTAGACCTGGATGGTCGAGGGTTGAAATTTCAACCATGTGTTGCTGTAACGTCGGGTTTAGGACAATATCTACAGTATTTTGCACATCAAAATGACGCAAATGACGTGGAATACGGCGTTGCATGATACCCGGATATTGATCCGAATGACTCAATGCATCAACCAAAGCGGCTTTCACTTTGCGTTCGCGATCTGGATCAGTCAACAATGTACCAAAACGATCAAGGACCAGATAAGTATCTAAGCTGAATGACGTTGAGGCAGTGATAATGCGGGCATCTTGAACATCAAGATTCATACGATCTAGTACTGCAACCGTGGTGGCAAACAAGTTCGGTTGATCGCGGGTATAGATAAAGATCTGCACTGCATCATCTGCTGCATTACGATGCGCACGCAATAGAACTAAAGGTTCTGGATTATCGCCGTGTTGTAAAATTGCTTGGGTATGCCAAGCAATTTCATTGGCTGACTCTTTGACGAAGTATTCATCACCCAGCTCTTGCCAAACTTTCTCAACTTCAGCCAGAGAGAAGTCATTGACCAAGAGTTCACTGGCTGCAAACTTGGTATCTTCAATCAGCATTTGATAGTCAACTGGACGACCTAAGCCTGAGCGAATCACATCACGTGCATAGGTATAGAGCTGGCGCATCAAGGACGCACGCCAAGTATTCCACAGCTTCGGATTGGTTGCGTTAATATCGGCAACCGTCAAGGTGTAGAGATAATCGAGATGCTCCATATCACCGACTTTTTCAGCAAAGTCTTTGACTTCATCAGGGTCAGAAATATCTTTTTTCTGTGCTGTAAGAGACATCAATAAGTGATTGTTGATCAGCCATGCAACCAGTTTGCATTCACGCTCGGTAAAGCCATGGGTGCGGCAAAATTCAATCGCATCCAGTGCACCAAGTTCACTATGATCACCACCACGACCTTTGGCAATATCATGGAAAATTGCAGCCATATAGACAATGTCATGACGGGCAATACGCTGGAACACAGAGCTGACCACAGGGAATTCTTTAGCAAACTCAGGTTCTTTAAAGCGACTTAAATTGCGCAGCAATAACAGAGTATGCGCATCGACGGTATAAATATGGAACAGGTCATATTGCATCAAGCCTGTAATCTGTCCAAAAGCAGGGATGTAATTGCCCAACACACCATAGCGTTTCATTGCCACCATGGTGTCATATAAATGCGGTGAACGAATGATCGACATAAACAGTGCTTGATGTTCTGGATTATCGCGGAAGCGTTGATCAATCCGTTTTGCAGCAAGCACCAGCAGACGCAAGGTACGGGCACGAATACCAGTAATTTCAGGTCGATTTGCCAATAAGTAGAATAACTCTAAGATGGCAATTGGTTCTTCTGAAAATACTTTGTGATGTTGAACAGCCAATTTCCCATCGACAATTTTAAAACGTTCATTAATATCAATAATGTGGCGTTCATATTCAGGCAGGCGTGGGGTAATCACCGATTCATTGAAATAGGCGAGTAGCATTTCATTCAGCGTTGAAACTTGCTGTGCGGTACGATAGTAGCGCTTCATAAACTGTTCAACAGCAAAATTAACAGGCTGACCTTCTTCACGCACATAACCAAATTTTGCAGCGATATCACGTTGATATTCGAACAATAAACGGTTTTCATCGCGTTTGGCTAAACGATGTAAATGGGTGCGAATTTCCCATAAAAAGCTTTCAGCTTCTTCCAATACACCCAGTTCAAATTCAGTGATAAAACCCAAATGTACTAAATCATAAATACGATTGACACGGAAGTGACGTTTGGCAATCCAGCCAATCTGGTTGATATCGCGAATACCACCTGGGGCATTTTTAATATCAGGTTCTAAATTACTCTCGGTATTGTTGTGTTGTGCATAGCGTTTAGCTTGTTCAGCCATTTTGGCATCATAGAAGGTTTGATCTGTCCATGTTTGCGCAACGATACGGCGTGGCCATTTTGCCAGTTGCTGATTGCCTGTAATGAGGCGAGCTTCAATCAACGTGGTCGCAACAGTTAAATCATTAATGGCTTGTTCAACACAGTTTTGAATAGTACGAACGCTGATACCCGGTTTGAAATTGCCTACATCCCATAAAGAAGAAATAAAGGTCGAGATCAGTTTTTCTTGTTCTTCACTAATTTCATCCTCAGACAAAATCATGATATCAGTATCTGAATAGGGCAGCATTTCATGGCGACCATAACCACCTACTGCAAATAAGCCCAATTCTGTTTGATCTAAGCCTGCATGATTCCAGAGAAAGATCAGGGCTTCATCAATAGAGTCTGAGCGCGCTCCAATCACGTCACGAATAGGTTGACCATTTTCATAGCTCTCCTGTAATTGCTTTTCTACATCCGTACGCCATTGGTTGATGGCTTGAATATCATGAAGACTGGTGACGTAGTTCAACAAAGGAGAGGTCTTGATCATAAAGCTGGGTCTTCTATCAAAGCCCCTCTAAAAAGAGGGGAAGTTGTGATGATAATCACCTAAGGTCATCTTAAGCGTTGGTTTGTACACTCACTTGGTCTGCGGCGTGCTGTGCCAATTCACGTGCAAGATCCGTTGTTTCAGCGCGGGCAGTTGCAACGCCCATACGGCGACGTTTAAAGCCCTCAGGTTTGCCAAATAGACGTAAGTCTGTGTTTGGATTTGCTAAAGCAAGATTCAAGCCAGTGAAACTTAAGTTTTTAGCATCAACACCTGCATAAATCACTGCACTTGCAGCCACACTATGACGTGCTGTATTGACAGGTAGACCGAGAATTGCACGGGCATGTAATTCAAATTCACTCTGGAATTGCGAAGCTAAAGTGACTAGACCAGTATCATGAGGGCGAGGTGAAACTTCACTAAACCAAACCTTATCGCCTTTAATAAACAGCTCTACACCGAAGATACCACAACCGCCTAAAGCAACAGTGACTTTATTGGCAATGCGTTTTGCTTCTTCCAGCGCAGCAGGCGTCATCTGTTGCGGCTGCCAGCTCTCGACATAATCACCTGCATCTTGACGATGCCCAATCGGATCACAGAAATGGGTTTCAACTTCGCCTGTTTCTGGATTTTTTGCACGGACGGTAAGCAGGGTGATTTCAAAATCAAAGTCGATTTGTGATTCAATAATCACAGTACCTTGATTAACACGGCCACCTTGCATTGCATAGTCCCAAGCGGCATCCACTTCATCAAAGCTCTTCACACGAGATTGACCTTTACCTGAAGAAGACATCACAGGTTTTACAAAGTTTGGATAACCAATGTCATCACATGCAGCACGGAAGCTTTCTAAGGTATTGGCAAAGCGATAAGCAGAGGTTGGTAGGCCGAGTTCTTCAGCAGCTAAACGACGAATTCCTTCACGGTTCATGGTGAGGTTAACTGCTTTTGCAGATGGAATTACCGTTGCGGTTTGGCTTTGTTCAATTTCAATCAAAACTTCTGTGGCAATGGCTTCAATTTCTGGAACAATTAAATTGGGTTTGATTTTTTCAATCAGTTGTTTTAATTCGGCTGGATCAGCCATATTCAGGGTATAGGCATAATGAGCCACTTGCATGGCAGGCGCGTGATCATAGCGATCTGCAGCATGAACTTCGACACCTAAGCGTTGTAAAGAAATCACAACTTCTTTACCTAGCTCTCCAGAACCTAACAGTAAAACCTTAAATGCAGAAGATTGAAGTGGAGTTCCAAGAGTGACGCTCATGCGAATAATCCTATCCTGATTAATTTGTGTTTAAGCATAGCAGAACTTTTTGTCGAATTAAGCTTATACGCCACAAAAAACCTGCTTTTTGTTAGACAAAAAATAGCACTTCATCTGCGATTTGTCTGCTTATAGATTGACCTGATAATTCAGTTGCAATTCATCTGCATGTTGACCACGGATTCCCCAATTGCATTTCGGTGTTTCAAAAATTGTAATTTCAATATCTTGTGCTGAAATTTCACATTGTTGCTCAATATAAGTGAAAATGTTTTGAATTAAGCGTTTTTTTGCTTCAGTGCTTCTGCCTTCAAACATCGAAATTTCGATAATTAGATAATGCTGGCTCCGATCATTGGGATAGATAAAGTCTTCTTTCGCTAGCGCAATAAAACGCTGAAATTTCTTTTCGATGGGATAGTGTAAACTTTCAACTAGCGCTTGATGTATGGCATGTGAAAGTTGATGCCTAAACTGCTCAATCGTGGGTTGTAAGGCATAAATCTTGATTTGTGACATGGTGGTTTTCTTCCTTCTTGAAGTTTTAATTTTTTATATATGAGCAAGTCTGACTTTATGCTGAACAAGAATATAAAATCAATTGTTTAGAGTAAAAGGTATGCTGCTGAGTAAATAAGTAACAAGCATTGAGAATTATTCCCAAATTGACTAGCATAATGTCCAATTGTTTCCTCGGCGATTTGCTATGTCTCATCCAAACTCTCGTATAGCTGCAATATTGTTATGCAGTACTTTTTTATTGGCTGCTTGTGGAAACTCAAGCAATGAACCAAAAGAAAAGGTCGAAATCAAACCTGCGCCGAAGCTCAATAATGATGCCACCACCTATGCTAATGCGGCATGGAAGTTGATTAATGACATCGATCCGATTGTTTACAATAAACAGACTGCCGAGATTGAAGAAAAAGTCAGAAAACCGCTACGCCAGCTCAGTACTGATTGGCGTATCAATGTCAAAATGACTGATTCAGTGACAGAAGGGAAATATGCTTTGTGCCGTAAAGCACTCACCAGCTTGGATACTTGGGCACGTGAGGTAAAAGACAAGGCGAATGCATCGACTCAAAAGCAGGCTGATTATGAACGTGATAAAGCGCAATGCAAGGATGCAATTGATAATCCTGCATTAGGCAATACCTCTCCAAAGTAGGAGTGAAAAATGTATCTTCGTATCTTCTCGGTTTTCTTGATTCTATTTGGTCTGTTGGGAATAAACACCAGTTATGCCCAAGTAGATTTTCATCTTGCCTATCAGGTGCAAATGCCGAAGACGAAGCCTGTACATTTTTCTAATGATCGTTCATATAGATTTGTGAGTCTGTCTCCTTTTTTTACTGCCAATGAGTTAGTGAATGCAAAGGCGATTCTTGTTGAAGGAAGTGCTGTTGTTGAAATTGAAATTTCGGCTTCTGCACAGAAAAAGTTTAATCAGTTGGCCAATAGAAATACGCAAAGTCAAGATCAAGGTCTATTTAATCAGATGATTGGTTTAGGCGTTATGATTGATGGACAGCCTACAACGGTTATACAAGGGGTTTACAGACCTATTTCAGATCGAAAATTATGGTGTTTCCTGATAGATGATCGCTTACCCGTTCAGGAGCAATTGCGTCAGGCGAATGATATTGTGAAAAAAATGAAATTGACCCAAGCGCCACATTAAAATCATCTCGTTTGGAGTTTATCCCAGCTTAGATGTAGAGCTTGAATACAGAATGACAGGATGTCATTTCAATAAAAAAGCGAGATGTTTTATCTCGCTTTTTTATGGTTAAAGTTATCTGACGACTACTACGAGGTTTTGACCGTTTTTGCGGCTTCCTGTTTGGCTTTGCTTGCTGTCGTGCTAGCCACTTTTTTAGTATCTGTGGTTGCTTTCATTGTATCGTGTTTGGCTGTATCTTTCATTTTCGTCATGTCATGTTTTGCAGTGTCGGTTGTCTTGGTTGCTTCTTTCTTGGTTTTTACCACACTTGTTGCAACACATTTGCCACCTTTATGATTGGGCCCTGTACCACCTTGAATTTGAGTTCCTTTCGGGCAGGCAAATGCGCTAGCGCTGAGTACGGTAAATAGGCCTGCTGTTAAAATCGTTGCAATTTTTCTCATGATTGTCATCTGCATCGGGTAAGCGATAGTGCTTAGCTTTAATGTAGACGTGTTGAGAGGACGAAAGCAGACTGATTTTGTGAAATATTTTAGAGCATAAGTAGTATTTTATAGTGAGAGTTTATCTTTTAATTTATGTTTAAGCTTAAAAGCATATTGCAGAAAATGCTGTGCTTATGCATTTTAAATACAAAGTATTATACTTACGCTTTTAGGTGACTGGCGGTTGCCAATATTCTGAGGCGCTCTAAATCCAGCACTACAATTTTTTTAAAACCAAGCTGAATCACGCCTTGTTTCTCAAACTGATTCAGTTCCTGATTGACGGTCTGTCTAGATACCGTCAGCATGTTGGCCAACTGGTCCTGAGAGATCTGAATACTAAAATCCTGAATAAGTGCACGATTGCCATAACCTTCTAAAATAAACAATAAGCGTTGTGCCAGACGTTGGCTGATGCTTTGGGTTTGAATCGCAATTTGCTCTAAAAACACATAGCGTAATTTTTGACTGGTCAGCAAGGCAAAGTAGTACCAGTAATATGGATTTTGGAGTAAGAAATCATTGAGTGATTGTGCTGGTATTTGCAGCACCACGCTTTTCTTCAATGCAATCGCATCATGTGATCGCGGTTGTTGGTCGATTAAGGAAATTTCGCCAAACCACATGATCGGTTCTGCAATCGCTGCAATGGCTTCATTGCCATTCACATCGATATAGCCCAAGCTAATAGAACCTTCCAGTACGCCGTAAACACCGTCAAAAATATCTTGAGCCTTAAACACCGCCGCATTTTTTTCAACGATATGCTTTTTGCCATGTTGAATAATAAAGTTCTGAAAGGGTTCTGCCAGATGACTAAACCATGAATTTTGCTGCAAATGTTGAATATAAACACGATCTAACACGGCTGTTCCTTGATTAAAAATAAGTCCATTTGTCAGCTACATGACAACTTCGCTGCAATATTTCTTATAGATTAACAGTATAAACAAATGAAATGAGGAATGAGAAATGACAAATTTGGAACGTCTACTCAGCCAATATGCGGCTTATCACTTAGATCGAAATAATATTGTGACCCATTTTGTGGGTATTCCCTTAATTGTTTTTTCTATTCTATGTTTAACGGCACGTGCTGGCGTGGAAATTTCGGGCTTTTCAATTACTTTAGCCATGTTGCTCATTGTTCTAAGCAGTATTTACTATATTTCATTGGATAAGTTATTTGGTATTTTGATGCTGATTTTATTGGTCTTGGCATATCCATTGGCTGTGAATATTGCGGCTTTACCAATGTGGAGTTGGTTAGGCGCCAGTATCGGTATTTTTGTGGTGGGTTGGGTGTTTCAATTCGTGGGTCACTATTTTGAGAAGAAAAAACCAGCTTTTGTCGATGATGTGATTGGTCTAGCCATTGGGCCATTATTTGTACTGGCTGAATTTGTGTTCTTGCTTGGATTCCGTAAACCCTTACATCAGCGCATTTTAAAAGAGGCACAAATGAAACGTGCTGAAATGGATATGAAGCCACAAACAGTATCTTAAATTGCCAGTTGGATCTAAAAGTCCTGCATAAAACCTCTGAAAATGTCTAATTTTTAGGGGTTTTTTATGCAGTTTATTTATTTTAATCCGAATTAAATTTATAGCTTGAAAGCTAAGCTATAAAATAAAGAATACATCGAAAATTAGATTATCTTATCTTGAATAAATAAAGGAATAAGTTGTTTTATAAAATGTCCTAAAGTAGCAAATAAAAGACAGTGAGCTGAACTACAATAAATAATTAAATGGATTTTTTTTTATATAACAAGATTAATATGCGATTAAATAATATTGAATTCCTGTTGGAAAAAATAGGACTGACTGCACATAAACGTGCCATTCATATTCAGTTTGCAAATCAGAGTTTAAATCCTCAAATTTTTTTGCAGCATATTGAGGGCGTTCATGGCCTTAATCAAGGACTCAAGGCTGAACTAATCTGTCTGTCAACGGATGCTACCATTCCGCTCAAGCAATTCATTGGCAGTCAGGCTGCGATAGATACAGTGACGGATCAGGGGCAGCTTAGCCGTGTCACTGGGATTATCACCCAAGCATCACAAGGCCTATCTGACGGCAGTTTAAGCCTCTATAAACTGACTTTAGAAGATCCAACCGCGCTGTGGCATAAAAGGCGAAACTCTCGCGTATTTATGAATAAAAGCGTGTGTGAGGTGGTGCAAGTCATATTTAAGGAATGGCAACTAAGGAGCCCATTATTTGCTTCAAGCTTGACACTGGATTTAAGTGGGTTGCGCACAGACTATGATGTACGTCCATTTATTATGCAACATAATCAGACCGATGCAGAGTTTTTAACATTTTTGATGCGGAGTGAAGGGGTGAGCTGGGTGGTTGACGAAGCCCAGCTTATTGTTCCGACTAGCAATAGTCCAATCCAAGCGCAAAAACTACGTTTGATTGATGACAATAGCCACTATCAAGCCCTAGCGCGAAGAACGATTCGTTACCATCGTAGTGATGCCACCGAACAATACGACAGCATGACCACACTGAGGGCAGAACGCAGCTTACAGCCGACCGCCGTGCATATCCAGCGTTGGCAAGCCGATGCACTGGAACAAGAGGACGGAGCAGGTAGTGTTCAAAGCAAACATCAGCACAGTGAAGGCGATGATGTAGCCTCACTTGGACTCGAAGATGCATGGCATTTCAGTCCAGCATGGATGCAGGACCTAAAGGGTGAAGATGGTGTAACACCGTCAGGCCATGCGCAAATTGAAAAGTTTAACCAGCAGATTGGGCAATACCACGACTTACAAGCAAAGCAATTTGTGGCGAATAGCACCGTTCGAGACGCCCATGTCGGGTACTGGTTTGAACTGGCAGGACACCCTGAAATAGATCAACACCAAGGAGATGATAAGCAATTCCTGATCACTGCCAAGCAGTTTTATAGTCAGAATAATCTTCCGAAAGACCTAAGCCAACAGATCCAAGATCTGATCAACCAGAGTCAGTGGCAACAACAGAATATTGGCTCTGAACAACGTCAGGCAAATCAACTGACACTACAACGCCGTAATATCAAAATCGTACCTGAATATAACCCCTTAACTCATAGGCCAACTGCTCACCCAATGCGAGCTCGAGTTGTTGGCCCTGAAGGAGAGCAAATCCATGTGGATGAATGGGGGCGTATAAAAGTTCGTTTTCTATTTACCCGTACAGAAGACCATAGCCATGATGGTGGTGCAGGAACCAACGATGATGATACTGACTCAGCATGGGTCGATGTCCTGACCCCTTGGGCTGGCGAAGGTTTTGGTGCGCGGTTCTTGCCTCGCGTCGGTGAAATGGTGGTCATTGACTTCTTTGATGGCAACCTTAACCGCCCTTTTGTACTGGGGAGGATTCATGAAGCGCAGCGTTCACCCACACAGTTTGATCAAATAGGAAAACTCCCTGAGACCAAAAAACTGTCAGGTATTCGATCACGTGAATATAAAGGTGAAGGCTTTAATCAACTGCGTTTTGATGACAGCACAGGGCAGATCAGTGCACAACTGCAAAGTAGCCATGCCGCCAGTCAATTAAATCTTGGTCAGCTCAGTCATCCAAAAAACAAGGCTGAAAGCGAAGACCGTGGTGAGGGCTTTGAACTGCGTACCGATTTATGGGGCGCAGTACGTGCGGGAGAGGGTTTATTGCTTTCAACCCATAAGCAAGACCATGCACAAGCTGAACATCTGGATGCACAGTCAGCCAGACAGCAACTTGAAGCGAACCAGAATAATGCCCAAGCACTGAGTGAGGTCGCCAAAAATCAGCAGACCGATGAACTTGAATCGCTGGCTCAGTTAAAAGCGTTCGCTGCACAGATCGAAATAAAGATTGCCAAGTTCAATAAAGCATTGCTGTTACTGAGTTCACCCGAAGGTATTGGCCTGAGTAGCCATGAAGATATTCATATCTCGGCAGATAGACAGATCAATCAGATCGCAGGCGAGAGTATTCATCTGAGTACACAAAAAAATCTGATTGCCCATGCACAAAACAGGATCAGTTTGTTTGCTGCCCAAACAGGGATTAAACAGGTTGCGGCGAAGGGGAAGTTTGAAGTCCATGCACAAACGGATGGCATAGATTTATTCTCTAAACAAGGCATTCAAATTATTTCGACTGAAGATCGGATTGAAATCATTAGTGCAAAAGAAATTGTGATTACAGGCAAAGATTCTCAACTGAAACTAAATGGTTCAGGCATTGTTGCAACCACAGGTGGAAAATTTGAGGTGAAGGCAGGTCAGCATGTGTTTCAAGGGGGTGAAAATATTGTTGTACCAAAATTGAGTTTACCAACAGCCAAGACACTCTTTAGCAATCAGATTAACTATAACTGGGATATAGAATCAGAAGGAAATAAGCAGATTTTTATTATTGATCAGAAGACCAATCACTTAATAAAAACAAAAATGGATCAACTTGATGCTGAAAATCAGCTGAGTTCATTACGGTTCCATACACCGCAAGCCACAGACTTTACGGCACTCATCTTTAATTCGGATCTTCCTCGTTTAAAGCAGGATTTGCCTGATCGTGAAAATATTGATGAATTATTAGAGGAGGCACTTCTGGAAGAACAAAATGATGAGACCTATGCGGAGGAGGATGCTGAGCAATGAGTAACTTAGTCACTATTACAGCAAAATTTTATGATAAATCTGGAACTCATTTTAATCAGTTGAATGTTCAGTCGAGATATCAGGGTTCATCTAAGGCCAATACTCAACAAACTGATTCCAACGGCTTTTTTGTATTTCAGGCATCTCCAAACAGAAGAGTAGAAATATTAGCTAAGCCCCCGAATCAAAAAGATTATATTGTTTTTAAAACTATAGATTCTTCTATTCTTTCTTCAAAAGACAATCCTGTTAAAGTTCAACTGCCTAAAACCATAGATGAATATAAACAGGTTAAACAGCCTACACCTGCTAAAGGAATCGTAAGTACCTTTTTTAAGGTGGTGGATCGTAATGGGAAAGTGATGAAGAATTTTCCTGTTCAGTCTAGACCGAAAGGTAAAGGAAACTCACCCGATAAATTCACTGATGATCAGGGGATTGTAGAAGTGAAGTCTTCTCCGAATCGGGATATTGAAGTTTTGGTTCTGACATCTAATGATCAATTTATTCTAAAAAGTTCAGTCAATTCTGCTAGCGGAAGTTCACAACCGATTTTGATTAAATTAGATGAGCCTTATGCAAACTTTTTAAGTCGATCTATGATCAAAATCTTAGATCGGGATGGGAAGGCGTATGTTGTAGAAAAAACCAATGTAGAAATGTTAATTGTAGAGAGTGGCAAGAAGCATTTGTATAGCATATCCAACGGGAAATTAGCTTTAGAGAGTATGGTCGGGCAGAAACTGGAATTTACAGTGTATAAGCCCGACGGTAAACCATTGAAACCTCAGCCTTATATGGCGACACGAATAAAAAATAGTCCTGCTGAGTTACATTTGGATGTGGATGTAACCAAAGGAACGACGGCACCCAATGATCCAGAGATTAATAAAACGGTTACAGTTGATATATTAATTACGATGGAGCAAATGCAAAAAATGTGGCCAGGTATTGCGTCATCTAAAATTCAACCAATTATGGATGAGTTAAATGCAAATTTAGATGCATATCAGTTAAATACTAGATTAAGACAGTCTCATTTTTTCGCTCAAGTTTTTGGAGAAATTGGAGCAAAGTTTAGTCTTAGAGAAGATATCTCAAACTATACGGCAAAAAATTTAATGGCACTTTCATCATATTATAAAGCACACCCTGAGGAAGCGAAAATAGATGCCAAAATTTCTCCAAAGGAGTTGAAAGTTAAAGCTATTACGAATAAATGGTATATGGATAAAAATAGACCTAAGCATTTAGCTTTAGGTAATATTAAAGATGGGGATGGCTATAAGTTTCTTGGGAGAGGATTAAAACAGACTACAGGTCGATATAACTATTCGGTGTTCACTAAAATTTATCCCAAAATTTGGTCCGATGATAGTGAGGTTGATTTTACGGAAACACCAGAGCTATTAGAACAAGCTAAATATGCTTCTAGATCGGCGATAGTTTTTTGGCTAGATAAAAGCTTGTATACTGTAGCAGATACTGGAGCAACGGATACAGTGGTTGACAAAATCACCAAGGTAATTAATCAATATGCTCCAAATAAAAATGAAAGGAGATTATATTTTAAGAAAGCTGTAAATATTTTTATTTGAAAACTATTCTGAGGTGGATTGAGTTGGTTAAATTTTATCTAGTAATTTTATTTATATTTTTTACACAAACTACGCATGCTGAGAAAAAAGAGGATAATTCTTGTAATTTAAATCAAAAATATAAATTAAGTGTGTTTGGTAAAAATGATGCTACATTTATATCGAATAATTGTGAGATATCACCTGATAATCAATATGTTGAAAGTTTTTTAATTATACAAAACAAAAAAATGAATCTTAATAGAGTTAAAGGTCGAGTAGGGAATGGTGAAGGCACTGAGTTAGTTGCAGTTAGTTTGTATAGAAAAAAAAGTAAGTTGCCAGTATTAATAACCTTATACTCAGAAACTTATTGTTGCTATCCTCAGCCTAGTGGAAAGCTATATACAGTTGATTTATATAATATTGTTAAAAATGGAAACAATATATCATTGAAGCCGATTACTGATATTTTGGGTGATAATAGTTCAGGGCTTGAAGGTGTTTCTGATGACTATATGCACTTTAAATTTAAAGATGTCGCTTCGATTAAGAAATGGCTGAATAAGAATTATAAATGAGATTCTTTATTGGATTGTTTTTTTTCAAACCTCTCTCCGCGTGGAACAAAACAAGAATGTAATGTTAAGCTTAATAATTTTTTTTGAAAAGCCATTGCAATATTATGTGGATAATTTTATTTTTTATTTGAGTGAGATGGGGAAGTTAAAAATGCAAGTTTAATATGAATAATAACTAGTTTTAGATGGTGGGTTAGTCAGATTTTTTCAACATGGTGAATATAAATGGTTTATTTTATAAATAGAGGAATCATCTTTTTTTTTCTTTTTAGTACATCCTTTACTTATGCAGAAAATAAAGTTAAATTGAATGAAAATCAATGCGTTGATTTAAGGGTCAATTATGAAAAGCTGGATTTGTATCTCAGTGATTGTGTTGAAAAAATAAATAAAATTGACACTATTGAGGTTCCTAACGATATAGCAAAAATAGAGTATTCTCTTTTTAATAAAAATAATTTATATATAGCATTTTCTTATGATGAGAACTATAGAAGTTTAGATAATAAATATAGTTATGTTAATAAGTATTTTTTGATTAATGCTTATGATTGTAATGAAAAAAATAATTGTAAATATAATTCTGCTTTGTCAAATTATTTTGGTAATGGTGGAGATGTGTTTGATCGGGAAAGAAAAGAATTAGTTTATAGGTATCCATATTCTAGAAGGGATCTTTTAATGAAAGAGTTAAGCTCTGATAGGTTTAATAATTGGATGAGTGGTAAAATAAAAAAAGGAAAAGTTGTGAGAAAAACATTTGTTAACGAAGTTAATAATGTTTCAACTGAAAATAATGGTTATTTAATAAAAGGTGATATTTTTGAAGTGGAAGATATTAGCTCTGGGTGGTTAAATGTTAAATATACAAGTAAAGTGGGGAAGATAACAAAAGGGTGGGTTAATTGTAAGGATACAAATATTTGTGATTAATTTTTTTTACAGTATTTTTTTTAATATTTTTTGTAGGAACATCATATGCTGAGAAAAAGAATGATAATTTATGTAATTTAAATCAAAAATATAAATTAAGTATATTCGGTAAGAATGATTTTATTATAATTAGCAAATCTTGTGATTATAATGATAAGCATTTTTTAGTGAATTTTTTAATTAAAGGGAAACAAAAAATATTTATTAATAAATACAGTGTGGATGGTGGGAAGTGGCCACAAAAGTTAGAAGCTGTAAGTATTTATAAACAAAAGAACAAAGCCCCTATTCTTATTACTTTACATACCCAGCGATGGGATACTCCTACAATAGGTGGAGTAACTTATTCAATTAACTTATATCAAATAATTAATAATAATGAAGGTGTGAAGTTGATAGATATTAGTAAGAATCTTGGTAATGATCAAAGTGGTTTGGATGGTATTTCAGATGAATATATGCATTTTAAATTTAAAGACATTGCTTCGATTAAGAAATGGTTGGATAAGAATTATAAATGAGAGTATTTATTGGGTTGTATTTGATATGGTTAACTATGTATGTCTATGCAGATAAAAATATTCTGACTTGTAAACCTGAAAGTACTGTTTTTAATGATATATTGAATTGTTATTTAATTGAATACAAAGAAAATGACAAAGAGCTAAACTCAGTTTATAAAAATAAAATATCTAAACTTTCCCAAGATGAAAAAGAAAAGTTAAAAACATCCCAAAGAAACTGGGTTAAGAAGAAAGAAAAGCTATGTATTGCAAATGAAGATGAATTTGGACGAGAAAGTCATTTTGAAGCTATAGCATGCCAAACTGAAATGACAAAAGAGCGTATTTCTTTTCTAAAAAGATATTGAATTTTCTATGAAATTTAATATTAATATGTGAATAATATGGAATTGTGAAATGAAAAAGAAATTTATGCATTTTCTGTTTATTTTAATATTTTTCTTCTGTTATAAGAATGCGTGGGCAAAAGAGCACTGTCATCTTCATGAAGAGATAGCGTTAAGTATTTTTAAGAAAAATGACTATAAATTATTTAATTATACGTGCTCATCGGAGCAAGGTGAGATCTTAAAAAATTATATTGGAAATTCAAAAAAGGAGATTCTTGTAAATGAATATTTTGATTTTGCTGCTAAAGAAAGTCCTCAGCTTTTAGCCGTTAGTGTCTATAGACCAAAAATAAAGAAAATCCCCTTACTTATAACTCTTCACACATCATATTATTGTTGTACCCCGCAAATAGAAGGTAGTTCTTATGAAGTTAATCTTTATCAGATAGATAAAAATATGAAGTTAACAGAATTAACAAGTCTACTAGGTGATGATTCAGAAGGTTTTGAAGGACAGGTAGAGGGGCGGGTTTATTATAAATTCAAAGACATTGCTTCGATTAAAAAATGGCTTGATAAAAATTATAAATAAGCGTCTTTATTGGATTGTTATCTATACGCATCGGCATTCATAAAGTTTTTATTTTCGATGAGTATTTTAAATAAAAAAACCGCCAATAAGATCCTCATTGGCGGTTTGGAAATCAAAAAACTGATTTATACATTAAAACGGAAGTGTAATACATCACCGTCTTGCACAATATAGGTTTTACCTTCTAAACGCCATTTACCTGCTTCTTTAGCACCGCTTTCACCGTTGTATTGAATGAAGTCATCATAAGCAACACATTCAGCACGGATAAAGCCTTTTTCGAAGTCAGTATGAATCACACCAGCCGCTTGTGGCGCAGTCGCACCGACCTTAACCGTCCAAGCACGAACTTCTTGTACGCCCGCAGTGAAGTAAGTTTGTAAGCCAAGTAAGCTATAACCTGCACGAATCACCACGTTTAAGCCTGGTTCTTCCATGCCCATCGCTTCCAAGAATTCTGCGCGGTCTTCATCTTCTAATAATGAAATCTCAGCTTCGATCTGGTTGCAAAGCGGTACAACAATCGCATTTTCTTCAGCAGCAAGTTTTTTTACCGCTTCAAGATGTGGGTTATTTTCAAAACCATCTTCTGCAACGTTCGCAATATACATGGTTGGTTTAAGTGTCATTAAACCAAAACCGCGAACCGCTTTACGTTCGTCATCCGAAAGGTCAGCCGCACGTGCTGGTTTACCTTCATCAAGTAAAGGTTGGATTTTTTCTAATACAGCTTTAGTTGCAAGTGCTTCTTTATCGCCACCTTTCGCCGCTTTAGTCAAACGTAACAATGCTTTGGCAACGGTATCAAGGTCAGCAAGTGCAAGTTCAGTGTTGATGGTCGCGATATCATCTAAAGGATCAATTTTACCATTTACGTGAATCACGTTTTCATCTTCGAAGCAACGAACCACGTGTGCAATTGCATCTGTTTCACGGATATTGGCAAGGAATTGGTTACCCAAGCCTTCACCTTTAGATGCACCAGCAACCAAACCTGCGATATCAACAAATTCCATTGTAGTCGGGATAACACGTTGCGGTTTAACAATCGCTGTAAGTTTGTCTAGGCGTGGATCTGGAACAGGGACAATGCCTGTGTTTGGTTCAATGGTACAGAACGGAAAGTTTTCAGCCGCAATCGCTGCCTTTGTTAATGCATTAAATAATGTAGATTTACCTACGTTTGGCAGACCAACAATACCGCAATTAAAACCCATGAAACCACTCACAAATGTGTTATTTAAAAATTGCTGCTGATTTTACATGAAAGCCATGACAAAGTCAGGTCATGGCGCGTGCGGATTTTTATTTCGGACTTAAACTTTGCGTTTATCCAGTTGTTTGGCAATATTATCGCCTGTGACTTGTACCAACATCACCAAGACAATCAGCACTAAAATTACCGCCAGCATCACTTGCATATCAAAACGTTGATAGCCGTAACGGTAAGCAATATCGCCCAAACCACCTGCACCAATCGCACCTGCGATGGCAGAGGAACTGATCATGGTCACAATAGTCACAGTAAAACCTGCAACTATCCCTGGCAAAGCTTCAGGAAGCAACACATGCCAAAGAATCTGTTTACGATTACAGCCCATCGCTTGTGCTGCTTCAATCAGACCTTGATCGACTTCACGTAGGCTGACTTCGGCAATACGAGCAAAGAACGGAATTGCGGCGATGGTTAAGGGCACAATCGCAGCCAATACCCCATAGCTGGTGCCGACGATCCAACGGGTAAATGGAATCAAAGCCACCATTAAAATCAGGAAGGGCACGGATCGAGTGATGTTAATCACCCAGCCCAAAGGCTGATTAATTTTCTTGGATGGGTAAATCCCAAAATCTGCGGTACTGACCAAAATCAAGGCAATCGGCAGACCAATCAAAAAGGCCAGAATCGCAGAGACACCGACCATGATTAAAGTATCGGTCGTACCTGTGAGTAACAGATCAATGAGTTGATTGTACATAACCGATCACCTCAAGTTGTGTTATTGCAGGATGTTTTTCAAAGTGGGGGTGAGTTAAATCAAATTCCGAAGAGGGAACCCCGATAATCAATGAGCCAATCGTACGTTGCTGAATGCTATTAATTTGGCTGTGGTAGATTTGAACAGGACGATTAAAGCCATTCAGCAATTCATATAAATCGGGAACGGCTTGCGATTCACTGACATATTTTAGCTTTAAAATCTGATGCGTACTCTCAGGCAGAATGGTTTGACTCAGTTCAAAAGGTAAATTTACCTGCTCAAAATTGAGTAATTCCTGAGTGATCTGTTGTTGCGGATCGGAAAATACCGACCAGACTTGCCCAGACTCGATAATCTCACCCTGATCAATCACGATCACCTGATCACAAATTTCTTGAATGACTTGCATCTCATGGGTGATCAAGACAATGGTTAAGCCCAAGTCTTGATTGATCTGTTTTAATAAGGACAGAATATTGGCGGTACTTTCAGGGTCCAGTGCTGAGGTGGCTTCATCACAGAGCAGGATCTCGGGCTGAGAAACCAAGGCACGGGCAATGCCCACACGTTGTTTCTGTCCCCCAGACAATTGAGCCGGGTAATCATTTCGCTTTGCTGCTAATTCAACCAGCGTCAGTACATCACTGACCCGTTGTTTAATTTCGGTCTTGTCATAACCAGCAATACGTAGCGGTAGCGCCACATTTTCCCATACGGTTTTTGCAGACATCAGATTAAAATGCTGAAAAATCATGCCAATCTTCTGTCGAGTTTTAATCAACTCGACATGGCTGAGTTCAGCAATATTTTGCTGATGAATCAAAATACTGCCTGTATCAATCGACTCCAGACCATTTAAGGTACGCAGCAGGGAGGATTTACCTGCACCACTTTTTCCGATAATCCCGACAATCTGTGCTTTAGGAATATCCACATTAATGTCTTTTAATGCATGTAAGCGTTGGCCCTGTACCTCATAAAACTTATTTAAACCACGGATTTTCAGATGTGGAACTGAAAAATCAACTTGTGAACCAAAACTCACCATCATTGTTCTCCTTATTTCCAGCCTGGGAACCACAACGTTGGACCAAAATCACTATCCAAGGCTGCTTTGACTTTCGGTGAGTTTTGATAAATCTCGACAAATTTCTGTAGTTTGCTGTCTTTATCCTGATAGTCATCACGCACCACAAATAAAATCGCATAACGCTTATTGGTATTGTCATCAAACAATAAGGCACTTTCAGGATCAGCTGTTTTGGCTAAACGTAGGTAATGTGGATAGCCAAACGCCAGATCAACATCATCAATGGCACGTGCAGTTTGTGGGCCTTCAACTTCGGTAAATTTCAGGTTCTTCGGATTTGCAGTAATGTCTTTCAGAGCAGAAAGGTGATTATTGCTGTCTTTCAGTTCAATCAGCTTGGCTTGTTGCAACAGCAATAAAGCACGACCTTGATTCACAGGATCATTCGGAATGGCAACTGTTGCACCATTTGGCAGTTCCTCAAAGCTTTTATATTTTTTTGAATACAGTCCGACATGCGATGCTGCACCTGCCGCAAATGACTTTAATTTAAACCCCGTTTCTTTAATGGCATTGTCCAAAAAGGGCTGATGTTGGAAAAAGTTTGCATCAATATCACCATGATTTAGTGTAATGTTCGGCGTATTCCAATCGGAAAACTCCACCAATTTGACATTTAAACCCTGCTGTTTGGCTTCATCCGCAGCGACTTGTAAGGGATGTGCAAAAGACGGACTAATCCCAATTACCAGTTCACTGCTGGTGTTCTGTCTTTGTTTATTCCAAATCAATAAGGCAATAATCGCAACAACAACGACAAGACCAATACCCAACCATTTTTTAGAGGCTGTTTGAGCCATATATTTCTCCAATTCTATTCTTAAATGTTTAAATGCTAAGCACTAATTTCTTCAATTGTTTTTAAGTCATGTGTGTTGTTCTGCGCTCTACATCGAAACTGATCGGCAGGATGGCTTGCAGCTAAATGATCCCCTTGGGCAAACAGTTTATTGCGTAATGAACCTGTGGCATATTCAGTTTTATAACGTCCACGTTGCTGTAACTCTGGAATCACCAAGCGAATAAAATCATGATGAGATTCAGGAGCAACGGTACGAGTCAGGTTAAAACCATCAATGCCAGTTTGATCAAGTAGCTCAATCAGATATTCCGCAACTTCTGTAGCACTCCCGACAATCAGCGGATAACGTCCACCCAAAACATGCTGTGCTTTTAAGTCATTCTTGCTGATGCGCTGTTCTTTAAACTTCTCATTGACTGAGGCAATGCTATTGCTCTTTTGATAAGGAATCGCTTCATCATCTGCAAACTTGGCAAGATCAATACCGACTGAGCTGGCATAATGCGCTAAACCTGCTTCAGGGCTGGCATATTGGCGATATTCAGCCAGTTTCTGTTGAGCAAGTTCATGTGTTTCAGCCACAACTACGGTAATGCCGACAAAGATTTTAATCGCATCTTTATCTCGACCTTGCTGTGTTGCTTGTAGTCGTATCTTATTGACTTGCTGACGAATTTTTTCAGGCTGATCACCACCAATAAAGATACATTCCGCATGACGTGTGGCAAACTGTAGTCCTTTCGGTGATGCACCTGCTTGGAAGAGTGTTGGGGTACGTTGAACCGAAGGCGCAACCTGAAACACCCCTTGGCTTTGGTAATATTGGCCTTGATGATTGATCGAGTGGACTTTATTTGGATCGGTAAAAATACGCTGTTGCTTATCTTTCTTTAAGGCGTCATTTTCCCAAGAGCCTTCCCAATATTGATAGCAAAGCTGTAAAAATTCCTCGGCCTGATCATAACGGGCATCGTGATCTTTTAGACCTTTTTGCCCAATCAAGCGTTCAGCACTGTCCAAATAGCCTGTGACAATATTCCAGCCCAAACGACCTTGAGTTAAATGATCGAGACTGGCAAATCGCCGTGCAAATTGATAGGGCTGTTCATAGCTCAAATTGACGGTGACACCAAAGCTTAAATTTTGTGTGACTAAGGCCATTGCCGAAATCAGGGTCGATGGATCATGGCTCGGTAGTTGAATGGACTCTTTGAGGGTCAGATCAATCCCATTCTGATAGACATCATAAACCCCTGTAATATCCGCCAAAAATAAACCATCAAATAGACCTTGCTCTAGCGTTTGGGCTAACTCAGTCCAATAACTCAGTTCATTAAAGCGATGTGATTGATCACGAGGGTGCGTCCACAAACCATGATTGATATGACCGACACAATTCATATCAAAGGCATTCAGTAAAATTTTCTTCGGGAGATTTTGACCCATTACAATGTCCCCCGACGCGGTGGCAGAATGCCATTCAACACATAATTACCGATGAAGTAATATTTCCAACGTGCAGCATCGTGCAGGGTATGAACCCGTGCATTACGCCAATGTCGATCCAGTCCATCGGCACGTTGACTGCCACGACTACCTGCCAACTCAATCAGTTTTGATGAGGCTTTTAATGCTGTTTCGGTACTATGCGCACGCACTTTGGCGACATCAATTGAGGCTTTGGCTAAGGTCTCTGCATTGAGGTCCTGTTTGGCGATATCTACAGATCGAGCTGCTTGTTTGAGAAGTAATTCGCTGGCTTTAACATCGGTTGCCACACGACCCAGCTCTGATAGGGTCAACGGATCTTGCGTCGCAGATTCAATATTGGCATCAATCCAAGGACGCGCCACACGCACACGTTCCAGTGTTTCTTCAAAGGCAGCACGGGCAATGCCGACTTCAATCGCTGCATGCATGATCTGGGCAAAGGGGCCAACTAAAGACAGTTGCTTAAAGGCAGTATCAAAAGGAATCACATCCTCTTTGGCAACAAAGACCTGATTAAACTTAACTGTACCGCTGCCCGTGGTGCGTTGCCCAAAACCAGACCAGTCATCAATCAGTTCTAAGCCTTGGCTGTCGCGTTGTACAAAAGCCAGAAACTCATTGCCCGTTTCATCAACCACTAAAGTAGGAATACGATGTGCAAACAGGCTACCCGTGCAATAAAACTTTTCTCCTTGAATCAGATAGCCTTTCTCATTTGGAATCAATGTTGTTTGCTTATGGGCAGATGTGCGGGTTTTAAATTCAGCCAGCGCATTACCAAAGCGTGCACCTTGTAAGACTTCTTGATAGAGACGTTTCTTTTGCGCTTCTGTGCCTGTATTACGCAATACTTCCAATGCATAGAAGTGATTTTGTGGAATTTGTCCAATCGAACCATCCGCACCGCTAAACAGCGCAATGACTTTGGCAACAGTGAGGCTGGAAACCTCTGCACCACCATATTGTTTAGGTACGGTAATCGCCCATAAACCAGACTGGCTATAGCTTTCGATTTCAGTAAATGGCAAGTTTCGATTGGCATCGCGTTCAACTGCTGCTTGTTTAAACTGTTGGCTGAGTTGCGTGGCAATGTCCAGTGCTTCTGCATCACTTTGGATAATATGCGCTGCTTTAATATGGGTTTTGGCAAAACCTTGTAATTCTTGGTATGAGGTCATGATGTGCTCCTTAAATCCAAGCATGGCGGGCAGGGTGCGTACCATTGAGGTAATAGTCACCGATGGCATGGAATTTCCAACGCACAGGATCATGTAAGGTATGTACACGGGCATTGCGCCAGTGTTGATCAAGATTATGTTGGCTCAGGCTGGCACGGCTGCCACCAAGTTCGAGTAGCTTCTCTGAGATATGCAGGGCAGCATCATTGGCATAAATTTTTGCTTCTGCTACTAAAATAGAAGCGCGCGCGGCTTGCTCGGCAGAAATCTCAGCGATTTGATCAAGTTCATCCAGATATTCGGCAGCATCATCCAGCAATAAAATCGCTGCATCGAGCAGGATATTCAGTTTGCCAACTTCTTGTAAGGTGTAATGTTCTTCACTGGCTTTTTCTACGCCTGCATCAATAATGGGACGTGCTTTACGAATGCTGGATAAGGTGTCGTCAAAAGCTGCTTCGGCAATGCCAACATCAATGGCAACCTGCAAAAGTTGAGAATACGCACCGCGAACATTTGGGGTGTCGGCAATAATGCGCTCATCAAAAAATAGTGCAGGATCAACAACGACGTTGTGTAGTTTTACCGTTCCACTGGCTGTAGTACGTTGACCAAAGCCATTCCAGTCATTAATCACTTCAACGCCTTCGGCATGACGCTCAACCAGAGTCAATACGGTATAACCATCTGGATGTAAGGCTCGAATCGCTAACCAATCCGCAAAGCTGGTGCCAGTCGAGTAAAATTTTTCCCCGTTTAAAAAGTATTGACCATTTTCTAACCTTAATGTGGTTTGAATGGCTTTGGTATCTTTGGAGTTTTTTTCTGGCCCACCATTGGCAATGCGTTTGCCTGCCAAAATTTCAGTATAGACAAACTGTTTTTGTACATCTGAACCGGTGATATTGATAAAATTTAAAAGACCAAACTGGTTTTGTGGAATTTGTCCGACATTGGCATCGGCTTTCGTTAAAATACGAAACACATGTGCCAAGGTCTTATTGGAGACAAAAGCACCCCCATATTGTTGTGGTATACGGATTCCGCCAAGGCCTTTTTGGCTAAACTGGATGATTTGTTCTGTCGGCAGAATCCGATTTTGATCACGATGATTGCGATCTTCTAATGCAAAGTCAGCAACTTGATAGGCAGCATTGATGGCCTGCTGATCATTTGAAATCAGTTGTGTTTGAGCTTGGATCACTGATTGATTACTGGACATGTGAGCACCTCTAATAGATAAGAGATACTTTACAAAAGTTTTACTTTTCCACTAAACCATCAGTTATGCCTTATATATCACAATAATTTCTAAGCATTTATTATGAGAAAAATAACAGAAAAGTAGATAATAAATACTAATTAAAAAACATAAGCTTAGAGTTCTTGGTTCTTTGTTAACCTATGCGAAAAGTCTTTTTCTATGAAGTAATGGAATAATCTCACCACGAATATTTATAAAGCAAACTCGCCGAAATTATAGAAGATCGAGCAAAAAGGACATTGTATTGATTCACTTTTACTTCTACAGTAGGGAAAACCTTATGTTTGATCGAGTAGAAAAATAAATTTGGAGAGTCTATGCGGGTTTTATACCAATTTCCTTTGTCTCACTATTGTGAAAAAGCTCGCTGGTTGCTAGATCATAAGGAATTGGACTATGTGGCACATAATTTAATTCCTGGTTTTCACCGTGCTTTTACCTATCTAAAATCTGGGCAATACTTATTGCCAATGTTGAAAGATGGTAAACACTGGATTGCCGATTCAACGCAAATCGCCTTATATCTGGATAGCACCTATCCAGAGCATGCTTTATTGAGACGTGATGAACAGTTACGTGAGCAAGCCTTAGAAATTGACAAGTTAGCTGATGAACTTGGTGTCCATGTGCGTCGTTGGTCATTGGCGCATGCATTGTCAGTGGGTGACCATCCGCTTGAAATCATGATGGGTGAGCAAGGTTATTTACGCCAGTTTGAAAAAATTTCTAAGCCGATCTTAAAAAGCTTAGTTTCGACCAACTATAAGTTGAATCCTGAGCAAGTGACCGAGTCTAAGCTCAGAATGACTGAGTTGATTACGGATCTGAACCAGCGTTTGATTGATAATCAAGGACGTTATATGGTCGGTGATCGTCTGGGTTTGGCCGATATCGCGGTCTGTGCAATTCTTGCGCCTTTATTGGTGATTAAAGGGACACCGTGGGAATTGGAAAATGATGATATTGAGCAGTTTAACGGCGAACTAAAACAATATTATGATTATTTATCTGATCTGCCGATTGGACAATATGTACAGCGCATTTACGCCACTGAACGAAATGCACGAGTCGATTGGCGTGGTTTATAAATAAGTTGTTTTAGAAAAGCCCTGATTGCTTAATTGGGGCTTTTTTTATGGGAAAGAAAACAGAAAAATGACCGATAAAGTAAAAAATTATCGGTGAATAAAATTAATTTTTAAAAGAAAATTCGTTTTAAGCTGAAAATATTAGAAATTATTGCCAAATTTACTTTAAAAAAACTGAAAAGAGGGAAATAATTATAAAAAGGCTTTGCTATCTTATGTTTCAGGGTGTGATGGGGATCGAAACGAGTTGTTCAACAATTGGGAGATCAGTTGAACAGTTGCTCAAAAGGTCTTGTTTCGGCTTTGAGACAGAGATAAACCAAAAGTTTATCGGAATCATGTTTGCGTTATCCATGCAGCATCGTCAAAAGTTAAACGAATGTTTTCCCTTGACCCTTAAAAATTACTGAGTGCGCAGTTCCGATAAAAACATAAATTCAGAGTGAGAACTGTAGAATGGAATTAGATCGTTTTGATAAACAAATTCTGGAAATTTTGACCCATGAGGATGTCAATCTGAATGAGCTTTCAGAGCGT
This sequence comes from Acinetobacter gyllenbergii, assembly GCF_001682515.1. Lineage (NCBI taxonomy): Bacteria > Pseudomonadati > Pseudomonadota > Gammaproteobacteria > Moraxellales > Moraxellaceae > Acinetobacter > Acinetobacter gyllenbergii. The sequence goes on along the minus strand of NZ_KV575262.1, from coordinate 126,236 downwards.
ATTAATCTTTCAGTGAGTTCAGTACATCGTCGCATTAAAAACTTGATTGAATCGCAAGTGATGGGGCAACTGAAACGAGAAATTAATTTTAATAAATTGGGTTTTAGCTTACATATTCTTTTACAGGTTTCATTGAGCAAACACGATAGCGAAACCTTTGATAAATTTCTGCAAGAAATCGAAGATATTCCAGAAGTCACCAATGCCTTTCTTGTGACAGGGCAGAGTGCCGATTTTATTTTGGAATTAGTGGCACGCAATATGGATGACTATAGTGAAATTCTATTACGCCGTATTGGTAAAATTGACAGTGTCGTTGCACTACATTCAAGCTTCGTGATCAAAGAATATAATGTCTTTAACTGCTATAAGCTTTTAAATAAGCTATAAAAAATGCATCTAAAAAGATGCATTTTTTACTGATCTAAATGAATTAAGCATCAAGTTGCGTTAATACATCTTCAGAGAATTCAACGTTGGTATAAACGTTTTGAACATCATCAAGATCTTCAAGCATATCAATCATTTTCATGATTTGTTTAGCTTGATCGATATCGTTGATTTCAGCTTTAGTCGATGGGCTCATCACAACTTCAGCATTGTCAGATTTTAAACCTGCAGCTGTAAGTGCATCTTGGACATCACCAAAGCTTTCTGGGCTGGTAATCACCAAGATACTATCTTCGTCGATCTCGATATCATCAGCACCCGCTTCTAAAGCAACTTCCATGACTTTGTCTTCTAAAGAAACATCTTCAAAAGAAATTTCACCACGCTTGGTGAATAGGTAAGCCACCGAACCATTGGTTCCCAAATTACCATTGGTTTTAGAGAAGCAATGGCGAACATCTGGAACAGTACGGTTTAAGTTATCGGTCATGGTTTCAACGATAACCGCAACGCCACCCACGCCATAACCTTCATAGGTAACTTCTTTTAAATCATCATTGTCTTCACCACCTGCACCACGCTGGATTGCACGGTTGATGGTGTCACGTGTCATATTCACAGAAAGTGCTTTTTCAACAACAGCACGTAAACGTGGGTTGCTTGCAGCATCTGGCCCGCCTAAACGTGCAGCGGTTACGATTTCACGGATGTATTTAGTAAAAACTTTACCGCGACTGGCATCTTGTTTAGCTTTACGATGCTTAATATTGGCCCATTTAGAATGACCCGCCATGGAAGTAACTCCAAAAAATAAAACTTAAAAAAAGTGCAGGAATATTAGCATAGCGATGGTTTTGTTGAAAACTAGCATCACTCATATTCAAACTGTAAAATCTTGATCAAGCATCAAAGATTGATCAAATAAACTAAATGCTTTAGCTAATTTTTACGTCGATATCGTATTCCGCATAGAGCGCTTTGATTTTTTCCAGATCTTGTTGTAGATCGGATGGATAAATTTTCCCTAAAATACCACCTTGTTTGGTACGGGCATTAGCATACATCAAAATGATTGGCACATTGGCTGCTTTGGCAATATGCCAAAAACCCGTACGAATTGCTTTGCGTTCTTCACCATCTTTGGCGCGTGTTGCTTCAGGCGCAATCACCAGATTAAAGCTGGCATTTTGGTTAAATAGTTCAACCATTTGCGTCACGATATCTTTATTGGCTTTGCGATCAACAGGGATGCCTCCCAAGCGTTCCAAAATCGGTTTTAATGGTCCTTTAAATAATTCTTTTTTGATTAAGGTATGAATTTTTAACTCTAAAATTTCGAATAAAGCGAGGGAGAGGATGGTATCTAAGTTGGAGGTATGCTCGAAGCCGATAATGACTTGTTTCTTTTCTAAAATGGCTGGATCAACCTTGTATTCCCAACCTGTTGCTTTAAAAATAGATTTTCCTAAAAATTTTTTCATGTTTATCATCATAGGCTTTGAGTCGCAGCAGTGTAATACGACTTTTCAGGAAAATACATATCCGAAAATACCAGATCAAAATAAATTTAGATGTCTTATTAATGATCAAAATAGTGCAATATGATCTTTACTCAAGCTGTAAAGATCATATAGAATCAGCGCAGTTTATGATTTTTAACATTATTTTAGTAATTTGATAAAATCATCTGCTTGTAATTTAAGTTAAATTTTACTAAGATCAGGCAGCATTCATCATATACATAATATGATTCAAGTTTAGGGCCTATAGCTCAGTTGGTTAGAGCAGCGGACTCATAATCCGTTGGTCCCGTGTTCAAGTCACGGTGGGCCCACCATATAAAACAACCACTTAGGTGTACTAATCCTAAGTGGTTTTTTAATATCTAAATTTATGTCAGCATGATGTAAGAAATATTCATCAAGAATCAAGCGTATTGCATGTTGAATATAAAGTTTAAGAATATTATTAAGTCACCCCCCCTAAATCTAGAACGAAACCCATTTCATATAATCATTACGTTTTAGATACTTTTTTATTTTGTTTATTTCGACTTTATTTGCTAAATTACACTTTTTGATTTAATAGATTATTCAAGTGAATAATATCTTAGCTTTCACCATGATGTTATGTTTATTCGGGTGTGAGAGTTTTGATAGTCATAAGAGCAATGACTCTAATATTATAAACAATTTTGATCATCACTTAACCGAAAATGCTGATCAAAATCATGAGCATAATTCACTGAATAGCGATTCTTCGGTTCAGAATAAAGAGATGAATATTAATAAGGAAAAATTAATCGAGTCGTGTAAAAAGTTAATCATCTCAAATGTATTAAAGAACAATACAATTAGCTTCAATAAGAATATAGGAAGCAATTACTACATAAATAAAAATACTGGAGACGTTTATTTATATTTAGAGTTTTGTGCTGAAAATGAGGCGGGGAATGCACAAGAATTTAAAGGAAAATGTATATTTTTTATAGATGGACAAACGCAGATTACGATATCTGAATGAATAGCTGCGCATTGACGGAGAGAAGGATTCATTGGGGCTCTTTTTTGGGTGCAGAATTCATTTCATGTCGGATGGTGCTAACATTCTCGTAAATCACTTTACGTAATCTATTGACGGCACCTAATGGTCTATGCGCGGGTAAGGAGTGCCAAGGTGTAAATGAAAGATTTTCACAAAATGCATTTTGTTCAGGTGTATCAAAAACCTGTTGAGGAATATGAATTGTTGCAACTTGAAAAAAAGGGGCTTGAGACTCTTTCCATTCCGTCATCGAGTCTTCAATGTGCATTTTATTGGATGTACGCGGTTGGATCAGAAACACCATACATGCATCATCTTTTGCTAAACTATTTCGAAGCGCTACTCTTAAAAAATCATGAGTTGGGTTGTTTGGTCGGGTTGTTAAGTTTTGGGTGCAAGGCTTTGCTGAGTATTTAACAGCTTGGCGGTCGTTACCCAGTCCTAATTGATAAGGTGTCATTGACCAATAACGGGCTTGTAGTGGATTGGCAATTTTTGAGTTACTTGCTTTAAACGCATTCATAGTCCCTTGAAAGCCGAGAGCAAAAGGGATTCGTAATTTTTTGAGCGTACTTTCGCTATTTACATTTTCGATAAAAGATAAATATCGATGAGCTTCATTCACAAAAAATACAGGGTAGTTGATCATAATAAAATCTTGCGTCATCGCTTGATCATCGTTTTCCATGATCTTTTTCCCAGGTACGCCGAGAATTTTTATCGCCATACCTCGTGCATCTTTCTTATCGTCTGCTTGCGTGGCATCTCTCGAAGCATTGGAAAAACGAATCCATGCGGAATATGTTTTATCAGGTATAAAAATGCCTTGAGCTAAATTTGTTGGTAATGATTTTGAAACATGGAATTCTGCCCAGACGCAGCCATGAGCTTTGGGGTGCGCATCTCTTTGTGCATGACCTAATACGTATTGTTGGCGGATAGATTGCCCAATAGATTCAGATATTTGTTGAGCAAATTGTTTTTCATTAGGTTGAAGCTTTTCACCTAAAACAGTGTCTATCACTGGATATGGGATGTTCTTTGTTGTGGCTAGAATTGCTGGTTTTTGCTGATCGTAAGCACAGCCACTCATATTTAGTAAGAGTGGGCTAAGTAGGAGCAATACATTAAAGCGTGACTTAAGATTTCGCATTTATTTGCTCCTTCACTTTACTGATTTAATGAATAACCAGAGTCAGCATGGGATGATGGCCTATGATTAGTTATCTAATTGATATTATCCTAAAGTCATTCGATGCGTTTTCCAAAATGGGCTATTTAACCATCTCTGCTCTTGTTGATATAGCGCAGATCGACGGCTTTCATAGGTTTTAATAATTTGATTGACTTCAGTAGAATACTGATGGGTGATTTGTTTATTCTGTTCAAATTGTACAATCGTTTCGGCAGCTTTCATGGCTGTATAAATTGCATTAAATAAACCTTGTCCTGCAATGGGATCAAAGGCCAATAATGCATCACCACATGCAATCCAACCTTCACCAAAACTCTGTTTTAACCAACTACTGCGTGCATCATGGCAAAACACATTCTTTCCAAAGGTGATATTGGTAAAGAGCTCAGTTATTGTTGTATTTTTTCGAATAATTTCGTCCCAATGGACTGGGTCATTGTGCAATTTCGCGGCTATCTTAGGCGTAGTATGATAACCAATCACCCAATTTTGTGCTGAAATCTTACCTGCATAGTACCAGCCATGCTGATTTGCAGAGATGATGGTTTTATTGAGTAAACTGTTTTTTTCGGGGATAAAGGTACGATAGAGTGCAACTAAGGGCATACCGCGGTGGCGCTGGATTCCCAAGAGATGAATGATTTTAGCACTGCGACCAGTTGCATCAACGACCCATTTTGTAGCGATGGATTCACCCGTTTCTAAAGTGATGTTCCAGATATTTTGATCTCTTTTTAAATTTAAAATGTGACTATAGATCTTTTGAATACCTTCGATATCAGCATGCTGGGTTAAAAGTGCATCGAATTTTTGCCGATCAATACGGAGTCCACAACCATAAGGGTCATATAAGGCATCCGTGACTAGTGCTGAGTCACTGCCCCAAAAAGACATATTCCCAGCTACGCGAGATGAGTTGTTCTGGTGAGTAGACTGAGTATTTAGTAAAGAATCAGTGACGGATTGTAGGCCAAGCTTATTTAATAATCGGATTGCCGATCCAGGCAAGGTTTCACCAAATTTATGTATTGTATGATTCGGGCTATCGATAATCATGACTGATAACCCTGCACATGCAAGCTGTCTAGCTATGATGATGCCAGCAGGTCCTTGACCTGCTACACATACATCTACGGTGAATTTATTCATACTAGCGCTTCTGTACACGTACAGAGCGGAATGCTAATAACTGTTCATGACTTGACCAGCCTGCTTTTTCCAGATTGGTTAGTGGTTCAATCTTACTTGTTAATAAATGGGTTGCGTGTTCCGCCGCAGTTTTTAATTGGCCCGCAATTAAAGTTTCTACATAGAGATATTCAGGAATATCAGGGTCATCTTGTAAGCCTGCACGAACTTCAACAATACCCAACTCATTAAAACGTTCAATCATTCGATGCATGACTTCAGCCGTATTGGCATCTTGGATTGCTCTTAACCAACTTTGTCTTTGATTAAAGGCGGCAATACGTTCTTCTCGAGGAAGCGTAGTGTTGATCACTTTCTGGTAATCTTGTTCAGTCAAAACGTGGTTTGGAACACGTGCAGCCCAGAATGTTGGAAGATAGGGATCAAAATCTGGATCATAGCCAGAACGACAGAATGCTGTATCGCCTTGCCATGGAATCGCCATCCAACGTGTAATACTGCCTGCTCGCTGTGCATATAAGGGACCATCAACTTGCTGAACTTTGACTGGTGTCATGGTAGCACCATAGTCTGGTTCGGGATCATTATCATCACGTAAGCGGATTCTAAACGGTGAACTGTACATACTGGCATGACGCATTGGCCAAGTCATCTCACAGCCTGGATGGAAAGTATCAGCCAGACAATAGTGCAAGGCTGCTTGATCTAAGCTGCGTGGTTGATCAGATAGTGGAACTTGATCTAGAGATGACGGCGCTTCAATTTTTTCATTAGACCAGTCGTCAACAAAATTGCCTTCAGCCCAACGACGGAGCAGTCCTTCCTGTAGCCCCGTCATGGTCAGCATATTTCCGGTTCCATTTTCTGAAAAACTACCAAACGCATCTCCGTAAATCCAAGGCCAGATATGTGGCCACTGTACAGGTTCAGCCACTATTGGCTTTGATGGTCTGAAACTATGGAAGATAGCACGGCGTAATTCGGTGTAGGGATCTGCTCCTGTTTTATCTTTGGGTTGATATGAAAGCTTAGCAAGCAATATTGGATTGTTAAAATCCATTGGGCAGCCTTTACCAAAGTATGCAGCAAAACCTTTATTGACCCATTGTAAACCGCCTAAACGTTTTAAAAGTGGCCATATATCTTTGGTAAATGATGGCTTTTCAGGCATGACCATCCAACCTGAATTGACATAGACATCACACATCAAATCGTACATGGTACGCCAATTTACCACATCTGGTGCATAGTTCGGCGGAGCGACCACCACCCAAGCGGATTCAACGGGGATTGCCAGACCATGAATCGAAACGGTTGCAGTCACTGGACCATCTGAGGTGTCATCATACCAGTCATCCGCATTATTAAAACTAGGTGGATGATCTGGATCATAGACAGCAGCATGGGTTGGTGATGCGGATTGACCATGTCCACCCAAAAAGATGAGACGACCATTTTCATCGGTTTGAATTTCCCCTAAAGGAACGGTAACAGGCTGTTCGGCAGCAGCCTGAAAGGTACCTGTATCAAAACGATATTCTGCACCACCTGCAACATTACGACCCCGAATACTGCGTGGTCCAGGATCAATGGCAAGTTTGTGACGTTGTGGGGATTTAACTTTCTCGTTACGCAGCGTAAATGCATTATCTACTGCATTTACGGCTTCTGGAATATCAAGCGCGTACTGGAACTGATACCATTCAGCTTTGCGATTGGCGACATGAACGGTCCAGATAATATCAGCATTGTCTGGATTAAGCTCTCGAACCACTTCTCCAGCAGCATTGTAACCATAGATACGAAAACGGGCAGCTTGCCGCTTAATCGCACCTGTCTTATCTCGATAATGATTCGGTTGTTGAGTTAGGTTCGCAGGTGCATCTACCACTTCAGGGCCAATAAAAAACTCATTTTCGCTATTGCCCACACGTGCAATTCCAATCGCTGGATGAATAGCGGCTCGAACAATCGTGCTATCAATACATGCAGCAGGTGAAATAATAGGGCGGGGTGTATCAGGCTCTCCTAGAGGTACGCCGTTTACATTACGTCTTAATTCAGCCGAAGCTGCGTATACCACACGTCGCGCCTCTGCAATTGAACCTACGGGAGTATGTTCTGCAGTGACACGCCAAATATTCATGGATAAATTTTCACCATACTGGGCTTGCCCACGTGCAGCAATATCTTGAATAGGAATCACAATATCAGCGACATGAATTGGCGGGCTTAGATCTTCTGGCCAGACTACGGTCGCTTCATCAAGTGGCATCCGCTCAGGGTCTGTTCTAAGCTGAACCATAAAACGAAAACGAGCTGCTGAGGTTTTTAATCTCGAAATGAGATCATTGGCCAAATAAGATGGATCATTTGGTGAGTGGATGGGCGGATCAAGATAAAAGTCTGGTTCTAATTTGTATTTCACATATTCATTTTGACCGAATTGAAAGGGTAAACCACTCCAATACGGGGAAGATAAAACACTGGCAACGGGTTTTGCCATCGCATCCAGCAAGTCAGAAGTTTTTGGATGCGCTTTTAGATAAGGATCATAATCACCGTCGACTACACCAGCTTTGGTAAATTCACACATATCTTTTGCAGTATCGACAAAAAAAGCATCAAAATTCTGCAGGAGGAAATCGAAGGTGCTTGCATCAGGATTCCCCAGTATTTTTGCCCCCTCTACATCAAAGAGTTTGATCCCAATACCAAGCGTAGATTTAAAATCTGTATTTGTGGGGGTGGTATCTGATGAAAAGCGAATCCAAGTAGGATAACGTTTACCTAAATTGGAAAATAATCCAACACGTAACTTTTCAGGTAAATCACTGCGAATAATGAACTCAGCCGCGGCGATCCCATGTGGTTTCAGAAATACAGGGCGCATAGCAGGGCATTGGCCTTTGCCGATTCTTCCAGCTTGTACCATATCTACAAACATGGCTTTTAGCGAAGCAATTGGGTCCAGCGAGCAATCTACACAAGCAGTATTGTTTGTCGAATCGGATTTTAAATGATCCATTATTTGTCCTTATTATTTTAAAGTGTTTTTATTTTCATCAACTAAGAAATTATAGAAAATATTTTCCCTGGTCAATATGTGTTCGCCAGAATGTATGAAATAATTAAGTGCGCTATTTTTATTAAACTGTTTTTTTAATTTTACTTATAGGTTGTTTTTTATTCAGGCGATAAAATTAAATAAGTTGTATTGATGTTAATTAAAACTAAACTGCAGTTTAGTTTTTTTAGTATTATGATGGAATCAAAATTTAGATAAAATATGTGAACTAATCTAGTTTAATGTTAATTAGTTCACATCTTTCCATATATTCTATTAACTAGTAGTAACTTGCAATAAGTACAGCATTCTTTTGATCTGGAAACTGCTCAAAGCTAATCTCAGTCATCATATTCTTTTGGGGTGAAGGACTTAAATCACTCAAGGAAATCGATTGAGTTTCAACCTTTTGACGTAACGTGTTCAATTGCTGACATTCATTGGTTTGAAGCTGTTGCGAGCATGTATCCTCTACAATACTTCCATTCAACTGGATTGTGCTGGCAGCATAACTGACCGAAGCAAATGCCATTAATGATAAAAGTAGGGCAGATTTATAGATATTTTTATACATGATTATTGCCTTTTATAAATGTATTAAGTATTAATTAACATGACTTTTATTATTAAGGCAATATTAAAATTAAATATTATTAAAATAGTTATTTAAAGTGTGATGCATTTAGGGTTTTATTTTAAAATTGATAATTAATATATTTATTTAAATTTGTTAATTGCATCACATATTTTTATTTTAATGAGAAATTAAAAAACTGACTGGTTTGGTATGTATTATCTACTTGCTATCTTCTATTTTAAAATTCAAATACGGAACTTAGGTCTAAAATTACAATTGGAAATTATTCGATTTCTATTTTTTAGATAAGAAAGCCTAATCGTGTGATTAGGCTTTTGACTTTATACAATACAGGTTAAATGACATTACCACAGATGTCTGTTGTGCCTTGAGGGTAGCTGAATTGCAGAGCGTTTCGGTCAGTGATCAGCTCAGATGATAGTTCTTGTCCATCAAGATAATTGGAATATATTGCAATGTTACTAGAAATGTTAAAACTCAGGTTTTTAAGTGCTTCAGGTAAAGTAGATTGATAGCCTTGATCAACGCCATTGAGTATAAATCCAATCTGTTTTGTTGATTGATTGATATAGATACCTAAACGTTGATAATTATTTGTACTACTCGTAATTTTGTTTCTTTGATAGTGACCGACTGTGGTTGGCCCACTCCCGTCACTTAATTGGTATCTTAGCGAATTGAATAAAATAGGTGGATTTTCCCCAAAGTCTGGATCATATGTACCAGACTGGAAGCCAAAATCTGATTGAATTGCATAGCCGTTATCTGTGATGCCTCTGATCCAGAATGAAGAGGTGTATGACGAGTCACCTGTGGGTGGTGGTGTTGGAATTTTTAGCTGCATTTCAAATGCAATAGTGCCTGTTGTAGGTAGAGGGAAATCACCATTATCGTTTGTTGGTTCCAATGCAGTTTTACTGGTTGCAACGTAATTAATGTAAGCTTCTTCTTCGACAGGCGTGGAGCTAACAATGAAACCGAACTTTTGACCATTGATTTCAGGAAATTGTGTGGCTGGGATATATCCTGGGTTTTGTAGGTTCCATGCCTCATAGTCTTGTTGTGTTGCATCGAAGTTATATTGGCATGTTTGTGCTTGGCTAGAACTACGTAAGCTAAAGTTGCTGGATGTGGTAGTTGTTGATTGAGTATTGGCATTATTTTGCGAACTGTTCTGATTGTCACCACAGCCGAGCAAGGCTAGGCTAAGTGCAAATATACTCAGTTTTTTCATTTGATTGTTCCTCTGGTGTGTTGTTTGCGGTTTATTATCGAAATTAAGAAAGGCGTCTTTTTAATAAATAAATTTTAAAAAATAATTACTTAGAGATATTCTGTTTTGAATTTTATAAAAAAAAGACCTCTCGTTTGGGAAGAGGTCTTATAAAAAGTTTAATCGTATTGAATGGTTACGGTTGCCATTGCGCGGACTTTACCCGCAGTGACATTGGTTGCGGTTTGATAATAGCGAGCAGTGAGTGGAACATTATATTGAACTGTTTGATTTGATTTCACAGTTCCTAGTTCTAACTTATTACCTAGACCAATCACTTGATTTTTATTTTGGTAATTCCATACAAGCTGTACACCAACACCATTTGCTTTAGTCGAATTGGGTTCAAGATTCTTTAAGACTTGAGTGTTATTACCTTCTTGTTGATAGTCAAAGGTTAGACTGATGAGGTTTTTTTCTTCATAGCCTGTTGGATTTTCGCCACCATTACAAAGAATATTGAGTTCAAAAGATTGTTCGCCCTGAGTTGAACCAACACCTTTAAAGCCTGACTTCATCACTGTTGGAAGTTGTACTGCTTTATTAATATCACCTCTCCATTCACATGACGAAGAAGCAATCGTAATCGCGTTACCGTAAACGGTACTGGTTAAGAAGGGGCGATCGCTTCTGTTTCCAGCATAGTAGGTACTATAAACACCCGGAACTAATGTTCCTGAGCCTGTATTTTCTGCTGTTTTCACAATCTCAACAACAAAATAGCCTTCGGCAAGCTTAATGCTAGTACTTGGTACTGGTCGAGTGTAAGGGTAATATCCAGAGAAATTTGTTGCATTAAATGCTTCTCGGTATAGACGAATTCCAATTCCAGGGATGTTGGTTGAATAGATATTATCGCCAAGTGGGCTAATTGCATAGTTTTGTAATAATCGTGCGACCATCATATCACTACGATTACAACTATAAGTTGTGTCTTTGTTGGGCCGAATCTCAAAAAGAGATTTAACCAAGACTTTACCAACAGGGTCACTTGGTCGAACCACGACACGCCCAACTTGCATAGAGACATCAATAGTGGTGAAGCCTGAGCTCGTTGAACAAGCTGCTTGAGCTGCTGTATTAACACCAAAGCCTGCCGCAATTAAAGCACTGCTTAAAAGTAATTTTTTCATTTGCATACGGCCTCAGTCATGATCATGCTTTGCTGATCGTTAGAAATTTGTGCTGTAACATCATAACTGAAGTGGCACTGTTCATTGGCTTCTTCACCCCATTTTACATACAAATCACCTTTTGGCTCTTGTGTACGTAAATACACCATACTGCCTTGCGCAACAATACCAACTGACTCATCTTTAGTATTAAATACTTGTGCTGCAAATGGTAAGCTTTCACCTGCGGCTGTTTTGGTGTTGATGTAAATGGCATAGCCTTTCTTGGTTGAGAAATCAACTTTAGCAATCGCGCCAGCAAAAGGAGCAATACGTTGGCTGGTTTCTTCCAATTCAACATTGGTCGACATTTCTTGTGGGTCAAGTGTGATGTCATTTAAACGGTATGGTGTTACATAAGGGATCACAGCATAACCAGATTTATTTACACTGAGCCCAACGGTATTGTTAACTTTGGCACCGGCAGCATCTGGCGCATAGACCAGTACCATGGTTTGACCTTGTTCAGGACCAAACAAGATGCCTTTATCATGTGCAACAATACTACCGCTGACACTAAGCATCGCTTGCTGATATGAATCGGCAACGCTATAAGAGCCGCCCACAGTTGCAAAGTTAGTACGATAACGGCTGTTAACGTTGAAGCTTGGATTCTGTCTATCTTGATGAGATACCGATGCACCATAGTTGAAACGATCACCGACCATACCACTCATACCGACAGTACGACTGTCTTGAGAAGCAGTTGCATTAATATTGGCAGAACTCTTTCTGAAATTAATTGGGAAAGAAAGCGTCATCAAATATTCAGTATCGCGAGTCTGGTTGTTTGATCCATATTCGATCTGACGATTAGTCGCAGAAAGGCCATAGGTTAAACCTTGATAGTTATTACTATAACCGACTTGGTATTGACGACTGGTTTCGTTACGGTTCCAGTAATCATTCCAAGAACCAACCATGTAAATATTACCCCAACCCTCAGGTAAGCCTTGGTTTAGTGTAATTTGGAATTCACTACGCTGCTTACCGACGGCAAAGGTATTTACACCTTTATCTTCAAGGTCACGAATGAGCAGGGCATCACGCAACTTATAATAATTCTCTGTCGAATAGCGATACGCTGCCAAGGTTAAGTTGGTATTGGTCGGCGAAATAAGTTTGCTATAACTGAGACGGAAACTTTGTCCTGATTGCGACCCTTGCTTGTCAAAATCAGTATTGGATTGGGTAATATCAAAAGACACTGCGCCAATAGGCGTTGCAACTGCCGCACCTAATAATAGCGCACTGTAGTCTTCTGCTAATTGAAAGCCTGTATAACCAGTCAAATAGTTATTCAGACCACGTTGATATTTACCCTGTGTTACCCAAGGCGTTAGATCAATATCGCGGTCACGGAATTCACCGGCTGTAACTGAGTAACGGCTCAGTCCAGGACGTAGCATTTGTACTACCGAAGCATAAGGAACAGCAAGTTTTTGAATTTCGCCATTTGATTCAATAATCGAAACTTCAAGCTCACCACCAAAACCCGTAGGATAGAGGTCATTAATTTCAAAACTACCCGGCGCTACCGTGGTTTGATAAATTAACTGACCTTGTTGGCGAACCTCAACTTTAGCGTTGGTTTTGGCATTACCACGAATACGCGGTGCGTAACCCAGCATACTATTTGGTAGCATGCGGTCATCGCTAGAAAAATCCAAACCACGGTAGCCAAATGAGTCAAATAACTCACCATTGGTAAAACTATCACCTAAGGTCAAGACCCCACGATACTGCGGGAAAGCACGTTGTAAATAGGTGCTTGTCGATTCGTAGTTCGATTTTTTGTTGTTGTTTGAATCGAGTTCGCTTTGCGCGCCATCTTGCCATTGCCACTGACCATTATGGCGAAGTTGCCAACCTGCAATGTTTGCACCTGCAGTAATCGCCATAAAAGCGTTGGTGGTTTCTTTGTTTTCATTTAAGCGGTTAAAGGTTTTATAAGCACTACCGCTATAAGATAAGAATCCAGCATTAACACCGCGATCCCAGATACTTGGGTCAACATAGCCTTGTGCATTTTTTTGCAATGCAATTTGTGGAATCGAAATATCAACACGCAAACGTGAAGTATCGAAATCATAATAAGCGTTTTCGATCCACTCTTCGATTTTGTAACATGCATTTGGCGAATTTGACTCGGTACGGTTCACAAGAACGTCTTGTTTTACGCCGTATTCAAGTAATGAGCTTGAGGTGAAGCAGGTGAAGGCATTTTTATTTTGTTCCGCCGAACGGAACATCATTCTTCTTTTACCAAACCAGTTCCCATTGATATAAACGTCAACGTTATATTCACCTGGTAAAACAGGGTTGCCATATTTAAAACGAGAAATATCTACTTTTTGTGCATCACCGATTAAGAAAACAGAGTCAAATTCTGCTTCCATTGGTGGGGCTTGTTCTGCTGTCTGTTCTACTGCATAAACAGCCATAGGCATCGTCACTGTGATCACCCCAGAAGTAAGGTAATAACATATACGACGCTTCAAGAATTTAGCTGTTGCATTTTTCTTTGACATAATCCGTTCGCCTATTCAATGATAGGTACAAAATCATTTATTGATTTGAAATAAAGTTGTTTGTTATTGAAGCTTGATCTGGTGTTCGATACGACCACCGTAATCGTTGATGCTTACATAGCTCAACTTCTCAGTACTACCTGTTTTCAATTGGATTTTGTCCTCTGAAAAAGGTGACAGCATTAGACCTTTAGGCAGTAGGTCAACTGGCTTTCCTGCATTTTGTTGATAAACCGCAGTCATGGTGACGTGAAACGGCGTTGGATTTTTTACAATAAGCGTTTGTCCACTTTTAACCCATTGCAATTTTTCACCAGCGAGATTGGCATCAGTTTTAATGCTTGCTGGACGATAGAAAAATTTAATGCGTGAACGGATAGCAAGCTGTAAAAAATTATCAGGCGCAGCGTCTTTGCTATTTGCTGTTGGTCTTGGCGGAATATCCAAAACGTTCAGCCAAAAAACAGTTTCTTGTTTTTGATCTAACTGAGCTGCATTGGGTAATGCAGTAATACGAAGAGATTGGCTCTTCGTTGGATCTACACGCGAAATCGGCGGGGTAATCATGAATGGAACTTTAGACTGGTCGGGTGTGCTTTTAGCATCACCTTCATCAATCCATGCCTGAACCAAAGAGGGTTTAGAACCATTGTTACTCACTTGCAAAGTTACTTCACGAGCATCAGATGGATAAATAACGCGAGTACCATGCAAGATAATTTCTGCATGTGTTTGACTTGCGATTAATGCCGATGACATCGTTAAACCAAGCAAAAAATTGTAACCGTTCAGTGCCATTTAAATTTACTCTATGATTGCGTGAAGTTTACAACTGCGAATTTCTAGTGACCTAGAAATTCGCATAGTTTATCAATAGATTATTGATAAATAATAGTGTACTGAACTGAAGTGTTTACTTCACCAGCAGTAGAAGCACCAGTTGCATAGTATTCAGCATAGTAGTTAAGGTCAGCAGTACCGCCTTCTACAACGTCAACCCATTGAGAGTTCGCTTGAGCACCATTGCTACCAGCAGCAAGAACTGGGATTACTTGGTTGTTGTTACCTAATAATTGAACATCAACGTTTTTAGCACCACCAGCGTTTTGGTTAAGTAAACGGCCAGTATTGAAATCAACAGTAGCACCTGGTTCGAAGTAAGTTGCAACTTTACCTTCTGAACAGTTACCTAAGTTAATTTGGAATGGTGTACGACCAGCAACATCACCTGCATTAGCAAGAGTTTGTTTAGAAACAGTTGGAAGCGTTACAGTAAAGTCTTTACCAGCTGGAGTCACGATGTCACAAGTTTTGTCTGTTACTAGACCATTAATTGTAATCGTTCCGTCAGCAGCTTGAGCGTTAGCGATACCTACAACTGAAAGAGCAGCGATCAAAGCAAGTTTTTTCATAATAATTTCTCGAACACATCGGCTAAAAGTTTGAATTAAAATTACTTCTCAGTTGAATATTTGCGCTGAACAAGTAATGTGCGAAATATATATCAGTAGGTATTGAAATTGCAAACTGCATCACACTTTTGTTATGGTTTTTGATCTAAATTTCCGATCATAAATAAGTTATTGATATGAGGAACTTTTATTTTTGATAAAACTTATTTTACCAGTCGGTTTGTTTAATATTGCTTAAGACTGATTGTTTTTTCCTTTTATAAAAAATAGGCTTTTTGGTTGTTTTTTGATCAAAAATGCACAAATTCTATATTTTTATGTGATTTGCTTAACAAAATAGAAAAAATAATTTAGATGAATAATCAAGTTTTTAGAGCGTTTATTAGCCATCTTAACAAAAAGCTCAACGTTCTTTTAAGAATCTTTTAAGGTTCAATCCTTACTTTTTTAGTCATGATTAGATGAAAAAAACACCGTAAAGGAGCTTTCAATGAACATGCTTTATACCCACAAACCGAACTATTATTTCTTTGCACACAAGTTTGTTTTATTCCTAGAGAGTTATTTAAAAAGCCATCCTACGGAGCAGCAGACAAGCTTTAATTTGCAAACGATCTATGATTTATTCAGTCATGATCGTGCCTCAAGTACCACCAATCTAGAAGGTATTTTAAATATCGCAGATGAATATGTACTTGAAACGGATGAGGGCCAGCAGTCATTGATTCAGTCTTATCACGTACATTTAGACAATCATGTATTAACCTTGGAGTTTAATCTAAAGGCTGTAGCAAGCTTAAAAGCAGGTCAAGTGATCGTTAGTCCGCAAGCAGCTTAAGCATTTAAATATTTTCAGAGTTTATGCACTTAGTAAGTAATGTCCTTTATTAAGTGTTTTTTTAACAGGCTGCGTTAATGTCATTGATCCGTTATGATGGACTGATCAGTTGAAAATATACATAGCACTATGGATAAGGACTTTAAGTCAGAAACCTATACGGTAGATGAACGTATCACTGACACCATTCTATGGTTAATGCAGCATCAAGACATTTTTGATTCGTTTCATTTTGATGTACATAGCCAAGAATTGTCAGTCACACATGCAGCAGGGGTTGATATCATCCGTGTTGGAATGTTTTTAAATGCCAAGTATGGCATTTTGGTGACATCAATTTAATCATATCTAAAAAAGCCTTGTCAGATGACAAGGCTTTTTTTGTTTATGCACTCATGGCATCGACAGAGAGTTCTGCAACCGACGGTTTTGGTTTTTCTGCAGTCAATCCTAATTTGGCAAATAAGACCTGATCCTTACCTTCACCTGCATTTGGCGTCGTAAGTAATTTTTCACCAGAGAAGAGTGAATTTGCACCCGCCATAAAGGCAAGCGCTTGGTCTGAGTCACTTAAAGACTCGCGACCAGCTGAAAGACGAATATAACTATGAGGCATAATGATACGTGCGACTGCAATCGTGCGAATCCATTCAGTCACATCTAATTTTTCAACATTTGCCAAAGGTGTTCCTTCGATTGGAACCAGCATGTTAATCGGTACTGATTCTGGATGCACAGGCATAGTCGCAAGTTCATGTAATAAGCCGATGCGGTCATTACGACTTTCACCTAATCCCACAATACCGCCGCTGCATACTTTCATGCCCGCTTGGCGAACATGATCTAAAGTATCAAGACGGTCATCGAAAGTACGAGTGCTGATGATATGTGAATAGTATTCACGAGATGTATCAAGGTTATGGTTGTAATAGTCTAAACCTGCATCTTTTAAACGTTCAGCTTGAGATTGGTTTAACATCCCTAAAGTCATACAAGTTTCTAGACCGAGTGCTTTTACTTCACGCACCATTTCTAATACATAAGGCATATCACGTTCATGCGGGTTACGCCAAGCAGCGCCCATACAGAAACGTGATGAACCAGATTCTTTTGCTGCAAGTGCTTCACGAATAACTTTATCAACGGCTATACGCTTTTCTGCTTCTAACTTAGAGTCGTAACGAGCAGATTGTGAACAATACTTACAATCTTCAGGACATTTACCTGTTTTGATTGAAAGTAATGTGCTGACCTGAATCGAATTCGCTTGGAAGTGCTGACGGTGAACGCCTTGTGCTTCAAATACTAAGTCTAGAAAAGGTTGGTCATATAAAGCTTGGATTTCATCACGAGTCCAGTCATTACGTAAAGTCATTGTTATATCCATGATGATTGATTACAGACATTGAGATTCATCATACAGAAATCGTGCCAAAGCCAAAGGGCAAAAAACATCATTTTTCTATTCAGTGTACTTTTATTTGCTGCAATTGCTGTTGAATTGCCCAATCAATATGTACATTGACGATCTCGTCGTGCCGTGTTTTTGCATCTTGCAATTGCGTCACGATCTCAGGCGAGTATGGAGCATTTCCTAGACCGATTGCAATATTGCGCTTAAAGGATTGGTAGCCTGTACGGCGGATTGGACTGCCTTCGGTATTGGCGAGAAATGTTGCCTCATCCCATTGCCAAATCTCTAGTAAGCTGATGTCATCTAGGTTATGTCTTGGGTCAAAGTCTGGAATTGAAGCCTTTTTAGCAAAGCTATTCCAAGGGCAAATCAACTGACAATCATCACAGCCAAAGATGCGGTTGCCGATACCTGAACGTAACTCTTCAGGAATGATGCCTTTATATTCAATGGTTAAGTATGCAATACACTTTCTGGCATCTAACATATAAGGTTCAACAATTGCCTGTGTGGGGCAAATGTCGATACAGGCTGTACATGACCCACAATGCGCGCTAGCAGGCTGATCAAAGGGCAGATCAAGAGAGGTGAACAGTTCACCTAAAACGAAAAAAGAACCTGATTTTTTATGAATCAATAAGGTGTGTTTACCCGTCCACCCCATACCCGCACTTTCAGCCAAGGATTTTTCAAAGATTGGGGCTGAATCAGCAAAAGGGCGTGATTCAAAATCGCCCACTTTTTCTTTAATACGAGTCGCTAAAGTCTTTAAGCGTCCACGCATGACTTTATGATAGTCACGACCACGTGCATAGCGCGCAATAATGGCCGAGTTGGGTTCAAATGGTACATAACGGGGCTTCGGTGATGCCACAAGATAGTTCATACGCACACAAATAATGCTTTTTGTGCCAGGAACGAGCAAGGTTGGATCAGCGCGTTTTTCCAAGTTTTCTTCTAAATAGTGCATATCTGCATGATAACCACGTTCTAAATATTCCTTAAAACGCGGCATTTGATCTTGAGCATCTGGTTTGGCAATGACACAATCAGCAAAGCCCAAGTCTAAAGCCTGTGCTTTGATCCAGTCTTTTAATGCTTGCGGGTCAAGTTGTAGTAACTTGATTTTATCAGGCATTTTCTGTGACTGTGTTTGAGATGGTGTGCTTGAAGCCATAAAACGAGAATAAGGAGAAAAACATGCAAGCTGTAGTTTACCATAGCCAAAGTATCCAAGCATGGGAGCAGCGTTGGTTTGCTCAGCAAAATTCATCTTTAGGGCTCATGCAGCAAGCGGCTTGGACAATTACACAACAGTTAATGCAACAATTTCAGCAAAATAAGATTCAAAAGATCGCAGTTTGGTGCGGACAAGGCAATAATGCTGGCGATGGCTATTATATTGCTGCATTTCTAAAGCAACATGGATTTAGCATCGCGGTGTTTGCATCTGAACTCGGTCAATCAGTAGATTTAAAACAAGCAGCTGATTATGCACAGTCTTTTCAAGTCGATATTCAAAGCATTGATTATTTATTGTCAGAAAACGCAGTTCATCAAGAACTTCCCATTTTTGACTGTCATATTGATGCTTTATTTGGCATTGGCCTCAACCGAACACTAGACCTAAAATGGCAAGAAATTATTCAGCTGTATAATACGCAAACAGGCTTAAAAGTTTCAATCGATATTCCAAGTGGCTTACAGGCCAACACAGGACAAGCTTTGCCGTGTGCAGTACAAGCCGATCAAACCTTTACCATTCTGGGCTATAAAGCAGGTTTGTTTACGGGTCAAGCTAAGCAATATGTGGGAAAACTACATTTGCTGAGTTTGATTCCTGTTGACCCAGAGTTAAAACCACTTGCCTATCTGTCACCCGAAAAAATCGCATTACCCAAGCGTCAAGCTTTTGGGCATAAAGGCAGCTATGGTCATGTATTGGTTGTAGGTGGACATGCCGATATGGGAGGTGCAGTCATTATGGCTGCTGAAGCTGCGTTTCATGCAGGGGCAGGCAAAGTCAGTGTGATCTGTCATGCTAAACATCATCAGGCCATTTTGGCACGTTCACCAAATATTATGGTGCGAGACATTAATGCTTTAGATCAGGAAGCCATTCAACACCTATTGCTGCAAGTGGATGCAGTCTGTTTTGGGATGGGTTTAGGAAGAGATGAATGGGCAGAGCAGATATATTTGCAATGGCTTGATTTACTCAAGCAAAACTCTCATTTAGAGGTTGTACTTGATGCCGATGGCTTGTGGTTTCTGGCCAAGCATCCGCAACAATTAAACCAGCATCTCTATGCAACACCACATTCAGGTGAGGCCGCAACACTCTTGGGGTGTACTGCTGCGGATATAGAACACGACCGTATCGCTGCAATTTATCAGTTACAACAAAAATATGCTGGACGGTGGGTGTTAAAAGGCGCAGGTAGTTTAATTTTAGAAGAGCAATTATTTATCTGTACACAAGGTAATGCGGGCATGGGTACTGGTGGAATGGGAGATGTACTGGCAGGCATGATTGCCAGTTTAAAAGCTCAATTTCATCAACAGATTGCTTTGCATGAGATCGTCAGCCTACATGCGCAGGCAGGTGATCTGCTGGCTGAGAAGGGTATGCGAGGATTACAAGCCCATGACATGGGAAGAATGATTTATCATGTGGTGAATCAATAATTTTTATTGATGGTGGTGAGGGGGAGTTAGGTTTTTTAACTAGATTGCTTTTAGATTAATCCCATAAATGCTGATAATAGCTTGTAAATAATCTCAAACCTTCCTCGATTTGTTTTTCAGCCTCTGTACTATGATTTCCTGCCAAGACCAACTCAAAAGCAAGAATCATTTTATTTAGATAGTCCAACCAGATGGAATTTAGCTCATCATCACTGAAATCTTGAGGATACTTTGAGTCTACAACCCATGTAGGTAGAGATATATTGTCTTTTTTAATAATTAATTTTCTATATGATCGTAATATAGGAAGAATTTTGTGGGCAATTTCTTTTTTAGAGTCAGCATAATAAGAAATGGGGACAAAGCCGTACCCTTTAATCAAACTTTCCAACTTTTCTTTAAAGTCTATACATGGCTTGATGATTTTATCTAATAGATTACTTTTAATCATATTGGTTTCTTATTTATTTATAGGTTTGTTCATAATTTAACGACGTCTCGTACTGGCACGGCTACGCCCACGAGCCATACCCCCTAAAGCATTAAGTACTGCCATTTTGCTCATACTACCAGAAGCATGGGCGTGACAAATTGCAGCAGCAAGCGCATCGGCAGCATCGGCCTGTGGCTTAATGGTCAAATTGAGTAGACGCATCACCATCATTTGCACTTGTTCTTTATCTGCAGCGCCGTAACCGACAACAGACTGTTTAATTTGGCGAGCAGTGTATTCTGCAACCTGTAAATCCAGATTGACTAATGCGGCAATTGCCGCCCCGCGTGCTTGACCAAGCTTTAAAGCAGAGTCAGGGTTTTGCGCCATGAAGACTTGTTCGACCGCTGCTTCTGTTGGTCCATGAAATTTAACAATTCGCTCAACACCTGCAAAAATACGTTTTAAGCGTTCAGGCATACCTTGTGTTTCAGTACGAATGGTTCCTGCATCAACAAACCGCAGCTTATTGCCATCTTTTTCGATAATTCCATAACCTGTTAAGCGTGAACCAGGGTCAATACCAATAATTAATGACATGAAGCACTATAAAAATAAAAGATTGCCAATATTGTTACATAATGGACTTTTTGCTGCATAGCTTTTTTGTAGTATTTTGAATTATAAGAAAATAGTTGATTTATTGAACGATTCATTAAATCACACTTAAAAAAATTAAAATTGAAGCATGATCTGAGTGCAATCTATAGGAGTAAGGAAAAGTCGTAAAAATGATCGATTTGTACTTAATTTAGGCATTAAGAAGGAAATTATGTGATTTTTCTAAAAAAAATTTGCATTGTGGGGGAGATGGGCGTATAAAGCATCTCATTGATCAGATGTGATGATCAAATGTTGATGCGGGATGGAGCAGTCTGGTAGCTCGTCGGGCTCATAACCCGAAGGTCGTTGGTTCAAATCCAGCTCCCGCTACCAATTTAAAAGTTAATTGAATATTAGCTCTGTGATTATTGAATTGTTGTCTACTTAAGAAATTAGACAGCAAAAAGTTAGCTGAAATAACCCTAAAGAAAGCTAAAAATTATTAGATTCTAGAATTGTAGTTATCCTCTCTCAATTAATCTAGCGTTATAGTAAATCCAAATCGATCACTTGAGCTCAGGAATGAGTGATTTTGTGTTGAAAATTATTAATGAATGGCGTGTAGCCAAAGCCATAAATGGCAATGAGATTTGTGTGCAAATCATCCCTTTAAAGCGTCAGCAAAACACGTTGAACGGCTTTAAATGGGTGGAAGTAGGAAAGAAAGTACTGTTGGAATCGGGTCAGGAAATTGACTTTAATCTAGACGGGAAAAGTTTCTATACCGATGTTAATCAACTTTATCGATTGACATAAATGGTTTACATACTTGTAGTATCTATTTAATACAGATAGATTGTATTAAATCATAATGTAAAAGTTATGGTTTAATTCATAAATGAACAAAGTTTAAAAGGTTTAAAGGTATGTCTGATACAGTTACTGGTACTGTTAAGTGGTTCAACGAAACTAAAGGTTTTGGTTTTATTCAAGCTGACTCTGGCGAAGACGTTTTTGCTCATTTCAGCGAAATCCAAAGCAAGGGCTTCAAAGTATTGAATGAAGGCCAACGCGTTTCGTTTGTTCTTGGTCAAGGTAAAAAAGGACCACAAGCAACTCTAATTACTGTTATCTAATTACTTTAGACCAGTGAAAAAAAAGCTCACACTCTGTGGGCTTTTTTTGTACCTTAAAAAATGCTCATGAATGATGGATATTTGTGAGCATATGGAAATGAAATAATATGTTAAAAATTTATATAAAAAGCAGAATTTTGAATGTTAAATAAAATGAAGTTTTTTAACTATATGAATATTAAAATAAAAAAATATTAATCTTTACTCGGTTTTGCAGAAATGCCTGCTTAAAAACATCATTTAAGCCAGCTGTAAAAGATAGAGAT
This sequence comes from Acinetobacter gyllenbergii, assembly GCF_001682515.1. Classification (NCBI taxonomy): domain Bacteria; kingdom Pseudomonadati; phylum Pseudomonadota; class Gammaproteobacteria; order Moraxellales; family Moraxellaceae; genus Acinetobacter; species Acinetobacter gyllenbergii. Next base: position 103,527 of record NZ_KV575262.1, on the reverse strand, counting down.
TGCGTGAAAAATGTAAAGTCGTGTATAGTAAAACTGACTAGAAGAATAACACTGTTGATTCAGAAAATCTTTGATCTCGTAGTTTTAGACAAACCTTTCGTTTTATCAGATTTCCTTTCAAAGTTTATGATTCCAAGTTGCTCGCTGCTAAGCGCCCCAATTTTTTAAATATAGGTTTAAGTATATGTCTGATACAGTTACTGGTACTGTTAAGTGGTTTAACGAAACTAAAGGTTTTGGCTTTATTCATGCAGATTCTGGACAAGATGTTTTTGCTCATTTCAGTGAAATTCAAAGCTCTGGCTTCAAAGTTCTAAAAGAAGGTCAACGCGTTTCATTTATTTTAGGTGAAGGCAAGAAAGGACCTCAAGCAACCCAAATTACTGTGATCCAATAATCTTAGATCAGTAAATAAAAAAAGCTCACGATTGATGGGCTTTTTTTATGGCAATCTTTTGAGCATACGTTCCTTTACATAATTCGGTTTATTTTTAAATTTTTTAAATAAACTGTCACTTTTTGTCATAAATTCACCATCTGGTTGAAAAATTGCACTAGTCAGATATACGACTTTTTGCTAATTTATTCTTGTTAATTTATTAGGCAAATTAACAAGTGTGGTACATTTAATGAGCGTTAAAGTTATGGAAAACTTGGAGCCGTATGCTCAAGGGTTTGAGCAAGAAGTTCATGTACATTGTAAAAGATCTTTAGGGACGTTGTTATTCAGCTTTGTCGTCTTGATTGCAACCAGCCTATAAGAAAGAAAAGCACCTTCGGGTGCTTTTTTAATGCTCACTCCTCAGTTTTATTTCGACTTTGGTGTATTTCATTGTTGGCTAGATTTATAAAACAATAAATAGAAAGATTTAGGTAAATAACCTATCAAAAATATTGAAAGATTCTGGTTTTATTGCTCATTTTTTTTTGCGATAAACTATAGCAATTAATCAGTAAGAAATTGTTTTAGGTGAATTTCAAATGTATAGCGGTATAAAAAAGCCAGCGCATTTAGATGATGTTATTTTTAAAGAAAGTAAAGCATATAAAAATTCGAATGAGTGGAGCTGGGTAAATCCGAAACATGGTCAGTTTGATCATCCTGCAAACTATTATGAAAGTTCCTTAGCGGATTGGCATTGTTTTGATGCGCTCAATTCGGATCAAACCTGTGATGTCGTTGTGATCGGTGGCGGATTATTGGGTGCTTCAGCGGCATTGCATTTGGCTGAACAAGGTGTGGATACCATTTTGGTTGAAAAGAACCGAATTGGTTCGGCCGCTTCAGGCCGAAATGGTGGGCAGCTTACGCCAGGCTTAGCCCGTTGGGAAGCTGAGGAGATGATTAAGCGCTTTAGCTATGAAGAAGCTAAAAAACTTTGGCATTTTACGTCGACAGAAGCGATGTCTTTAATTGATCATATCGCAGAAAAATATGCTGTTAACTTAGCACGTAAACGTGGACATATTACCGCTGCTGTACATGAAGGACATTTGATTGCTTTGACTCAAGGTGCAGATGCTCGGAAGTATTTGGGCGAAGATCATACACAGGTTGTTGGTGAATACGAACTTAAGGCTTTAATCAAATCTGATCTTTATAAGGGTGGCTTGGTTGATGACTTAGGTGGCCATATTCATCCACTGGCACTTAACCGCGCCTTAGTACACGGCTTCTGCCAGAATGGCGGGCAGGTGTTTGAACAAACGGAAGTGTTATCAATCACTGAGCAAGCTGATGGTGTTTATGTACAGACAGCATCGGGTGTAATAAAAGCACGTAAAAGTGTAATCATTGCAGTACATCATAATGCATTTAAACTGCTTCCAGAGAAGAAGCAAACAGCCATCCCATTTCATACCTACATTGCCGTTACTGCACCTTTACAACTGCCATTAATAGATTTGTTGCCACAAGATCATCCTGTTTATGATACGCAATTACAGATTGATTACTATCGTGGAGTCTCCAAAAACCGTTTGCTGTTCGGTGGGCAAGGAACAGGAACAAGTTGGTCTGCTGCTAAGATGAATCAATACTTGCTTGGGCGTATTCACAAAGTTTTCCCTCAACTGGAGACTGTTGAGATGGATTTCTGTTGGAGTGGGGTCAGTGATTTGACCATGAATGGCGCGACAGATAACCGTAAGTTTGGAAATAAGTATCCAATTTATGCAGTACACGGCTGGAGTGGGCATGGTGTGGCGCAAACGGTACGAATTGGAAAAGCAATTGCAGACGATTTTTCTGGTGCAAATGCAGATTATGCAATGCTCACCAAAATTCAGCACAGCGATATCTTATTTGGTCGTTTATTGGCTCCGCTAGCGATCCCAATGTCTAAAGGGTGGTATGGTGTAACAGGAATGCTGAATCCTGGAAAAATGGTATCGTTCTAATCTGCGTTCTTATTTGGAAAAAATGTCTCTTCAATGTGAGACATTTTTTCTAGTCTCTAATGAAAAAGTTGTATAAAGCATGGCCTGATCGAAAGCTACGACAACTGACTGATTAGGCTTTATTTTATTCTATATATGAATAAATATAATATGTTAGGCTAAATAAAAAGGATGAAGTCCATGGATGTTATACAAGTTAAAGATTTTTCAGCGGCGACGGGGTACACGCAGGCCATTATGGAAATGGATGAGTGGATCCATACTCGACCTTATTTTTATATCATTAAAGAGCATTACTTGGTCGATGAGGCGATTCGATTGGAGTTTATTATTATTCAGTAATCAAGATGAGTATTTTAAAGGGAGATTCGGTTTTGGATTATTATGCAAAAGTAGATGCATTCTGGGGGAGTGTGAATATTGCTGATGAAAATAAATTCACTTATTTGATGGAAATGTTTGAGCGTGGCGTTCAGCAAAGTGATACCGATATGCTTGAGTTTGTGGCTGATTTGGCATTTAAGATAGAAAATCAAGAGATCAAGGTTTCGGTTTTAAATCATTTGTTATTGTTAGATGGGCATTACCAGCATCAAATGATAACAAAAGAACTGCAAGATATTGCCCATCCATCAAGTGTGGCTAGTATTGCAAAGGTTCTTGAGCAGGGTTTTAAGCGGTTTGAATATACGGCTTCTGATGATGGGGTCATCACAAAATGGTTTAGTCATGCCTTGGCAGATATTGGCACTGAAGAAGCGATCGCTTTAATAAGGCAGCATGCACAAAGCGAAAATGAAGAAATAGCTCAGGAGATGAAATACCGCTTAAGGCGGATAACAGATAAACAATATGGTAGTCTGATAAACAAACCGAAAATGAATGTATTTAAGAGATTTGTGAGTACTTTTAAAAAATTATAAATTAGAGTGTATCGGTTTGCTTCCTGTTTCAAATCATAGACATAATAATCTAAACTATTTTGTTATCTTTGCTTTTTTACTTTATCAGAATTCAAATCATGAAAAAGATCTTACTTTTAGGTGCAATTGTAGCCTCATTGGCAGCGTGTTCAGCAACACCAAATAAAGAGATGACGCCACCAAAAATTGGTATGGCAAACCCTGCGAGCAAATATTGTGTAGAGCAAGGTGGTCAGTTAGAAATTAAAAATGAAGCCAATGGTCAGGTTGGATACTGTAAGTTACCCAATGGTCAAGTGGTCGAAGAGTGGGAGTTATTCCGCGCAAACCAGCCAAAATGTCTAGCAGATGAAGCGACGAAGCTCATTGGTCAGTCTGGATTAAGCGAAGATCAAATCAAACAGAAAACCAAATCAGAGATTGTTCGCAGTGTTGGACCAAACCAGCCTGTCACCATGGATTATCGTGAAAATCGTGTGACGGTAACGATTGACCCTCAGTCTAAGAAGATTACTCAAGCAACGTGTGGTTAATCATTAAAGGCTGTTTAGGCTCTCAATTAGATCAAATTTAATTGGGAGCTTTTTTATACAAGCTATCACATTGGACTTGATAAATTGAGAAATGTACCCATCAATTAGTTTATTGAGTTTATTTTATTTGTTGTGTCAGGATTGATTGTTCAAGATTGCACAAGGTTTTAATTTTCGAGATTTGACATGAATCTACTTCTTATCGTGGTATTTGGCACAATTGCTGAAGTTTTAGTCTGGATTGGCGTGGGTGACCTCGTTGGAAGTATGTGGTATGTCTTTTTCTGGTTCATTATCGCATTCTTCATTGGCCTGAATATGGTTCGTTCAAGTACATCGGGTATTATGCCTCAATTGCAGCAAATGCAGATGACAGGCCAATTAGGTGGTGATCCAGCAGTCACCAAGAAATTAGCACTGGCGATGTCTGGTTTTCTATTGATGGTTCCCGGTTTAATTTCTGATGTATTGGCTGTATTGGTTTTAATTCCACCTGTTCAAACGGCGTTTCGCAATGCATTGATGAAAACCATGGCCAAGCGTCAGCAAGCCATGATGGATAAAATGATGGGTGGTATGGGCGGTGGTGCTGCAGGCCCGAATCCATTTGCTGATTTGATGCGTCAGATGCAGGATATGCAGAATCAACAAGGTGGTGGTCAGTATCGTGATTCAACCATTATTGATGGTGAAGCACGTGAAGTAAAACCTGATCAGAAGAAAATTGAATTTAAAGATGTGAATTGATTTTAATTTGCTTCAAAAAGCACACTTGATCAAGTGTGCTTTTTTTATGGCTTATCTTTTGGGTCTTGAAGATTCTGTGTGGGTTCGGACGTTGCAGCTAAGTTGGCTTCTTTGCTTTGTGGTTGGTAATGGCTCGGTTGCAGTGTCGTAACCTCATTTTCTGATTGTTTATACTTCCGACTGCGATTTGCCCGTTCGCGAAATCCACCTTTATTAATTAATTGAGTCATGCTGTATTCCATAACATGCAAAAGTTTATTTTATCAAATTACGTGAAAGATCAAAATAATATTAAGCACTTAAAGATTTGCTTAAAATCAAAATTCTAATCAAATTGTCATAAAAAATTGTTAATTTGAATGGGTAGGTCAGAAAACTAGATTGAATTCTTGGTTTTTTTTTCATAGGATAAAAGTGCGACATATGAAATTGTTGTAAAAAGAAAATAAAAAATAAGTGGTAGGAGGAATTAATGATGTTATATCAATATCATTGTGCATGTTGTGACAAGGTTGTTGCATCAACTGATAAAGAGTGCCCACACTGTGGCTCTCATCATATCCGCAGTCCGTATGGCATGTGGATGTTCTGTGTGGCGGCATGTTTGGCAGTTGTCGTAGTCATTAAGCTTGCACATTTGTATACGCAACATCATCAAGAAGATCAGCCAGTTCAAAGCAATTCACTCTTTGAAATGTTTAAGCAAGATAATACCAATTCGAATAAATGATGTTAGGGGTAATAAAAAAGCTCGCAAATGCGAGCTTTTTTATGAAAGAGCAGTGTGGATTACAATCCAGCAGCATCTTTAAGGGTTTCAACTTTATCAGTTTTTTCCCACGTGAATGCAGAATCAGAACCTTCACGACCAAAGTGACCATAAGCTGCAGTTTGCTTATACATCGGTTGGATCAGGTTCAGCATACGAGTAATACCATATGGGCGTAAGTCAAAGTGTTCGCGCACCAATTGAATAATTAACTCGTCTGATACTTTACCAGTATTGAACGTATTAATAGAAATTGACGTTGGTTCAGCAACACCGATTGCATAACTCACTTGGATTTCGCATTTATCTGCTAAACCAGCAGCAACAATATTTTTTGCCACATAACGACCGGCATATGCAGCAGAGCGGTCTACTTTCGATGGATCTTTACCAGAGAAAGCACCACCACCATGGCGTGCCATACCGCCATAAGTATCGACAATAATTTTACGACCTGTTAAACCACAGTCACCTACAGGGCCGCCAATTACAAACATACCTGTTGGGTTGATGTGGAATTTAGTACCAGCATGGAACATTTCAGCAGGGATGATTGGCTTAACAATCTCTTCAATAATCGCTTCTTTAAGCTGAATTTGAGAGATTTCAGGATCGTGTTGAGTTGATAATACAACTGCATCTAAACGAACTGGTTTGCCATTTTCATAAGCAAAAGTCACTTGGCTTTTCGCATCTGGGCGTAACCAAGGTAATGCACCTGAACGGCGTAATTCTGCTTGACGCTCCATTAAGCGGTGTGCATAAGAGATTGGAGCAGGCATGAGTACATCTGTCTCACGGCTTGCATAACCAAACATAAGACCTTGGTCACCTGCACCTTGATCTTCTGGCTTTTGGCGGTCAACACCTTGTGCAATCTCAGGAGATTGTTTACCGATCATGTTGATCACGGCACAAGTCGAACCATCAAAACCTAAATCAGAATGGTGGTAGCCGATTCCATTTACGGTTTGACGTACAATCGCTTCGAAGTCCACATTTGCTGTTGTTGTGATTTCACCAGCAAGAACAACCGCACCTGTTTTTACTAATGTTTCACAAGCGACACGCGCATACGGGTCTTCTTTTAGGATTGCATCTAAAATTGCATCGCTAATTTGGTCAGCCATTTTATCTGGATGACCTTCGCTTACAGATTCTGAAGTAAAAACAGCATACTCGCGCATGAACGTCCTATCATTGGTATTTTCAAAAAGACAGAGTATGTTACATCGACTTGGCGGATAGGACTAGCACAAGCTGACTAAAAAGCATGAATTTATTTCATTTTCATGATGTTTTTATTGATATGAGTATCAGTAAAAGTGATATTTAGTGATTTTGATATGAATAAATCTGTAATTTGATGTTCTAATTATTATCATTCTGTTGTGTGTTCTGTTTATCACTTGAACATTTACACAGATAATGCCAAATGAATGCGGGAAAAATAAGAAATATCGTGTATTGCACTTTACCCACTGTCGTTTTTTTAAGACAATAGTCTCAGTTTTTGAAAGATGATTTCTCATCTTCTCTCATCTTATTTGATTTAATCGGATTCTGACTTATGACAACCCCTTTAAATGAACGTCGTATTGCAAACGCAATTCGTGTCTTGGCAATGGATGCTGTGCAACAAGCAAACTCAGGGCATCCAGGTGCACCAATGGGGATGGCAGATATCGCTGATGTTGTTTGGCGTGAATTTTTAAATCATAACCCAAGCAACCCACAATGGGCGAACCGCGACCGTTTCGTATTGTCGAATGGCCATGGTTCAATGTTGCAATATGCATTATTGCATTTGACTGGTTATGATTTATCTATTGAAGATTTAAAACAATTCCGTCAATTACACTCTAAAACACCGGGCCATCCTGAATATGGTTATGCGCCTGGTATCGAAACTACAACAGGTCCATTGGGTCAGGGTATTGCCAATGCGGTTGGTTTCGCTTTAGCTGAAAAAACTTTAGCAGCTCAGTTCAACAAAGACGGTTTGAATGTTGTTGACCACTTCACTTACTGTTTCTTAGGTGATGGCTGTTTGATGGAAGGTATTTCTCACGAAGTATGTTCACTTGCAGGTACTTTGGGTCTTGGTAAACTTGTTGCGTACTATGACGACAATGGTATTTCGATTGATGGTGAAGTTGAAGGTTGGTTCAGTGATGATACTGAACAGCGTTTCAAAGCGTATGGTTGGCAAGTTCTTCGTGTAGATGGTCATGATGCCGCTGCAATTCGCCAAGCAACTGTTGAAGCGAAAGCTGAAACCAATAAACCAACGATCATCATCTGTAAAACGATTATTGGTCTAGGTTCACCAAATAAACAAGGTAAAGAAGATTGCCACGGTGCACCATTGGGTAAAGACGAAATCGTTTTAACCCGTGAAGCATTAGGCTGGAAAGAAGATTCATTTGTTATCCCAGAAGATGTATATGCAGCTTGGGATGCAAAAGCAAAAGGTCAAACCTCTGAAGCAGCTTGGAATGAATTGTTCGCGCAATACCAAGCAAAATATCCAACTGAAGCGGCTGAATTATTACGTCGCATCAATGGTGATTTACCTGCTGAATTTGCTGCACAGGCAGATGCATTTATTGCTGAGACCAATGCAAAAGCAGAAACTATTGCGACACGTAAAGCAAGCCAAAATACTTTACAGGCATTCGGTCCATTACTTCCTGAATTATTGGGTGGTTCTGCTGACTTAGCGGGTTCTAACTTAACACTTTGGAAAGGTTGCCAAGGTGTACAAGAAAACCCAGCGGGTAACTACGTGTACTATGGTGTGCGTGAATTCGGTATGACTGCAATTGCAAACGGCGTGGCTTTACACGGTGGCTTTGTTCCATATGTTGCAACATTCTTGATGTTTATGGAATATGCACGTAATGCGGTACGTATGTCTGCATTGATGAAGCAACGTGTGATTCATGTGTATACGCATGACTCGATCGGTTTGGGTGAAGATGGTCCTACGCATCAACCAATCGAACAAATTGCATCATTGCGTGGTACACCAAACTTAAATACATGGCGTCCATGTGACACAGTTGAAGCTGCTGTTTCTTGGAAATCTGCACTTCAACGTAAAGATGGCCCATCAGCGTTAATTTTCTCTCGTCAAAACTTGCCATTCCAAGCACGTAATGAAGCTCAAATTCAAAACGTTGCAAAAGGTGGTTATGTACTTGCTGAAGAAAAAGGCGAGTTAAAAGCAATCATCATTGCAACAGGTTCAGAAGTTTCATTGGCAATGGAAGCATATGCACAGCTTGAAGGTGTACGTGTCGTATCTATGCCATGTGCTGAAGAGTTTATGAAGCAAGATGCTGCTTACCGTGAAGCTGTATTACCAGCCCATATCCGTGCGCGTGTAGCGGTAGAAGCGGCTCATGTGGATTACTGGTGGAAGTTTGTTGGTTTAGACGGCAAAGTGATCGGTATGACTACTTACGGCGAATCTGCACCAGCAAAAGACTTGTTCCAATTCTTCGGTATTACCACTGAAGCGGTTGTTGCTGCGGTTAAAGAATTGACTGCTTAATCAAATTAAGTGGTATAAAAAAGCGTCCTGATTCAGGGCGCTTTTTTTATGATGATTAAATGGAATATAAATATGAACGAGGAATACATATTCATTATATTGACCCAAAAAATGGAACAGATAATGATATAGCCGATTACTGGTACTTTATTGAAAATTAAAAGATTAAGGTGTTGTGATGAAAAAAGAATTCGAACTTCATGCTTTTGATGAAATATTAGATGATATTAAATATTGGTATTTGGAAAATTTGAATAAAAAAGAAATGTTTTGGCAGTGCGCACAATATAATTTTTTATTTCGCGCATTACAGGAAAGTTTCAAAAATGAAAATGGCGACCCAGCCTTTGGTGGCGATTATAATTATCGTATGCAAGCCTATTTTGAAGAGGCTATTCAAGCTCGAGTTAAATGTCATGGCATGCCAAGTTGGGCGAAGTTAAAGGGAAAAATATTAGTATTTGATGTGCACTCATCAATGTTTGACGGTTTGGGTGAAAAAGAAACAGCTGGCTTTATAGATGGTTGTGACACTCCACCTCCTGAGTTTTGGATTCATTTCGATGGGGAAAACCTATATTCATTTATTCCAAATGAGCTCACAAATATTGTCGACCTAGCAATAGATATTTCGATGAGTGGCTCATTGGAATGGTATACGAATGTGATTGAAATTTAGTGTAAGGGCCACTTATCCGACACTTAATTCACTCTGAATCGAAATATTTGATGTTAATAACTTATGAATCGGGCAGCTTTCCGCGACTTTTAATAAACGCTTATGCTGATCCTCGGTAAATTCACCTTTTAAGATAATTTTACGTTCAATATTATTTTGACCTGATTCAGGCTCACCATTAGGATTTAAGGCTAAATCGACCTGCACATGCTCAAGTTTAATCCCTTTATGATTGGCATACATTTCTAGAGTAATGGTCGTACAGGCACCTAAAGCCGACAGTAAAAGCTGAACTGGGTTAGGTGCTGTATCTTGACCACCTTTATCTGTAGGTTCATCTGCATACCAAGTATGACCAGCAGGGTCTGTCAAGCTAACGCGATAAGGTGTGGATGTACTGAGTGCTTGTGCTGTATGTGTCATGTTTTACCTTGTTGTTTATCGTGAAGTATCTAAATCAAAATATACCCATTGATCATGTGAGCTTGTCGATCAATTGTCCAGTATCGAATAGTCTTATGATATTGATTTTTGATAAGCGCTGTAACGCTTTTATTGTTGCACTGGTGAAACATATCGTTTTATAAAGACTAGTGAATAAAAATACTTGATCTATACACTAATCACTATATCAAACAAGGATACGAAAAATGCAATTTAAAACATTAAGCCTCGGTTTAGCAGTCGCTTTAGCTAGTTCGGTAACTTTGGCTGCACCAGTCGACTATAAAATTGACCCAACCCACACAGCAACTGTATTCAGCTGGAATCATTTTGGTTTCTCTACACCAAGTGCAAATTTCACTGATATTCAAGGGACAATTAAAGTTGATACTGCAAAACCTGCAAATTCATCTGTGGAAGTAACAATTCCTTTAAGCAGTGTAAATACTAATGTTGCTGCTTTGGATAAAGAGTTCCAAGAAGAAGCTTGGTTTAATGCAGCGAAATACCCGAACATTACTTTCAAAAGTACTAAAGTAGAAACCAAAGATAAGAAACACTTCAAAATTACAGGTGATTTAACCGTGAAAGGGGTAACAAAACCTGTGGTATTAGATGCTGTACTGAATAAACAAGGTGAGCATCCAATGGCGAAAGTACCTGCAATTGGTTTTAATGCTACAACAAGCTTTAACCGTTCTGCATTTGGTATCGGCAACTACGTGCCGAACGTAGGGGATAAGATCACTGTAAATATTACAACTGAAGCAACTGCTGCGAAGTAATATCACATTGAATAAAGAGCCTAGATTATGATCTAGGCTTTTTTATGGTTATGATGGTCAGATTTATTAAAATACTAATATTGATATAAAATAAGAATACTAATAAGTCATTCGATAAAAAATTAGCTATGTTTTATTTTGGATCTACGTTTGGATTGGTAAATATAGCGAATGGAGTCGACCACTTCACCAACAAAAATACATTCTTCATCTAGAGGAATGATATTGGGCTTGAATTCTGGATTCAATGCTTGTAGATATCTTGAATTATCGGTTTCGATCACTAGACGCTTAAATGTCGCATCTTCATGCTTTCTCACCACAATCATGTCACCCGATTGCATATCGCTATATTGCACGGTAGGGTCAACTAAAATGTAATCACCCTCATGAAAGACAGGATAATTACTCAGACCTTGCACTTTTAAATAAAAGCAGTCATCACAATCATCAGGTAGAGGCAGCCATTCCTCAATTTGTGTGATATCAACCGATTCAACATTGGTAAATACACCCGCTTGTACCCAAGAGAGTACAGGCGCCATATTGGCCTTTACGGCGGTGATGTTGGAAATATCATCTTGGCTAGATTCTTTCGGCATGGCCGTACCAAGACCTGTTTGTAGCCAATAGGCATCTACACCCAAAAAATTAGCAATCGAGGGTAAATGAGATGAGGAACTGACCAGTCCGGTCTCAAGCTGGCTGAGGGCTGATTGGGTAATGCCTACAGCAGCAACCACATCTTTTTGAGACTTCTTGGCTTTTTTTCTTGCTTCTTTGAGCCGATCTTTAAGCATTTTAATGCACCTTAAATCAATAAATTAAGAATATTAGCAAGCTAATGTGAAGTCAAATTAGTATTCTTATTGAATTAATATTAGTTTACTAATATAATTGACCTATCCATGAAGTTATAAATGCTAGAGGTGCGGTATGAACAAACTCATCAATCCAAACATGCATATTAAGCAGAATTTAAATGCAGAAATTGAAGCATGGTTGGCTCAAGGTAATGCAATCACAACGATTCAAAATAACTATGAACAAAGATTGAAAGCAAGACCAAGCCATGTTGCAACGTTTGTATCTCAAGAAAAAACACAAAAAGAATTAAAGCGGCTCGAAAGAGTTGCGAAGCAGGCTACAGAAGATCAAATCCAGATGTTCAGTGCTTGGTTGGATGAGCAAAAGGGGCGAGCGAAAGCCTTGGTGAACGTTTTAGGTTGTGCACATAGTTATATTTCTCAAATTAAAAGTGCAACCAGACCTTGTACTAAAACACGATTTGAAGAAATTTATCAGGCAATGAAGCTTGTAGAAGTCAGGGAAAAATATCACTAAGCACATCAAACTTGAACTTAAAGTAAGTGCTCGATGAATACTGAGAAATAACATAAGACTTGGTTTATTCAATTTACATTTTATAAAACATGAATCAAGCCCAAAATGAAATGACATTGGATTAGGTGACGATATGAATGCAAGTATTGCAAAGTTTGAAAAATTTGAATGGTTGACGCAGGGTTTAACACTACGCTCAGCGGGTTTAGAGCCATTTATTCGTGGGACAGGCGATCGTCCTTTAAATTATGAAGATCGTTTAGGTGCAATCGCATCAATGAATACACAATTGGCAAAGTCGGTGACAGCGCTGATTGTATTTGAGCATAGAAGCAAGAGCGATTATGACTATGTTCGCCAGTATTTGGCAGACCTTTTTATGGAACAAGCCGAGCGAGATAAAAAACGTGAGCCAGAACGTATTGCGATGTATCACTTGGCTTGGTTAGTGGCGCGGATGGTATTGGATTTTGTGCTAGATCCTGAGTTGGAGGAAAACTATACAGCAAAAGGGCGTCTTGCTTATGCAGGTATTCATCGACTACAGATGAATGTCGAGAGTTATAGAAAGACATGGAAGGGTTATGAAAGCTTAATGATTCAGACGATTGAAATAGCTATCTATGAGGCTGAAACCACAATTGAACAATACCGGAAAAATACTTACAAAAATATGCAGGCTTAGGGATTCCATTATTTCGGAAACTAGGCTATAGTTTTTATATACTGGTCGTATTACATTTGACTTCGACCAAATTGAAAAGCTCACATCTAGTGGGCTTTTTTATTGCCTAAAAAACTCGGTATCCGTCAGGAGCCGAGTTTTTTTATATCTGAAGAAAAGCAATCGTCCATTTAATTTTATAGCAGGGTGCTTTAAAAGCCACTCAATAACTCAAGGTGATTAAAATGAATTGTATCAATAATATGATGTTGGGTTCTTTTTCAATTAAACACTTAGACATTCTTTCTTATGCAGATATTGTACCTGCGGTCATGCGTACCACAGCAGATCGATCTGGTATGACGTATATCCATGGAAATGATCAACTCGGTTCAATAAAAATAACAGAGGTAGTCGATGGATCTTTCGCTATTTCAGCCTATTTCCAAGCGCAAAAAGGTCGATTTTCATTTACTCATGCAAGCACGATTAACCGATCAATTGTGATTTTGGGTGTGGATCATGAGCCTAAAAGTAACGTAACCGTGAACAATATTGAGCAGGGCTTTGTTATTAATACTTATTTTGATGCAGGTAAATTCGTAGTGGTGTTGGGGGACTTTAATAGCTTAAATAATGTCACTTATATCCAAGAATCCCCATCTCAGAACCCAATTGTGACATTTGAAATCATAAGTGCTCAATCGATGAATATTTATATTGATTATGCGTTTGTGGGGACATGGCATTCGAATAATGCATTGAGATTGCCTCAATATTATCAAATCGTTGCGCAAGAGGGTTTAACCCAGCTTGATTTTGATTTACGCGAAGCTTATGCGAGCTTGAACTATAAAATGCCCGCTGAACTTGAAGATGGCATCTATTATCACTTAACCAGTCATGGTGAAATCTTGGGTTCAGAAGTCAAGGTTGGAGACTTTGTTCAATTTCATGATCAGCAAAGTTGGATGCTGCATTATCCACAATCCGTATAAATTCAATTTTTTATAGAACCAAGGGGTGATTATGGTGGAAAAATGAAAAACAAATCTACACAAGCGAGGTCTTAACTTTAAACAAGTTGAGGCCTTTTTTAATTATGGAGGACAAAATGACAGAGGTTGTTTCAGCGGGTGCAGGGATTGCAGCCGTGATTAAATCCTATGGCGTATTTTTTATTATCGTTATGGCACTGAGCTTTATGTTTTTAGCATGGATGGTGGTGATTATGACAAGGTTACCCAAGTCTCGACGTGAATGGGTGGTTTCACTTATTTCAACAGCCGTTGGCAGTATTGCAGGAGGTGCTTTTGTGATTCAGCATTTTGGCTTGCAAGCCTGGAGCGAAAATGCTTATGGCGCATTCGCATTAGGTGGCTTGTATTTTCTGTGTGGATTACCCGTTTGGGCAATTATTCGCTGGACTTTTAACTATATTAATGCCAGAGAAAACGCCACCATTTTAGATGTAGCAAAAGAGGTGAAAGACTTTAAAGACAAATTTTAAATAATAGATTCAATCCAATGCCGCCTTCGGGCGGTTTTTTATTATAAAGAGGAAAAAGACATGACAATAATACAAGATGGTTTCAATATTTTACGCAACAACTTTGGCAAGTTGAGTCAATCCCAAGTCGATGGCATCAACTTCCTCGTCTCGGTACTGGCTGGAGAGCAAACAATTACATCTGCTCAAGCTGCTTATATCTTGGCAACAGCTTGGCATGAAACAGCCAGAACCATGCAACCTGTGATCGAGTACGGTTCTGAAAAATATTTAAAATCTAAGCAGTATTATCCCTATATTGGCTATGGCTATGTGCAACTGACTTGGTTGGCAAACTATAAGAGAATGGGGGATTACTTAAAAATTGATTTAGTGAAAAATCCAAAATTGGCTTTACAAGCTGATATTGCAGCGCGTGTCATGATTGTCGGTATGAAAAAAGGGATGTTTACAGGCAAAAAGCTCGAAAATTACATCAATCAAGATAAAAAAGACTATATCAATGCGCGACGAATTATTAATGGAACAGATAAAGCCGAGCTGGTCGCAGGTTATGCAGAAATCTTTGAGCAAGCGCTGCAAGTTTCCGAAACAATGGTCATGCCTGATTAAAGTGCAGAAGTTCATTCCATATTGTTATGAACTTCTGTCTCGTCATTTAGCAGTTAGCTTATGCAGTCGCATTAAATGCATCTACATAAACGACTTCACCAGTGGGGATGTGTTCAGTAAATGGCAAGATTTGAAAATATTCAGCAAGTACACCTTGCAAAACAAGTCTTGCATCTGCTTTAAAGCCAAATTTACTGTAATAAGCTGGATCGCCCAGTAAAACACAACCCATAGCATCTAAATCTTTGAGTGCTTCAAGGCCAGCATGCATCAGTTTTGCGCCAACGCCTTGACCTTGATATTCAGGTAAAACTGAAATTGGCCCTAAGCCATACCAACCTTTGCTTCCATCTGAGATTTTCACAGGGGAAAATGCAATATGTCCAATCAGTTTATGGTTACTGATCGCAACCAAAGATAAACTCAATTGGCCTGAATTACGTAAAGCATTCACAATAAATTGCTCTGTATGACTGGAATGCTCTACAGTCTCGAAAGCCGCTTGAGTTAAATCGAAAATACTTTGAATGTCTGTTGGCCGTTCATCACGAATGTGTATATTCATCTTTATTTTCTCTTGTGTTTCCTGATTTAGGATGGCTCGAATCTGCTTAAGAGCAGGGGTGGCTTGAGTATATTTTTCACCATAACTAAGATTAAATGCATAATCGAAATTAACGGGGTTAATACCTTGATTGTGTTGCAAAATGGTCTCTAACTTATCCAATGCTTTAACTAGTCTGGCTTCAGCTGTTTTTGCATCTTCATATTCTTGCCATAATGCTCGAATCAAATTTTTCGTGTGTTCATCAAGACATTCGGTCAATTGATCAAGATCTTGTTTTTCCTGCTGATTCTTCGTTGGAAATTGATCTTTCATAATGGCTGGAATATCACCATGAAGAGCTTCACCCAAGTCATGAATCAGGCACATTTTTAGTGTCTTCTCGAGATTAATGTCCTCGAATTGATCTGCAAAGGTCATTGCCATTAAACATAAGCGCCAACTATGTTCGGCTGTACTTTCTTGGCGACCATTTGAAGTATGTGAAAATCGCAGCACATTTTTTAGTTTTTCCGCTTCTCGTAAAAAAGCTAAGCGGTTTTGAATTACGTCTAGTTCCATTTTCTTTCTCAAAATAAACCATATGTAATTTGGATAAACCCGATCTAAGATTAGATTGATAGACATCATCTAAGTACAACCAAGGATTTATCCAAACCTATGGTTGTGTGTTAACGATTGTCTAACTGTGGGCGTACTGATCTAAGCCCATGTAAATTAATTTGATAGGGCTGTCCATTAATGGATTTAATCAGTTTTTTCTTTCTTAGCTTATTAAAAACGGCAAGGTCGCAATCGGACAGCAAGAAACCTTCACGGCTATAGCACTCTACAGCAATGGTTTGACCTGAGTCATCACGAAGTTTTACGATTTTTCCGCCTTTAGCTAAGACGTGCAGTGTCCGTTGTTCGGACTTAGATAAGTTCATGTTGTTATCCAGATAGAAATAATCAGAGGCAAAGTTAGGCTTAAAGCCCAAAAAATCGCGCAGATAACCAATTTCAATGTGCTACTGAAATTTGGTTACCAGATTACTGCTATCTCCAACATAGAACCCTCGATAAGGATGGGATACGAAATGTATCGAAGAAAATATTAATGCAAGCTGAGTGAAAAATCAATCAATTGCTGGAAAAACGTTTTAAGGATCGTGTGACAATTATTTTTTTGAATGCTTTTGTTTGAGTTGTAAGTAAGCAGGTACGGATTTTTTGGCTTGCCGACGTAACATCATTTTGATGTATAGCACGATTGCAAAGCAGGCAGTAGCTACAGTGAGCATTAAACCGTTCATATAACTCATAACTGAACTGACATAGCCAATAGTGGCAAGACGACGCTGCATACGTTCAACTTGAGTGCTGGATTCAACACCTGTAATCGCCCAAGTACATAAATGTTCACAGTTGTTAATGATGAGATGGTAGTGGTTTTCGTGCATGCGTGAACGCATACGCCGTACCACTGTTTTGGCTTTGTAGCGTGGGGATGGATAATTCCTGATGTAAATTGGCTTATCACGTGCAAAACGTTGGATAGAAGTCATTTCAATGGGATGCTTTTTAAAGATATGGGCAAATCCAGAATAATGAATGACTCGACCACGACCTGCATAAATGCCGTGGTGACTATAACCAAAGTGTTTTACGATCAGATGTGCGCCAATTGGAAAGCGTGGATGTCTTTGCTGCATGTGGATACAAGGTTATTGTATTTACCCTATTATTTTAGTGAAAAAATGTGAATCAATCGAGCTTATTTGTTCCACTAAACCGATGATTGTGTGTGGTGTTTGTATCTGTCATTCAGCCTTGAGCTTTGCTATGAGAAAATAGACAAAATTGATCTTAAATATTTACCATGATGAAAAATTGGCTACTGTTCACTTTTACATTTTTAGCTGCCTCCACTCCTTATGCAATGCAGCATCAAACCATTCAATTTAAGCAACAACACTATGATGTCATCAAAGTCGAACAGCTGGATCAATTACAATTATTTTTAAAAAGTCCTAAAACTAATCGCTACTACCAAAAGTTTGCCGCGATTCAAAAAGCGATACCTGCTTGTGAGCAACTCAGTTTTGCCATGAATGCAGGGATGTATCATGCAGATTCTCAACCTGTAGGTTTATATGTCGAAAATGCTAAAGAGCTAGCGAAATTAAATGAGGCACAGGGCTTTGGTAATTTCTTTATGCAGCCGAATGGGGTGGTGGCGTGGAATGATCATCGTGCTGTGATTAAAACGACTGCTGATTATAAGCATGATCAATTTAAAGCGCAGTTTGCAACACAGTCAGGGCCCATGTTGATCTATAAGGGCAAAATCAATAGCCAGTTTCTCGCTGATTCGAGCTCATTAAAAATTAGAAATGGGGTGGGGATTAAAGACAATCAGTTGTATTTTGTGATTTCACAACAACGGGTGAGTTTTTATCAATTTGCACAATTTTTTAAGCAGCAATTGAAAATCGACAATGCTCTGTATTTGGATGGTTCGATTTCAAGTTTGTATTCAGCACAAACTAAACGACATGATAAAAATTTTAACTTAGGACCAATTGTGGCAGAAGTGAATAGAGAGAAGTGTAAGTCGTATTGACTCCCTAATCTCTTAATCAAAAGAGATTAGGGAAAGCTTATTTTTATTGGATTGGCGGGTTGATCATCGCAAGTAATTCTTTGCGGCTATAACCTCGGGAAATCAGTACTTTTTTGATGCCTTTAATCACATCTTCATCTGTTGCTTTGACTAAAGCATCCAACAGTTGTTCATTGGTTTTGCAAGAACAATCATTTTCAACGCAAGAAGTTTGGTTCTTGTGTTCGTTATATTGTTCATCTGCATTGAACAGTTTTTGCCAAAAACTCATAGAGCCTTCATATACAACCTAACATAGCTCGAAATATAGCCGCTTTAAAATAAAATACAAGTCAGCTTAAGTGATAAAAGCAGCAGTTGAACTTCAATTTTTTCGATGAGACTTTTAAAGTTTAACGAAATTATGACATTTGGATGACTTGACCTTTGAAAAACATCACTTTTTTATAAATATACTTTGAGAAAAAATAAAGGGTTACTGGAACCCTTTATATAATATTGTTACGTTGAAATAATTTGTTTAAATCTTTTCAAGTAAAACGCCTGATTCCACATGATGGGTAAAAGGGAATTGATCGAACATGGCAAACTTCACAATGCGATGGGTTTGACTGAGTGTTTTTAAGTTGTCATGCAGGGTATCTGGGTTGCATGAGATATATAGAATACGTTCAAAACCTTGTAATAGGTTAAGTGTTTCATCATCGATGCCTGCACGCGGCGGATCAACAAAAACCGTGTCAAAGTCGTAGCTTTGCATGTCGATTTCAGCTTCTTGCAACCGTCTAAATTCACGCTCACCTTGATAAGCTTGAGTGAATTCTTCCGCAGATAAACGAGCAACTTGAATGTTCTCAATCTGGTTTTGCTCAATGTTCCATTGTGCCGCGTAGACGGAAGACTTGGCCAGTTCAGTTGCGAGTACACGCTTAAATTTCAAGGACAGTGGTAAGGTAAAGTTACCATTACCACAGTACAATTCTAACAAGTCTTTTTGGGATTCTTGCGCAGCATCGCAAGCCCATTCCAACATATGCTGACACACTTGAGCATTAGGCTGAGTAAAGCTGCTTTCGATTTGTTTATATTTAAAGGTGCGACCGTGAACATTCAGTTGTTCAACCACATAGTCATCACCAATAATCACTTTTTGGCCACGGCTACGACCCATGATTTTAATATTCAGTTTTTCAGCGAGCGCTTTGGCCGCTGTTTCCCATTCAGCATCTAATTTACGGTGATAAATCAGAGTAACTAGCATTTCTCCACTTAGGGTTGAGAGAAAGTCTGCTTCAAAAACTCGTTGTGATAGAATCGGGACTGCTTTTAATTCTTCTAATAGGCGGGGCATTAAATCATTAATGCTTTGATCCGCGATGGGAAATGTATCCACGCGGACAACTTCTTTTTGCTTACCATCTTCAGCACGTTCAAACATGGCGTAGAACAGATCATCTTCTGTATGCCAGATGCGAAATTCTGCTCGCATACGGAAATGTTGTTCAGGCGATTGAAACACTTCTAAAGCAGGTGGATTGAACGGGGCAAATTGTGCGGTAATGCGTTCAACTTTCTCTTGAAGTTGCTGCTGGTAAGATACGGTCATAAAAAAGAAAACTACAGCTGAAATCTAAACGGGAATGGTATCAAAAAAGTGCAATCAGGTGCAGGAAATTATGATACTCACTTATTTATATGCTTAACCTAGGGCGGCGAGTACAGATTGGATAAAATCTGCTTTAATTTGCCGATATTGATCTTGAGATAAGCCAACACATCTTTGTTTGAGCTGATTATATTGTTGGATCAGGCTGGGTGAGTTTCTTAATAGATCCCGAAAGGTGATGAAATTGCAAAACTCTGAACCTGTCACCACGATTTGCAATGCCACATCATGTTGTTGTGATTCAAACATACATAGCTCATGGGTACGCAATGTATCAAGTTTTTCTTTAAAGTTAAGCCGTTGTAATTGCTGAATAGCGTCAATGAAGCGATGAGCGGGAACTTCGATATAAATATCAAGATCACCTTTTGAAATTGCATTGGGAATGGCAGATGAACCAATATGCTCAATAACGGCAAAAGGGATGGGCGGCTGGATCTTATTTTTATAATCGTCAAAAAGCTGAGTGCAGTTGGGTTGATATTCAGGAGCTGAGAAAAAATGCATCTAAATAGTCTCATTTTTATAATAGGAATAAGGTGATCTAAAAAATAATAAAAAACCCGAACCATGTAAACATGATTCGGGCTGGGATGAGGAACGTTTAAAGTTCCGCAAGAGATTTAAAATTAATCTTCAGATAAAGTCATTAAACTCGCGTTACCACCAGCTGCAGCGGTATTCACACTGATTGCACGTTCGATAACAAGACGCTCTAAAGGAATTTGCTCATTGGCTTGTAACTGAGTAATCCCGACAATCGCACCTGAACGAGCAGCAACTTGTGTTTGCAAGTTTTGCAATTGCTCAACAGAACCGTGATGAAGCACTGCATCAAACGCATCTTTTTCAACACTTGAAATCACAGTGATTGCATCTAACACATCTTTTGGTAAAGACGCTTTGTGTTTTGCCAAGAACGCATTGTCTTTCAACACAGCCGCAGTACTGCTGACGGAGAAAATCGCAAGTAATTGCTGTAACTGGCTTGCTTCATCATTGGCAATCGACAGCACACGGTGACGTGGTAAGATAATGTATTGGTTGCTTTCACCCGTTGGGCCTTGCAGCTCGTAGAACTTACCTACACCAAATGCTGGGATTGTAGTAATTGCTTGCGGCATGTTTTGGTTTGCCCAAGACAATAAGCTTTGATAAGCAACATTTGATACAGCATCAAACTGAGAGATTTCAGCTTTCACCGCAAATGGGGTTGCCAATACTTTCTCTGAACAATGCTCCATTAAACGGTACATATAAAGCGGACCACCTGCTTTCGGACCTGTACCCGATAAGCCTTCACCACCAAATGGTTGAACGCCTACAACAGCACCCACGATGTTGCGGTTGATATATAAGTTACCCACCTCAGCACGTTGGATCACGGTATTAATGGTTTCATCAATACGTGTGTGTAGGCCCATGGTTAAGCCATAGCCTTTAGCATTGATACGGTCGATCAATTGCTCAAGCTCACCATATTTATAAGTGATGATGTGCAAGACAGGACCAAAGACTTCACGTTCTAGATCATCTAGGTTTGGTAATTCAATCGCTGTTGGCGGAACAAATGTACCTTGTGT
Source organism: Acinetobacter gyllenbergii (assembly GCF_001682515.1). NCBI lineage: Bacteria > Pseudomonadati > Pseudomonadota > Gammaproteobacteria > Moraxellales > Moraxellaceae > Acinetobacter > Acinetobacter gyllenbergii. The sequence goes on along the minus strand of NZ_KV575262.1, from coordinate 82,139 downwards.
AAGTGCTTGTTGGCTTACTGCATCGTTAAACATCAATTGATGAACAGGATAGCCCTTAGATTTCATCTTTTGAATGTGCGTATCAATGGTCTGTTTTGCTTCAGTGTCGATTACAGGCCCAATGTCAGTTTTTAGGATTGCAGGATTACCTACGATCAACTGTTGCATCGCACCTTTCAACATTTTAATCACGGTTGCAGCGCTGTCTTCTTGCACACATAAGATACGAAGTGCAGAACAACGTTGACCCGCACTGTCAAATGCAGAGCTTACAACATCAAGAACCACTTGTTCAGTCAACGCAGATGAATCAACGATCATCGCATTTTGACCACCTGTTTCCGCGATTAATGGAATTGGTTGACCATTTGGAGATAAACGTTTTGCCACAGTTTTTTGCAGAATTTTTGCAACTTCAGTCGAACCTGTGAACATAATGCCTTGAATACGATCATCTTGGCTTAATTGCGCACCAACTGTTTCACCACGACCAGGAAGAAGTTGAACAACGCCGTGCGGTACACCAGCTTCCCAAAGCATTTCAACGGCTTGTGCTGCAATCAATGGTGTTTGTTCAGCAGGTTTGGCAATCACACAGTTACCGCTCACCAATGCCGCTGCAATCTGACCAGAGAAAATCGCAAGAGGGAAGTTCCATGGGCTAATACACAATACGGTACCTAATGGCTTCACTTGTGCATTCGCAGGTAAAGCTTCGATTTGAGTTGCGTAGTAACGTAAGAAATCTACCGCTTCACGGACTTCGGCAATGGCATTGGCATAGGTTTTACCACTTTCGCGGCAAAGTAATACCATCAATTCTTGAATGCGTGCTTCCATCAAGTCAGCAGCGCGTTTTAAACAAGCAGCGCGTTCAACTTTATCGGTTGCAGCCCAGCTTTGCTCAGCTTGTACTGCAGCTTCTAGTGCCAGTTGTACATCAGCGCTGGTCGCTTCATTGACATAACCGACAACTTCGCTATTTTGTGCAGGGTTTGTAATTGCAAGTGCATTACTTTGGTCATGTACTGTTGAGTCGAAACCAAGTAATGGTGCACTTTTCCAAATCTGACTACGCAATTTCTGTGCAGTCGCATCCAAGTCTGCTAATGGTTGATCGTTATTCAGATCAAAGCCATTTGAGTTTGGACGTAATGGGTAAAGATCATGCGGAAGTGGAATCGCAGGGTGTTTTAAGCCAAGCTGACCTTCGTCTTTTGCAGAAGTTTGAATATCTTTGATTGGAGACTGAATTAGGTCTTCAACTTTTAAAGTCTTATCTGCAATACGGTTTACGAACGAAGTATTGGCACCATTCTCAAGTAAACGACGGACTAAATAAGCCAATAAAGTTTCATGGTTACCAACAGGCGCGTAAACACGACATGGAACACCTAACTTGCCATCTTCTTTTGAACCAACAACTTGCTCGTACAATGGCTCACCCATACCGTGCAAGCATTGGAACTCGTATTGACCTGGATAGTACTTACTTGGATCAGCAAGGTTGTAAATAGTTGCAAGTGATTGCGCATTGTGTGTCGCAAATTGTGGGTACACTTGGTCTGGTGCAGCAAGAAGTTTTTTCGCGCAAGCGATGTATGACAAATCCGTATGAACTTTACGAGTAAACACAGGGTAGTCCGTCATACCATCAATTTGTGCTTTCTTGATTTCGCTGTCCCAATATGCACCTTTCACCAAACGGATCATCAGGCGTTTGTTACTGCGTTTTGCAAGGTCAACGATGTAATCCACCACGTAGAAACAACGTTTTTGATAGGCCTGAATAACGAAACCGATGCCTTTCCAGTTCGCAAGTTTCGGTTCGAAACATAAGCGCTCAAGTAATTCGAGTGAAATTTCTAAACGTTCAGATTCTTCAGCATCGATGTTTAAGCCGATATCATATTGTTTTGCCAAGCACGCAAGTTCGAAGACTTTGTTGTAAAGTTCGTGGTGAACACGTGCAATTTGCGCACGTTGATAACGTGGATGCAAAGCAGATAGCTTGATTGAAATACCTGGGCCATCATAAACACCACGACCGTTCGATGCCTTACCAATGGCATGAATCGCTTGTGTGTAGTCATTGTAGTAGCGATCTGCGTCATGTTCAGTCAGTGCAGCTTCACCCAACATGTCGTATGAATAACGGAAACCTTTGTGTTCAAATGGTTTTGCATGCTCAAGCGCTTCTTCGATGGTTTCACCCGTAACGAATTGCTCACCCATCATACGCATGGCAACGTCAACCGCTTTACGGATGATACCACGACCACTACGTGCTAAAAGACCAGTCAAAACACTCGATAAGCTGGTTTGCTTCGGTGTTTCCATTAACTTGCCTGTTAACATCAAGCCCCATGCAGCAGCGTTGACGAACATCAGGTTACTTTGACCAACGTGTTCCTTCCAGTTACCTTGGTTGATTTTGTCGCGGATCAACAAATCACGTGTTGCTGTATCTGGAATACGAAGCAATGCTTCTGCCAAACACATCAATGCGACACCTTCTTGTGAGGAAAGTGAGAATTCTTGTAGAAGGCCTTGAACGATTCCTGCTTTACCCGCCGAGCTTTTACGTTCTCGTAAATTATGCGCTAGGCTAAAAGCAAGTTCATAAATTTTTTGATCAAGTTCAGGGGAAATGTTTGCAGCTTCAGCAAGTACAGCGACTGCTTCAGGCTCTGCGCGTCGCCAAGCCGTATTAATGCGTTGCTCAAACTCACTTTTTTCTTTAAATTCGGTAATATAACCGTCGATGTGAGCTGTTTCCATTTGTGCGGGAGTATCCAATGTATTCATACTAAATTCCAATAACAATCTCTAGAACATATTGAGTAGAGAGGTTTAGATAATTTATGATTACAGAATAAATCCCGAGTAACTCACTATAATTTACCCATTTTTTAGAGGAAAATTCAGTTGAATGGCCCTATTTATACACTAGATCGAACCGATCTAAAAATTCTGGATATTCTTCAAGCAGATGGGAGAATTTCTAATAGTAAATTGGCAGAATTAGTGAACCTTTCACCGACTGCGGTGATGGCACGTGTTCAGAAGCTGACCAAGGATGAATTTATCTTGGGATATGAGGCAAAGCTTAATCCGAATAAGCTGAATGCGAACTTTTTAGTGTTCGTGGAAGTGTTACTTGATAAGACTACACCGCATGTTCTGGATGATTTTATTGATGCGGTGACGCAATATCCTGAGATCGTGGAATGCCATATGGTCAGTGGTGGGTTTGATTTCTTGATTAAGCTGCGGAGTGCCGGAATGGAGGAGTTTCGCCGTATTGCTGGGCAAATATTGTGGCAACTCCCGGGTGTGAAGGAAACACGCAGTTATCCTGTGATGCAGGTGGTAAAAGACAGCTCTAAAATAAAAATTAAATCAAAAACAAAATTTTAACTAAAAGAAAAGGGGCTCGAAAGCCCCTTAAATTTTTATCAGAATTATTTCATTTCACGTGCATAGATTTCATCAGCTTGTTCAAAGCGACTGGTTACAGCAGCATTTGGTGCTTTACCAAGTAAGCTCACTACAACGATGCTGATCAAGGCAAAAACGAAACCTGGAATAATTTCATAGATGCCCGTGTAACCGAAGAAGTTTTTCCATAGGATTACAGTCAAAGCACCCACAATCATACCCACCAATGCACCGTTTAACGTCATACGTTTCCAGAACAATGAAAGAATAATCAATGGACCAAATGCCGCACCAAAACCAGCCCAAGCATAAGCAACTAAGCCAAGAACTTTACTCTCAGGGTTTTGTGCAAGAACGAGGGCAAGCATCGCAACTGCAATCACCATTGCACGACCAATCCAAACCAACTCTTTCTGAGATGCATTTTTACGGATAAAGCCTTTGTACAAATCTTCGGTTAAAGCACTTGAACATACCAGAAGCTGACAGCTTAACGTACTCATGATTGCAGATAGAATCGCAGCAAGGATCACACCCACAACCCAAGGGTTGAATAGGATCTTGGTGAGTTCCATAAATACCGTTTCAGGGTTAGCTGTTACTGCTGCTGCAAATTCAGGATGCATTTGGAAATAAGCAATGCCGATAAAGCCCGAACCCACTGCACCTGCTAAGCATAAAATCATCCAGGTCATGCCAATACGGCGTGCAGCTGGAATTGATTTTACTGAATCAGCTGCCATAAAGCGGACAAGGATATGCGGTTGACCAAAATAGCCGAGACCCCAAGCTGCAGCAGAAAGAATCGCAACAACGCTTAAGTTTGTCGCAAAATCAAATGCATGTGGACGTACACTTTCAACAACCGCAGTAAACTCTTCCATACCAATGCCTAAAGACATGTAGGTCACGATTGGAAGCAGCAATAATGCAAAAATCATTAAGCCTGCTTGGAAAGTATCAGTCCAGCTGATTGCAAGGAAACCACCGATACAAACATAACCAATGGTTGCAAAAGCACCTAACCATAAGGCTGTGCTATACGGCAAATGGAATAATGTTTCGAATAAACGTGCACCAGCGACCATGCCAGAAGCACAATAAATCGCAAAGAAAACAAGAATAATCAATGCAGATGTGACGCGTAAGATTTTCTTCTGATCATCAAAACGACCAGTAAAATAATCTGGTAAGGTGAGGGCATTGTTTTGTACTTCAGTGTGTACACGTAAACGTCCTGCAACCAAATACCAGTTTAGCCATGCACCAATAATTAAACCGATGGCAATCCACGATTCAGATAAGCCAGTTAAGTAAATAGCGCCAGGTAAACCCATGAGTAACCAACCACTCATGTCTGATGCGCCCGCAGATAAAGCGGTTACAAAACTGCCTAGACTTCGGCCTCCAAGAATATAATCGTCAAGGTTTTTGGTAGAAAAATAGGCGTATAAACCGATGCCAAGCATGGCCAGGATATAGACCACGAATACAACAACTGTGGGATTAGAAAAATTCATAATGGATGCCTGTCCTTACATATCCATAATTTGCAATCACACCTGAATAGCTAAAAAATCATTGACTATTCTTGGGATTGATAAGGTCACAGATTCAAGCACAAATGATTTTTAAAATACTGTTATGTTTATGTATTTAATTTGTATGTTTTGTGTAATTTAAAATAAGTGTATGAATCTTAATTTTTTAATTCAAAAAATAGGGTTTTTTTTCATCAAAATATGAATAGGTAATGTTCAAAAAAAACTCAAAATGTATACAGAAGTTACAATTCATAAAATGTACATCTGTAGATTAAGTTGATTCAGTTAAAAACTAGGCAAAAATTCAGACATATAAAGTTACAAAAGCTACAATCTAGAGAAATACCATTATAAAAAAATATAATCTTAAGCGCTTTTGCTAATGAAAAGTCAGTTGCAATCTTTCATATTAATCCATTGCACCATTAGGGTGCATTGTCTGAGAGAAATGGAAAGTGGAAACGGTTCAAACGGCAACGATAAGAATAGAGCATGATTTGCTCGGTGCGAAAGAAGTTCCAGCAGAATGTTATTATGGAATTCATACTCTACGCGCCATTGAAAATTTTAAGATCTCCTCACAAAAAGTTGGGCAAAATGCTTATTTTATCCGCGCTTTAGCACAGGTAAAAAAAGCCTCGGCTCAAGCGAATTTAAGCTTTGGCAAACTCACTGAAACTCAAAGTCTGGCAATTCAACATGCCTGTGATGTGCTCATCACTGATACAGAAAAATGGCAAGATTCCTTCCCAATTGATATTTATCAAGGTGGAGCGGGCACTTCAATTAATATGAACACCAATGAAGTGATTGCCAACATTGCGTTGGAGTCATTAGGTCATCAAAAAGGTAAATATGAGGTGATCCATCCCAATGATCATGTCAATAAATCCCAATCGACCAATGACGTATACCCAACAGCGCTTCGTCTATCAACCTACTGTTCTTTAGATGCTTTGTTCACACAAATGGACAAGCTAATTACCTCATTTGAAAACAAGGCGATCGAGTTTCGTTATGTGTTAAAGATGGGGCGCACTCAATTACAAGATGCGGTGCCCATGACGTTGGGGCAAGAGTTCCGTGCTTTTTCAACTTTATTAAAAGAAGATGTACGTTTAATCAAACGGACTCGTGAATTATTGCTTGAAGTGAATTTGGGCGCGACCGCAATTGGCACTGGTGTAAATACACCAAAAGGTTATGCCATCAAAGCCGTTTCATGTTTAAAAGAAATTACAGGCTTGAATCTAGTGGGTGCGGAAGATTATGTTGAAGCAACCAGCGACTGTGGTGTATTCATCATTTTATCGAGCGCCTTAAAGCGTCTTGCGTGCAAGCTTTCAAAAATCAGTAATGACTTACGTTTACTGAGTTCAGGTCCACGTACAGGATTAGGTGAAATTCAGTTACCTGAATTGCAGGCCGGTTCTTCGATCATGCCAGCAAAAGTAAATCCTGTGATTCCTGAAGTGGTCAATCAGATTGCATTTAAAGTGATTGGTAATGATTTAACCATTACTTTTGCGGCAGAAGCGGGGCAATTACAACTCAATGTGATGGAACCTGTGATTGCAATTTCATTGAATGAATCGATTGAATTATTGACACATGCCATTCTAAGCTTGGATGAAAAGTGTGTGCGTGGCATCAAAGCAAACGAACAAGCATGCCATGATGCAGTCATGCGTAGTGTGGGGATTATCACTTTACTTGATCCGCTCTTGGGTCATGCTTTATGTGATGAAATTGGTAAACAATGTATTGCTCAAAATAAAACCATTCAAGAGGTGGTTTTAGAGCGTGGGTTACTGACTCAAGTCCAACTGGATGAGATTTTCTCTTTTGAAAACTTGGTTTCAGAAGTCGATGGCATTCAAGTGGACTATGTCGCTTAAATCCTGAAAATCCAGTTGTGAAAAAGCCCAGTTCAAATCGAATTGGGCTTTTTTTGATTGCACTGAGAATTAATGGATTCGTGAAAATATTTGATCGGGTCGTCATAAGCTTTTATTCCTGTGATCAAGTCAACTGGCATATTACAGATTATTACAGCGTAGGGAGTTGTCTTGTCTAGACGGCTCACCTATGGTCTAAGAGGTGTCTTTAGAACACCAATGCTTAACAACAATAAATAACTGAAATGACAAAGGTAGAAGAATGATGATGCATCACTTTATTAGACGCAGTTTAATCTCGATTGGAATATTGGTACTGCCTATCGTACCTTCATTGGCTTTTGCACATGGCTATGTACTGAAACCAGAATCTCGAGCCTATGCCTGTAAGTTAAATAAGAATATTCAATGTGGCAGCATTGTGTGGGAGCCGCAAAGTTTAGAAGCTCCGAAAGGTTTTCCGCAGTCTGGGCCACCTGATGGTCAAATTGCCAATGCGAATTTGAGTCAATTTTCAGAATTAAATGCACAATCACCGACACGATGGGTCAAAACAAATTTGCCCACAGGTGCAAATGACTTTACTTGGCAATTTACTGCACAACATGTGACTCAAGGCTGGCGTTATTTCATCACTAAGCAAGGCTGGAATTCTTCAGCAGCTTTGGCTCGTAGTTCTTTTGATCTCAATCCCTTTTGTACAGTAGATGGCAAATACCAAAAGCCTGCCAGTGTGGTCACACACCGTTGTCACGTGCCTGCTGACCGCAGTGGCTATCATGTCATTCTCGCGGTATGGGATATCGGAGATACCAGTAATGCCTTTTATAATGTCATTGATGTAAATGTCGGTTCAGGCAACCCAACTACACCAGTCGATCCGCAACCCCCAAAACCAGTTCAAAGCTGGAACGATATCGGTGATATCAATCCGCTTGATGATTTAGTAGAGAATGATCGTGTATCAACACGTGTCTTTGATATGAATGGCGAAAATCCAAATTTAAAAACAGAATTACGGATTACCAGTACTGCCAATGGCAATCGAAATGTTTGGCCTCGCTTATTGGCAGAAGCCATTAATCGAGAGCATAGTGCTTTACGCGCAGGGGTTAAAAATGCACAGGGTGAGATTGTAGCTGTAAGTGGAAAAAATGATGTTTATAGTAGTTTAAATAGCGGTATTCAGCGTGTTGAAATCAAAATTGAGCGTGCCCCGATCAGTGGAGGGACTTATGATTTTGTTTATCCGAAGAATATTGCTACATATAAAGCAGGTAGCAAAGTATTGAGCAGCGATGGACGTATTTATCAGTGTAAGCCATTTCCTTATAGTGGTTGGTGTAGCATTCAAGCACATCAATATGTACCTGGCACAGGCTCGAACTGGCAGGATGCTTGGATTCTCGTGAAATAGTGTAAGTCCAAGTAATAAAAAACCGAGTTAGCAATAACTCGGTTTTTAAATATCCCAATCCAAATAGGTCGGTCTGATTTATAAAAATTATAAACCTGATTCGTATTCGCTATTTGAAAGCAATTTTTCAACATCAGCCATATTGTCTGGCTTAATCTTATAGATCCAACCCTTACCATACGGCTCGTCATTGACAAAATCAGGATCATCTTCAAGATCAGTATTCACTTCAACCACGGTTCCAGACACAGGTGCGTGAATATCAGAAGCTGTTTTAACTGACTCAACAATACCTGCTTGTTCGGTTGCGGTGACATGGCTACCCACTTCTGGGGTTTCCACATAGACTAAATCACCCAACTCATCTTGTGCATGGTCAGTAATCCCCGTGACAACGAGGTCACCCTCAATTCTTACCCACTCATGCGTACGTGCATATTTCAATTCTGCTGGATGATTCATGACAACTCCTTAACAATCTGTCGTATGATTTTTATTTGGTTTATACATGCTTTTCAACAAAAACAAAAGCTTTCGTGAACTTATAAGTATGGGTCTTTACGCCAGTTACTTGGGCTACGACCACTCCAGCGTTTAAAGGCACGGCTGAAATTCGCGACATCCGAATAACCGAGTTCGTCTGCAATTTGTTCCAAACTATAATCGGTACGAGATAGCAAAGAGGTTGCATGACGATAACGGACTTCATCCACGAGCGTAGAGAAGGACGTGCCTTCCGCAGCCAATTGGCGTTTCAAGGTCCGATCTGACATGTGTAAGCGTTCAGCCACACTTTCAATACTCAGATAATGCTGTTCTGAATTGGTTAAAATATCACGAACCCGCATAGCTAAACGACGACGTTCACCCAGTGCAGAGAGTTCAGTTTCACATTGATTAATCGCAATCTGGCTGGCAATTGGATCTGCATTGACCATTTTTAAGCCGAGATATTTTTTATCGAAGCTTGAAATCAGATGCGGCTGATTAAAACGTACTGTACTGGTTAATCGATCTTTATATTTTTCAAAACCAGCTGGTTCAGCAAAGTCCAGATCAACTTCACCCCTCAAATCTTCAATGCCTGTGAGAGCTTTGGCCATGGTCATAATACCAATGGTCAGACCTAGAATAATTTCAGTGCGTAATGGCTCAACTTCAATATCACATTGTAGTTGTAAAGTTGCTTTAGGGCCGAAAGTAGAGAAATATAACTGTAAAAAGGGAAGACGTAACTGAATAAACCGGCTTGCTAATGCAATGGCATCGGTAATGTCATGTGCCGTCATAATGGCATAGCCAATAAAGCCATGAATGGAAATACGCATCTGCGTTCCTAGATGAAAGCCCAATGTGCTTTCACCGGTAAGACGCAAAGAATGCTTGACCAATTCATTCGCAATCGGTGTTGGAATTCGATAATTTGGATCAGCCAGTTGTTCGCTAGTTAAGTGAAACGGTGCAAACAATGTTTCGTCGCTATATCCCCAGCGCGAAACGACGTCCAAGAGCAATAAGCCATAAACGCCTGGTATTCCTTGATCTTGACGAGTTGAGGTTGTTTTCATGTGCTTTCCGTGGCGCTCATCAATTTTGCCAATATCTTTTAAACATTTAAGTCTTAAACATCTTTACATGAAATAAAATAATCAATCATAAAAATTGTTGGACAAAAGAGTCACCGAATGTTCAAGAATCAAGTTGGTTTTCTAAAGACCATAATTTTGGTTGTCGATATTAATAGCACATCCCCATGTTGGTTCAAAGCTTGTGTTACGTAGCTGACGATACCACGATCATTTTTTGTTTTAGATGGCACAATTGCAGTAATTTCAATCTCAACATGAATTTTATCACCAACACGGGTTGGACGCGGCCAGCGTAGGCTTGATTCGGTACCTAACAACCCACCAGCAACTGGAAAACACTCTGTCCATAAGCGCATGGTTACAGCGGAGGTATGCCAGCCACTTGCCGCTAAACCTTGAAAGATAGGATGTTCTGTTGCAGCAACTTCATCAAGATGGAAGGGTTGTGGGTCATATTGCCCAGCAAATTGCTTTACTTCTGCAAGCGTCATTTCATATTCACGGCTGGTGAAGCGATCACCAATACTTAAATCTTCTAAATACAACATTATTCTGTGTCCTGAGTCACTCGTTGTTCAACTAAAAAGCCACCCGTTTGGCGTTTCCATAACTGTGCATACAAGCCATCGTTCGCAATCAGTTCCTCATGTGTGCCTTGCTCAGCAATTCGGCCTTGGTCAAGCACAATCAGGCGATCCATTTGAGCAATAGTAGATAAACGATGCGCAATTGCAATCACCGTTTTGCCAACCATCAAGTCATTTAAACTGCTTTGGATTGCAGCTTCGACTTCCGAATCCAGTGCACTGGTGGCTTCATCTAAAATCAGAATAGGGGCATCTTTGAGAAAAACACGTGAAATCGCAATCCGCTGGCGTTGTCCACCAGAGAGCTTCACACCACGCTCACCGACATAGGCGTCAAATCCAACACGTCCTTTTTGATCTGTCAGTTGTGGAATGAATTCTTCTGCTCTGGCTTTTTTCACTGCGAGTTGCACTTCAGCCTCAGTCGCATTTGGACGCCCATATTTAATATTTTCAGCAACAGTACGGTGTAATAAAGAAGTATCTTGCGTGACTAGCGCAATATTGGCGCGTAAGCTGTCTTGAGTAACATCATGAATATTTTGACCATCAATCAGAATACGACCTTGGTTGATATTGTAAAAATGAAGCAGTAATTGAATTAATGTTGATTTACCAGCACCAGAACGACCAACAACGCCAATTTTTTCACCAGGTTTGATGGTCAAATTAAAATGCTCAATCACATTTTTTTGGTTATAGGCAAAGCTCACATCCTCAAATCGAATTTCACCATGCTGAACTTTCAATTCAGTCGCATCTTTCTTGTCTTGGATCTGGATCTGTTTCCCTAAAGTTGACATACCATCCTGAATGGTGCCGACATTTTCAAATAGCATGGTGACATGCCACATTAAAAATTCAGCCATACTGTCTAACTTCAGTACCATCGCCGTAGTTGCGGCAATGACACCAATCGCCGCTTGTCCTTGTGTCCATAACCAAACTGAAGTGCCAATGACACCAATGTATAGAAATGCGCTGAGTAAACGAATGCTGATTTCGTATTTGACCCCTAAGCGCATTTGCTTATAAACCGTAACCATAAACTCTTGCATGGATTCTTTGGCATATTGGCTTTCACGGCCTGCATGCGCAAAAAGCTTTACGGTTTGGATATTGGTATAAGCATCGGTTATACGACCTGTCATGACCGCACGTGAATCTGCTTGTTTTTTGGAAATCTTACCTAAACGGGGGATAAAATAACTGGCAATTACTATAAAAAAAACCAGCCATAACATTAAAGGAATAATCAGTACAGGAGAAATGGAGCCTAAGACCACACTAATCGTAATGAAGTAGATCAGTACATAAACCAGCATATCGCCTAAAATCATCCAGAATTCGCGTACAGCCAAAGCCGTTTGCATGACCTTTGCAGATAGACGCCCTGCGAAGTCGGTATGGAAGAAATCTAAGCTTTGTTGTAGTAACAAGTTATGGAAGCGCCAACGCATACGCATCGGAAAGTTGCTGAATAGCACCTGATGCTTCACCACAGATTGCAGGCTGACAAAGAAAATATTGGCAAAGAGGATACTGATGAGGATGGTTAAATTTTGTTGGTTATTCGCTAAGAAAGTACTGGGTTGACTTTGTGTCAGCCAATCGACCAATTTTCCGATATAGGAGAAAAATAATGCTTCAAAACTGGCTGCAGCTGCCGTACATGCAATTAAGATAAAAAGGTAAGGGCGAATTCCTTTGGTTGCTTGCCAAACGAAAGCAAAGAAAGTGGTGGGTAATGGTTTGTTTAAGTCTTTCGTTGGATAGGGATCAACTAATTTTTCAAACCATTGTAGCATGCCGCTTTTCCTCTAGTTCTACAGTACGATTCAGCTCACCTTGTTAGGATAACAGAAAAGCGAGTTGGAGTCGGTAAAAGAACATAAATGATAAGCATGTCTTTTATGCCATAAACAAAATCATTTCTAGAATTCACAAAGTTTTATCTTAAGCATATGATATTTATTTGTAAGGTCAATCATCCATCATTGTAGAGGTAGAAAAAAGTGAATAACACCAATAATCCAGTAGATGAACTAGAGCAATTAGAAACAGAACAGCAACAACAGAATTCGACGGTAAATTCAATTGATCTTAATCCAGTCGATTTAGTTGAAATTGTTGTTGAGATGGGGAAAGGTGCATTAGATGTGGCTTCATCCATTATAGAGAAGATTGAGATTGATTTTTGATTAGAAAGTTTGTCTTATAATTAAATGTAGTTATTTCAAATAGGCGAAGGTTAAATAAGATTTTTATTTAGTTATTCTTCATGCTTTGTTTTGTATTTTTAAAGGTATTGGTGTTTTATTTTGAGGCGGTTTTTTGTTCAATATGATGTTATAATAAGTGAAAATTAATATATATAGAAACGGTGATGAAAATAATATCTATAGTTATACTTATGTTTTTATTCGGTATATGTCGTACAGCAGATGCTAAAAACTTTAAAGATGATTACGTTAATTTATCTGATGTTTATTTCAAATCTATAGATGATCAAATTCAATTTGAATATGGTTTGAGAGGCAAGGAAAAATCGGGCATCGAACAACTAAAAGCAAAGCAAAAACAATGTTTAGTTGAAAAAAGTAAAGTAAATCTACATAAGTTGATTATTGAGCGTTATTCAGATTATCAGCACTATATGCAAGGTGCTACTGAAAGCATTATGGAGAAAAATGAGTTTGTATTTACTCAAAATGAAGCGCAAAAAAATTATTTAGCATTGAAAAATGAGTTAAAAAAAACCCCATATCCATGTTGAATAATGAGGTTTTTTATTGAATTAAAAAACTAGCTTAATGTGGTTTTGTTTGAACTTTGCGTCGTCTGTTCAAAATATTGTACTGCAGGTGAACGAGCCATATAAGCCAATGCTTGCTCGGTATCACCTTCATGGATCGGATTAAATTTTGGCGACACCCAGCGTAAAGTTGCTTTCCATAAGTACTTTATGGTGGGGAGGTTATCAGTTTGCGTTGCCGTTTTTTCGAACTCACGAATAAAGCTAAAGAATCCGCGGCGCATTAATTTTTGGATCTCTTGATGTTCTAGATCTTGCTGTCCAAGGCTACGTGCAAAATCTGCAAGGAAGTAAATAAACAGAGGGAACACACCCATCATGATCACTTGACGAGAGACATAAAAACCAAATTTGTTTGTGAGTAGATGTTCAAAAAGGTCATAGGCTACACAACGGTGCTCAACTTCTTCTGCAAGGTGCCAACGAAACAAATCGGTCATGGCTGGATCTGCTGTATCCCAAGACTTACTATCGAGTGTCCATTGTCCAATCGTTCCAGTAAAGTGCTCGATTGCAGCAATAACACCAACGCGAAACAGTAACCAGTATTCCTCCAACTTCTCACCCTTGAGAAAGGGTACTCCTAAGGGTTTGTCCCCGAGAAGAATATTAAAAATAAAGTGAGCACGATTTAATGGATCTTGGATGTCATAGCCATTTTCTCTTAAGAAATCTTGGGCTTTCTCATGGGCACGGGCATGAGCTGCTTCTTGACGGACAAAGCCAATCACTTCTTGTTTGAGTTTTTCATCTGAAATATAGGGAATTGTCTTGTTAAACACACGGCAGAACCAAAATTCACCCGCAGGCAACAGCATGTTAATCCCATTGGCAATATGTGAGCATAAAGGATCATTCTGCATCCAGCAGACGGAAGATTCAGAAAAATCGAAATGTACTTTTCTTGCTTTAAGTTGATGATTTTCTGTGATCATACATGTCACCCGATATAAAATTACAAATCAAATTGAATACGTAATTTTTAGCATTGAGTAAAAATGTGCGCCATGTGCATATAGGACAAAAACAGGGTTTCAATTGGTTTTAAGGACAAACATTATGCTTTTTGCTGAATCGAGGTTTAAAAACTATATATAAAAAAGCCACATCTTTTGAAGATATGGCTTTAAGACACTTAATTAAGTCGTCATTGCTTTGTTTTAGCGATTAACCAAAGATTTGTAAGATCGTTTGAATAACAACAACGTTCACTAGGTCAATAAAGAATGCACCGACAAGAGGAACGATCAAAAATGCTTTATGCGATGGACCATACATATTGGTAATTGCTTGCATATTTGCAATCGCATTTGGCGTTGCCCCCATACCAAAACCACACAGGCCAGAAGCCAACACCGCTGAATCGTAGTTTTTACCCATAACGCGGAAGGAAACATAAACCGCAAATACCCACATTGCAATAGACTGAGCAATCAACAAAATAATCATTGGAATTGCAAGATCAGCCAGTTGCCAAAGTTTCAATGAAACCAATGCCATTGCTAAAAATAACGCCAGCGCTGTATTGCCAAAGACATCTATCGAGCGATCAAAGATTTCTTGTTTAAGGCCAGTTTCCAAGATATTACGTAGAAGAATACCACCACCCAATGCCCATACAAAAGTTGGTAATTCAATTGCAGTACCAATGGTTAGGTTTTTCATGGTTTCAGCAAAAGCCAAAGCAAAGGCAAACATACCTAAAGTGACAATGGCATTATCCGCAGTGATTAAGCGAACTTTTTGTGGTGCTTCGAATGTGTACTCACTATCAGTAAGCGGTGCGTCTTTATTTTCCTCACGAACTTCCGCTTTTAATGGTGACGCTAGGTTGTGTTTACGAATGAGATAACGGGCTAATGGTCCTCCCATTAAACCACCAACGACCATTCCGAAGGTCGCACTTGCAATGCCCATTGGTAAAGCACCTTCAACGGCATATTTGGTCTCAAAAATTGGTCCCCATGCTCCAGCAGTGCCTAAACCACCCACCAAAGCAATTGAACCTGCAACAACCCCCATTAATGGATCAAGACCAACGGCAGAAGCAATTGCCATGCCGACACCATTTTGAATGATGACAAAGAAGGAAATGGCAATTAAGAAGATAATTAAAGGCTTGCCACCTTCCTTAAGTTTGGCAAAATTAGCACTCAAACCAATCGATGCAAAAAACATAAGCATGAATGTATCTTGCATTGGCTTATTGACCGAAATGGTATAACCCGCAAATTGATGAATCAAATAAAAAATAATTGCACCGACCAAACCACCTGCCACTGGTTCAGGGATATTGTATTTGGTTAAAAAGGGGATGTGCTTATTTAAAATGCGTCCGACATAGAGAACCAACACCGCTAGCATGAGCGTATATGTTGGATTAAGTATGAAATCCATAGATATCCTTAAAATATGAACCGTCGAGAGAGCAAAAGGCGCTCTGAGAGAGCTAGATTAAATTAAAAAAATCAGCTTTAAAATATGTGATCTGGTTAACAATTATACATTTCCATGTCTAAGCTGTAGCTACAACGTATTTGATTAAACAAAGCGTAAAATTCCAGTAAATTTAAGCATTTAATTTAATGGTTGTTTATTTCAGGTTACATTTGGTTGTATTGAATATATGGTATAGTTTGCAAGACTTTTTGTTTTTAAGTGCTAATCGTTCAAGCGAATATTTTTTATTCATTTATCGCGCATGTTAATGCAATAAAGATGAATCAAGCACTTTTAAGTGTACTGCTCTAGCTCGCAGCGTAAGTTAAACAATGGCCTATACTCGCAGGTCAAATTTTAAAAAAATGATCAATCAGTTGCTTCTAAATTTAAGTTCACTGAAAAGTAGCATCTCAAATGCATCAGAACGTTTAAATTGTAATTAGCTTTTCATTGGGGGAATGAGGCGAAATATCGCTATTAAACAGCCCACTTTGTCGAGCATTTTTAATGCAAGATGTATATCTGCGTTTTATAGTGCAATAGAAAAAGAAAATGCTATAACTACATAGAGTAGGCGTATACTGTTTATAACTATTAGAATCATAAGGAATCCAAAATGCTGGTTAAATTTGCAATGCGCTTCATAGGTGTTTTGTTTGCGGTATTGGTTTTGGCTGCTCTCGTTATACATTTCTTTTTTTCGAGTAAGTTAACAACGGATTTATGGATTATTGTAGTCCCAATTATCTTGGGTATTCCAATGCTAACCTCTGTGATTGTTGCACGAGACGATGAGTTAAACGTTCACTAAAAATTACAGTTTAATTGAATAAAAGCTCGTCAAAAGATGGGCTTTTTTGATTTCTGTGATATAAAAATATTTCCCATGACTCAGGAGATTGAAGTGGTTATTTCTCAGATAAGACAAAATCTAGGCCGAGAATATGAATTATTCATACATTCCACCAGCTACCAATCTTATAAAAACAGTGAGGTACAAACCAAAGCACAGTTTTTAACGAATGCTTTAAAAGCGATGAAATATCCTCATACGAATTTAATCCCTTTAGGTGGTGGTATTTATAAATTACTGAATTTTGATCACTTTGAATTAGATCTTAATCTGTTTAATACACCCTCATTTCATCATAAAACTGCTTTTATCGACTGGGTATCTAAAAACTTGTATCAAGATCTCTATGCAAAATAGTTGAATCAATGAGCTCAAACAGCAGAACATGCTAAATAAAATATAAATAATCATATTCACCCGATAAATGGCTTGACCAGATATCGGGTTTTAATTTTTATCGGAGTTATTTAAATAAAAATGATTTTTTAAAAATAAAAAATAAATTATCCTCTAAGCTCTTAAATTCAAATAAAAATAGGTATTCGGATGAAAACAATATTCGTTGGGGTCATAGGTTTCGTTACATGTTTAATGACTATAAATGCATGTGCGGATACACCACTACAAGTCAATTACGGAGCACCTCAGGCACTAGGCGAGCTGACGGTAGCTCCGCAAACAGAGCAGCACTATCGTAGTGAAAGCAGGAGTGGTATTCAAACCTCGATATTCGCTGAATATTATGGCTCAAGATTAAAATCAGATGAAGTCGATGGACATGAAAAGCTCAATGGTTTTGGTACAGGTGTGACATTTACAGCTTTAGATACACTTAGTTCAACATTTGGCCTGAATTATCAAAAAAATGCGGATTGGAAAAGTACTGAGATTAATGTGAAAGGAGGCTACACCTTTTACGATCATAACAATAGCTATGCAAATGCAAGTATTGGTGTGGGATATGCGTGGCTGAAAGCTGATGACTATGATGTCAAATTACGTTATGTCACATTACCAATAGAGTTTGAGCTCGGACATTATATTCAATCAAATATTGCGGCTTATGTTGGGCTAGGCTACAAATGGCTTTATATTGAAAATTATAAAGATGTCTGTACAGGTTATTTTTGTGATAGCACCGCGGCTGATGTGCTGGATATGGATGGGATGACTTATAAAGTGGGGATGCGCTATCTGTTCTGATGAAGATCTGAATGATTAACTCCTGAGGCTTATCTATGGATAGGCCTTTTTGTTGATTGAAAATATGCATTTACATAAAGTCGATATAACTGATGGTGTTTTGATCAGCACTTACGCTTGCAAACAGTTAAAAAATGGTGATCAATTAAGATAAAAGCTCAATGATTAATTAGAGCATTTTCAAATGACACATAATTCTGAATATAAACAAAAAAATTTAAAAACATCTCCTGTATTGAATGTTGGTACTTCTGCTATTCATCGTTTCAGTCCGAAATACTGGCGTATTGATGGACCGCAGACTATGTCGTTTGCAATTACCAATTATGCCAATGGTTTTGAAGCATCATTTCGATCTCGAACCACGACAGATTTAGCAGGAGTGATTTGGGATTCTTACGATGCAAAAGACCATAAATTTCTCGCCTATGAAACTAAATATGATTACACCGGTGTGATTTGGGATTTTGATATTGAGTTGTCTCCATCCATGCCGATCTTGAATAATCCTACTTTGACACCAACACTAACCGTTCAATATCAGGCCAATGGTGAAGATAAGGTGGCCTATATTGTTCTGTTCAATTATGCCAACCAACCAGCTTCACGCTCTGCACATATTCATATTAACTGGAATACGGTCAAAGCTGGCTTTGCGGCAACAGATGCTTTTCCTGTGACCAATATTCAGCGAATTTCGTTTTCAGGTTTTACGAGCAGTTATAATGGGCATTCTACCCAGCCTTTAGCCCAAGCCGAAGAGGGTTATATCCGAGTTACTAATTCGGTGACTACTGGCCCAAATGCCGAACTTACTCTAAAGCGAGTGTCTGTGCCTCAACATAATTACGGCCTATGTACCAGTTATGACGACCATTACGATCTTAATCCACAGCGTTTGGTCGATAATTTGCAGGCTTTGGGCTATCACGGTTTGATTAATCATTATTGTGGTATGTCAAAGTATCCTGAAATGTCTTGGGACAGTAGTATTCATAAATGGCAAATTCCAGATACGTTGGTGACCAATGAAGCTGTTGTAAATCCATGTACACGTAAATGGCATGAGCATTTTGCTCAAGCATTGCAAAATGCTGGGATGCAGCCTGTATTTGGTGTCAGTTTTGAAATGTACTCATTGGGCGCAAATGAATTCTGGGCACAGCGGGATTGGAACAGTAATTTAGGCCGTACCGGATATGAACCGCCAAGTTATTTCTTTAGCCCGTGTGATCAAAATGCGCTTGCTTATCTACATAAAGCGTTTATTGAGTTTGCTGATACGATGGCTGTAGGCGGCTGTCCTGTAAATATGCAAATTGGTGAACCTTGGTGGTGGTATAACCAGGGTACGGATTTACCATGTGTCTATGATTATCCAACTAAACTGGCTTTTAATGCAGATACTGGATTGTATGCACCAGACTTGGGAACGATCTATGACGCAGTAAATAAAACTGGAACGCCGTATGATGAATTTAAAGCTTGGTTAAAAAATAAATTAGGGCAAACCTGTCAAGACATTCGAACCGTGATTAAAGCCAAATACCCAAATGCTAAAGTTTGTCCATTGATTTTTTTCCCGACCATTCGAACACCGATCGAAACCTTGGCAACCGATATTAACTTTCCGCGAGAGCACTATGCTTACCCGAATTTTGACTATCTGATGACAGAGGCCTATGACTGGATATTAGAGGCACGATTAAATTTGGCGCACCAAGCTGTTGCTGAAATTCCAAGCCAAGATCTGGACTATCCAGCGGATAAAGTCGCTTATTTAGCCGGATTTGTTCCTGATTCTTCGATTGCCCATCTTTACGGCTTTGATAAGAAAAAGCCATATCGAACTCCAATTTGGCAACGTGTGTTTGGAGATATGCAGAATAATAACCCTTTGGGGCTGATGAAGCAGTTGATCTGGGCTTATCCGCAAATCATGCAAGATTCTGTAACGATTGATATTGCTCAAGCACCAAATGGTTTCTTTGTCGAAAATACACTCTATACCCCTGTGACTGATGATACGCCGTATCCACCTGAGATCTATTTGTAAGTTTTACATAAATGATAAAAGTGGCTTGTACTGCCAAGCCACTTTTACTCTAAAGTTTCTATTTATCTGAATTTTATAATCAAAATTAATAAAATAGATATACTGTTTTTCTATTATAAAAAAGGCTTAATACATGAAAAAAATAATTTTTGCTACGCTTATTACTTCAGTTGTGAGTGGCAGTGCATTTGCAAGCTGTACTTATAATTTTGATGCCACCCACGCACAAATACAGTCCATGGGAACAGATGGCGCAACGTTTCCAAGTGTGATAGGAACAAAGTTATCTTATCAAACGGCACAGCAAAATAAGGTGTATGCTGCATATAGCCAAAATTATTTAGCAAGAATGCTCGCTGCTAATAATCCAACAGCGATGGAATTTACCAAGGGAGATAAAGCAATTCAGACCAGTGGAATCATGGCATTTGAACTTAAAATTAAAGTACCGGATACAAATGGGTCCCTCAATATATTTCCAATCCATGCCAGTGGAATTATGCAAAATGGTAAAGCATTGAATATATTAATTGGTTACCAGAAAAATAGCTCATCAAATGGCTTTTTAGTGACAGTCACATCAAACGATAATTCAGTGACAAGTAGCTTATTACAACTCCCACCAGAAGCAACGTCTGACTCGTATCAAAAAATTGGCATCTATATGAATCAAAACTCTAATCAAGTTGGGTTGATTTTCAATGGTGTAAATAAGGGCTATTTTGCAGCGTACCCATCTAAACTCGATAATCTATACTATGGGGTAATTTCTAACTTTTATGGACTTACAGCAGCTGACAGCGCCAAGGATGTATCAATAGAACTTCTACTCGATCATACACAGTTAAATTTTTCTTACCCAACTGGTACAAAAGATATCTGCGGTGTCGCACTTTAATGATAAATTAGAAGAAATAACCCGCCTCGGCGGATTTCAATGAATTTATCGTATGCAGCATTGTTATGAAAAGCAAAATTCTATTTTTAGGCTTAATCTCCATCTTATTGGTAGGTTGTAATAAACAACCTGAAGTCAAAAATGAGCAAGCGCAAGAGAGCTTTGAAGTCGTAGATAACAAGATTTCAGAATATATGGATATTTTGGATAATCCAGATAGTCCCAAAGAAGAGCAAACACGTGTTCTTTGTAAGGATTATCCAAAATTATATGAATCGAAATATATTCCTGCATTGTTAAAACTGGCACCTAAAGACTATACACAAGAAAAGTTGATGGCTGATCTCAAAACCTCGACTGATTACTATGCTGAAAAGTTGGATATCACCTGTAAATAACGGCTAAGAGAGAGGGCGCTGCGCTCTCTTTTTTATTTTAAAATAAGAATTATTCTCATTTATTGTGAGCTAGCGAGATAACTATGCTAAGATTCGCTGCTTATAAATTTATCGCTTAACAATAAAATCATGAAGAAAATTTTTTTGATGACATCAGTTTTAATCACTTGCTCGTCTATTTTCGCTATTGAATCGGATTTTCAGCAATCGATTTATCTAGATGCTGAAAATACCCGTTATAGTCCGAACCAAAATACTTTTTCGGCTGCTAATATTCAAATCAGACAAGGCACGATTGATATCCACGCTGCAAAAGCGATTGGGACATTGAGAAACGGCCAACCTCATCAAGTTACGCTTACGGGAAGCCCCGTCAAGTTTCAACAGAAAGTGAGTGAAGCAAAAGGGATGGTCTATGGTAAAGCCGATCGCATAGATTACAGCACGTCTGCAACGGAGATCATCTTAAAGGGCAATGCATCAGTGATCATGGATGGCTCCAGTATTTCAGCCGAAACACTCAGATATAATTTAACAGTTGGTGATATAGAGGCTCAAGGTGTACCAAACAAGCGTGTCCAAATGATTATCCCGCCACAGAAGAATGTACAGATGAAGCCGCTCATCAGGAGTCAGTAGGCGAGTCTAAGTGCTTCTATTTGCTTATTTACGGCGTAAAATCTTTATTCTTGTATTTACGCGCCAAAATCTGTCGTTTAGTTGAGTTCTTGGGCTTGAAAAACTGGAAATAGAACATATTATAATTTTTTCTTATTCTGATATCACAGGCGGAATACGGTGAACGAAGAAGTTTTGTTACCTGCATCACGAGCGACTGCAATTTCTAATGCAAATGTTAAAAAGTTAACAGTAGATAAAATTCTCTCAAAAATTTCCAGTACGATTAAATTAAGAGCTAGTGATGGCGATCGAGATGCTTTGCAACAATTTTCAAAACATGAAGTCAGTAGCGAAGACGCAGATATTGTTGTGAATGAATTAAAAACAGCGGGTTATCGGGTATTTCTCAATCCTAATTTTACCAATACCAATATTCAGTTTCAGCTAGAGTGGGACTGAGTTTTTAAAGATCATAAAAAAGCTCCAACTTTGTTTGGGGCTTTTTTATATTGTACCTAAGCTGTTTGTTACTGCATTGAACCAAGCTTAGAGCTCTCTATAGGTACATTTTCAGCAGATAAATCAGAATCCTTTCCTTAAATGTTTAATAAAAATGCCTATAATGTAAAAAAAGCATGATAGAGCAAAAATGAGTTTAAGAGGATGGCTACTGATTCTGTCGGGACTAACATTGACCTTAGTTGCTTATTTATATTGGAACTATACGCAAACGGGTGGTTATAACAAAAATAGTGATGGTTACTATGGCTATTCCTTCCCCATGGACAATGGTTTAAAAAATGCGGCTGATTGTGAATTGGCAAATACAGAGAATCCAGAAGAGCCTCCTGTATCAAAGCAATGGATGGAAGGGTGCAGGAAGTACTTTGAGATCAATCAATAAAAAAGCACCTGACGGTGCTTTTTTATTGAGCTAGATTAGGCTTTATCGGTTTGTTCAGTAGAGAGTACCTGAAAATCGTGGCCTGATGGTGCTTGATAAATTCTTAGGCCAAATTCAGGGATAATCGCAATCAGGTGATCAAAAATATCAGACTGAATTGCCTCATAAGAAGCCCATGCAATGGTATTGGTAAAGGCATAGATTTCTAAAGGTAGGCCTTCACTGGTGGGCTGCATTTGACGAACTAAAATGGTTTGATTTTGGGCAATCCCTTGATGTTGGCGCAAATAAAACTCTACATAGGCACGGAATGTCCCAAGATTGGTTAAACGACGTTGATTATATTGAGATTGATTGCTCAAGTGATTGTTAAACTCTTCAATCTCAGATTTTTTCGCATCAAGATATTGATCCAATAGCAAGAAATCTTTTAATTTTTGCTGTTCTTGATCACTCATAAAGTGAACACTACTTTGATCTAGGAACAGTGAGCGTTTGATACGACGGCAACCTGATTCACTCATACCACGCCAGTTTCTAAAAGTATCCGTCACCAGTTTGTTGGTTGGAATGGTGGTAAAGGTCTTATCAAAATTTTGGACCGTCACGGTATGTAATGACATATCAATGACATCGCCGTCTGCGTTCAATGATGGCATTTCGATCCAGTCACCAATGCGAACCATGTCATAAGAGGCAATTTGGACACTGGCCACCAATGAAAGAATGGTATTTTGGAATACCAACATTAACACGGCAGCCATTGCACCGAAGCCTGCAAGTAGGGTGAAGACATCTTTTTTTAAGAAAGTCCCCAAAATCATCAAGCCGCAGACCACAAACAATATAAGCTTAACCAGCTGTAAATATCCTTTGATCGGCTTGTTTCTTGATTTAGGGTTACGTTGATAAATTAAGTTAAAGATATTCAATGCTTCACTGACGGTGAGTGCTAGGGTCAGGAAGATAAAAGCCTGCGCACCCATTTGTACAAAGCTGATGAATTTCTCTGGTAGATGCGGAATCGTGGTAATGCCATTCATGATGACAATCGCAGGAACGATATTGGCAAATCGTTGAGTTACACTATGTTGTGCAAAAATCGATTGATTTGGAGATTTAAATTTTGTAATTAAATGGCGAATACCACGGACGATAATTCTTTTCGCAATAAAGTTTGCAAGTGCAGCAAACAAAATCAAAATTATTAATGCAATCGCTGTTTCTAGCCATGGGTAATGGCTTAACTCACTACGCAAATACTTTAAATAATCCAAACCCAAAACACCTTATAAATTCTTTGAGCGGGAATTGTAAGGTGTAATGGTGTTTTATATTAACTTGATCACAGTTTATATACGATTTGTAAAGGCGTTTTTACATAACTGTTGGGTGGTTTACCACATCAGATCATCAGGAATCACATAGGCTGCATATGGATCTTCTTCATCTGTGGTTTGATCATTATGTTCAGTATTGTTATTGACCAAGATAAAACCCTGCATTTTTTGATCAATTTTTTCTGCCAGCGCTTTAGGTAGGTAGGCGTAACTGTCTTGATCTTTGGCAATAACAAGCGAACCTGAAACAAGAGCATTATACACTTGTTGTGAAAGATAGACTTTTTTGATTTTAGCTTCATCAATAAATTGATAAATTACATCACCTTCAATGTCTTTGACTTTGTGGTGTTTGATCATTTGGATGATCGAGGCTTTTAAGGCCTTTTCTTCGAGTATGGCTTGTTTTTCTTGATTTAGTGCTTGGTCTTTAGCTAGTTTTTCCTGCTTAGCGCGGTCAATGTCAGCTTTTAAGATAGCATCATCATTTTGCCCAAGACGTTGTTCATGCTGTACTTGCTTGGTTAATTTTTTTGCTTTTTTATTGTCAACTAAGCCTGCTTTTAACAGTTGAGCTTGCAATGCATTTTTAACCATAATTCAATCCAAATTTGAGTTTGATGAAGAACGAAAATAGAAAATCCAGTAGGCCAGACTCATGGCTAAGCTTAACGCAGCTGGAATGAGAAAGGTCTGTAAGTTTAAATAAGGATAGAGCAGACTCGCAATCAGTCCACCACATAAAAAGCCAATCAAAATTAAGAGATGCAGAAAAATACGGCGCGTTTCTACATTTAGGCCTCGTGCTTTATAGCCTAATGCTAAACCGATATCGGTCAGGACGCCAGATAAATGCGTTGTACGGATAATTGCACCTTTATAATGACTCACCATCGCATTCTGTACGCCCATGGCAACACAGGCCCATAACAGGCCGTAGCGTGGAAAATAAGGCAGTAAGAGCCAAGTGAGCACCAGAAAGATCGCAACTAAACTCAGCGGTAGGCCATAACGTCGACCAAAAGCAACGCTCCCATTGCCCAGGATTAAGCCACTATAAAAAGAGCCAATCACAAAGCAAAGGATAACTAGGCTAAGGTAGATAAAATGCTCAGGCTGCCAGTCAAGCAAACTCATTGCTAACATACTGACATTGCCTGTCATGTGTGAAACAGATTGATGGAGGACTGTGAATAAGCCCAAAACGTTTACCATTCCTGCATTCAGTGCAAGGAAGAAAGCACCAAGTTGAATCCAGTTGGGTAAACGTTGAAGTGGCATAGTAACCTATGATCTTGGATGGTCTTTAAAATCAACAGCAGCAGTAAACAGGACGTCAGTTGAAGAATTTAATGCAGTTTCTGTTGAATCTTGCAATACGCTGATAATCATCCCAATTGCAACGATTTGCATCGCAACCTCTGATGATATACCAAATAAACTACACGCAACAGGGATTAATAATAACGATCCACCGGCCACTCCAGATGCGCCACAAGCAGAAACTGTTGCAACCACAGATAAAATAATCATGGTACTTAAATCAACAGGGATACCAAGCGTATGTACAGCAGCGAGTGTTAGCACCGTAATGGTGACTGCTGCGCCTGCCATGTTGATGGTTGCACCCAATGGAATAGAAACGCTAGCCGTTGCTTCATTCACACCTAAACGCTGTGCCAAATCTAGGTTTACTGGAATATTGGCAGCTGAACTACGGGTAAAGAAGGCGGTGATACCACTTTCTTTCAAGCATGTGAATACGAGCGGATATGGGTTTGCTTTCATGGTAATCGCAACCAAGATTGGATTAATCACAAGAGCAACAAATAGCATTGTGCCGATGAGGACGGCTAATAGATGTGCATAACTAGTCAGGGTTGCTAAGCCTTCACTTGCAAATGTCACCGCAACCAAACCAAAGATACCAACTGGTGCGAAACCAATTACGGTATGAATGATTTTATTGACTGCTCCAGCCACATCAGTCAAAACTTGCTTGGTCGTGTCGGAGCTATGGCGCAACGCTAGACCTAAACCAATTGCCCAAGCCAAAATACCAATAAAGTTGGCTTCACCAATTGCTTGAACAGGGTTTGCAATAAAACTTAAAAGTAAATTCTTTAGAATCTCTGCAAGGCTACCTGGTGCTTGAAGGCTAGTTTCTGCCGGTAAATGTAAAAATAGTTGGCTTGGGAAAAATACGCTGGCGGTGACTGCACTGAAGGCAGCAAGTAGCATTCCGACTACATATAAAACCAGCACAGGTTTGATATTTGAGTTCTGACCAATCTGGAAATTTGCAATTGAAGATAAAACTAAAACAAAAACTAAAATCGGTGCAACAGACTTTAATGCTTTAATGAATAATTCACCCAATAAACTTAAATAGGGTGTAAAGTTAGGAAAGAGCAAAGCGACGCCAATCCCTAAAAAAATAGCGATAATAATTTTGCTAACTAAGCTCAAGCGAGACAGTACATTAAACATATAAAGGCCTTATAAACCTATGCACGGTTTAAGGTTAAACAAGCGCGGTATTCTATACCTAAGAACCGTGAATAATAAAATTTTTTTTGCAATTCAATTACTTTAAAAATCCCGAAAAAATTAACACAATGTTTTTAAAAAAAAATTATGAAAACATGACACATCCTTTTGTATAAAAAAAAATCAATAAAAGCTGCTTATTCTACAAGCATTTCAGGCGAAAGTGTTTGTATTGCTTGATAATGTGATAAAAATATTTGGCCTGTCAGATCATTTTTTAGCTGCGATTTACATAGTCGTTCCATTACTGGACTCTTTACTTCGGATAGATGCAATTGGATATTTAACTGAGCCAACTCTCGATTGAGGTGCTCTAACATTTCTAAAGCGCTGAGATCAATATTGCTTATGCTTGAGCAGTTGATCACGACATGTTGCAATAGCGAATTTTGACTCACTGCTGTAATTACATGACCTTTAAGTACATGGGCATTTAAAAAGTTGAGATTTTCATCAACACGCAAAGAAACCACAGCTTGCGTTGTAATGACACTGTAATTAGAAATATTTCTAAAGTGTTGAGTTCCTTCAATTAAACCAATTACAGCAATATGTGGTCGACTGATCCGCCAAAGCAGCAGAACAAAAGTCAATACAATACCAATAATGAGTCCAGTTGAAATATCTATACAGGTGACACCAAAGAACGTCACCCACATTGCTAGTCCGTCAGCTTTTGAATATTTCCATGTTTCAATAAATGGTGTCAGTGTTATCAACTTCCAGATAGAAACAAAAATTGTGGCAGCTAATACAGCTAGAGGTAGGTTTTGAAAGAAGCCTGTAAAGTAAAGACTGACAGCAATCATCAATAAAGATGAAATAACACCAGACATTGGGGTTTTTGCTCCTGCATCAGCGTTGACAACAGTACGAGATAAGCTACCAGAGACTGCAAAACCAGAATTGAGTCCTGCGGCAATATTGGCTAAGCCTAAGGCAATCAGTTCTTGGTTACTGTCTAAGTCATCACGCTTTTGTAGTGCCGTGGCTTGTGCAATGGCTAGTGATTCTACAAAGCTAATCATTGCTATCATGAATGCACTTGGGAGTAGTTGCAGAATCAGCTCAGTGTTCCAGGTCGGAAAATGGAAATTAGGTAGACCTGTTGGAATGACACCGACAGTTTTGATTGCTTGGTCATCATTCCCAAGCAAAGTAATGATTGCAATCGATGCCAAGACCATGAGTAAGGGTAATATTTTATTTAGAAAACTGGATCGAATCAGTTTTGGAAGCATGAACAGGAGTAAAACAGAAATTAGCCCAAAGCTTATGCCTGTCAACGTAACTTGGTGCAAGTTTTGAGATAAGCTCAGTAAAAATTCAGGAATATTGCCTGCCTGTAATGGAATATCCAGTAAAAACTTAAACTGTCCTAAGGCGATGAGTAAAGCGGATGCAATAATAAAGCTTTGAATAACAGGATGACTAATCAGCTGAATAAGAAAACCGAAACGCAATAAACCTAAAAGCAGAGAAATGATTCCGACAAGTAGCGCTAATAAATATGCAGCCTCTATATAGGCAGTTGATCCAGCAGCAAATAGAGGATCAAGCGCTGTAAATACCATCATCGAAATAATGGCAACAGGGCCAATGGAAAGAGTAGTGCTACTGCCAGTAAAGGCATAGACAATCATGGGTAATATACTCGCGTATATCCCCATAATTGGTGGTAGCCCTGCCAACATGGCATAAGCCATACCTTGAGGTACAAGCATGGCTAATACAATGCAAGCAGCGATCAGATCAGACTTTAAACTAGAAAGCTGATACTGGCTTAACCATTTTCGCGCAGGAAATAGTTTAGATAGGTTTGGCTTTAACATTTTCATGCACAGCAGCCTAAATCATAAAATGATATATATTATGCAGAAAAAATGCTAAAGAGGGTATGATGGAATTTGTATAGAGAATTATGCCTGAGGACAATAATGCTCATATAAGGTGTTTAAAACGATTTTCAATTTAGGATCTAAAATTGAATAAAAAATTTGTTTGCCGTCGCGACGGGTTGAAACAACATTACTTTTTCTTAGCATCATCAATTGCTGAGAAAGCGTCGGTTGGAAGATTTGGGTCAACTCTTCAATTTGTGAAACATTAAGTTCTTGTTTAGCTAAATGACACAAAATAATTAAACGATCAGTATTTGCCAGAGATTTCAGTACAGTTACAATTGTACTGGCAGATTCTCTCATTGCGTCGATCTCGAAATCCTTTTGCATGCATATACTCTCTCGGTTACAGCCGTGGCTAGTATAAAGTCACATAACGGAAAAATTGTAGTAAAACTGAATAATTGCAATGGTTTTTAATGAAGAAGTATATCAGTAAAAGTGATAACAAATAGCGATACTGTTGAATAATCGGTAATTAATGAGAAATATGTGATTTAATTCACATTATTGTGATTTTGATAGTTTTTTATCAAGTTGGTGGTAATCAAAATCGAATCTTGGTCAAACAATTTGTTAAAATTACTAAACAATAAAATTAAGTAATTAATATAATTAATAAATATAAAAAAGTTCAAAAAAAGATTGTGCTTTACAAAAAAATATATATAATGAGAGACAAGACAGAACGATCTGTCTGCATAAGAAGGATCGGAAGTGCGAAAGTACGACCGCCAGAGGGTAATAATACTTATTATTCTTTTTACACTCAGACGCAAGCGTGAGCCACAATAATAACTATAAATCACGCTTTATTTTTTTATTCTGATATATCTTTATTCTTTTTTTCATAAAAAAATATCCCTTTATCTATAAAGGGATACTTGATAATTACGCTAATGCTTTTTCAAAACTAATTAGATGCTCTACGCGTTTCCAGTATTCATCCATTTCAACGGAGTGTTTGTTAACATGTGCTTGAATGGTCATACCATCTAAAATGCTAACAATCAGAGTTGCTAGATGAGTTGGATTGCGAATATCTAAGTTCTTTAATAAGTTTTCAATTAAAGCCGTTAACCAAATTTTGTACTGGGTGGCTGGCTGCAGCGTGGAAGGGTAGATTTTAATCACTTCTTCCAATGCTTTTTGAAACATACAACCATTAAAATCTTCGCTATTAAACCACGCAGCATACCATCCAAAAATTGCTTTAAGCTGGGCAAGATGATCATCTGGATCACATTCTGCCAAAGTCGCATTTAAAGAAGTTTGGAGATTAATGTTGCGTTGCACTAAGCATTCTTCAATTAACTTCTCCTTAGATGGGAAGTATTTGTAGAAAGTCATTTTTGCAACGCCAGACTCACTAATGATTCGATCTACACCGATCGAGTTATAGCTATGCGAATTAAAAAGTCTTAATGCAGTGGTAATAATATCTTCTTTTTTTGACATACAACGCCTCGAGTTCGCCCATCGCCAAGAGCATCATGTTGCATTTCATCATGCAATTTTGGCAGGGATTTTACATGGTATTTTGAAAATATCATAGGAAAAAATAACATTATTTATTTAAATGATTCTTTAGTCCGCATTTTCAAGTGCAGGGTTTAAAAATAATGTTCTATATCTATAGAAAATAACTATTAATTAAATCTTAAAATACGATAAAACATTAGAATAATTTAAAATTATTTGATTGGTGATTATTCATCTAATTGTTTTCAAAGGACAACTAGTTTTTTAGGCGATTTTGATTTAATAATCGGACTATATTGAGATCTATTCTTGTTTGTAATTTTGTGTATATTTAAGCAACGGTTCTAATTTTTAATGTTTGCTCAGGAATCTATTTTGAATAAATACATAATATAAAAGCCAGTTAGTTATAGTTAAAATAAATAACTGACTTTCATCGTATAATTTTCTATTTTAAGATTTACTTTGTTGAGATGGCAGGGTTGCAATCAGCTTGATAAAGTTGTGATACAACATCGATTGCTGGCTTGGTGTGTAGACAGAACGCTTGATGTTGCCTTTGTCTGTTTCGATTGAAAGTTCAACATTTTGGGCTTTTTTCAGCTCATATAGAAATGTGCTTGGCAGAACAAAGCTATTCGATGAACGTCTTGGAATCAGTCGATTGATGTCTTTTTGCTGTGTTGGACCAACAGGCTGATAAGTGAATGCTTTATCATCAATTAAGAAAGTAAGGCTTTTTATATCATAATAATCATAACTGCTATTGAGTACCGTCTCGACTCTTAATTGCTCTTTATGTTGTTTATCCCATTCAACAAAAACATTTGGGCACAGTTCGTTTGCTTTGCAGTTCAAAGAGCCTGCGGTTGCAAGATTGCCTGTTGAGCTGGCAGAAGAGTCAGGTAAGGTTGCACAGCCACTCATCACAATACAAAGGCTCAGTAAACTTAAAGTTTTTTTCATCTTTTTAACTCTCTAGGATGTACTCAATATTTCAGTGTTAATGATGTAGTTGTGGACCAAGAAATTCAAATGGTTTTGATATCTTAAATTGATCGGTTGCATCACCAGCAAAAGTATTTTGTTGATCTTTGCCAAGGTCAAGTTTACGCGCTAAACCATCTTTAAAGTTAATTTTCTTTAAATCAACCCAAAATACATTTGGGGAAACAGCGGATTCAAAGAAATAGAGTTGCTGCTTATGGTCTGCGACGGTTCTCCAGCGTGTCGATGAAATATTAGGTTCTTCTGCTGTATTTAAGCCATAAGGCACAGAAGCATTACGAATCACACTAAAAACTGACGCTAATGCATCTTTAGGATTGTCATTTTTGGGGATGGCATTAATATAAAAAGAGGCGCGCGCAAAGCGGTCGGCAGCACGATTGGTACCTGGTAACATAATCGTTCCGCCAATTTGTTGCCAATACGTATTCAGCGCCAGTTGTTGATCAAATATTGGGGAGTTGGTCATGACTTGATATTTTTTGTTGTGATGAATGACTTGCTTGCCCCCGATATATTCGATAATGGCGCTATCACCTGTTTTGTCCGAAATGGATAAATGCAATGTTGCAAGGCGTTGTTCTCCAGGCACACTGTCAGTTATCAGATCAAAAGGTTCTTTTTCTAAGGCACTGATTGCTTCAGCAACGCTTGCATAGTTATCCAGAACATATTGCGCCCAAGCCGAAATGCTGAGTTGCGGTTTTTTAGATTGTTTGGTGTCTGGATATTGAGATTCAACTAACCATAATACATTGGCAACCAATCCTGCTTCATTCATACCGTCGGTCGTTGAAATATCATAACCTGTGGCAATCACACTGCCGTATTTGGCTTTCCATTTTAAAGATTTTGGCCCTGCATTGCTGTCACGAATTACACCACTGGGTAAAATCCAGAGGTTGGTGCCTACATCAACCTTCCAGTCCATTGATCGAGCGGTAATGATATGGTCATTATGACCTAAATAGACTGCTCGGGTGCAGGCGTGGCTTGTCTGTAGAATGAAAGAGGATGCGAGAAAGGAAAAACATAATATTTTTTTAAACACAAGTCATACTCCTTGCTGTTGTATCAAAATGATTTCTATCAAATATTTTTATAATGACTTGGCTTTAGTCTATTAAAAAAAAATTCTTATTCAAGCATTAAAATGTAATCATTATAAAAAGTAGGGTTTTATTTTTGGATCTGGATTTTAGATACATGTGGATAGAGATTAATCTCTATCCACAGAGAAATACATGTTCTAGTTGTCGTTTGGTGGTAATAACATCACAACGGCGGTATTCAGCAGTGTTGTGATATCTTCTAGAATTTCGACTTGATTAAATCGGTCATCTAACAATAAGCTTTCACCATCTGCGATTTGCTTTAGATAAGGAGTGAACGTTTCTGAAACACAGACTGTATCTCCATTCGCCCAAAACTCTAAAGATTCTCCTTGTTTTCTATATAGCAAGCGAGAGGCTGGCTCTAGAATAATTTGATAATCCGCCCCAATAATCTCGGCAACATCATGAGTATCCACTTCTTCGGGCTCTGGAATGTTGTTTGGATAGCTTGCTTCGCTCATATAGGCCATGATCGCTGCATCAAATTCAGGTGCCTGAGTGAGATAATCAAGTAATTGAGTCTTTAAATATGAAAACTCAGTACTGTTAATTTCCCCTAGATGTGCTGTCTGCTGACGTGCAATATCGATCAATGGATTTTTGAGTAAGGTATTCTCTGCAAATTTATCACTGACCTGATCAATCATTTCTGAAAGATTAGGCATGCGGAAACCAAAAGAGAAGGTTAAACAATCATCTTCTGCAACGCCATAATGTGCAAGACCTGGTGGGACATAGAGCAGGTCACCAGGTGCAAGTACTTCATCAAACTGAATATCTAATTCAGCTAAAAGTTTCAGTGGCTGATCTGGTAAAAACTCAGTTGATTCATCGCACATTTGGCCCAATTGCCAACGACGATGGCCATGACCTTGTACCAAAAAGACATCATAAAAATCGAAGTGTTTACCAACAGAGCCACCTTTAGGTGCGTAAGACACCATGATGTCATCACGACGCCATTGAGGGATAAATGGAAACTTCTTCCAAAGCTCTGAAATATCAAATGAATAGTGATCTACTGCTTGAACCAAAAGGGTCCAAAGATTCGGCAGCTTTTGGAAATCACCTTTGGTTAAAGGAGATGATTTCACATGCCATTCATTTGGATTTTTATTTTTTTGACGAATTAAGCGAGCAGTAACGTCTTCTTCTAACGCCAGTTCTTGCACATCTTCTGGCTCTAATAAACCAATGATTTCAGGCATTGCATTACGAACCAGCAACGGCTTTTTCTGCCAATATTCGTTAAGAAATTGTTCTGCGCTGATACCGCCGAGTACCGTTAAAGATTGAGACATGGGAAATAAAACCAACAACATATAAATTAGTGCGTATTCTCCCTTGAGTTGAATATTGGTGCAAGTCTTGTCTGAATGTGATGAAAAGCTCCGAAATAGTCATCAAAAGTGCAGCAATGTATTTAATCTTGATCAATTAGAAGCGGATTCATTCACAGACTTTCAAAAAAACAGTATGCTTAAGACGCAAAAAGGAGCATTCATGTATCAAGTACTGGCAAGAAAATACCGTCCACGTAATTTCAATGAGTTAGTGGGGCAAAACCATGTTTCTCGTGCTTTAACCAGCGCATTAGAACGTGGGCGTTTGCACCATGCCTACTTGTTTACAGGAACGCGTGGTGTTGGTAAAACCACGATTGCCCGTATTTTAGCCAAATGCTTAAACTGCGAGACAGGCGTGACTTCAACGCCGTGTGAAGTCTGTGCAACCTGTAAGGCCGTAAATGAAGGTCGTTTTATTGATTTAATTGAAATCGATGCGGCATCACGGACCAAGGTTGAGGATACACGCGAATTACTCGACAATGTGCCTTATGCGCCAACGCAGGGGCGCTTCAAAGTTTATCTGATCGATGAAGTGCACATGCTTTCAACGCATTCATTCAATGCCTTGCTCAAGACACTGGAAGAACCACCAGAGCATGTGAAGTTCCTCTTTGCAACCACTGATCCACAAAAACTGCCGATTACCGTCATCTCACGCTGTTTGCAATTTACCTTACGTCCTTTGGCTGTTGATGAAATCACAGAACATTTGACAGCAATTTTAAATAAAGAGCATATCGAAGCCGATCAAGATGCGATTTGGCAAATTGCAGAATCTGCACAAGGTTCATTGCGTGATGCATTGTCTTTAACAGATCAGGCAATTGCCTATGGTCAAGGTGCAGTCCATCATCAAGATGTTAAAGATATGCTCGGTTTGATTGACCGAACCATTATTTATGATTTGATTCTGGCAATTCATCAAAATCAGCAAGCACGAGTAAGTCAGCTACTTCTACAATTTAGACAGCAAGCTTTAGATGTATCTTTGGTTTTGGATCAATTGGTTTCGACCTTGCATGAACTGGCATTGTTGCAATATTTGCCTGATCTTGCACTGAAATATAGTGAAGAAATTAACCAGAAGATTCTACAATTGTCGAAACTCATTTCTGCTCAAGATTTGCAGTTGTATTATCAAATTGCCTGTAAAGGTCGAGCTGAGTTGCAACTTGCAGTGACGCAAGAGCAAGGCTTTGAAATGACTGTGTTGCGTTTACTGGCGTTTAGACCTTTGACTTTGAATGAAGTTACCGTAACTGCAACACCTGTTACGCAAATTACAGCACCTGAAGTGCATCAGCCAGTACAGGATTTAAGTACAGAAAATCAGTTTGCAGTTCAGCAAGAAACGGTTAGCGTTGAACCTGAACCTGAACCTAACCGTACAGAAAATCAGTTTGCAGAACCTGAACCTGAACCTGAACCTGAACCTGAACCTGAACCTGAACCTGAACCTGAACCTGAACCTGAACCTGAACCTGAACAGCACAATCAAGAACCTCATCTCATGGTGTTTGATGCCGAGGAAGGTCAGTTAATTGGATTGGATCTATCAGTGCAACAACACACGATTCAGTCGAATATCGTTGCGGCGGATGATGTGCTGGTTTTTCCTGTCGAGCAAAGTCCTCAAGTACCGCTGCAGCAAGTGAAAGTTGAGCAAGTACTTGATCTCGTATCGGAGTCAGTAGCTGAAGTGGTTGTTTCGGAACCGAATGTTGTTGCAGACAAGCCAGTTGCACCCGTAATAAAACAGCAAGATTATGGACAAACTGATCTGATGCCTCAAGATATTTTAAAACTGCGTGAGCAGGTTTTAGAAGGCGAGTGGAATTTAGAGAAATGGGAATATTGGTTTAGAACCAGCCAGCTTTCACCTGCGGTTCAAGAGTTAGCCCAACATGGTGTGATGCAAGGACAGATCAATGCTGTTTCTGTTTTTCAGATTCCTCAAGAATATGAAGGTATGTTGTCACAATTGCAGCATGGCTTGGAGGATGCGTTAAAAGCACAATGGCCACAAACACTGTTTAGTGTGCAATATGCTGCGGTAGATTCCAATACACCTTTAATGATGCAGAATGAGCGTAAAGAAAGAGCCTACCATCGTGCAGTCGAGTTATTACATCAAGAGCCGACGATTAAGAGTTTGGTCGATACTTTTGATGCCGAATTGGTCAATATTAAGCTTAATCCTTAGCTGAAATAGACAGAAGAGTATTTATTTTTTACTTTGTAATGATTTAGATAAGCTAAAAGTGTAATCTATGCTTAAAATTTAAATCATAACGAAATAAGGGTAAAAAATAATGCGTCGTTTACCAGTTTATTTATTACTTGATACCTCTGGCTCTATGCATGGCGAACCTATAGAAGCTGTAAAAAATGGGGTACAAATTTTACTTTCGACTTTGCGTCAAGATCCATATGCGCTGGAAACGGCTTATTTATCTTTAATTAGTTTTGATAGCCAAGCCAAACAGTTAGTCCCATTAACTGAATTGGCTGTTTTCCAAGCGCCAGATTTGCAGGTCACAGGCACCACCGCCTTGGGTGATGCTTTGGCGCTGTTAGCCGATAAAATTGAACAGGAAGTGGCAAAAACCACCGCAGAGGTCAAAGGTGACTGGAAACCTTTGATTTTCATTATGACGGATGGTGTGCCAACAGATGATTGGCGTAAAGGGTTGCAACGTTTACAACAAGTTAAAACAGGGGTGATTGTGGCCTGCGCAGCGGGACATGGAGCCGATACTTCAATTTTAAAACAAATCACAGAAGTTGTGGTTGAATTGGCAACGGCAGATTCAAATACGATTAAAGCATTCTTTAAATGGGTTTCTGCCAGTATTTCAACAGGCAGTCAGAAAGTGGATGCAGGACAAAAAGAAGTTACCGGTTTGGGCGATTTGCCACCACCACCACCTGAAGTCAACATCGTACTATAAAAGTAAAACAAAGTTTAAATAAGAGGGTAAAACCATGGCTGTGAGTTTAAATAAAGGTCAAGGAATTAGTTTAAGTAAAACTGAAAATAATTTGTCTCAAGTAACGATTGGTTTAGGTTGGGATATTCAGGAACAGAAAAAAGGCTTTCTTGGTGGATTATTTGGTGGTAATGGCGCTGAATATGATTTGGATGTGATCGCCTTCCTTGTGGGGAGCAATGGCAAGGTCAATAATCTGGGGCGAGATGCGCAAGGAAATGTCACCTTAGAAAATAGTGACGTTATCTTTTTCAATAATCAAAAACATTCTTCTGGACATATTTGGTTAACTGGTGATAACCGTACAGGTGCGGGAGATGGTGATGATGAACAAATTGTCGTAAAGCTCAATGACCTTGGTCAACAATACCAAAAAGTCGTTTTTGTGGTGCAAATATATAAAGCTGCTGAGAATAAACAACATTTTGGGCAAGTCAAAAATGCATTTATTCGTGCAGTGGATACTACAGGCAAAGAAATGGTCCGTTTCGATTTGTCAGGTACTGGGCAATATGATCAGCAGCGCTCACTACTGTTTGCTGAACTTGTTCGTGAATCGGCAGGATGGAAATTTAATGCAGTCGGACAGGCATCCCAGTCTGATTCATTTGTGGAATGGTTAAAACAATACGCTTAAAAAATTGATTTTCGGCTAAAGAAAGGTTAAGAACAACATGCGCCGTTTACCCGTTTATATTTTATTAGATACCTCTGGATCAATGCGAGGTGAGCCAATTCATTCGGTGAACGTCGGCTTGCAGTCCATGTTGAGTGCATTGCGCCAAGACCCTTATGCATTGGAGAGCGTGCATTTAAGTATTATTACCTTTGATTTGGAGGCGAAGGTTTATTTGCCTTTAACGCCTTTAGATCAAGTACAACTTGCAGATATCGATGTGCCGAGTGCAGGTGCAACATTTATGGGCGCTGCACTTGAGTTGCTGGCAGAGCAAGTGAGTCAGCAATTACAAAAAAGTACCGATGAGGTCAAAGGAGACTGGCGTCCACTGTTATTTGTGATGACTGATGGCTCGCCTTCAGATGTCTACGCCTATCAGCAAGCAATTCCAGTCATACAACAGTTAAATTTTGCCAGTATCGTTGCTTGTGCCGCTGGACCGAAGGCCAAACAGGAACATCTCCTGCAACTTACTGATAAAGTAGTGGTATTGGATACCATGGATGCGGCTTCTTTTGCAGGATTCTTTAAGTGGGTGTCTGCCAGTGTCGTCGTTGGAAGCAGTAGTGCTGGGATTTCAGGTTCTGTTTCATTACCACCACCGCCGCCTGAAGTGCAGTTGGTGTTGTAAATAAAAAAATACATTAAGGATAATCAGAAGATGCGCCGTTTACCTGTTTTTTTCGTATTGGATTGTTCTGAGTCGATGGCAGGGCAAAATATTCAGCAGATGCAACAAGGCATCCAGTTGATTATGCAACAATTACGTCAAGATCCATATGCCTTGGAAACCGTGTATGTTTCTGTTATAGCATTTGCTGGGATTGTTCGAACTTTAGTTCCTTTGGTTGAGGTGTATGCCTATTATCCTGCGAAATTACCTTTGGGTGGTGGGACGCATTTAGGTAAGGCCTTAGAACATTTGATGAATGAATTTGATCGTCATTTGATTAAAACAACGGAAGACACCAAAGGGGATTGGAAGCCAATCGTATATTTGTTTACGGATGGTCGTCCAACTGATGAATGTAAAGATGCGATTTACCGATGGCAAAAGAAATATGCACGACGTTGTACGCTGATTGCCTTGGGAATGGGTAAAAACGTTGATTATGCAACGCTCAAGCAATTAACAGAACACTGTATTGCTTTTGATGAGTTGAATGAGCAAGACTTTAAAAAGTTTTTCCAATGGATTAGTGCTTCTGTCGTTGCACAAAGTAAAAGTATTGGGGATGGGCAGCAGCAAAATCATTTACCGCCAATTGATGAGCGCTATATGCGTCTGGTCAAGGATTTGCCAGCCAAGAAAACCTTGGTGGATGAAAACTGTGTCACTTTTGTGGGGCGCTGTGGCAAGCTGAATCGACCCTATTTAATGAAATTTGAACGTGAAATTCAGTATCAAGCGCCTCAAGATCTAAATATCAACCTGAATTTATATCATTTTCAATTGACTGAATGCTGCAAAATTGATGAGGACTATTTCACTTGGTCTGATCAAACCCAGCATCAGCAGCAGGTCAATACCACGTCGTTACAAGGCACCCCAGAATGTCCACATTGTTTGGCTGAAACGGCTTTTGCGATGTGTGGTTGTGGCCAATTGATGTGTTATGACGGTTTTAGCGAGGACGTGACTTGCCCATGGTGCCGTCGCCAAGTCTGTTTTGGTTATGGTGGAATGGACGGCTTCGATGTGCAACGAGGACGTGGTTAAAAGTTGGATTGAGGAAAAGCCATGTCGCAAACATTGACTCATGAAGTTCAGACTGTTTTTTTGAGTACATTGAAACAGCTGTTACAAGATCAAACTCAACCGAACCAATTTGTGGTGGATGATGAGTCCTTTAATCAATTGTTGAAAAATAAAAAAATTTATAATGCCTATCATGATTTGGCTGAACAGATATATGTGCTGATGAGTTTTCAATTAGAGCAGTCACCAGCCTTCCAGCATTCTTCATTACAGCGCATTCTGGAGCAGGGTCGCTTACCGATTTATGCTTCTATCAGCGCTGGGCTTGATCGTACTGAACCAAATCGACAGCAATTCGATCATACGCAAATGATGTTGAATCCAATCAATGAGGCTGATGCATTGGAGTCAATTGATCAGCTTGATTTTTTAGATGAACTTTATTTGTCTGCACCTGTTGATGCAGAAACTGAGCCTTCTTTGATCAATGATCGTTTCGTTGTTAAGCCATGCTCTACAGCGCCGTTGCTACTTAGTACAACTGCAAATATCGACTCCAGTAATACAGACCACAAGCAGAATAATCCCTCAGGAAAACAAAATCATGAGGTGAAAATGGTGAAAAAAATGCCTCATTTTCAGATCCCCAATGCGCGTGTTGGGCAAGACTATCAAGCACGTATTCAAATGCAATATCCGGTCAAAGAGGATGTGCTGATTTGTTCTGAATCGATCAAAATTCCAGAAGACTTAGGTATTGTATTTGATGATGAAGCCCAACAGTTACAGGGCATACCGTTGCAAGCAGGCGAATTTAAACTGGCATTTCAGTATAAAAATAGTGAAGCCGCACAAGCATGGTCTTCGGGTGAAGTGACCTTTATTGTTACTGCTGATCCACGTAGTTTGTGGCAAGTTAATGAACCTGATATCAATGCGCCTTATCAGAAAGCACATAGTGACCATCAACTGATTCAGACTGAGTATTTTAACCTCGCGGCCTGTAGCCAGCGTGGACGCTCACATGAACATGCGGGGACTTTCCGTGACGATGACTTTCTGATTGCTCGTGTTGCTGAGAGCGATTGGTCGGTATTAATTGTTGCAGACGGGGCTGGCAGTGCCAGTTACTCTCGACAAGGTTCTTTGCTTGCGGTGCAAAGTGCAGCAAGAACGCTGACGGATTACCTCGAACAGCATCATCTACATCTAGATCTGTTATTGCAGCAATGGCAAGTTGGCAGTGATGATGAAATGACCAAGTCGGTTGCACAGCAGATTTATAAAGATTTTCACGATACTTTCTATAAAACAGCACAAGTGGCGATTGAGGCTATTGAGCAGGAAGCCGAGTTAAAGCAGGTTGCAGCCAAGGCGTATGCCACAACTTTATTGGTGGCTGTGGTTAAACAATGCGAGCAAAAAACCTTTATTAGCACCTTCTGGATGGGTGATGGCGCGATTGCTGTATATGCCAAAGATAAAGTGCGTTTAATGGGTAAACCAGATGGTGGAGAGTTTGCTGGGCAAACCCGTTTCTTAGATCGTAGTTTTGCGCAACAGTTTGGTAGTCGCGTCAATATTGGCTATTACGATGATTGTGAAGCTGTGATTCTAATGACAGATGGTATTTCC
Organism: Acinetobacter gyllenbergii; assembly: GCF_001682515.1. Taxonomy (NCBI): domain Bacteria; kingdom Pseudomonadati; phylum Pseudomonadota; class Gammaproteobacteria; order Moraxellales; family Moraxellaceae; genus Acinetobacter; species Acinetobacter gyllenbergii. The sequence goes on along the minus strand of NZ_KV575262.1, from coordinate 41,725 downwards.
GATCCGCGTTTTGAAACGGATGCTGGACTTGCAAACCACGAAAAATGGCAGGCATTATGGCAAGAAATTGAACCTCAGTTACAGCAACCACACCCAGATCAAGCTTTATTAGCGTGGTCAAAGTTCTTTAGTGCAGGACATCATGATGATCGTACGTTAGCGATTTTATGGAATAAGCCTGTGATTGTGGATGTAGAGGGTCTTGCCCATGACTAAGATTATCCAGTGTCAAACTTTAGATGGTCGGCCAGTCGCATTCGTTGATGAGGTTATTGGCTCAGGAGCAATGAAAGATGTCTATTTTTCGCCTGATAAATCTTATGTGGTGTGTTTTTTTAGCAAAGAAAAAAACCATTTTTATCAGTCGCATGCTGAGCTGGAAAGACAGAAGGACCGCTTAAAGGAAATTGTTGGCAATAAATGGCAAGGTATTTTCAACAGTGCAGGTGGGGATTATTGGAAAAATGTCTTTTGCTGGCCCGATGGTTTGGTGGAGTATAATGGTTTATTGGGCATTACCGCCCCGACGTACCAAAAACAGTTTTTCTTTGAGTATGGTTCTAAAAATAATGATTTTTTAGGCATTAAAGGTAAGGAAAAAGAAGGGAAATGGTTTGCTAGTGCCAATAATCAAAATCGGTTTTTAGATGAAAAAGAAAAAGGCAATTGGTCGAATTATCTGCGAATTTGTATTCTGATTGCCCGAGCTGTGCGCCGTATGCATGCGGCAGGTTTGGCGCATTCAGATTTATCCTATAAGAATATTTTAATTGATCCTGTAACTGGGCGTGCCTGTGTGATTGATGTTGATGGCTTGGTTGTACCTGGTAAATACCCACCTGATGTCGTGGGGACGCCTGACTTCATTGCGCCAGAAGTGGTGAAAACCAATCACTTTAAAAAGGATGATCCGCTACGTAGTCTCCCAAATATCATGACTGATCGCCATGCCTTGGCCGTATTGATCTATATGTATTTGCTGTATCGGCACCCGTTGCGTGGTGGTAAAGTCCATGATGTGAATGATCCGCAGCGCGATGAAAATCTGGCAATGGGTGAAAATGCCTTATTTATTGAGCATCCAACTGATCCAAGCAACCGGGTGAAAGTTAGTCAGGTGCGTCCAAGCGCTTTACCATGGGCCGATCCAGAAAAAATTCCATTCACCGTGACAGGTCCTTATTTAAAAGAACTGTTTTTACAAAGCTTTGTGACGGGTTTACATCAACCGCAGCAGCGACCATCTGCTAATGATTGGGAAACTGCTTTGGTTAAAACGGTGGATTTGATTCAGCCTTGTTTAAATAGCGATTGCAGTCAAAAATGGTATGTATTTGATAATACAACAAAACCAGTATGTCCATTTTGTGGCACAGCCTTTAAAGGCAAGTTACCTGTATTGAATCTCTATTCGGCACGCCGAGAAGGCAGTTTTAGACCTGATAATCACCGTTTAATGGTCTGGACAGGGCAGTCGCTTTACCCGTGGCATGCCAATAATCTGATTGCGCCGAATGAGCGTTTAACAGCAGAACAAACCAAACGTGTTGGCTACTTTGTTTTTCACCAAAATCAGTGGTGGCTAGTGAATGAAAATCTGCCCGATCTCATGGATGTGGCAACTAAAACAACCATTCCAATTGGTGAAAAAATCGAATTGCTGGATGGAAAACAAATTTTACTTTCACGTCAGGATGGAGGTCGCTTAGTGGTGGTGCAAATGGTGGAATGTATATGACGCAAATAATAGTGAATGAGCTTGCTCAGATTGGCATCGCAGAAAACTCGATCGGGATTTGGTTTACCCAAGCGCATTCTTGTCAACGTGATTTAATTTTGGCAGCAAAAACTGCGCCTTTTAATCTCCCAATTCATGTGGTGGCATCACATGCAGACGATCGTCCTGAAATTACTTCTGTTGCCGATATTGCTTTACAAGAACCGTCTTTGTCAGAGCGAGTCGAGTGGGTGTTACAACAGGCGCAGCGCTTAAACGTCAAGTTGATCATTGCTGGGCATCATGCTGCAATTTATCTGGCTCAAAAGCATCGCTTCGAGCAATTGGGTATCCGTCTGATGGCGGGCTGTGATACGGTGGAGCAGGTCGAGCAACTGAATGACAAATCACTGTTTACTCAAATTTGCGTGACTCACGGTTTGGCGGTTGCACCAGCAACCATTGTTGAAAATGCTGAGCAATTACAAAATGCATATCATGACTGGCTGCAAAAAGGCGATGTGTGCGTCAAGCCTGCCAAAGGGGTTTTTGCTTCAGGGTTTTGGCATTTAGATCCTAAAGCGGATGCTTTTGATGTCTTTGCCAATAGCATGAGATTTAAAGCACATCCTGAAAGTTTTATCGAGAGTTACCGGCAGTTAGAACAACCCCCTGTGTATTTAGTTATGCCATTTCTATCTGGGCTTGAGTGTTCAGTCGATATGTTGTGCATACATGGTCAGGTGCATGGTGCGATTGCACGTTATAAACAGAACAATGGTTGCCAAAACTTAACTTTTGAAGATCCAGCGATTGAGTTGGCACATCAGGTGGCTGCACTATTTGGTTGTGATGGACTCGTCAATATGCAGGCTCGATATAATGATCAACAGCAGTTATATATCTTGGAGGTGAACTCTCGACCTTCAGGTGGCATAGCACATACCTTTATGAGTGGCGTGAATTTGGTTCATTTGGCGATTGCTCAAGCACTACAGCTCAATTATCAACCTGAAAAGATGGAAAGTTCGGTCACTGTACGCAGCATAACTCAGAGTATTTGTGTAATATAAAGACCATTATGTATATTATTTTAACTTAGATTTAAGAATTATATGATTGAGATTGAATTACAACGTGGCAAACTGGATTTACAGCCCGATGACAATAGCCATTGGAAATGGCAGGATTTACTCGGTTTTGCTGAACGAATAAATCCGAAAAGAGCTTTTTTATTTGTTTCAAAAGTCTTGGGAAGACATATTCCGGTGAGTCCTCAAGTGATGCGTCATGCGTTTACTGATTTAGCTCAACTGATTCCGAGTGATTTACCTGAACCAATTTTGGTGATTGGAATGGCAGAAACTGCGGTAGGTCTTGGTGCAGGTGTACATCAAGTTTTACAAGCACGCTATCCCGATGCACTGTATGTCACGACGACTCGTCATCCCGTTGATGGTGCACCATTATTGGCTCGCTTTTTAGAAGAACACAGCCATGCGCAAGATCAGTTGCTGTATGGTTCTCCTGATGCGGATATCCAAAAGAAAATTTTAGCCAGCAAAAGTATTGTATTGGTCGATGATGAAGCTTCTACAGGAAAAACCTTTATCAATTTAGTGTCGGCACTACAGGCGGCTGGTTTTGATCAAATTTCCCATATTGTGACGGCCACTTTAGCAGATTGGTCATCAGGTATTCATATTGCTGGATTAGATTGTCAGTCAGTGGCATTGATGACAGGTAAGTGGCAGTGGCAGGATGCCGAAAATCCACCACAGATCAATATGCCCAAAGTCGATACCGTGGCATTTGGTGAGTATGCAACCTTGTCTGAACCGACTTGGGGGCGGTTACCGACTCAAGATACTTCTGCCTATATTCGTTTGAAGGTCGAACCTCAACAACGGATTTTAGTGTTAGGAAGTGGTGAATATGTCTGGTCTTCATTCTTATTGGCCGAAGATTTGCAGCGACAGGGTGCGGAGGTGAAATTTAGTGCGATCACGCGCTCACCAATCGCAGTAGGACATGCAATTCAATCTGCTTTGGCTTTTTCAGATAACTATGGTTTGGGTATTCAGAACTTTGTTTACAATATCAACCCATTAGAGTATGACCGAATCTTCATTACAGTGGAAACCTGTGCTGAGTCTGTCGCCAATAGCCTATTAGACGCGATTCCAAATGCTGAAGTCATCAGCGCAGTAGAATTTCCACATCAAACTTTTAATCTGTGTAGTGTGAATGACTAATTTCTTATTTGACGCGCAAAATATTGCAACGCCGCTTATGTTGGTTGATCTGGATGATACTTTATTCCAGACCCATCGCCGTATTGTTCCCCAAGCTGACTTTAAAATGGTCACCACGGACAAACAGGGGCAAGCATTGGCGTATATGAACCCGATTCAGCAGCACTTTGTGCAGTGGTTGTTGCATAGTACACATTTGATTCCTGTTACGGCACGAAGTGCAGAAGCATTGTCTCGGGTCCATTTACCTTTCCAATACGGGGCCGTCTGCTCCCATGGTGGTACGGTACTGAATGCCGATTTCAGTGTAAATCTGGATTGGCATGCGCAGATGCAAGATGCATTGGCTCCTTATCAAGCGCGACAACAGGCTTTGATTGAGGTGGTACAACAACAGGCAACCCATTTTGGTTCTATCCGTACTTGGGTGGTTGAAGAGCAAGGTTTGGGCCTATACGTGGTTGCCAAGCAAAATACTGAAAATGATAATCCCTATGCACCGAATTTCTTACCAGAATTATTAAATAGCTTAAGCCCAGCAGTTTTGGATGGGTTCTATTTTCATTTAAATGGCAATAATTTGGCTTTGATTCCAGAACCTGTGAGTAAAGCCAATGCTGCCCGTTTTTTATTGCAACAGTTTGCGTCTCAACAACGCCCGATTCTCGGTTTTGGCGATAGTTTGTCCGATGTAGAGTTTTTGAATCTCTGTCATTGGTGGGGCATGCCAAACCACAGTCAATTGAATCGTTGGGTAAAACATAATTTGACGCAGCAATATAAACAAGAAGGATATTATGGCGATTATCAATAAAGATAAAGCAAGTGAATTAATTTTAAAACAAGGGTTTAGTGGTAGTTACCAATCGGAACAAGTGACTTTTTTACTTAAACGGACGCATATTGAACCAACCGATACCATCGAAAAAGAACGCCTGATTCAATCGGGAGAAAAACATTATTCGCAAATGATCAGTTTGGAGAGTGAACCGACTGAACGTCATTTACAGTTGTTTGAACAGGCTATGCAGCAAGGGCAACAACGTTTGGCTCGAGAAGTTCAACAGTTGGCACAAAGCTTGATTGCACAATTCAAGGAACCAATTGTATTGGTGAGTTTTGTACGTGCGGGCGTACCCTTAGGCGTACTGCTTTATCATGCGATACATGACTTAGGCTGTGACTGTGTACATTATGGCATCAGTATTATTCGAGACCGTGGTATCGATTTTGCTGCCTTGGAAACCATTATTGCTAAACATGGACACGAATCGATTGTATTTGTGGATGGTTGGACGGGGAAAGGTGCGATTCGCCAAGAATTACAACGTAGTTTAGGTGGAGATCCTCGTTTTGCAGGACGACCTTTACCGTTGGTGGTTTTATCTGATATTGCCGGTTGTGCATGGTTGGCGGCCAGTGGCGATGACTGGCTGATTCCATCTGGTATTTTGGGTTCGACCATTTCAGGTCTTATTTCACGTAGCATTTGTGAAGGTGAAGCCTTGAGTGCCGAGGAAATCAATGCGGATAACATTGATCAATGGCACCGCTGTATTGAATATAGTCATTTAAGAGAATTTGATATTTCGCAGCAGTTTATTCAGCGCATCAACCAGATTCGCACACAGCTTAATCCTCAACCGAATGCTGTTTGGGGGCAAACACAGCAACTGACACAACAAGATCAAAGCCAGCAGGTGGTACAGAAACTGGCCCAAGAATACGACATTCAAAATATTAATCGGATAAAACCGAGTATCGCAGAAGCAACCCGAGCGATTTTAAGACGAGTACCTGATCTGGTTTTACTTCGCGATGCTGATGATGCCGATACCCGTTTATTACGTTATTTAACGCAAGTCACAGAGACACCAGTACAAGTGGTTGGTGATCAAATTGCGCCGTATAGAGCGATTACATTGATTCAAAAATTGGGGAAAGGATAATTTTATGTTATCTGCATTATCTTTAGGGGCAACATTATATATGCCTGCCACGCGTCCAGACTTATGGGCTGTGGTGAAGGGTGAAAAATATCCAGAGTTGCGCTCATTGGTGATCTGTCTGGAAGATGCCATCACTGAACAGGAAATTGAGTTTGCCAAACAAAATCTCAAACAGTTGTTGCAGCAAATTCAGCAACAACAGCGCCTAGAACAACATCCAAAAGTTTTTATTCGCCCTCGTCATATTGCAATGGCCGCTGAGTTGGCAGAATGGCAAGAAATCACGGCTTTAGATGGCATGGTGTTGCCGAAATTTGGTTTAGCCAGTTTTAAGCAATGGCTTGAAGTTCTTCCACCAGAACTTTATTACATGCCTACGCTTGAAACAGCGGACAGTTTCGATATGGGGCAAATGAAAGAGCTGAGACAAGTCTTGCCAGAATTTCATAAAGTATTGGTGCTTCGGGTCGGGGGCAATGACTTACTGAATTGCTTGGCTTTACGTCGGCCGAGTGATATGACTTTATACCAAACGCCTATCGGCACACTCATTGCAAATCTAGCAGGTCAGTTTTTGCCTTATGGTTTTGCACTGAGCGCACCTGTCTGTGAGCATTTTAGTCAGGTGAAATTGTTGCAAGATGAATTATATTTGGATTTACAGCACGGCTTATCTGGTAAAACCGTGATTCATCCTGCACAGATCTCGATTGTGCATCAGGCTTATCAGGTTAATGAAATCGAGTTAAAACAAGCGCAGGGTATTTTGTTGGATGGCAGCAAGGCTGTATTTGCCTGTCATGGCAGTATGCTTGAACCTGCAACACATCGTCGGTGGGCGGAACGAATTTTAGAGCGAGCAAAAGTGTTTGGGCTAAAAGTATAAAATCAAAAAATATAGGAATAAAATCGATGCAACAACTCATTACAGGAGCCAATCTGGCATTGAGCCAGTCACAGTGCCAAGTGAAAATTAAAAGCTCATTAGCGGCTCATATTGGTTTAGATGTTACCGCCTATGTCTTGAATGCGCAGGCGAAGGTGCGTGGTGATGCGGACATGATCTTTTATGGGCAAAAGCAGACGCCGAACCGTAGTGTGGAATTAATCGAGGCGACAACAAAAGCCCCCTATATCGCGCAATTTAATCTGAACACTCAATTGTTCGATGCAGACATCAGCAAGCTTGCGATGTGTGCAACGATTGATGGGCAGGGCGCAATTAATGCGATTCAAGATATTCAAATTGAATTATGGGAAAACGGACAGCTCACGGCATCAGCAACGGTAAAAAGTGCTGAAAAGACTGAAAAAGCTCTGATTTTGGCCGAAGTTTATCGTCATAAAGACCAGTGGAAATTCCGCTTTGTGAATCAGGGTTTTAATGGTGGCTTACAACCGTTAGCCGAACATTTTGGGGTAGAAATTAGTGATCAAGCAACAACGCCTGAGCCTGTGCCTCAACCTGTACCTGCGCCAGCACCTCAGCCTAAAATTAATTTAAGCAAAATTACCTTAGATAAACGCAATAACCAGATTAATTTACAGAAACAGGCGCATGGTTTTGGTGAGATTAAAATTAATCTGAATTGGAATCAACGGACTCAGCAAGCACAAGCAGGAGGCTTCTTTAAAAAGCTGCTTAACCAAAATCAAGGTATTGATTTGGATTTGGGTTGCCTGTTCGAGATGCAAGACGGTAGCAAATCGGTGATTCAGGCTTTAGGTGATCGATTTGGTGATTTTAACGGTTTCCCCTTTATTCAGCTTTCTGCCGATGACCGGACTGGTGCATTGACAGAGGGTGAGTGGCTTCGGATTAATGGACAGCACTGGTCGCAGATTCGCCGTGTGGTGTTGTTTGCCTTTATTTATGAAGGTGTGCCGAACTGGGCTGAAACAGATGCTGTGGTCACGATTTATGTTCCAGATCAACCACCGATTGAAATCCGTTTAACTGAAGGGCAACCTTTAGGGATGTGTGGAATTGTTGAGTTAGTCAATCAAGGCGGTAGTATCCAAGTACAACGTCATGTGCGCTATGTGCCTGGACATCGTGAGCTGGATCAAGCCTTTGGTTTTGGTCTGCGCTGGGTTGCAGGCAGTAAATAAAATTGATATTTAATGATGTATTAGATAACAACACTTTCGATATCTATGTAGACATTATTAAGACCATTGAATTTTAAATGTTCAAACGAGGAGAAAAAACAAAATGGCAATTAGTTTAAATAAAGGTGGAAATTTATCCCTAAGTAAAACAGATCCAAATTTAGTTCGCATTTTAATTGGATTGGGCTGGGATGAGCGTGCGACTGATGGCGCAGCATTTGACTTGGATGCGAGTGCATTCTTATTAACCGCAACAGGTAAAGTACGTGGCGATCACGACTTTATTTTCTACAACCAACTTAAATCGCAAGATGCTTCAGTCGAGCACACAGGTGACAACCGTTCAGGTCAAGGCGATGGTGATGATGAAACATTGTTGGTTGATCTGTCAAAAGTTTCACCTGAAATTGAAAAAATTGCGATTACTGTGACCATTCATGATGCGCAAGCACGTGGCCAGAATTTTGGTCAAATTGCCAATGCCTTTATTCGTGTTGTCAATCAAGACACCAATGTCGAAGTGGTTCGTTTTGATTTGGCAGAAGATTATTCTACTGAAACTGCCATGGTGTTTGGCGAAGTTTATCGCCACAATGGCGAATGGAAATTTAAAGCCGTTGGTCAAGGCTATTCTGGTGGGCTTGCTGCGATGTGCCAACAATATGGTATTCAGGTCGGCTAAGGTTCTCATTTCAACACATAAATGATGAATAGCTCTAAGCTGTTTAGAAAAGGAAAACAATGAAACATTTTCGTTTCTCAATTATTTTTACCGTAATCTGTCTCGGGTTATCGGCATGGTGGGGCTTTACGCACGGCCCAAATGCTGGTTTCTCGATGATGCTTAAAGTTTTATTGATTACGACTGTACTGGCGGTCATGGAAGTTTCCCTGTCTTTTGACAATGCTGTTGTTAATGCTTCAGTGTTAAGAAACTGGGATGAGTTCTGGAAAAAACTGTTCCTGACTGTCGGTATTTTAGTTGCTGTATTTGGTATGCGTTTAATCTTCCCATTGTTGATTGTTGGTGTTACCGCAGACATGGGAATGGTCGAGGTTGCGAAACTGGCGCTGAATGATCCAAAAACTTATTCAGAAAAGTTACTTGCACACCATGCAGAGATTGCAGCCTTTGGTGGGATGTTCCTACTGTTGGTGTTCTTAAACTTCTTGTTTGATGATGGTAAAGATACACACTGGTTCCATTGGTTGGAAACCCATTTATCGAATCTAGCAAACATTCCTGCGATGTCAGTATTCGTATCACTGATTGCTTTGCTGACTATGGCTGCATTTGTGCCTGAGCAGCAAAAACTGATTGTGATTGTCGCGGGAATCTGGGGCATCGTGGTTTACATCGGTGTACAGGTACTGGGTCATTTGCTTGAAGGCAGTAGTGAAGATGATGAAGCCGATGAAAAACAGGTTTCGGGTACATCAAGTAATATTGTCAAAGCTGGTATTGGTGGTTTCCTTTACCTCGAAGTATTAGATGCGTCATTCAGCTTTGATGGCGTGATTGGTGCATTTGCGATCACAAGTGATGTCGTTGTGATTATGCTCGGTTTGGCAATTGGTGCTATGTTTGTCCGTTCTATGACGATTTATTTAGTTGAGAAAGGCACATTAGAAGCCTTTATCTATCTAGAGCATGGCGCACATTATGCGATTGGTGCTTTAGCTGCAATTATGCTTTATACCGGAACAGGTGGTCATGTGCCTGAAGTTGTAACAGGCTTGATTGGTATTGCATTCATCATTTGGGCTGTATTATCTTCGATTGCTTACAGTAAACAACAAACACAAGCTTGATAAAAATGCATGGATACATCATTTATATGATGTCCATGATTCAAATGAAATAAACAATGAGTTGATATTTAATAAGGAGAAACTCAAATGGCAATTAGTTTAACCAAAGGCGGCAACGTTAGCTTAACCAAAGAAGCGCCTGGTATTACAAAAACGACTGTGGGTTTAGGTTGGAATCCACGTGTGACTGATGGTGCTGCATTTGACCTTGATGCAATTGCATTCTTAGTCAATGAAGGTGGTAAGGTTCGTGCTGATAATGACTTTATTTTCTTCAATAACTTAAAGTCATCTGATGGTTCAGTGGTTCACAATGGTGATAACCGTACCGGTGAAGGCGATGGTGATGACGAAACCTTAAGTATCGATTTAAGCAAAGTTCCAGCTGACGTTGCAAAAGTGATCTTTGCGGTTACGATTTATGACGGTCAAACGCGTAACCAAAACTTTGGTCAAGTTGCAAATGCTTACATTCGTGTAAGTAACGATGCGGGTGGTACCGAAATTGCACGTTATGACTTGTCTGAAGACAGCAGCACAGAAACTGCAATGATCTTTGGTGAACTTTATAAACATGGTAGCGAGTGGAAATTCCGCGCAATCGGTCAAGGTTTTGCTGGTGGTTTAGGGCCTTTAGCGGCTTCTTATGGCGTTTCTGTTTAAGATGCCTGTGGAAGATAGTGTTTAGGCACTATCTTCTTTTTTCGATATTTATAAATGATAAAAAATAGGTTATTGCTTGATATGTTGAATTTAGTTCGCGGACAAAAAATAAAATTAAATGATGTTTTACAGGGGCAATCCTCTTTTTATATCCAGATTCAATACCAAGCAGCTTTTGATTTAGACATCGCCAGTTTTGGACTTGATCCGCAATATCGTTTGAGTGATGAGCGATACATGAGCTTTTATAATCAGCCTGAAACGCCATGCCAAGCGGTTCGTCTGATTGAAAACCAGAATAAATGCAGCCGTTTTTTAGTTGATTTAGCAAAACTACCTGCAAGTATTCAACATCTGGTTTTGACCGCTGCCATTGATGGCCAGAATGTCATGTCACAATTACAGCAAGCCACGATTCAAATTCTTAACTTGCAGTTTCAGCCGATCGCTGAACTGAAGTTAGATGGTAGCATCTTCGATCAAGAACGTGCCACCATGCTGATCGAGATTTATCGAAAAGATGGTATCTGGCGTTTAGCAGCGATTGGACAAGGCTTTAATGCAGGTCTTGCTGCTTTAATTCAGCATTTTGGTGGTGAAGTCGCTGAAGAGCCGGCAGCACAACAGACGACACCGGTAGCACCACAATCGAATATTGATTTAAAGAAAAAATTATCTTTGCAAAAAGCCGAAAAAACGGGCAATGCATCCATTATCGATCTGACCAAAAAATCATTGGTTCAACTGGAAAAGAGAAATTTACTGGGCGTGACCGCACGTGTTGCCTTAGTTCTAGATGCATCTGGCTCAATGGATGGGCAATATCGTCGTGGTGATGTGCAAAAGGTGGTGAATCGCCTAATGCCACTGGCCATTCATTTTGATGATGATGGTAGTTTTGAATGCTGGGCTTTTGCGGCTAAAACCACACAACTGGATGATGTAACCCTCAGCAATGTCAATGATTTCATTAATACCACCCAACGCGGTTGGAAGAACTGGCAAGTGGGGGCGCGCTATAATGAGGAAATTCCAGCGATTGAAGCTGTGATTAACTATTTCCAAAAGTTCAAAGATCAAATCCCAACTTATGTTTTATTCATTTCAGATGGCGGCGTGGGCAGCCGTAGACAAATGCAGAAAATATTATCGCAAGCCGCCAAACTGCCTATTTTCTGGCAATTTGTCGGGATCGGTGGACGAGATTATGGTGCACTAGAAAAGTTAGATGAAATGTCAGGGCGGATTGTCGATAACTGTAATTTCTTTAGTTTGGATCGCATTGATAGTGTTTCTGATGAACGCCTATATGAATTGTTATTGCAAGAATTTCCGGATTGGTTAAATGCAGCCAAGCAACATCAGATTGTCAGAAATTAAAAGGAATAAAGACGATGGCACAGTTTAGTTTAGTGGGTTCACCAGAGCCGTTCTTACATGTTTCGATGCGTCGTGGCGATAAAATCTATTGTGAAAGTAATGCTATGGTGATGATGGAAGCACCATTGGAATTAAAAGGGCGTTTGCAAGGTGGTTTAATGCAATCTCTATTACGCCGTTTTGCCAATGATGAATCGTTATTCCAGCAGCATATCGAAGCGGTACGTGGAGATGGCGATTGTCTATTGTCAGCAGCATTGGATGGCGATATGCAGATTTTGGATGTCGGTGCGACGCAGTATTTGCTAAGTGACGGGGCTTTTGTGGCAGCGCATGACTCTGTTGAGGTTAAAGCACGTTTAAACAGCAGCCTTGGTGGTGCCTTTTTTGGCAATACCGGCGGTTTTCTGGTGATGGAAACCAGTGGGCAAGGCCAAGTGGTGGTGTCTGGCTGTGGGACCTTGTTTGAACTTGAGGTTGAACCAAACAAAGAAGTCATTATTGATAATGGACATGTGGTCTGTTGGGATTCACGCTTAAATTATAATCTGTCTGTATCGACTTCACAGAGTAGTGGTTTTCTTGGCAATTTGGTCAATAGTGTGACCAGTGGCGAAGGGATGGTATTGCGTTTTTCAGGTCAAGGTAAGGTAGTAATCTGTTCTCGAAACCGCAACAATTTCCTGCAATGGCTAACCTCGAAGTTAAACTTAAACCGTAATCAATCAAATTAAAACAATCATTTTTATCGTTCTATCCAGAGGAGTAAAAGTACATGGGAATTAACTTAGAAAAAGGCCAAAAAATCAGCTTGCAAAAAGCAGATGGCAGCAGCTTGCAACAAATCTTTTTAGGTGTGGGGTGGGATGTAGCGAAGAGCAAGGGCTTTTTCGGCTTTGGCGGCGGCGGTGGGGATATCGACCTTGATGCCTCTGTCATTTTATTTGATGATAACAAACAAGTATTGGATGTGGTTTACTTTGGTCAATTACAAAGTAAAGATGGCAGTATCCACCATTCAGGCGACAACTTAACTGGCGCGGGCGATGGTGATGATGAAGTCATTCGTGTTAATTTGAACCAGATTCCTGCACAAGTAAAATCTTTGGTATTTACTGTGAGTAGTTTCCGTGGACAGACCTTTGAGAAAGTCGAAAATGCATTCTGTCGTTTGGTCGATCAATCCAGCAATCAGGAAATTGCAAGCTATAAGCTGTCTTCACAAGGCGCCCATACTGGTTTGATTATTGCAAAAATTTATCGCCACAACGATGCATGGAAAATGCATGCGATTGGTGAAAATGTGCATGGCCGTACCTTCCAAGATATCGTGCCTTATGCTTTACCACATATCTAATGATTTAGATTAATCATGGCATGCCGAAACATTGTTCATGACAATGTTGCGGCATGTTCTTCATTTCTGCGATCTGAAATTACAATAAATAGTGGTTTAGAGCGTCCCGCATCGCTTCTGGAATAGCAGTACTTTTTCGACTTTCTCGGTCTACAAAGACATGGACAAAATGCCCTTGAGCAGCGGCTTGCTGCTGACCTTGTTTAAAGATCGCCAGCTCATATCTGAGTGATGAATTCCCAATTTTACCAATCGCAACACCAACCTCAATGACTTCTGGAAACGACAGTTCCTGTTGAAAGCTACAAGCTGAATCAACCACTAAGCCAATAATTTCACTGTGATGAATATCGAAACCTGTTTTCTGAATCAGTAATGAATTGGCTGCGGTATCGAAATAACTATAATACGTCACGTTGTTGACGTGGCCGTAAAGATCGTTATCGGCCCATCGGGTTTGGATTGGAAAAAAGAACTTAAATTGTTCGCGCTGTTTTAAAGTCGGTTTGCTCATGCGTAAATCGCCTGATAGATATCTAATGCGTCTTGCTCAGTCATTTCTCTTGGGTTGTTTTGCAACAGTCGAGTTTGCAACATAGCATCTTTGGCAAGTTGTGGTAGTTTTGCTTCTGCAATATCGAGCTGGCTTAACTTCAGGGTTAAGCCACTTTGGTCTAGATGATTCTGCATATGGTCAATAAATAGGTCACATAAACCATCCGTACAACCTGTACTGCGAGGGTCTAATAATTGCATTAATTCTGCATAGTGTTGTTTGGCTTTGGGCGCATTAAATTTTAAAACTTCAACCAGTACCAAAGCATTGGTATGTCCGTGTGAAAGGTGAAAATGCCCACCCAATGGATATGCAAGGGCATGTACCGCGCCAACGGGTGCATTGGCAAAGGCTTGACCCGCTAACATCGAACCCACCAACATGTTTTGGCGTGCTTCTAAATCAGCACCATTTTTCAAGACTTTGGCTAAATTATGATTGAGTAGTTTCAATGCATTTTTAGCCAACATATCGGCATAAAAGTTCTTTTTGATATTTGAGGTATAAGCCTCAATGGCATGCACCATGGCATCGATGCCTGTCGCCGCAGTAATATGTGCAGGTAAACCTTGGGTAAAGGTTGCGTCTAAAATGGCTACATCGGCGTATAGAATTGGAGAAACCACGCCCATTTTAGTGGTTGCACCTGTGGTGACAATGGAAATAGGAGTGACCTCTGAACCTGTGCCTGCTGTGGTTGGGATAAGAATCAGTGGTAAACGTGGAGTTTTGGCTTGGTTAACACCATAGATTTCACTCAGATTCTGTTGCTGTTTCGGGTGAGCGAGCAAGGCAATGATTTTTGCCACATCCATGGAACTACCACCACCAAAACCGATGATCACATCAATTTGCTCTTGTTTCGCAAAATCAACAGCCTCTAATACAATATGCTCTGGTGGATCTGCTTGAATATCGGAATAAATAATATACTCGAGACCAATCTGAGTCAGGATTTCTAAAATAGGCTGATGCAATTGATGCTGTATCATCCCAGCATCGGTGACAATCAATGCTTTATGGTAATTTTGTTGTGTTAAAACATTTTTAAGTTCTTGTATTGAACCGAGTCCCGCAATGATGTTGGGAACAGTTTGAAATTGAAACGAGTTCATACATACATCCTTATTTTTCATAATAAATACAACATTTTTATATCAAGTGATTAGAGGTCTCACTGTGTAAATAAATTAACACAAGACACACTTAAAAAGTGTAGCTTTGACGTGTTGAGTCGTCAGAAGTTTGAGCTATAGACATATCCTAAGCGCGAGAAATCTTAGAAAATGAGATTTCAGATTTTTGAGGAGAAATCTTTAGCGTTTGAAGACAAGGCGGGTGTCGAAGGCATTCATCTTGAGGCTGAGTTTATTTTGCCTGATGACAAAAGTGCGAATTTTTTTATTTCCTGAGTGTTTAGAGGAACCGATCTGTAATGAAACCAATCCTGAACAACTTCCTTCGAGTGAGGGCTCTTGTCGGGTCTATTTACTTTATTTGTGAACTAAAAATATTACAGTTGGTCACATCCTTAATACTCAATAATAGAGGTTATGATTTTATAGAATAATTATAAGTTTTTGTTTTTAATATTTAATTTGAAATAATTGTGAAGAAATAATAAAATATACACTTGTCTTTATTTTTTTTGTGTTGAGTATTTTGGTGAAAAAAATAGTAATTCTTCTTATAAGTACCGTTGTTTGTGGTTCAGTGTATAGTGCTGATGATATCTTCAAAAAAAATTCATCGCTTTTAATTTTAAATAATAAAGAGCCACACCATGAGATTGAAAGTAGTGAACAGTTTGATTTTTTTGAATCAATGAAACAACAAGAACAAGATATTATCAATCAACGTAATTATGATTTAGAGCAAGCGCATCAAACACAACAGCATACATCTAATATGAGTCCTCATGATAAGTCTCAATATTATCTAGAACATAGACATTTCGACGCTTTAAATGCTCTAGGACATGAGCAACAGTTCAACTCAATGTTGAAGGCGAAAAACAAAGGTTTAATTTCCGAAAAAGACTATCAGCAGAAAATTGTGAAGCAAAATCCGTTACCTTCAGCCCATAAAACGAATCAACTTAGATTTTCAATCCCAATAGGGGAATAAGAAAGTTAAGCACTAGAGCTCATCGGAAGATGGGCTTTTTTGTTGTCAGTAAACTCGATTTATACTTAGGTCAGATTTAATCCACCATCGGAAATTAGAATTTCCCCAGTCAGATAGTCTGAAGTTACTAACATTGCAACTAAATGAGCAATATCCTCTGGTTTTGCTGCTTTACGCATAGGTGAGCGCTCATTCCAAAGTTCATGGGCAGAAGTCCAATTTTTTGTCAAAGGTGTGTCTACTAAACCTGGGGCAATTGCATTTACACGTATATCTGGAGCAAGTGATAATGCAAGTAAGCGCGTCATATGGTTTAGTGCGGCTTTGGATGTTGCATAGGGGATAGAAGCACCCTTTGGGCGGATACCAGCGTGTGAGCTGATATTAATGATACAAGCAGATCGACCATTTTGCGCTGATTTTCTCAGCGTAACTTCTGCTTCAGCTATGAGTCTAAATGGTGCGATGACATTGACTTCATGTAGTTGATTCCAAATCTCTGGCGATGCGGCCATTAGATTTTCATGTGGAATAATACAACTGATACCTGCATTGTTAATCAGAACATCTAATTGGCCTTTCCAAGATACAGCCTCATGGATAAGTCTTATTCTATCCTCATCATTTGATAAATCTGCTTGGATGTAAATTGCATTTCCTAATTCAGCAGCCATGGCTAGTCCAGTTTCGATGGAATTGCGTGAATGAATAACTAATGCATAGCCATCCTTAGAAAGTCTGCGGGCTACCGCTGCACCAATTCCAGATGTAGCACCCGTAACAAGTGCAACAGGTAAGGCGCTTTTTAAAGATTGATTCAAAAAATTACGTCCCATTAAATTGATTACTATTTATTTGATCTTCAATATATACGATATCATATATATTCTGTGGGCTGAGTGATAATTAATGATCTGCTGAAAGGTATATTTTTTTGAATATAGATTAGGTTTATTTATTATTATAATGGCTTTGGTCTTTATTTTTTGTAGATGAATTAAGTTAGAGCTGATTAGGGCGCTTCTATGATGTCAAAAGAAAAGCCCCGAAGGGCTTAACATTATTTTGGTAATTTTTCAGTGTGGCTCATGCAACTACTCATAGCCACAATAACAAAATTATAATATTGATATTGACCGCTACCTGTACCGTTTGAATTTAAAATTTCACGTTTCCAATAGCATGTTTTTGTCACACCTTGTACAGATTCATTAATATAGGTCCACCAACCATACATTGCAGCATTAGCTGAATTGAGTGTTGTTAATAAAATTAAACCAAGCAACAAACTTTTAATTTTCATGAAATTTACCTTTTTATTAATTGAGTTGAGAGAGTAGTGTGAATCTTAAAAATTCTCAATAGACTAATTTAGTTGGTTTTTATTGTGCATTGCTTCAAGTTTTGCAAAGAAAGTTTGATGAACTTTGAATAATTGTTTAGTGCGATTTATGAAAGAAAAATTTCATTGTAAATAGGTTTAGTTTTATTTAATTTTTAAAATAATATAGATAAATATAATTTGTAAATTTGTGTAAACTTTAATAAGGTGATTCAGCTTTTTTTTAATGGATTATTTAAAACGGAATGCTAAAATATTATAAAATTAAGTATTTTTATAATATTTTATGAGTCTGGTTGTTGGCGTGGATTTTAACTTGCTTAAGAGTTTAGCAATAAAGATCAATTAGAAAGTTGCAGCTGAACTTGTCAGAAATCAAGCCATATTTTTACAAAAAATAATATCAGCTCATAAGAGCAAAAAATAGCAATTAATTTATATTAGCAGTCTTAGAGTTTTTCATTGAAAGTAGGACTTAATCGCAAAAGAACCAATTAATGAAGAAAATCAAAAAAGCAAGCTAAGACTATTGCAAATAGTTGGTCTATGTATGTTGTAGCCGTTTCTCATACACGAATGATTTGAATGCGGTAAAGACGATTGATTTTGCTCTGTCTTTTATTGCTTCAAGCAAATTTTTGTCCTAGTAATTACATTATTCTTTATCAATATCCTATGCAAGAACAGTAACTTGATTAACACACCTTTGGGTTTAATTGTAAGGACGATGACAACTGTGTGTAGTTGCTACTTCAGTATTTTGTATTTCACAAAAATCTCATGTTAAAAATAAAAGAGTAGTTAATGCACTACCGAATAGCCTGTAAGGGCAATTGTTTAAATAATTTAATTTTTAGAAGCAACGATTACATCATTATAAAGGAGTTTGCTCGTGGTAAATAACGCAGTAGAAATGCGATCTAGACTTTTAACAAATACTCATATTCCCGAAGGCCATATTGCATTGGTACGGATTCAAGATGAGCTCAATTATGATCAGGTGATGACGAATCTTGAGCAGGTTAATGTATTACCTGGATTTACAGTGATTGGGGTTACCAGTATTCCTAATTCTAATACATCAGATTGGACACTGACTAACTGTGTATATGAGAATGGAGTATTGAGTTGGACAGAAGGGCA
Source organism: Acinetobacter gyllenbergii (assembly GCF_001682515.1). Lineage (NCBI taxonomy): Bacteria > Pseudomonadati > Pseudomonadota > Gammaproteobacteria > Moraxellales > Moraxellaceae > Acinetobacter > Acinetobacter gyllenbergii. The sequence continues at coordinate 23,312 of NZ_KV575262.1, read as the reverse complement.
GCTTGATTTGGGAACGGACAGCTCTCCTGACCTGTCATATGGTTATCATGCTGGCATTCAGGCAAATATTGGAGATAAGCTTGAAATGATTGTTCCCAATGTTACGGCGTTAGCATCTGGGGTCTTAAGTGGTGCACGACTAGCAGATGTGAATGGTGTTGCTGCAGGTCAATCCAATATTGGATTTAATTCAGGAAATTCGGAGCAGGGATTAACTCTGCTTGGCACTTCCTACCAGACAAAGGACTTGCCTGTAAAATATGTAATGGCTTATCTATCAGCAACTGCTGTGGAGCATGTTATAACTTCAACGGATGGAACACTTGAACTTTTCCGTGAAATACAAAACATCCCAGCATTTGAAGGAACAGCATATTTTAATGTGATTGCTACGGTCAAAGACGATAATCAAATGTTTAGCACAACTGTTTCAGTTAATTTAAATTAGCCCCATATTGGGTTTTTTGCAGAGGAAATCACACCAGCTTGCCCATTCTACTTCGGTTGTTAAAAAAGAAGAAAATAGAATGGGTTAGTGCTCGTCGTCAGCCGTCTTCGGGTGGTTTCTTTCTAGAGCTGACTGTAAGATGTTATTTTTATTGGTTTTAACTAAGCTTTGATTGTAGCGCTTTGTTTTAAAAACCCATAACCACAATGAAACTTTCCTTAGCAATTTCAATTATGAGCGGCTTTTATATTTGTTTTATGCAATCAATCTTTAAAAATTAAGTTTCTTTATCTGCTTGCTTGCTCCGTGTAGCAGCTTTATAGGAGATAGATATTCTTAATTTCAAAAAAGTACATATTCATACAGAATATTCATTAGAGATAAACACTATTTCCTTTCAAATCAATGCAATTTTTGACAAAATAGTGGATGTCAGAATGGTCAATTGAGGCATAATGACAGTGAATCGTTTTGCGTTTATTTTGCAGGAATTTTGCATGAAATATTTTAATTTTCTTATAAGACAGAATGTTGGAATGTTTTTCTGATGGCAACACAATATAAGGTGTTATGTGTCTGTTTAGGAAATATTTGTCGCTCGCCAACTGCTGAGGCAATTCTTAGACATTATTGTGATGCGCACGGCTTAAATGTGATGGTCGATTCTGCGGGAACCAGTAATTATCATCCGAATAAAGCACCAGATGCACGTAGTCAAAAACATGCAGTAAAACGTGGTTATGATTTATCTGCGCTACGTGCCAGACAGATTGTTTTAGCAGACTTTGTTGAATTCGATTTGATTTTAGCAATGGACCATGAAAATTTCGATGATATTCAAACACTCATGTCACAGGCTGTGCAACAGTTCGGTACACATCAGATTCGAGCCAAGTTAGCTTTGATGAGTGAGCATGATCCGCAGTTTAATCAACAAGCGGTGCCTGATCCTTATTATGGTGGTGCAGATGGATTTGATCGCGTACTCGATCAGTGTGAATCTAGCAGCCAAGCATGGGTCAATATTTTTAAAAAGCAAATGAAAGCAGGGCAATAGGATTTAATTTAATATGCAGCTACATGCGCAGGTTCAGCTTAAAAACTTAAATACATTAAATTTGAATGCGATTGCTTCACATTATGTGCAAATCAATCATCCTGATGAGGTCATTACTGCATTAGCATTTGCGGAACAGCAGCATTTAAACGTTTTGGTGCTCTCGGGTGGTAGTAATGTGTTATTGCCACAGCAAATACAAGCCTTGGTAATGCATTTAAATATTCAGGGTATAGAAGTACTTTCTGAAGATGAAAATACCATTACCGTTAAAGTAGGTGCTGGCCAAGTCTGGCATGACTTTGTGTTGTATAGCACCCAGCAGCAGTGGTTTGGACTGCAAAATCTTGCTTTGATTCCTGGGTTAGTCGGTGCTTCTCCTGTACAGAATATTGGTGCTTATGGCGTTGAAGCAGGTGAGTTTATCGAATCTGTGCAAGTCTATGATCGTGAATTGAAACATTTTACTTCGATTGCAGCAGAAGATTGTCATTTTGCTTATCGTCATAGTATTTTTAAAGATCAGCCCAATCGTTACATTATTGTCAGTGTGACATTTAAGTTGTTGAAAACAGCTGAACTGAAATTGAGTTATGGTGATCTTAAGCAAGCTGTTGGTGATGAACTGACTGCAGAGAATTTACAAAATCAGGTGATTCACATTCGTCAGAGTAAACTACCCAATCCGAAAGAATTCCCAAATGTTGGCAGTTTCTTTAAGAATCCGATTTTGTCACAAGCTGAATTTGACAAAATTACTCAACAATTTCCAAACATACCGCATTATCCGCAAGCAAACAGCAATGTTAAAGTGGCAGCAGGTTGGTTGATTGACCAAGCAGGTTGGAAAGGTAAGCAACTCGGCTCTGTCGGCATGTTTCATAAACAGGCTTTGGTATTGGTGAATTATGCAGAGGCGACACTAGCGGATGTACAAAATACCTATCAAACTGTACAAAGTGATGTAAAACAAAAGTTTAGTATTCAGTTAGAACCTGAACCTGTGTTATATAGTGAACAAGGGTTAATTCAAGCTCATCTTGGATGAAGAAATCTATGGCGAAAGTACATTGGATGGTCAGTTTAGTACGGGTAATTACCATATTATTCGTGCTATTGGGCTGTTTTGTGCTTTTTTTATATTCGCCTTTTTACTCTCAGCTGGTCGTGAAAGGTCTGAACCGCTTTGTTCCTGTCGATGTCAATGAAGTCGCAGCACAGAGTCAGCGCCCCGCAGCGTTGAGTGAACATGAAACCTTAGAACCTGGTTCGAATCTCTGGATTGCTCGTCAGGCTTATTTGAAACTCATGGAGCGGAGCTTTCAATCTGAGCAATCGGAAGATTTAAGGTTAATTCAAGCACGCTATAAGTTGTTGCAGGAATTGATTGCTGAGGAGCAGGAAAAAGAAAGCCAAAATGAGAAAAAGCAACCCAGTATTCCGTTGATAAATGATCAACAGTCTGAACAGGATCAAGAAAGCTCAGCTGTTGTAATGAATACACCATTAGATTTTTTACAGTGGAATACGCCTGATAATCAGGCACTCATGGGGAAATATATTGCCTTTTTAGAAACCTATCCAATTGCATTACCAGTCAATGAAGAGGATAAAGATCAGACCAATAAAGACCTGATTGAATTGAAAAATAATAAAGAGAATTTGGTTGAGCCGCAAAGTGCTTCACAGCCGAATGCGATTGTCGTACTCGGCGGTGGTCTGACCTTAGGTGCGAATGGTAAAGATATTGTGGTGAATAATTACACCCGCTTACGCTTGGAAAAAACCTTACAAGTGGAGAAGAAATATGCTTTACCAATCGTACTGAGTGGTGTTGAGGCGCCTTATATGCAGGCGTGGTTAAAAGAGCGTGGCGTGGATGCTAAATTGTTAGAAAACCGCAGCATGAATACTTGTGAAAACTCTCGATTTAGTTCTTTATTGCTACAAAAGAAAGGTGGCGCACCAACCGTTATTTTGATTACTGATGAGTATCACATGCCACGAACACGACGTTTATTTGCTTTAAATGGTATTGAGACTGTGCCTGTCATGGCCCCAATGCCAACGACCTTAACGCAATGGCGGCCAAGTGAACAAAACTATGATCATAGCCGCCGTGCCAACTATGAAATGCTGGCTACGATTCGTGATATGTTATTTGGCTCAAGTGATTGTCGAGAGATACCCTAATGTCTGATATTCCATTTTTAAATCCGACAATTTTAAAACAATTAGATTTACCTGTACCGAATCGAGAGACCACACCACAGTTGCTTGAACCTTTGGATCTATCTACTGTCACTGAGATCTCTAAGCCATTGCAAGCTTATCGCAAACTATATGGTTTACATTTACTTGACTGTGAACATTGGCAGGGCTATGTGGAAATGCCTTTGTTTCGCCTGCATGTGCAAGTCTTTCAGCCGAAACAGCAAAAAATACAAGGTACGGTGTGCTTGTTACATGGCTATTTGGAACATAGTGGTATTTATCAACCGATCATTAAAGAAATCCTTGAGCAAGGTTTTAGTATTGTTACCTATGATCTGCCTGGGCATGGTTTAAGTAACGGTTCACCCGCCAGTATCCAAAATTTTGATCATTATCAACAAGTTTTACATGCAGTTTATGATGCAGTCCGTGGTGCGAAACAACTACCTAAGCCGTGGTTAGGGATTGGACAGAGTACGGGTGGTGCAATTTGGATGCATCATTTACTGGAATATGCTGAACGTCGAGAAGACCCTATTGTCGATCGCGTATTATTATTGTCGCCATTGATCCGACCAGCGAAAACAGCATGGTGGCACAACTCTGTGGGTCTGGGCATTATTCGTCGCATTAAAAGCCAAGTCCCACGACATTTCCGTCGTAATAATCATAATCCTGAGTTTTTACGTTTTGTGCGTTTAAAAGATCCTTTGCAACCTCGAATGATGGGCATGGACTGGATTTTAGCGATGTCAAAATGGATGTTGGAAATGGAACAGCGACCAGCATGTCGTATTCCTGTGTGGCTCGCACAGGGTGCTTTAGACCAAACCGTAGATTGGCGTTATAACATTGAATATATTCGCCGTAAGTTTAGATTGCAGACTTTATTGATGTTGGAAGAAGGCTCACACCAATTAATCAATGAGCGTGCTGATATTCGTGCTGCGCTGACGGGTTTAATTCCTGCTTTTCTACATGCAAAACCAAATCACCACTATTACTAGTGGTGATTTTTATTGGTTTAAACGTTTATCTTAAAAGTGATTGGCATCCGCCATTTTCCACATACGATAATAGAAATTCTCGTCATCATTTAAATCGCTGTGCAGCAATTCATTTTCTTTTAAGAAGAAATGGATTTGCGCATAATTTTTAATTTCACGGTCATTCATACGCTGTGCCAAATGATGCGCTTTAATGTCAGATGGATGATGTAAACCTGCAGCTGCAATCATTTCAGATAAGGCATGCAGGGTGTTTTTATGGAAGTTAAATACACGTTCAGCCTTACTTGGTACATCAATCGCTTTTTGGCGATCTTTATCTTGTGTCGCGACGCCAACAGGGCATTGGTTGGTATGACAACTTTGTGCTTGGATACAACCGACGGCAAACATAAAGCCACGTGCAGAATTGACCCAGTCCGCACCTAAGGCAAAGGTGCTGGCAATGTCAAAGGCGCTGATCATTTTACCGCTGGCACCAATTTTAACTTGATCACGAAGTCCTGCACCCACCAAAGTATTGTGTACAAAGCGTAAACCTTCTCTCAATGGTGTACCAATATAGTCACTAAATTCGATTGGTGCTGCGCCAGTTCCGCCTTCAGAACCATCCACCACCACAAAGTCAGGTACAATTTTGGTTTCGAGCATGGCTTTGACAATACTCATGAATTGCCAAGGTTGACCAATACACAATTTAAAGCCGACAGGCTTCCCACCTGAAAGTTCTCTAAGCTTTTGAATGAAATGCATCATTTCAATCGGTGTGTTAAAACTTGGGTGCTTGGAAGGAGAAACACAGTCATGATCTCTGGAAATACCCCGAATTTGGGCAATTTCTTCAGTGATTTTATGTTTGGGTAAAATACCGCCGTGACCTGGTTTTGCCCCTTGTGAGAGTTTGACCTCAATCATTTTAATATTTGGATTTTTAGCTTGCTGTGCAAACTTATCTGGATCAAATAAACCTTCAGCTGTGCGGCAACCAAAATAACCACTGGCAATTTGCCAGACAATATCGCCACCATGCTCTAAGTGGTAGGGACTCAGACTGCCTTCACCAGTATCGTGATAGAAGTTACCTAAATGTGCACCTTTATTCAGCGCACGAATTGCGTTGGCGCTGAGGCTACCAAAGCTCATCGCTGAGATATTCATGATCGAGGCGCTATACGGCTGGCTACATTGCGCATTGCCAATCAGCACACGGAAAGACTCTGGATTGGCTGGTGGGCAAGGGGCTATCGAATGCACAATGAAGCGATAGTTTGGGTCATAGACATCAATGATAGAGCCAAATGGTTTATCTGCATTTTCATTTTTTGCACGTTGATAAACCAAGCTACGTTGCATCCGCGAAAAAGGCAGTGCATCCTGATCTGATTCAATGAAATATTGACGAATTTCAGGGCGAACATCTTCAAACAGAAAGCGAAAATGTCCAAGAATTGGATAGTTTCTTAAGATGGCATGCTTCTTTTGTAGTAGGTCACGTAAACCAACGATACTGAGTAGTCCCGTTACCAACCAAAGACCGTTTAAAAGTGTATCGGAAATAAAATAGTAAATTGAATGTGGGGTATAAGTAAATTTAAACCAAGTAATGGTTAAAGCGGTAAAAATACAAAGAAACCAAACAGAATGTCTTGAAAAGAAAGTGTTAAGTAATTTATGTCTTATAGCTTGCGCTGGACTAGCCATCGGCAGGAGATTCCTATAATGAAGCAACTGACAAACGATGCCAAGAAGCCAACATAAGCTCAAGTAATGAATTGTTAGATATGAGAATTATTCTCTTATAAATTTCCTTATTTGATTTTTACTGGAAAAATCAACTTGAGCGTTTACAGGATAATATTTACTTGAATCCAAGTTCCTAACCCGATTACTATCGGGGATATTGGTAACTTTCATCAATATAGATTCATCGTATTCAAAAAAAGATTGGCGATATGCAGGTGTTGGGACTTAAAAATGAATAAAAAAGGTTCATCCATTACTCGAGTTTTAGACATTATTGAGGCAATTTCTACTGCAAAACATCCACCGTCACCTTTAGATCTTTCGGTAGAGCTGGATATTCCAAAACCGAGCATTCATCGTTTATTACAAACGCTAGAGCAAGAAAAATTTGTGAAGATGGATATGTATGGTGGTTATATTCTTGGGGATCGAACCTATAAGCTGCTAATGAGTTCTTGGGAGCAGGAACCTCGTAAGATGGAACGCTTGGCTATCCTGCAAAAATTATCAGATCAAATTAATGAAACCTGTGGTATTGCCATACTTAGTGATAATCAAATGCTTTACACCGACAGGGTGCAGGCGAATTGGCCGCTACAGGTGTATTTACCTGTTGGTGCGACAGTGCCTTTGTGGTGTACTTCGAGTGGAAAACTATTTTTAAGTTTTCAGCCTGTGAGTCGCAGGAAAAATATCTTAGCGCATTTACCGATTGTACAGCTCACCAAAAATACCATTACCGATCCAGTCTTACTTGAAGATAATTTGGATCAAATTTTTCTAAATAAACTCGGCACTGATAATGAAGAGTTTATTTCGGGTATGGTGGCTTGTTCCGTCCCCATTCAAAGAGCAGGTAGCATTGTGGCATGCCTCTATGTTCATGCACCTACGATTAGAAAATCGCTTGATGATCTCTTAACTTTTGAGCCTTTACTACGTCAGGCTGCACATGATTTAAATAAACTGATTGATGTTTAAAAAGAGTGAGTTGAATGCTCACTCTTTTTAGTGGGTGAATAAATTAGTTGAGTGTCGGCATTGAAAATTGTGCGCCTTCACGGACATTGGTGCTCGGCCAGCGTTGAGTAATGGTTTTACGACGCGTATAGAAACGGGCGCCATCTGGCCCATAGGCATGTAGATCACCAAACAGTGAACGCTTCCAACCGCCAAAGCTATGATAAGCCACAGGTACTGGAAGTGGAATATTAATGCCGACCATCCCCACTTTAATGTTGTCACTAAAATAGCGTGCAGCCTCACCATCACGCGTATAGATACAAGTGCCATTTCCATATTCATGGCTGTCAATCAGATCCATGGCTTCTTGCATGGTTTTTACACGAATAACTTGCAGTACGGGACCAAAGATTTCTTCTTTATAGCTGGTCATATTCGGTGTGACTTGATCAATGAGTGTCGCACCCACATAAAAACCATTTTCATAACCTTCAGGCGCTGCATTGCGTCCATCGACAATCACGCTGGCGCCTTGTTGTTCTGCACTATTAATATAGTTGACGACTTTGGCTTTATGTTGCGCGGTAATCACTGGACCAAAATCATTGTCTTTATTTGAGTATGGGCCATATTTGAGCAAATCGATTTCTTTGGATAGTTTTGCGATCATTTGATCAGCAATTTCATCACCGACAGCGACTGCGACAGAAAGGGCCATGCAGCGTTCGCCCGATGAACCAAAGGCTGCACCTAATAAAGAACTGACCACATTATCTAAATCTGCATCGGGCATGACAATGGCATGGTTTTTTGCACCACCCAAGGCCTGACAGCGTTTACCTGCTGCAGTTGCGGTTTGATAGATATATTCTGCAATGGGTGTGGAACCAACGAAGCTAACCGCTTGAACACGTGGATCATGCAGTAGCGTATCGACCGCTTCTTTATCTCCATTAACGACATTCATTACACCATCAGGCAGTCCCGCTTGTTTGAGCAGTTGAGCAATAAATAAAGTGGAGGATGGGTCGCGTTCGGAAGGTTTCAGCACGAAAGTATTTCCACATACAATGGCCATGGGGAACATCCAAAGTGGAACCATAACTGGAAAGTTAAATGGGGTAATTCCTGCAACAACACCTAAAGGCTGGAACTCACTCCATGAATCGATTGCGGGTCCGACATTTTTACTAAATTCACCTTTTAGAAACTCGGGTGCGCCACAGGCATATTCAACATTCTCAATGCCACGTTGTAACTCTCCTGTGGCATCATGTACGATTTTGCCATGTTCTTCACCAATCAACTGGCAGATTTTTTCAGCATTTTGTTCAAGTAATTCCTTAAATTTAAACATGACGCGCGCACGCTTAATTACAGGGGTATTGCGCCATTCTGGAAAAGCCGCTTCTGCGGCAGCAATTGCTTCTTCTACAGTTGCTTTACCAGCAAGCGCAACCTCTTTGACTTGTATGCCTAATGATGGGTTGTAAACAGCTTGCGTACGTGCATGCGTTGTATGGATTGCACCATTAATAAAATGTCCAATAAGTTCCATGTGAATTTATCCTCTGTTATAAAAAATGAAAGCTTTTATGCTGACCAAAGTTGTTGATACAAGCTGACCATTTGCTCAATTGTCGGCACGATAGGGTTATTGGATGGTGAGCCTGAGGCCAGTGCCTGCTTGGCCATGGTCTGAACGACCTCATCAAAATAGTGTTTGTCGACCCCAAACTCAGCCAATGTGGGGACTTTTAAATCTTGATTAATCGCGATCAAGGTTTTGATGAGCTTTTGATTCGCAAGCTCAATCGCATCATCTGAATGCGCGCAGCCGATTGCCTTGGCACAGTCAGCGTAACGTTCTGGTGCTGCTTGGATTGAAAACTCAGTGATGAGGGGGAGTAACATTGCATTGGATAGTCCGTGCGGAACATGGAAAAAAGCACCAATGGGGCGGCTCATACCATGCACCAAGGCAACCGAGGCGTTTGAAAAAGCAATCCCTGCCAAAGTCGAACCGAGCATCATTTTTTCACGTGCTCGCTCATTGCTGGGTTGGTGATAAGCGATCTGTAAATTTGGACCAATCAGTTTCATCGCTGCGAGTGCTTGCGCATCACTATATGGACTGGCTTTCTTACTGATATAGGCTTCAATGGCATGGGTAAGCGCATCAATACCTGTATCTGCAGTGGTGCGTGGGGGCAGCGAAATGGTAAGTTCGTAGTCGATGATTGCTGCGATTGGCAGAAAACCAAGCCCAGCACACAGCATTTTCTCATTGGTTTTGTCATTGGTAATGATGGTAAACCGTGTGCATTCAGATCCTGTTCCTGCGGTGGTTGGAATGGCAATGATAGGCAGACCGAGTTCATTGACTTGTCTAGGAAATTTATAATCTGAAATCTCCCCACCATGTTTACTCAAGATACTGATTGCTTTGGCACTATCTATCGGGCTACCACCACCAATTGCAATAATGGCATCATACTGCTGTGCCTGAATATATTTCACACCTGCTTCGATGGAACTAGAGGTCGGCTCTGGAATGGTTTCAGCAAAATAGTCACTGTCTATATTCGCTGCTTTTAGCAGGTCTTGAATTTGCGTGATATAGCCAAGTGAAACCATCATTTTATCGGTAATAATGAGTGGCTTGTTTGCACCTAAGCTTTCTAAAATCATCGGAAGCTTAGCCCGCGCATTTTTTCCAATTTCCATAATCCTTGGAAGGTGAGTTGAAAATGACATTTTTAATTCTCCGTATTAACGTCAAAATTGATTGTTTTTAGAAAGAACCGAATACTGTTCCTAGCGTGATCACACCACTGAGCGCAATCAATGGAATGATGACGGCGACAATGAACATGTCGTAATAAGATTGTTTATGGGTTAAACCACACAAGGTAATAATGGTAATGACCGCACCATTGTGAGGAAGGGAATCCAGTGCGCCAGAAGCCATAGAGGCAACTCGATGCATCAGTTCGAGTGAAATACCATGTTGCAAGGCCAAATCCTTATAGGTTTCTCCCATGGTATTCAGTGCAATACTCAAACCACCTGAGGCAGAGCCCGTGATACCTGCTAATACATTAATCACGATGGCTTCTGAAATAAGCGGATTGTTGGGTGCAATGCCGACAAGAAAGTCACGTAAGATGATAAAGCCAGCCAAAGACGCAATGACCGAACCATAGCCGACTTCTGAGGCGGTATTAAAAATAGGTAAAAAGGATGACGAGACACCCTGTTGAATTGAATTTTTAATATCGACAATAGACTTCCAGTTCAAAACAATAATGCTTAAACAAGCCAGAACCAATGCACATATGATTGCCCATAATCCAATCACTGAATTGAGCGAAGTATTCCCAAATTGATCCGTGGCTAAATAGGCAGTGTCCAGTGAGGGTAAAATCAGTTTAGTGAGTACTAAATTGCTCACAATCACAATAAAAATTGGAGCAAATGCGACCATAAGACTTGGCTTGGCAGATATTGAATTCTGCTCAAGATGATTCTCGATATGGTTTCCATATCCTTCATTACTCAAATCCGCTTTTTTTACCCGTCTATTGAGCCACCACATGCCAGTGATCAAAATAAAGATAGATGCTAAAACACCAAGTCCAGGTGCAGCATAAAGATCGGTATCAAAGAAAGGCATTGGAATTGCATTTTGAATTGCCGGTGTGCCAGGTAATGCGGTCATGGTAAAGGTGAGTGCACCTAGCATAATCGCTGCTGGGATCAGGCGTTTAGGAATACCAAGTTCTTTAAATAATGCCGAGGCAATTGGAAAGACAGCAAAACCAACAACAAAAAGTGAAACGCCTCCATAGGTTAAAATTGCACAAGACAGAACAATAGACAGCATGGCTCTGTGATGTCCGAGTTTTTCAACAAAGAAATTGGCAATGGTTTGTGCAGAGCCAGAATCTTCCATTAATTTTCCAAATACCGCACCTAGTAAAAATAGAGGGAAGTATTTGATGATATAACCGCCTAAACCTGTCATAAACACTTGGGAATAAAACCCAAGGAGTTGATTGCTGAGACCGCTCCATGCGACAGCAAATAATGCCAGTAAGGGTGCAAGTACAATTACGCTAAATCCTTTATATGCTAAATACATCAACAATATTAAGGACAAGACTATTCCGATTAGTCCTACCATTTTATACACCTGTTTTTGTAGTTTTGTATAATGATACGAAACGTATCATTATTAATGTATATAATTTAATCGAGTTGAAGTCAAGCGCCGAAAGTAGCGTGAAAATGAAAGATGGCTAATCATTTTTTGTATTTGAAATTTTGGGGGGCATTCGGGAGATTTTTAATCCTATGAATAAAATTATCTTTGATTGAATACTTATAAGTTATTTAATTTAATAGGATTTACTTTTAAATGAATCCAAATGTCTAAAAGATGAATTGAATCTCATAAAACCAAAAAATCATTAAACAAATCACCTAAATGGTAAAAAATGAGATAAAAACCATTTTTTTATTTACAGCACTTAACCAATTGGTAATAATTCAACTGAAATTTTTACTATTTGTTTAATGTGAATCTAAAAAAATGAAAAAAAACCAAATATTCATTATGTTAAGTTTACTTGGAACATCCATTTATGCTGCTGAACCACCAATAAGTGGAGCAATACAGTCTGATGCTACACAGCGGCAACAACAACGCGATGAAGCCTTACAAAAACAAATACAGCCTGAGCCATCAGTTCAAACTGGGTTAGAAAAGCAATTACAAAGTAAACCACAGCTTCAGTTTTTGAAGTCGCATAGTGAAGAAGTTTGCTTTGAAATCAAAAAGTTTGTATTGATCGGCGAAGATGCTCGTCAGTTTACTTTTGCCATGCGTCCAGTAACGCAGGGTCAATATAATTTGATTGGACGCTGTATTGGGGTACAAGGACTCAATCAAGCTCTGGATCTGATTCAGAATGATTTGATTAGCCACGGTTATGTCACTACACGGATGTTATTGCCACAACAAAATATTGCTTCGGGCACAATTCAACTTAAAGTGGTTGCGGGTAAGGTCGATCAAATTCAATTTATTGAAGGTACTTCAAAACGTGCACATATATTTAATGCATTACCAGTGAAATCAGGCGACATTCTCAATCTACGTAATATTGAACAAGGTTTAGAAAATTTTAAACGAGTGCCAACCGTTGAAGCTGATTTTAAAATTAAGCCTTCAGCGCAGCGCACTGAACCGGGTTACAGTGATTTAGAACTCGCTTGGCAACAGTCTAAACCCTATCGCTTGCATCTGGGTATTGATGATGCAGGATCGGACTCAACTGGCAAATACCAAGGCACTGCAACATTGTCTTTAGATAATCTATTGACCGCAAATGACCTGTTCTATGGCAGTTATAATCACGACTTAGGAGGTGGTGACTCTGGTAAACGGGGTACAGATGGCTTTTATCTCAGCTATAGCATTCCATATCATTACTGGTTATTGAACACCAGTTATAGCCAATCCAATTATAACCAGACGGTCGCTGGTGCGAACCAAAGTTATAACTATAGCGGTAAAAGTAAGTTGATTGGCGCTGATCTATCCCGTGTGTTGTATCGTAATGCCAAACGGAAGACTTCTGCGAGTGTTGGTGGTTGGTATCGCGAGTCGCAGAACTTTATCAATGATGTTGAAGTAGAAGTACAGCGTCGAAAAACGGCCGGCTGGAAAGCTAGCTTAGATCATAGTGAATATTTAGCCAATGCCACGCTGACGGGTAATGTCACCTATAAACGTGGTACGGGTGCATTTAGTGCCATGCGTGCACCAGAAGAACAATTTAATGAAGCATATACCCGTGTCGGTATTTTACAAGCCAATGCCAGTTTGCAAGTGCCATTCCAAGTCGGTCAGCAGAACTTACAATATTTGGCTGAGTGGCGCATGCAGCATAGTAACAAAGCACTGACACCGCAAGACCGCTTCTCGATTGGTAACCGTTATACCGTGCGTGGTTACGATGGTGAGCAGACTTTGATGGCCGATAATGGCTTCTTGGTTCGCAATGAATTGAGTGGATCGATTGCGAAATTTCCGATGCAATGGTACGGCGGCATTGATTATGGTGAAGTGGGTGGAACCACTGCACAGTATCCAAATCCATTGGTTGGCACCAGTTTGTTGGGTGCGGTAGTAGGCTTACGTGGACAGGTGCTTAAGTCAGTGAGCTACGACGCTTTTGTTGGTGCGCCGTTGAAAAAGCCAGAATATTTTAAAACCGATGATTTTACGACAGGTTTCAGTGTGAACTGGATGTACTAGTCCACACTTTTTGATGTTTTTTAATGAATTAAATAAATAAAGATTGAGTATTTAGGTATGAATAAGAATCGATATCGCGTTATTTTTAGTCAGGCACGTGGTCTGTTTATAGCGGTTGCAGAAATTGTAAAAAGCCGAACCAAAACAGCAGGTCAAAGCGGTGCTGTAGCACCCGATGCGTCTGCGACGCCATCAGTCCATTCTTATAAAAAACTGAATCCTCTGAATTTCGCCGTGATCAGTATGCTGGGCGCAGTGGTCTATATTATGCCACTAAGCAGTATTGCAAACACCCAAATTATTGCAGACCGTTCGGCACCCAATAATCAACAACCGCAAATTCTCAATTCTGCCAATGGTACGGTACAGGTCAATATCCAGACCCCGAGCGCAGGTGGTGTATCACGGAATACCTATACACAATTTGACGTTGGCCAACAAGGTGCGATCTTAAACAATGCACGGAATAATACCCAAACCCAGATTGGCGGTTGGGTACAGGGCAATAGCAACCTTGCACGTGGTGAAGCCAAGGTTATTCTTAATGAAGTGAATAGCAGCAACCCAAGTCAGCTCAGAGGTTACCTTGAAGTTGCAGGCAAGTCGGCACAGGTGGTGATTGCCAACCCTGCTGGTTTGGTCTGCGATGGTTGTGGCGTGATCAATGCAGATCGCTTTACCTTAACGACGGGTCAAGCAGTAATGAATCAAGGCTATCTTGAGTCATTTCGGGTGCGTGAAGGACAGGTCACTATTGAGGGCAAAGGTCTCAATGGAAGTTTGACCCCATTTACCGATATCTATGCGCAGGCATTGAAGGTCAATGCCGGATTATATGGCAAAGAACTCAATGTGGTCTTGGGTCAAAATGATATTCAAGTCAAAGACCAAACCACACCCCAATACACCCCAAACCCAAATGCGAATGGTTCAGCAAGCAATTCGTCAGGCTTTGCACTGGATGTTGGAAAATTGGGAGGTATGTACGCAGGCAAGATTTTTTTGGTGGGGACTGAACAAGGCCTTGGAGTACGCAATGCAGGTTCGATCAGCAGTACAGAATCGACGCTAAAGCTCAATGCCAATGGAGATCTGATTAACCAAGGCAATATTGTAGCCGCCAAAGATCAAATCGAGCTTAGGGCACAGAATATTAGCAATACTGGCAATATTAGTAGTACCAACAATAAAATCCAGTTACAGGCAAAGGATATTCGTAATGCTGGTTTGATTGCCAGCATGGATGAAGTCAAGTTGGATGCCCAAGGCGATGTTAATAACAGTCAAGGGGTCATCAATGCAGGCCGTATTGATTTAACTGCAAAAAATTTGAGCAATGAAAAGGGCCAAATTGAACAAGTGGGTGGGCAAAAACTCAAAGTCAATGCCAATAGCCTAGACAACCAACAAGGTCGGATTGGTCGTGCTGTACAAGACAGTTCAAATGGCAATAGTGGTTCAGACAATAATACCGCACCGCCAACCGTTAAAAATCCAGGACAGAACAGCAGCGCACAGGACGCCAGTACAGTTGAAGTCATTCAACCTAAAGACATCGTTCCAAAGACCTTTGCCGATGGCGTAATTCTGGTTGAGAATCAACTGAATAACCAAAGTGGTAAGATCAGCAATAACAATGATATTGCTTTGAATATTAGCAATAAGATCAACAATACAGGTGGAGAGTTACAACTGCCTGAATTGAAATTCGCAGGGCAAGTATTTGAGAACCAAGGGGGTAAGCTCTCTGCCAATCAGATCGATATTCAAGCCAGCAATGTCAATAATCAGAAAGGTCAGTTAAATGCGGTTCAAGCTCTGGATATCCGCTCACAACAGTTAAATAACCAAGCGGGCAGTATTCAAAGCGAACAGGCACTGAAGATTGATAGCAAGACGATCAATAACCAAGACGGTAAATTACTTGCAGTGAACAATGTCGAGCTGCAATCGGAGCAACTGAATAACCAGAAAGGTGTAATTGCCTCGACCAAGCACGATGTTACGATCAAAGCGGATCAACTTGATAACCGCGCAGGTCAAATTTTAGGGCAACAGTTAACTATTGAATCTCAACAGGTCAATAATCAAAGTGGCACGCTTCAAAGTCAAAGCAAAGATTTAGTGTTAAAAGCCACACAAATTGAGAATGGCGTCAGTAAAGATACAGCGGGCAATATCATTGCCGCTAAAAATCTAAAGATTCAAAGCCAGCAATTGCAAAATACAGGACAAATCTATGCGGGAGACTCGGCACAGCTACATGTCAGTCAGTTACAGCAGCATGGGCAGCTTGCGGCACAGAATCAAGTTAAAGTTCAAGCTGAACAGATCCAGAGCAATGCTGACAGTGTTTGGGCAGCAGGCTTAAGCCCAGATGGCAAGCTGAATAATGATGCTGCAACACTGGAGATGAGCGCGGAGCAGGCGCAGATTGCAGGCAAGCTTTTGGCGGGTACTGAAGTTAGTATCGATGCGAGTCGCCGTGCCGACCTGAGTGGCAGTGAAGTTCAAGCCAAGAATATCAAGGTTGAGACAAGCGAGTTAACAACCCGTCAGGCGAAGTTACTTGCAGAACAGCAACTCAACTTAAAGGCAACCAACAGTATCGACAATCAGGACGGTCAATACAGTGCAGCCGATATTCAGCTCAATACCTTAAAACTCAATAACAAGAAAGGCTTGATTCAACAGACAGGGAAAAACAATCTGGTTTTAGATATTGCTGAACGGATTGATAACGATGCTGGGCAAATCATCAGCAATGCAGCCAACACAGAAATTAACACCCAAAATCTGAGTTCGGTTGCAGGCGCTATCCTGCATGCAGGAGATCAGCAACTCAAGATCACGGCACAACAAATGCAAGCTCAGGATGGCAAGATCCAAAGCAATGGCAACATGCAACTTGAATTAGGTTCGGTCAATCTTGATCGTGCGACCACCTCTGCCAAAAATATTGAATTGCGTGCCGACAGTTTGAGCCATCAAAAAGGGCAAATGTTGCAAAGTGCCGAAGATGGCAGTTTACAGCTCACGGTGAACAAAGAACTCAATAACCGTGAAGGCGAGATTAGTGCGGCTGGCAACAGCAGCATCAAGGCAGACAGCTTGAATAATCAGGCTGGTAAAGTACTGAGTAATGGGTCAATGGATTTGAGTGTGACCGATCTGAATAATGAACAAGGTACACTCTATAGCAAAGATCAGTTGGGCTTAAATGCTGCGGGACAAGTCAATAACCAATCGGGTTTGATCATTGCCAAGCAAGTCGAAATCAAGGCGCAAGCACTGGACAACAGCTCGGGGCGGATTCGTGCGGAACAAGGTGTGTTGGATTTAACGGTTCAGCAACAACTACAGAATCAAGCTGGGGAAATTTATGCGGCGGATGATATCAATATCAAAGCCAAGCAAGTTGGTAATCAGAAAGGTCTGATTCAGAGTAAAAATAAGATCAACCTAAGGACTGACCGATTAGATAACCAGTCTGGTACGATCTATGCTGCAACTGACATGGCGGTACTGACACAGGCTGAACTGAATAATCAGCAAGGGATTTTGGCGGCAAAAAATCAGCTGGATATTCGTAGCGGTGCACTGAATAACCAGTCTGGTATTATCCGTGCCGAACAAGGCGATACTCAGCTTCAAGCACAAGGACACGTACAGAATAATAGTGGTGAAATCTCAGCTGCGAAAACGCTAAACGTGGTGGTGCAAGGCTTGGATAACCAAGCTGGGCAAATGTTGGCACAAGAACAATTGCGTGTAGATACCCAACAACAAAATTTAGAAAATGCCAATGGACGTATTCTATCGAAACACGTCAATTTGAAAACGGGGACATTGAATAACAAGGCGGGTTTGATTCAGGCGGAAAGCACCCTACAAATTGATACGCAAAATCATGATTTGATCAATCAGGATTCAGGCGATAAAGGGGGAATTCTCAGTCAGGGCACATTACAGCTCAACAATATTCAGCAGTTACATAACCAACGTGGTTTAATTGCGTCTGAGGGCAAGACCACGATACAGGCGCAACAGCTCGAAAATCAGTCTGGGCAAGTGAGCAGTCAGACCGATCTGCTGATTGAACAGAAAAATCCGGCTGGGGTGTTGAACAACCAAGGTCAGATACAGGCACTGAAAAATGTGCAAATCAAGGTGGATCAGGTCAATAACAGTGGCAATGCAAGCCATATTGTGGCGGGAGATCAGTTAGCAATACAGGCAAAACGTATTGATAACCGCGATAATAATGTCAAAGATGTAATTGGTGGTCTGGATGCGAAAAATATTCAGTTAATTGCCCAAGAACTGAATAACCAAGCGGGTGCCATCCGTGCCAGTGACACTGCAAATTTAAGCATTCAAACCCAGTTAAACAACCAGCAAGGCAGTATTTCCAGTCTTGGTCAGCTCAATATCGGCCAAGCTGAGCAAAGCTTGAATATTGATAATACTGCGGGTGAGTTATTGGCGCAGCAACAACTCAATATTCAGGCCAATGAACTGATTAATCAAGGTAAAATCATCAGTCTGGGTGATGCCGAGATCCGTTTGAAGCAAAACTACACCCAACGTAAAGACAGCGAGCTGAAAGCCAATGACAGCCTGAAACTCAGCAGCGATAAAGACATTATTAACCAATCTGAAATCAGTGCAGGCAAGCAACTGCATCTGAATGCACAGAATATCTTGAATCAAAAAGACGCAAGCATCAACAGCGCCGAAATGCATTTGATTGCGCAGAATAAAGTCCATAACCAAGGATTGATCAATGCTGGACTGACGCATATTCAAGCACAGCAGCTTCATAATGATGGGGCACGGATTTATGGTGACCATGTTGCGATACAGGCACAAACCCTCGATAACAAAAGCAACCTTGAGGGCGTAGGCGCCGTGATTGCTTCACGTGGCGATATGCACCTTGGGATCGGCACACTGAATAATCAGGCTGGCGGTGCAGTCAATGCTGTTTCCAAAGACAATGCTTGGATTCTGAGCATGGGACAGCTCAAAATAGGCGGTTCACTAGATGACAATTATCAGGCACAGGGCAAAGCTGATCTGATCAATAATCGTAGCGCAACCATCGAATCTCAAGGGGATATGCAGCTTGATACCAAACGTATAGAGAACATCAATGAAAACTTTGAGGTCAAGGATGCTGCGATTTTAGAGTCATCGGTCAAGGTTCATGGTTATGAGGATAACCGCCATCCGGGGATTGATGTTTCAGAGGATATTGTTGAATTCCAGAAACAAGGTAACTTTTTGTGGATGTTACTCAAAGATGGTCGTCGTTTAAGAACCTATAACATTTTTGAATACGATAAAGAAACCTATGTGCCAGAAGTGATCAGCAGTACCCCAGGGCAGATTATCAGCGGTGGCAATATGTTGATCAATGCAGAGGGTATTCTGAATGATCAGAGTCAGATTCTAGCTGCCAAAACCTTAACGGTTGAAGGTACAAGTATTGAGAATAAAGCATACACGGCCAATAAAACCACGAAGTTTAAGAATCCAATCAGATGGTTCTATGATTCAGGAAGAAAGACCCAAATCGGATTTAATCCTGCCGATGAAACAGAACCTTTTGTACTGAGTGGTCTCTATGGTGGGGATCAGGTCATTGGTACGCCGACCCACCAAATCAAAGCAGTAGAGCCAACACAAGCTGAGACAGATATTCAGGCTTCGCAGCAAGCTGGGAAAGTTGAACTGCAACAGCAGCAAACTGAACAAAAGCAGATTGATACAAAATCTGGTCAGCCTGTCAATCAGGACAACCAGAACGGTTCGAACAATGTTGATGCGGCCAAACAACTGGATGCATCGCAACAAACCCTAGGGCAGACCGAGACTTCAACAGGCTATGAAGTCCGTACGGTTCAGCAGAAAAGCATTCGCTTGCCGAGTAATGCATTATTTATCCAAACCAAAGACAGTCAGGCAGGCTTTTTAGTCGAAACTGATCCAGCCTTTAGTAATTACAAAAAATGGCTGTCATCAGACCATATGTTGAATGCACTCGGTCTTGACCCTGCGAAACAACAAAAACGTCTGGGCGATGGTTATTATGAGCAGCGTCTGGTGCAAGATCAGATTGCGCAATTGACGGGTCGTCGTTTCTTATCTGGCTATGGCAATGATGAAGAGCAATACAAAGCCTTGATGAACAATGGCCTGACTTTTGCCAAGCAGTTTAATCTGACACCGGGTATTGCCCTGACTTCAGCCCAAATCGCGCAGTTGACCAGTGATATTGTATGGCTGGAAGAGAAAACCATTCATTTGCCAGATGGCAGTACGACTAAAGCGTTGGTTCCGCAGGTCTATGTCAAATCTCAGGTGGGTGATTTAAAAGGTGACGGGACTTTAATTGCCGCAGAGCAAGTGCAGTTGGATATGCAAGGTGACGTGCTGAACAGTGCCACCATTGCAGGCCGTGAAGCCTTAAAGATCAATGCCAATAGTATCAATCAACTGAATGGCCGTTTAGAGGCGAACCGTATTGGGATCAGTACCAAACAAGATCTGAACAATATCGGCAGCCAGATTATAGCCAAAGATGCGCTTAGCATGGAGATTGGTGGCAACTTTAATCATAGCAGCACTCTGAGCAGTAACAGCAATAAATCAGGTCAAAATGAGTTTGGCTTTACCAAGATAGATCGTAAAGCGGGTATTTATGTTGGCAATGGTCAAAATACCGATACGCTGAAAAATACACTGAATATCCGTGTGGGTGGAAATACCAGCCTAAAAGCTGCTGATATCATCAACAGTAATGGTTCAAGTGTGATTCAAACACAGGGTGATGTCTCACTGGACACGCTGCAAACTGAACGTGTTACCAATAGCTATACCAATAAAAAGAATTTTGATTTTGGTACGCAAAAGCAGGATGTGGGCAATCAGATTCAATCGAAAGGTGATTTGGCGCTAACTGGCAAAAATATTGATATTACAGGTTCGCAGCTCAGTAGTGAGCAAGGCAAGACTTTAGTCAGTGCCAGTGAAGACTTAACCATCAAAGAGGGTCGTAAGAGCAGCAGTTATGAGCATGCTGATGAAACCAAAAAGAAAGGCTTTTTAAGTAAAAAGACCACACAAAACTATATTAAAGATGTTTCAAATGAAGCTGTAGCAAGTACGGTAGATGGAAAGCAAGTCATTCTTGATGCCAAGAATATCAAGATTCAAGGTAGTGAGGTGGTGTCGGATGAGTTAACGCAACTGCAAGCCAAAGAAAATATTGAAATCAGGGCAGCAGATAACTCCTACTTGAATATACATAATACGCAGACTAAAAAATCAGGATTGAGCGGTAGCCTGTCAGGTGGAGTTGCCAGCATTGGCTATGGTAAATCGAGCCTAAATACACAGCAGAACAATCAATCAACAGGTATAACCCAAAGCGTTATTGGAAGCATTAAAGGCGATACCAATATTATTGCTGCTAAAGATTTAACAGCCGAAGCTGCAATCATTCAATCTGGAAAAGACATTAATCTAGTCGGCGAGAATGTGAATCTTAATGCTGCATCTACCCATACTGAAAATAAAAGTGCTAGCCAGTCCAAGCAATCGGGTATTTCGGTTGGTGTGACTTATTCACCACTTGAAGCAGCAAGATCAAGTTATAAAGAAAGTACTGCGAATAACCAATTCTCGAACAGCGCTGTTGGACAAGTAATGGCTCAAGGTGAGGCTGTACGAAAAGCTGGTATGGCAGCAGCAACTCCTATTGTTGTATCTGGTGGTAAACAGCGAACACAGCAATCTTCTAATTATTCATCCACACAGGCTGTAGTGACTGAGGTTGCTGCACAGGGTAATCTCAATATCATTGCCAAAGCTGGTGATATAAACAGTCAGGGTGCAAAAATCTCAGCGGAAGGTGATGCTCTTTTACATGCACGAGACGATATTCTTTTAGGCACAACTCAACAACAGCAAACTCAATCTGCAAATAGTCAACGTAGCGGTGTTAGTATTGATAATCGCGAATGGACTGCTCCAGCAGGCACATATAAGGATAAAAATAAGGGCAATGGAAACATTGTTCAATCCGTGGGGACACAAGTTTCTGTAGGGGGGAAATCGACGCTGCAAACAGAAAAAGGTGATATTAATATTATTGGCAGTACCGTGGTATCACAAGGCGATAACACGATTAATGCAGCTCGAGATATTAATATTCAGTCGAGTCAGAATAGTCAAAGCCAACAAGAGTCACAGAGCAGTAAAGGGATTGGGAATGCACAAATCTCGGATACAGAAAAGTTCTATGGCTACATGAAGAGTCAAAATAACAGTCAGAGTCAAGCTGTTGAGCAGCAACGCAGTCAGGTCGGTAGCCTAGATGGCAATGTCAATATTCAGGCTGGAAATAAATATACCCAACAAGTGGCGGATGTGCTCGCAGGTAAAGATATCAATATTAAAGCCAAAGATATTGCGATCTTGGAAGATAAAAATACTGGCCGCTCAAGTCAATCTTCTAAAGACTTGAAAGTTGGACAATTCAGTCGCGTCAGTTCACCCATCCTTGATGTGATTAATGCTGGTGATCAAGCAATCAAGAGTAAGGCAGATCAGCGTACCCAAGCTTTACAGGGTGCAGCAGCAGTTGCCCAAGGTTACCAGAGCTATAGTGACTTACAAGGTGGTGCCATTGCCAAAGCTGAAACAGGCATTGGTTTTAAAACCAGTAAGAGTGAACAAAATAACCAATATGCCAATTCACAACAAAATCTTTTGAATGCTGGTGGCAATATCAACCTCACCAGTACCGAAGGTAATATTCATCTACAAAATACGCAGGTTAAAGCCAAAGATACGATTAATTTAGATTCCGCACAGCATATTTTACTTGAGTCTGGACAAAGTCAGCAAAAGGCAGAGGGTAAAAACAGCAATGCAGGGCTCAGTGTGGGTGTTGGTGCATCTGTTGGCGCACAAACGGGTGTGTATATTTATGGCGAAGCGGGTTATGGCAAAGGCAGTAATCATAGCGATAATAACATTCATAGCCAGACGAGCTTAGATGCCAATAAGGTCAGTATCAAGAGTAAGGGTGATACCACTTTGAATGGTGCGCAGGCAACGGCAAACCGAATTGATGCTGATGTTGGTGGAAAGCTAAGTATCCAAAGTCAGCAAGATCGTATCGAGCAAGACATTAAACAAACTGGAGCAGGTGCTCGGGTACAGGCGTCTTTAGGTACTGCATGGCAGGCATCTGGCAACTATAACAACAGTAAGGCACAAGGTTCTTCAAATAGTGTTAACCAGCAATCAGGCTTATTTGCTGGAGATGGTGGTTACCATGTCAAAGCAGATCAAGTTGATCTCAAAGGTGGTGCAATTGTTTCGACTGCAAGTAAAGACAACAATAACCTGACTGCCAACAGCCTGACCTTTAGCGATATTAAAAACCAAAGTCAGTATGATGCGAAAAGTGTCAGTTTATCTGGTGGAACAAGCTCTGCGAAAGATGGTAACGCTGCGAATCCAACCAATAATGAGAATTGG